>CAJXVU010000048.1 GCA_913062555.1 uncultured Bacteroidota bacterium
CTATATTCAACACCTTTACCTGTTTTGGATTTATTCTTAATTAGGTTTTGTTGTACATCATCAAATAGTTTTTTATCTAATATTGTTGGTACATCATGATATGTAATTTTACCATAAATTCTTGTACCTATATACCATGTATTTTTTAGCATATCATATACAGTTCTGGGTGTCCATTTAATATCTTTAACATTGGTTAATAATACTTCATTGGTTAAAGGGTGTTTGGTTCTTCTATGGTCTTTTTTATCACCCCTTGCATTTAATTTGGTTGGTACATTATCAACATTTAAACCCTTTGCAATTTTTTGTGAACCAGAACCAGCTAATGATTCTTTAAAGATTCTTCTAATGATTTTGGCTTGTTTTGTATCTACAATTGGTTTATCATCAGTGGTTCTTTTATAACCATATGGAATTGTACCCCAAACTTTACCTTCTTCTGCTCTACCTCTTAATGCTTTTATGGTTGCTTTAGATTGTTGTGCTGGTGCATATTCATCAAATGCTGCCATGATTTGAAGCATCATTTTTGTCATTGGTGAATCTAATTCTAATAAACCCCTATCACCCATATAAAGCTTAATACCATAACTAATCATATCTTCTAAGATTTCATTGAAGTACTTTAACCTTCTAGATAATCTATTTTGTTTTCTAACCCAAACAATTTTTATAATACCAGCATCGATATCATTCATCATACTTAAAAGTGCTGGTCTATCTTTTAATTTTGCTGAACCTTTAACACCTTCTTCTTCTTTATAATAATAAATATCTGATTCTTGAATACTGTTTAAAGCTGCATATGCTTTACCTTCTCTAATCTGGTTATCAACTGAATTTGATTCGTCATCCGCAACTGATAATCTTGTATATATTGCAATCATAATAATGTGTATTAGTTTAACAATACCCCAATATACATATTATGATTAACCCCCACAATAAAGTGAAACAGATTCGAGCTTCCAGCACGCTCATGTAAATCGTCGACGTTTTGGGTTATTATAGAAATATGAAAATTCTTCTCTAAGTTAGCTAAGGCCGTGTGTGCCGAATTGGGATTTACACCTAGCAACTGTTTTCGACGTTGGTTGTAAAAATCTAAAACCAATTCTGGATTGTTTGCAAAGCCTTCGGGTGATGCAACTTCCATAACATTATGACCTTCCCAAAGACCATCGGCATCTCGAAAGGTTTTTATGCCGCTTTCGGCACTCATACCGGCTCCGGTCAGAATTACAATGTGTTTCACTTGGCTATATAGTTTATTAGTTTAATCACTGCTATTTCTACTGGTAAATGGATTCTTTATATAATCATTCTCATGAATAATAAGTATTAGAAATAAAACTTTCATGAGTACCAAAATACTATTTTAAATTATATTTGAACTCTATGAATGATATTAGGCTTTTAGAATTTTTAGAATCTCACCTCACAGAAAACCGTAAATTACGATTTGATCATGTACTATCTCAACGTACCAAGCATTTTACTGTTGCAACAGAAGATGTGTATCAATTGCATAATACCAGTGCAGTAATGAGAAGTTGTGATGTATTTGGGATTCAAGAATTACATGTAATTGAAGAGCAAAATGTAAAACGAATAGATAGGGAAATTGCAATGGGAGCACAGAAATGGGTCGACTTAAAACGCTATAATTCTGCTTCCGATTGTTTAAAGTCATTAAAAGAGGGAGGCTATCAAATTGTTGCTACTACACCTCATGAAGAGGACCGAGTATTAGCAGATTTTGATGTGACTAAAAAATCATGTTTCTTTTTTGGAAGAGAGACTGAAGGACTTTCAAATGCAGTTATGGAACAAGCCGATTCCTTTTTGAAAATCCCAATGGTAGGTTTTACTGAAAGTTTAAATATATCGGTATCAGCAGCAATTATTCTTCAACATGTAACTACAAAATTGAAAGCATCGACGATACCATGGCAGCTTTCGGAAGCCGAACTACTGGAAAAAAGATTTGATTGGTGTAAAAAAACAATCAAGAGTTATGATCAAATTTTAGAACGTTATAAAAGTTGGAAGTAATTTTGTAAATTTATAGCAATCAGGTCATTGTGTAACAAAAACTAATAGAGAACATGGAAGTAACCATATATGTAATCGTTATTATAGCAATTGTCATTGTTGCTTTAGGGATAATAGCGCCAAAAAAATTAGCTGTAAATCGCAGCATAATTATTAATAAATCACTTCCTGAAACGTTTCAGTATTTGAAATTGGTAAAAAACCAAGATCACTGGTCTCCTTGGAAAAATAAAGATCCCAACATGGAACAGTCTTATGTGGGTACAGATGGTGAAGTTGGATTTATATCAAAATGGAAAGGTAATAAAGATGTTGGAGAGGGTGAACAGGAAATTTTGAGCATTATAGAAAATGAGTCCATCAACTCACAGCTTCGTTTTTTTAAACCATGGAAGTCTGAATCCATTGGTCATTTTGAACTGGGAAGAGTTGACGAAGAACATACCTTGGTGACTTGGGGCTTTTCTGGGAACAATAAATTCCCATTTAATATATTGATGTTATTTATGAATATGGATAAAACTTTGGGGAAGGATTTTGAAATGGGTTTAGTAAGTTTAAAGGAAATATTAGAAGCTTAGAAATATTAAATTATATACAAAATTAGTAATGCAGAATATGGTTACATGGTTCGAGATTCCGGTAAGTGATATGGGGCGTGCCAAAATTTTTTATGAAAGTGTTTTTAAAATAGAAATTTCAGTCCAAGATTTTGGAGGGACTTTAATGGGGTGGTTTCCTTATTCGGAAGACAAAACTGGAGCCGCAGGATCCTTAATTAAAAATGAGGCTTATCAAGCCAGTGAGTCACATGGCCCACTAATTTATTTTGGATCCAATGATGTTAGTATTGAAATTAATCGTGTAGAAATGGCTGGGGGTAAAGTTTTAAAAACTAAAACTCAAATTTCACCAAATGTTGGTTACATGGGGGTTTTTATAGACTCAGAAGGGAATAGAATAGCCTTACATTCAAGACAATGATTTGAGATTATAAACGTCTACGTGTTTTACTCAATACTTTATATTCTTCATAACATTCACTAATGGCATCAAGAATTTGAAGATCATTTGCTGAACGGATAAAATCTTTAGAGTAATTACATTCACTAATCAACAAATCAAGATCAACTTTATCTACTTGAAGTAGAGCGGTAAGCATTTCACGATCAAAACGACTAGACAAAATATTTCTTATCTCATCATCTTTTTTCATTTGTCTTAGTTTTCTCAGTTCATTAGGTTTTCTACCAAACATTTTATGTAAAAAATCAGCAGGATTAAAAAGTGCTCCTAAAACTTTAGTAACAACACTATTTGAATTTCCCCCTTCATACCCGGTAGAAGGCAAACCAGAGATACTATATCGAAGGTTTTGCTGTAAAGGCACTTGCTCAATATCCAGTGCCAAATAACCTGTTAAGCGCAATTGATTAACAACTACTTTTTGAAGAGCTAAGGCGGCTTCAGTCATTTCAATTGAAGTCGAAGCGCCATATTTTATCCAATCATTTGTAACCCTAACCTTAAGAGATTTATAACCTAAATAGGAAAGGTGAATTGTGTCATTAAGTGTTGCTCTAATTTCAAATTCACCTTCACTATTAGTTGAGGTACCTATAACTTTCGTTAAGTTCACAATATTTACATTCTCTAGAGGCTTACCATTTTCAGCTCTTATAATAGTACCTTTTACGGTAGTATTATCTTGTGCAATACTAATTGTAGTTGCAAATATTAAACTGAATAGTAGGGTAAGTTTTTTCATCTGTCTATTTAATATAAATATTGGTCGATTGATTAACATTTAATAGTTTCATTAAAGCAATTTCGTTATAAAAGTACTAAACAAAACGAATAAATAATGAATCATGTATAATTTTGACTAAAAATTAACATGAAAGTTTAATTATCGTCGACTACGTCTTGGTCTTGATGATCCCGAGTTTTCTGTTCTAGATTCAGAATCAGAGCGTCTTGATCCTGAAGAATTTTCTGAGCTTCGTCTATCACTTCTATTTTTAAATCCGTCTCTTGATTCAGAACGTCTTTCTCCACTTCTTCTATCACTTCGAGATCCAGAATCTCCTCTTGGATTAGAACGTCGTTCGCCACCACGTCTGTCATCACGTCTTTTACCGCCGCGCTTGTCATCACGTCGTCCGCCACCACGACTTCTATTATTGCTACGTCCTTTATCTTCGCTGACTTCAACATTTACAAAACGACCATTATGTTTAAAGTCGGTGAAGAAGTCTAATACTTTCTGTTGTATCGCTTTATCAGTGTTGAAAAAAGAGAAGCTCTCTTTGACATCAACTTTAAAAACGTCGTCTCTACCCAGTTCAAGAACATCTTTTAAGAAGTCTTTTAAACTCATCCAGTCGTATCCATCTTTACGGCCTACATTGATAAAGTAACGCGAATCGTTTGAATTTACGCTATAATCTTTTCCGCCATCACGATCAGAACTAGATTCCGATGCATTAAGGTTTTTAGTTTTTTGATAGTAATTAAAGAAACGTGTGAATTCTACCGAGAAGAACTTTTTAATCAATTCATCTTTACTGGTGTCTTCGAACAAATCATTTATACTGGTAAGGTATTTGTCTATTTCATGATTCACTTCTGTATTCTGAATCTTATTTGCTAATGACATTAATTGCACCTCGCAAATTTCCATGCCATCAGGAATTACCTTTTTCTCGAATTGTTTTTTAATGATTCGTTCAATACTTTTTATCTTACGAACTTCACTTTTGGAAACAATTACCATAGAGATCCCTGTTTTTCCAGCGCGACCTGTACGACCAGATCTATGTGTATAAATTTCAGGTTCATCAGGTAATTGATAATTGATAACGTGGGTAATATCATCAACATCAATACCACGAGCAGCAACATCTGTAGCTACTAGCATTTGTATTTGTTTGTTTCTAAAAGATTTCATCACCAAATCACGTTGGTTCTGACTTAAATCACCGTGTAATGCTCCAGCACTGTAACCATCTTCAATTAAATTTTCTGCTACTTTTTGAGTATCACGTTTTGTTCTACAAAAGATTACAGAAAAGATATCTGGATTTGCATCAGACAAGCGTTTTAGGGCTTGATAGCGGTCTCTAGAATTTACTAAATAATATTCATGAGATACCTGATTGGTACTTTCATTTTTATTACCAACGGTAATTTCAACAGGATTTTGCATGAATCTTTTCGCAATATTTGAAACCTCTTTTGGCATCGTTGCAGAAAATAACCATGTATTTTTTTCGTCTGGAGTATGAGAAAGAATATCAGTAATATCTTCCTTGAAACCCATATTTAACATTTCATCGGCTTCATCTAAAACGCTATATTCAATTTTTGAGATATCAACCATCCTACGGCTAATCATATCTTTCATTCTACCAGGAGTCGCGACAATAATCTGTGCACCACGTTTTACCTCTCTAGCCTGATCAGAAATACTAGCTCCTCCATATATAGCAACTACATTAAGACCTTTGCAATATTTACCATATTGCTTCATCTCATTTGTAATTTGTAAACAAAGTTCACGTGTTGGAGATAATATTAAACCTTGAGTAGTTCTACTATCGACATTAATTTTTTGCAACATTGGAAAACCAAAGGCAGCCGTCTTTCCTGTTCCTGTTTGTGCCAATGCAACTAAATCTGTTTCTTGATCTAATAAAATTGGAATAGCTTTGTCTTGGACATCACTTGGTTTTTCAAAACCTAAATCGGTAATTGCGTGTAAAAGGTCTTCATTAAGACCTAAATCTTGGAATGTGTTCATTCGAGTAATAAGTATTCGATTATGTTATGTGGTGTTACATAAAGAAGCGAATCGACATACTTAAACCTAAACTTCTAGTAACACATCCTCACCCTGAGGAATTTATAAACTCATTTTTGAGTTTCAAGGCGCAAAGATACTACTTTATTTTGAATATCAATTTTTTGGCATTTTTATTGGCCTTTCTAACCCCTATTTTCTATTTGTTATTTGAGTTTTTATTTTTGAAACAAGAAATAAGATATTGGATTTTACGATTTAGAATTTAAATATTGTACTAATAATTGAATCGCCTTCCCACGATGTCCTATCCTGTTTTTATCTTCAATTGACATTTCGGCAAAAGTATGTTCAAATCCTAAAGGTTTAAATATGGGGTCGTAACCAAATCCTTGTGTACCATGCTTGGATACGGTAATTTCACCTTCGCAAATACCTGTGAATGTTTGGAGCTGATCATCGAGATGGAGAGCAATAACAGTTTTAAATTGCCCAGATCGGTCTTCATGAACTTCTAACTCGTTCAGTAATTTATCCATATTGTCATTAGCATCTCGGTTTTCACCAGCATATCGTGCTGAATATAAACCAGGAGCACCGTTTAAGGAATCAACTTCTAGACCGGTATCGTCTGCAAAACAATCATAACCATAGTTGTTTTTAATGTAATTGGCCTTCTGTTTTGCATTGGCTTCAATAGTCGCCTGTGTTTCCGGAATGTCTTCAAAGCAACCAATTTCTTTTAAACTTAATAATTGAATGTTTTGAGGCAAAAGTGCTTGAACTTCTTTGAGCTTATTGGCATTATTGGTAGCGAAAACTAGTTTCATAATAATAGATTAAATGAAAACTCAAAAATACTGTATATCGATGAAAATAAAACAATAAAAAAGAAGTCAATATAGATTATTTTATACCATACAAACTTTTCCTATATTTAGAGACTAACTTATTGATTATGCAAATATTTAACTCACCTTTAGAAGCATTTCTACATTGGGAAACCAATACTCCTGATGCTCCTTTTTTAAACCAGCCTATAAATGGAGGCATCATTAGCTACTCGTTTAAAGACGTTGGAACTGAAGCGCGTAAAATGGCATCTGCATTGCATACTTATAAGCTTGCACAACGCTCGCATATAGCATTGTTGTCTAAAAATTGTGCACATTGGCATATCGCAGATTTAGCCATCATGATGGCAGGTCATATATCCATTCCAATTTATCCAACTCTTAATAGTCAGTCTATAAACCAAATTTTAGTTCATAGTGAAGCCAAGGCCATTATTGTAGGGAAGCTAGATGATTTGGAATCTCAAAAAAAAGGGATTTTAGATATTCCAATTATTAGTATTGGTTTGTATGGTAATGCTGTTGGGGATTTATGGGAAGACTTTTTACAAAGTCAAGAACCACTTCTAGTACTGCCAAAACATGAGAGCAATAATTTGCATACTATAATTTATACCTCTGGTACTACGGGAGATCCTAAGGGCGTAATGCATACTGTTGGCAATTTTATGGAAAGTGTAAAAGGATTAATTACGCTATTTAATTTGGCCGAACAATCCCGCTTGTTTTCTTATCTGCCCATAGCACATATTGCTGAACGATTATTGGAAACGATTAGTTTAGTTTTAGGAGCACAGGTAACATTCCCGGAATCCTTAGATACTTTTGCTTCAGATTTAGAAAAAACACAACCTCATGCATTTTTTGCGGTCCCGAGAATTTGGTCAAAATTTCAAGAAAAAATATTAGAGAAGTTACCACAAAAACGCCTTAGTTTTTTATTAAAAATACCACTTCTTAATGGATATCTTAAAAAGAAATTACAACAAAAGCTTGGGCTGGGATCAGCTCAGTTTATTTTATCTGGAGCAGCACCGCTAGCGCCAAGTTTAGTTATTTGGTTTGAAACCATTGGGATTTCAATTCAGCAAGTATATGGAATGACCGAAGATTGTTGCATTTCCCATTGCAATTCTCCACAAGCCAATAAAGTGGGCTCTGTTGGAAAACCATTGGAGCATGTAAAAGTTAAGCTAACTACCGAAGGAGAAATATGCATCATGAATAATTGTTTGATGAAAGGCTATTATAAATCGCCTGAAGCTACCGCTGCAGTTTTTGATGGAGAAGGATTTTTAAAAACAGGTGATATTGGGGAATATGATCATGACGGATTTTTAAGTATTACTGGACGTGTTAAAGATCAATTTAAAACAGATAAAGGAAAATATATTTCACCAGCCCCTTTGGAGCTTCAAATGACCAAGAATACGGATATCGAACAAATATGTATTGTTGGGACAGGAATTCCGCAACCTATTGCGTTAATTACTGTATCTCAATTGGGATTAATGAAGGATAAAGCCAATTTGATTTCTGGTTTAATCACAACAGTTAATAGCCTAAATCCTAAATTCGAAAAACACGAAAAAATAGAAAAGATTATTATTATGAAAGAAGATTGGAGTGTTGCTAATGGATTAATAACACCAACACTTAAAGTGAAACGCAATAGTATAGAGAAAATTCATCAACAATTTTATAAAGATTGGTTTGAAAGCGATGATATTGTAATTTTTGAATGATAATCTTAAAATAATGATAGATAACACACAAGTTAAAATTGCATGCATAGGAGATAGTATCACTTTTGGGTTTGATCTAGAAGCACCTAAAAAATGGACTACATTATTGAGTAAGGCGTTGAATGTAGCCGTGATTAATTATGGGATTAATGGTGATACGACAGCAGGCATGTTAGGCCGCTTTGAACAAATGATTGTTCAGCATAGGCCAACTCATATAATCATAACAGGAGGGACAAATGACCTGTGGTTTGGATTAAAAGATGAATTAATTATTTCAAATATTCATGCCATGGCCAAGTATGCAAAACATTATGAAATTCAAGTTGTTATAGGAATTCCCACCCCATTTTATAATTTAAATGAACTCAATTTTATTCAAGAGAATTTTTCCGAATGCATTAGGAGTTTTAAAACTACCCTGATTGCATATTGTAATCAAAAAGAAACACCATATATAGATTTTTCAAATAATTTAACACCAGCTCATTTTCTTGAAGATGATTTACATCCCAATGAAAAAGGACAGGAATTGATGATGGAAAATGCCAGGGTTGAATTGAAAAAACTTATATGAGTATTTTATTCTTAGCCTTTTTTTAATGACCTCATTCTTAACTATTAAAGTGTTTTATAAGACAAAAAAGAATACAACATCTTGAGAATTTTTTAGTACATTTGAATGAATTGTGAAGCTGCAAATAAAAATAAATGTCCTTGAGACTCTTTTTTCTAATCATTATCCTCCTTGCAAGCAGTAAGCTCATTTTCTCTCAGTCTAATATTCCAAGTTATTCATATTCCGATTGTGGCTTTGATGCTATAGGACATCGAGGCTATTCTGACATTTACCCTGAAAATACCTTATTGAGTATTGAAGAAGCCTTTAAACGTGGCGTGAAGTATTGTGAAATTGATATCAATGTTACTTCCGATGATGTTTATGTTTTATTTCATGATCAACCAACAATGTATAGAACTAGTAGTGGTACAGGGTATGTTGTTTCGTCAACCTATCAAGAATTGTTAAGCCTGGATGTTGGTAGCTGGAAAGGTTCTCAATTTAAAAACACCAAAATAGCCACTTTGGAAGAAGCGCTTGAACTTGCAGAAAAATATGATGCTTATCTTTATTTGGATACTAAAAAATTCCGTATTGACCTAATGGCTAAGGCACTTGAGAGTACTAAGGTTTTACCTGAAAGATTGTTGTCTGCCATTAGCAATTTAGAAGAAGCAAGAGCATTTCATAGCGCTTGTCCCGAGTCATCATTTGTTTATTTTGGAGGCATACCAGAAAATGTTAATGATGATAGATGGTATCAGGAATTGGTGGCACTTGGATGTGCTTTTTTTGAAACCTATTATACAGCTGCTATTGATAATACGGAAAAGTTTCAAATCTTTATTAAAAAAATCCATGAGCACGGCTCTAAACTATGGGTCTTTACTTCAAATAATATTGATGAATTTAAAACCATCAGGAATAATGCTGTTGATGGTGTTGAGAGTGATATAGCCCCCAGTGTAATGAAAGTCATTTGCGATAAGCAAATACTAAACACGAAGCCTATGAAAAGGACGACTGGAAATTGGGATTTTGAACATAAAGATTTGACTAGTACTGGTGTTGGTAGCCAGTTTAGACCATTAGATTATTTAAGCAATGATAACACTCAAATGCTTCAATTTGGAACTACAACTTCGTTTGGAATTGGCTCAATTGAAGGGAAGGCCGCTTCCATTGCGAAAATACCAGCATTTAATCCAAAAAACGGATTATTTATGTTTACAAATTTTACCCCCGATAGTAATGAGGAATTGCATTATAATTACACTATAATAATGGATCTTTATATCCCCAAGGGTAGCGATTCAAAATTTATAAATTTGTTTCAAACAAGTCCAACAAATGATAATGATGGTGATTTTTTCATAAAATCTGGAGGTTTGGGAATTAACAATGAATATCACGGAAACTTGAAAATAGAAACCTGGAACCGTATAGCTATTGTGGTTTCCATGAGCACAATAAAAAAATATATCAATGGAAAGTTTATAGGTGAAAATGCAATTTCTTCTGGGAGATGGTCTGTTTATAATGTATTTCCTGGGGGACAAGATCAAGGATTTTTACTTTTTTCTGATGATGATAATGAAACAGGGGAACTCTTTGTTAATGCTATTCAGTTAAGAAATTACACTATGGAAAAACAGGAAATTCAAAATTTAGGATCTCCTAAAGTCAATGGTATAGACATTGGAAATTCTGGAATGTATAATGTAAAATTCCAAAACGAAGTACGTTCTAGTATTGTTAATTGGGATTCCCATGAAATATATGCTTATCTTTCTAAGGAAAACAATTTATCAAAGGTTAGGGCAACTTTTGATATTCCTTTTGGAGCAAAAACAATAGTCGATTCAGGGCATACTTTCAATTTTATTCAAAATAAAACAGGCAGTATTAAAGTTATAGCTCAAGATGGGTTTTCAGTTACAAACTGGACAGTAATACCTATTATTAAATAAATGATTAATTAATGGGCTTTTAGAATAAGTAACAGCTAAATATTATACTGATATTTTTTAAAATTATTTCACCCTTAATATGATATTTATCATTTTAAAAGGAAGAAAACTCTTTTAAATTTGAGTATTATATTAATTTAAATATTAAACACTATGATGATAAATATTCAATATGTACATATGGCTACAAGTGAAGCAATGGACAAATATGTAAATGAAAAATTAACAAATTTAGCTAACAAATATGATTGGATAATTAATGCAGAAGTGCATTTTGAAGTAGAACATGATCCAAAAGGGAAAGGTAAAATTTGTAAAATGGAATTGAGTGTTCCTGGACCAAGAATATTTGCTACCTCTAATGAAACAAGCTTTGAAAATGCAGTGAAACACACTATAAAAGATCTTGAAAAGCAACTAAAGAAGCGAAAAGAGACTTTTCAACATCACTAATGTATACGCATATATTTAGGAAAATTAACAAAAATCATTTTTAATAAAACCTCCTTTAGATCAAGGTCTGTAGGAGGTTTGTTAACTTATTTAAATAAAATTGTTAAAAAATTTGGTTTACTAGACGAGTGGTCATATTTTTGCAGAGTAATAATTAATAATGGCTAAAACCTTAAAACACGATCTTAAAGCAGATTCCCTTTTAGAAAAAGGGATGGAGCTCCTTTGGTCAAAAGGATATAACGCAACTAGCGTTAATGACATTGTTAAACTTGTTGGAATACCTAAAGGTTCATTTTATTTTTATTTTGACAGCAAAGAAGATTTTACTGTTAAAGCCATAGAGAAATACTTTAGTATAATGTTCACTCCTGCAAAGGAAATTTTACAAAACAAAACGGTGTCGCCAAAACAACGTTTGCTCGATTTTCATGAATATCGTGTTAGTGTATTGAAAAATGAAATGGACTGTAAAATGGGCTGTATGGCTTGTAATTTGGGTAGTGAAATGGCCGAACACAATGAGAAAATTAGAAATGCCATCCTAACAAAAGAACAGTTGGTTTTGAGTCTAATTACTGAGGTTATTCAGGAAGCGCAGGACTATGGAGAAATTGATAGTGCTATGGCAGCTGGAGATATTGCTGCCTTTATTGAAGATGCCGGAAAAGGGGCGATGGTAAGTATGAAAGAAATGAAAAGTTCTTATCCTATAGATAATCTTATGAATATGATTCGGATGCTAATTTTGAAATAATATTTTTTTTGACCTTTTAATAGATGACTGGTCAATTATTTAAATCAATTCACACTAATATTTTATTTAAACACTAAAAAAGATCAGAAATAATAAGTGACTGGTCAACTAATTAACAAACTATGAATGCAATAAAAAAAATTGAAAATGCCTCAAACAAGTTTGCCAAAAAATGGGCCGCGTTTGTAATTAAACGCAAATGGCCAGTATTAATACTGACTTTGATTTTGGCTATGGGACTTGGGTCTCAAGGCGCCATGGAATTTGATGGTGATTATCATGTTTTCTTTAGTAAGTCAAATCCCGAATTAGAGGCTTTTGATGCACTTCAGGAAAAGTATACGAAAGACGATAACGTAATTCTTGTCCTTTCTCCATCTAATGGCAATATATTTACAAAAGACAATCTTGCAGCAATTGAAGAATTAACTGCCGAATCTTGGAATACACCGTATTCTTCTAGAGTAGATGCATTGACAAATTTTCAGCACACTAGTGCTGTAGAGGATGACCTTTATGTCGATGATTTGTCCTATGAATCGTCTTCAAAAACGGAAGCGGAAATTGCAGATATTAAAACGAAAGCATTAAAAGAACCCTTACTTGTAAACAGAATTCTTAATGAAAAAGGGAGTGTTACTGCTGTTAATATTACGGTTAGACTTCCTGGTGTTGATAGCGCAAAGGAAATCCCGGAAGTAACTGCCTTTGTTAGAAATATGCTTACTGAGTTTAAAGTAAAGCATCCAAATTTCGAAATACACTCTTCAGGATTAGTCCCCTTAAATACAGCATTCTTTGAATCATCAATGAGTGATTTGGCCTTAACAATGTTCATGTTGATTATTGTTTTGATTACAACATTTATACTTACCAGAAACGTTTATAGCACCATTGCAACATTAGTGGTTGTAATGTTCTCTATAATGAGTGCTGTTGGCTTTGTTGGTTTAATGGGAATTAAACTAACACCACCTTCAGCGGTGTTTCCAACCATGATTTTAACACTTGCCGTAGCGGATAGTATCCATATTTTGGTAACGATGTTACAAAAAATGCGTAAGGAAAACATGACTAAAATAGAAGCTTTAACGGAGTCGATGCGCTTAAACTTTATGCCCGTATTTATTACGAGTTTAACTACCGTTATTGGATTTTTAACGATGAATTTTGGTGATGTTCCCCCATTTTGGGATTTAGGTAATATCACAGCTTTTGGAATGACAATGGCTTTCTTGTTTTCAACAACGGCTTTACCCGCTTTAATGGCTATTTTGCCTGTAAAAACAAAAGCTAAAAAAGAAACAACTAAGGTTAGTAAAAATTGGTATGGATCTTTGGGTAATTATGTTGTAAAACAACCTGTTAGACTCACTGTTATTTCATTTTTAATTATAGGAGGAATGACCTATTTGGCAACAAGAAATACATTCAATGATGAGTTTATTAACTATTTTGATGAGAGTGTTCAGTTTAGAACAGACACAGATTATATTAGTAAAAATCTGACGGGTATTTATAATGTTGAATATTCCATAGGCAGTGGTGAGAGTGGGGGAATTAATAATCCCGAATATTTAAGAAAACTAAATGACTTTGAGAATTGGTTAAATAAACAACCTGAAGTGATACATGTTAATGCATTTAGCGAGGTGGCCCGACGTGTTAATCGATCAATGCATGGTGATGATGAACAATATTATCGCGTGCCCGATAACCGTGAAGAAGCGGCACAGTATTTATTGTTGTATGAGTTGTCATTGCCTTTTGGTTTAGACCTAAACAATCAAATTAATGTGGACAAATCTGAAACTAGGGTTACAGTTACACTTGAAAATATTGACAGTCCGCAAATGATTGCCTTTGCAGAACGTGGAGAAAAATGGCTGCGAGAAAATACACCAACAGAAATGCATGCCCTTGCAGTAAGTCCAATGCTCATGTTTTCTAAACTAGGGTTTAGACAAGCAGATAGTATGTTTAAGGGGAATATTATTGCATTGATATTAATTTCTTTAGTACTAATGTTAGCCTTAAGAAGTTTTAAACTTGGCTTATTAAGTATAATTCCTAATGTCACTCCTGTCCTTATTGGATTTGGAATATGGGCACTATATAAGGCACAAATAAATACTGGAATGGTCATTGTATTTGGGATGACTCTCGGGATTATTGTTGATGATACTGTACATTTTATGAGTAAGTTTTTAAGAGCGAGACGCGAGTTAGGATATACTGCTCAACAAGCGGTAGTCTATGCCTTTGAAACCGTAGGTAAGGCACTTGTAACCACAACAATTGTATTAGTGGCTGGCTTTGCGGTTCTCTCAACATCATCCTTTGCACTAAACAGTTATATGGCTAGAATTACCGTAATTATTATTCTGTCGGCTTTGATAATCGATTTTATATTATTACCATCACTGCTTATTTTAACAAGTAGGAAAGAAAGCAAAGTGGTGAGTGAAAAAAAATTAGAACAAATTATACTTGATAAATAAATTCAATATTTAAAAATAAAAACATGAAAAAAATAATTTTAATAACAGCAGTCCTTTTAAGTAGTATGGGGATAAATGCACAATCTCCAGAAGCACGCGGATTAGAAATTGCGAAAGCTGCAGAGCAAGCCGATTTGGGATTTAAAAGTTCATCAGTAGATCTAAAAATGACCTTAAAAAATAAGAATGGCCAAACTAGTGAACGTGATTTAACGACTAAAACATTAGAATTAACAGCCGATGGGGATAAATCTCTAATTGTTTTTAATAGTCCTAGAGATGTAAAAGGAACATCTACATTGACATTTACACATAAGGTTGGTCCTGATGATCAATGGTTGTTTTTACCATCAATAAAGCGAGTTAAACGCATCTCTTCAAATAATAAATCCGGACCATTTGTTGGTTCTGAATTTGCTTATGAAGATTTATCATCTCAGGAAGTTGAAAAATACAGTTATAAATTTTTGGAAGAAAAAGAAGATATTCTAATTGTGGAACAAGATCCAGTTGACCCAAAGTCTGGGTACACACGTCGAGTTGTTAATTATAACAAAGGCAAAGGTTACCGCATTGAAAAAGTGGAGTTCTATGACCGAAAAAATTCACTTTTAAAGACTTTAACTTATTCTGATTACGAGTTATATAAAAATAAGTTTTGGAGAGCAGGAACCTTCAATATGGTAAACCATCAAAGTAATAAAGAAACGCTGTTAAAGTTTAGTAATTATAATTTCGATGCTAATTTGACAGATGAAGATTTTACACAAAATGCTTTAAAAAGAAGTAAATAGTCAAACATTTTATTTTTGATTGAAATGTTGAGTGTGTGAGGCATCGGGAATTTCCATAATCAATTTCCGATGTCTTTTATCAAAATGTAATAAAGTGAAATGAGCCAAATCATAAGTTGATACCAACCGAGATGATGAATGGCGAATATAATCTGCCCCCTAAACAGTAAATATTAACAGATGAAAAATAAATTAACATACCTAGCTGTCATATTGTTTTCGTTTTCTGGAATTGCTCAGGAAGATCTAAAGAAAACGATCAATCATGATTTCGAATTAGAACTCGAAGCCGAGTATAGATATTTTTATAAATCTCCTTCTTTTGAGGAACAGAAAGATCAATTCCCATCATTAGCAATAAGACCAAAATATACGCTGGATTGGAATAAGGGATACGAAAGTATTACTGCGGAAGGCTTTTTTAGATTGGATGTAGACAATGAACGTACACATTGGGACATTAGAGAATTATATTATCAAAAGGTTAAAAATAATTGGGAATTAAGTGTTGGCCTCAAGAAAATTTATTGGGGGGTTACAGAGAGTAACCATTTAGTAGACATTATAAATCAAACAGACGCGGTAGAGAGTTTTGATGGTGAACAAAAATTAGGGCAGCCAATGATTCAATATTCTTTGAATACTAATTTTGGAGCCTTTGATTTCTTTTATTTACCCTATCATAGAGAACGTTCTTTCGCAGGAAATAAAGGACGATTCCGGTTTCCTATTGTTATAGATAAAGAAGATGTTGGATACCAGAGTAAAGCGAAAGAATGGCGTCAAGATTTTGCAATAAGGTGGTCTCATTATATTGGTGCTTTTGATATTGGAATTTCACATTTTTATGGTAATGGAAGAGAGCCATTATTTACATTTGACCAACTAGGAAATATTAATGCTTTCTATCCAGTAATCAATCAAACAGGCTTAGAGTTACAGGTAACACATGATGCTTTTCTTTGGAAATTTGAGTCCATATATCGTACGGCAAAAGCTCAAGATGTCTTTGCTTTTGTTGCTGGATTGGAGTATACCTTCAGTAATATTGATGGTAATGGACTGGATATTGGTGTTTTAGGAGAGTATTTGTATGATGATCGTGATGAGTTAGCACTAAGTGCTTTACAAAATGATATTTTCTTCGGAAGTAGAATTGCTTTCAATGATACTCAAGATACAGCAATATTAATTGGAGGACTGACAGATCTAGAATCCAGTAGCAAAATTTTCAGTATTGAAGCATCAAGACGTATAGGTAATAGCTGGAAAGCAGAATTGGAAGCAAGAGTATTTAGTAATATAGATGCCAATGAATTATTATTAGCAAACTTTAAAAACGATAGTTTTTTGAGGTTTACCATGATCAAGTATTTTTAAAAAGAGCTTGATTAATAGCAGTAAATGGCTGGGATTATATCAATCCCAGTCCTTTACATTATAAAAGCCAGGTTAAAATTGTGATAGTGACCAGTCGTTATACATAAGCCTTGCCAAACGAAAATATTAATAGAAGATATTATTAAGGCCGGAAATGAACTCATATATCTGAATAGATCCCGTGCTATTGGAATAAAAGAGATAACCGATAAAATAAATCTACCAAAAGGCTCGTTTTATAATCATTTTGCCAGTAAGGAAGAATTTGGCTGGAGGTTTGAAATGCTATAATGATAACGGATTAGTTTCTTTAAATCCTTACTGAACTCTGAGATGTCCCTGATGAAACTCTTGGACAAATTTTATTCAGATATTATAGATTATCAAAATAACATTACAAAATGTAAATTAGGTTTTATTATGGGAAATTTTTCACAAGAACTTGAAAATACTAATGAGAATTTTAAGGAAGCATTGGATGTAGAATTTAATGAGTGGGAAGCCATATTTTTGCAATGTTTAAATGAAGCACAACTGGAAAGAGCTTTTAATGAAAACTTAGACCCTAAACTCGTGGGAAGTTTTCTTATTAATAGCTGGCATGGTGCAATTTTGAGAATGAAACCTACTAGCAACACAAAACCTTTGGAGGACTTTAAAGCCTTTGTATTTGAGCAATTACTCAACTAAGACATTTTTTAAATGACTGGATATTTCCTGTGATTTGGTTGTGAAAAATCTCAGTAAAAAACTACAGTTAGCATTAAATCAACGATAAATAGTGACTTACCGGTGATGATAAGGCTCATTTCTCAAAATACTAAACCCTCGATAAAGCTGTTCAATAAAAAATAACCGAACCATTTGGTGTGAAAAGGTCATTTTAGATAAGGACAATTTTCCTTGAGCTTTTTGGTAAACTTCAGGAGAAAACCCATAAGGTCCACCAATTACAAATACAAGTTGCTTGATACCCGAATTCATGTGTTTTTGAAGGTAAGTAGAAAATCCAACTGAGTCCATTTGTTTTCCATTTTCATCAAGTAGAATTAATACATCAGAACTACTAAGTTTACTTAAAATAAGAGCACCTTCCTTTTGCTTTTGTTGTTCTTCGCTTAGGTGTTTTACCTTCTTTAAATCGGGAATGATATCGAGATTAAATTTGATATAATGGCCTACGCGCTTTTGATAATCTTCAATTAAAATTTGAATGTTTTTATTATCTGTTTTGCCAATGGCTAGGAGTTTGATTTGCATTAGAAACAATTTTTTCGTTTAAAATTAGATTCCAGTTTGAAAAGACCAAATCCTTTTTTAATATATTTTTGCTTTGTTTTTATCCAATCTTGTTTAATATTTGACCAATCTCCATTTAAAAGTATTGAGAATACCTTCTCACTTAAAATGGTGTTACTCACGAAAAAATTGCCATCAGGTTTTAGAATAAGCATGCCGTCAAAATTTGGTATTTTAAAAAATAATTGTTTGAAAAGGCCATATTTATCTTGAATCCAATTTAAATCGGGCCACATTATATTGTGGTCTAAATCAAATTGATATAAGAAAATGGCATTAGAATTATAATTTTTATTAACTAATTCAATACATTTTTTTTGCCTGTTAATAAAACTAATGTGACTTTTTGTATAGGCTTTAAGTGTATGAGGAACAAATTCAGGAAATTTTCCTTTTTTTCTTATGTTTGAAATTGAATTATTGTACCGATTTAAATGTTTATTATATTGTATTTTTCTTTTTTCTTCAGTTGATTTATATCCAAAAAGAGAATCATTATATTTTATTATGATATTCGAAGTGGGACTAAATTTAATCCCTGTGCTTTTAAAAAAGAATGTTTTTAATATCTGAAAATCTTCATTGGAAACTTTCCCAAACTGGTATTTATAATATAATTTATTAACAATGGTAGTATCTGTTTTATCTTTTTTACAATAATAGATGTTAATCTTACATTTTTTATTATACGTTTTTTTGTCAATTTGATTCATGTTCTCATCAAGAAAAACTTCAGTTTGTCCAAATGATAAAAAGGGTAAAAGAAAAATTAGAATTATTAAGGGTTTAAACATAGCGATTAATATTACACTCGAAAAACATTTATTTTTCAAATATAACAGAAACAATTTGCTTTAGCTTTTTATAATCCCAAAACAGTAAATATAAATTTGCAATTAACATTAATCCAGCAATGTAAGGTGTTCCTGTGAAATGCATTGCAACCACAATAATAAAAATATTTGTTATTATTGGTAAATAAAATATTGCACCAAGTAGAGAAGTACGTGGAATAAGTAATAATACAACAGTTAGTAATTGCATAAAACCAAGAAAATTCCAATACCAACCGGTGCGGTACATGGCCTCAAAAAAGAAGCCAACAGGGGTGTCTATGTCCAATAAAGTAAACCTATTCCCAACTAATTTTGTTATACCCGAAGGCATAAATGCAATGGCTAATAATACTCTGACACCCCAGGTAAATAATTTAAATAATCGAAGTGAATATAACTTTCCATGAAATTGCTCTATATAAGTCATAAGGAGTTGGTTTTAAATTATGACGAATTGGAATGACTTTTGTAACATCAAAAAAATATAAAAAGATGAAATAACAATTCGGAAATCAAATTGTTATTTTAGCATTAAATTAATGCAGTAATGATAAGTAAAGCGCAATTTGAAAAGGAAATAGAGCTAATTATAACCAATGCTATTCGCGAAGATGTAGGCGATGGTGATCATAGTTCATTAGCTTGTATCCCGGATACGGCAACAGGAAAGGCAAAATTACTGGTAAAAGATGAAGGTATAATTGCCGGTGTTGAATTTGCCAAACAAGTGTTTTTGTCGGTTGATAAACATTTGAAAATAGAAACATTTATAGAAGATGGGGCAGAAGTTGAGCATGGTGATATTGTGTTTTTTGTTGAAGGCGCCTCTCAATCTATTTTGAAAGCAGAACGATTAGTGCTTAATGCCATGCAACGAATGAGTGCCATTGCTACAAAAACTAAAGCCTTTGTAGATTTACTGGACGGCACTGGAACTAAAATTTTGGATACACGTAAAACGACACCTGGGATTCGCGCTTTAGAAAAATGGGCCGTTACCATTGGTGGGGGTGAAAATCATAGATTTGCACTCTATGATATGATTATGCTTAAAGATAACCATATTGACTTTGCTGGAGGAATTACGAAGGCGCTTGATTTAACCAAAAATTACCTTAAAGACACAAAACGGGATTTGAAAATTATAGTAGAAGCTCGAAATTTGAATGAAATTGAGGAAATTTTACAAACTAAGGGTGTTTATAGAATATTAATTGATAATTTTAACTATGCAGATACACGGCGAGCTGTAGAGATGATTGGGGATCAATGTCTCACTGAATCGTCCGGAGGGATCAACGAAAATACAATTAGAAACTATGCTGAGTGTGGTGTCAATTTTATATCTAGCGGCGCTTTAACACATTCGGTATATAATATGGACTTAAGTTTGAAAGCGGTTTAGTATGACCAGAAAAATAGAAGATAAATTAGATAAAATTCCAATACTAAATTTGATTGTACGGTTTTTAAAAAAAATCAAACTTCCAGGCTTTGAAGGATTATCTGTTTATGATCTTATTGAAATGTATATTATAGGTATTGTTAAAGGTGCATTAACCTCTAGGGCAAGTGCTATTGCCTTTAGTTTTTTTACAGCAATATTTCCTTTTTTAATTTTTGTGTTGGTATTGATTCCAGAATTGCCAGTTGATAATTTTCAAGAGGACTTTATGCAGTTTTTAAAATCCTTTTTACCACCAAATACTTCCGATTTCTTTTTTAAAAATATATTTGAAGATATAGCGAGTACAAATAGAGGTGGTATTTTGTCTTCGGTATTTTTACTTTCTATTTTGCTAATGGCAAATGGAGTGAGCTCCGTATTTTCAGGCTTTCGAAATTCATATCATACCCAGTTTAATCGCAATGTTTTTAAACAGTATTTATATGCAACTGGCGTTGCAATTATATTGGCAATGCTAGTGATTGTTACCGTTGTTGTCATTGGGTATTTTAATATTTATATAATTCAGAATCTTGAAAATCGAGGCATTATAGGTGAGGAGCAAGGTCAATCCGGATTGATACTCGCAAAGTATTTGTTTTTTGTAATCATGATCTATTTAACCACTGCAACGCTTTATTATTTTGGAACCAAAGAAGGACGAATATCTCGTTTCTTTTCAATAGGAGCAATATTTACTACATTGTTAATTATACTCACATCTTATATATTTGGGATCTATATAGAAAATTTTTCTCAATATAATGAGTTATATGGTTCTATAGGTGCTTTATTAATACTGTTGTTATATTTGTGGCTTAACTCTAATATTTTATTATTAGGATTTGAGCTTAATGTGTCATTACTCCGTTTAAAAAGCAAGGCTAAATAGTTATGAAAAAACTGGTATTTTTATGTTTAATGTTAAGTCTACCATATATTGGGGTTTCACAGAGCATATTTGGCAAATGGAGAACCGTTGATAACCAAACCGGTCAGGAAAAATCTATTGTAGAAATTTATGAAGAAGATGGAGAGGTCTTTGGAAAAGTAATTGACATTATAAATCCTGAAGATAAAGATGCCTTATGTGAGAAATGTGAAGGTGATGAATATAATATGCCGGTATTGGGACTTGTTTTAATAAAGCAATTGAAAAAAATTGGCAACTTTTATAAAGGAGGAACTATTTTTGATCCTGAACGTGGTAAAAAATATAAATGTAGACTGGTCATTGATAAGGATGATCCCAATATTTTACAAGTGAGAGGATACATTGCTTTTTTATATGCATCCCAATATTGGCAGCGGGTCATTGAATAATATGAGTATTGAATTTATTTTTAGTTAGTAATTTCTTCTGAAACCAATTACCTTTGAGGCAATGCAGTATTTTATAGATGTCATTCTTCCAGTTCCATTGGAACGTCTTTTTACTTATAGTATCACAGAGGCTGAATCCGAATTTTTAAATGCAGGAATGAGAGTTGCGGTCCCTTTCGGGAAGAGTAAAATTTATACCGCCCTTGTTTATAGAGTTCATCAAAATAAACCTGAAGTTTATGAAGCCAAGCCAATTCATCAAATATTAGATGAACATCCTATTATTACAGCACATCAAATTAAATTATGGGATTGGATTTCACAATATTATATCTGTACCCTTGGTGATGTCCTCCGTGCGGCATTACCCTCAGCCTTCTTATTAGAAAGTGAAACCATTATTTCTAAAACAAATAATGAAATTCCCGATGAATCTCAATTAAAAGATGATGAGTATTTAGTCTATGAAGCTTTGTATCATCAATCTTCATTAAAAGTGCAGGAGATTAGCAATATTCTTGATAAAAAAAATGTACTCCCAGTTTTAAAACGATTATTGGAAAAGGATGCCATAAAAATTGAGGAGGAAATTTATGAAAAGTATAAGCCTAAATTGGTAAGGTATGTCCGATTAAATGAAGCCTATCAAACCAATGAAGCTTTGGAAGCTTTACTCGATAATTTAAGTAGAGCACCAAAACAACGGGCTATTATATTGACGTTTTTCTCTATGTCTGCCACGACAGAAAAACCAATAAAAGTTTCAGAATTAATTGAAACAAGCAAGTCGACATCTACTCAAATTAAAGTTCTGGTTGATAAGCAAATTTTTGAAGAATTTCATATTCAAACCGATCGTGTTTCATATTCGGGAGAACAAACCGATGCATTAAAGCAATTGAATTCCTATCAGCTTAAAGCTTTAGAACAAATAAATAAGGAATTTGAAACTCAAAAAGTATGCTTGCTTCATGGCATTACATCTTCTGGGAAGACAGAGATCTATGTTAAGCTCATCTCCAATGTTTTAAAACAAGGCCAACAAGTGTTATATCTGGTACCAGAAATTGCATTGACAACTCAGTTGGTGAGTCGATTACAACATTATTTTGGAGCACAGGTGTCTGTGTTTCATTCAAAGTATTCATTACATGAGCGCGTTGAGGTATGGCAAAATGTGTTGCAAAATTCTGATAAGGCCCAAATAGTGCTCGGTGCGCGATCGTCAGTGTTTTTACCTTTTACTAATTTAGGATTGGTAATTGTAGATGAAGAGCATGAGCAATCCTACAAGCAATTTGATCCTGCACCACGTTACCATGCTAGAGATACAGCTATAGTATTGGCAAACTTGCATAACGCGAACACCTTATTGGGTTCGGCAACGCCAAGCATTGAAAGTTACTTTAATGCAACAAAAACTAAAAAGTATGGGTTCGTAACACTCGATAAACGCTATAATGATGTATTGCTACCCGAGATTGAGCTCATAGATATAAAAGATAAGCATAAGCGAAAGCGTATGAAAGGGCATTTTAGTGACCAACTTATTGAAGAAATGTCCGAGGCTTTAGAGCACAATCATCAAATTATTTTGTTTCAAAATCGCCGTGGCTATTCCCCTATTGTAGAGTGCAATACCTGTGGGCATTCACCACAATGTCCTAATTGTGATGTGAGTTTAACCTATCATCAATATAAAAAACAATTGCGCTGTCATTACTGTGGTTATCATATGTCCATGTTAATTAATTGTTTGGCTTGTGGTAGCACAGCAATGGATAGTAAGGGCTTTGGGACAGAACAGGTTGAGAAAGAGGTTAAATCGTTATTCCCAGAAATCAAAGTTGCAAGAATGGACTTGGACACCACGAGAGGAAAGCATGGGTACGAGCGCATAATTACTGCATTTGAACAACAGGAAGTTGATATTTTGGTAGGCACTCAAATGCTGACTAAAGGGCTCGATTTTAGAAATGTAAAGCTTGTTGGTATTATGAATGCTGATAATATGCTAAATTTTCCAGATTTTAGAGCTCATGAACGAAGTTATCAGTTAATGCAACAAGTGGCAGGAAGAGCGGGGAGAACCAAAGAACGTGGTAAAGTACTCATTCAAACCTATAACCCATATCATAAAATATTGCAGCAAGTTTCAAATAATGATTATCTCGGGATGTTTAATGAGCAAATGGATGATCGGCATAATTTTAAATACCCACCTATATATCGTTTAATAAAAATCACACTTAAACATCGGGATTATAATACGGTAAATGAAGGTTCGGAGTGGTTGGCAACAGCATTAAGACAGGTGTTTAAGCAGCATGTATTAGGCCCAGAATTCCCTCCAGTATCGCGAATTAGAAATCAATACCATAAAAATATATTACTGAAAATTCCTCAAAAACAATCTTTAGGAAAAACAAAAGAAGCCATTCGTAAAATAAAGAATAGCTTTTTAAGTGTCAAAAATTTTCGTCCTATTAGGGTCATCTTAAATATCGATAATTATTAATCGAGAAGAATGCTTCAAGGATCTGCCTTGGGGATAGAAGTCGTTTCAATAACTTTCTTTAATTAAACCCAATAAAAAAGGCGTCTTAATGACGCCTTGATAATGTTAAGTAGAACAATAAATTATGGTTAATAGCAAATTTATCAATTCAATAATGGTATTACAGCATTAAATATTATTTAATGCATCTACCAATTGAGTCTTTTTATTTCTACTTAATGGGATCTCGTAAGCCCCAACTTCAACATTCTTACTGTTGAATCGGTCAATCTTGTCTAAATTCACTATATAAGATTTATGAATTCTCAAAAA
>CAJXVU010000049.1 GCA_913062555.1 uncultured Bacteroidota bacterium
TTGCGAGAGTAGCTCAGTTGGTAGAGCGTCAGCCTTCCAAGCTGAATGTCGCCGGTTCGAACCCGGTCTCTCGCTCTTAGTTTTTATCGCCGGTGTAGCTCAGGGGTAGAGCGTTTCCTTGGTAAGGAAGAGGTCACGGGTTCAAATCCCGTCATTGGCTCTTTTAAAGGTTATAAAAAAATAGAACACTAATATTATTATATAACTAAGATTAAATTTTAAATCATGGCAAAGGAAACTTTCGATCGTTCCAAACCGCACTTAAACATAGGTACAATTGGACACGTTGATCACGGTAAAACAACTTTAACTGCTGCTATTACTAAAGTATTAGCTGATGCAGGAACTTCACAAGCAATGTCATTCGACCAAATTGATAATGCTCCTGAAGAAAAAGAAAGAGGTATTACAATTAATACGTCTCACGTAGAGTACTCTACAGCTAATCGTCACTATGCTCACGTTGACTGTCCAGGTCACGCGGATTACGTAAAGAACATGGTAACAGGTGCTGCTCAAATGGATGGTGCTATTTTGGTAGTTGCTGCTACAGATGGTCCCATGCCACAAACTCGCGAGCACATCTTATTGGGTCGCCAGGTTGGTATTCCTAGAATGGTTGTATTCATGAATAAAGTGGATATGGTTGATGATGAGGAATTATTAGAACTTGTTGAAATGGAAATTAGAGATTTATTGTCTTTCTATGAATACGATGGTGATAATGGTCCTGTAATCGCTGGTTCTGCTTTAGGTGGATTAAATGGTGAGCAAAAATGGGTTGATTCTATAATGGAGTTAATGGCAGCTGTTGATTCTTGGATTGAATTGCCTAAGCGTGATGTTGAAAAAGATTTCTTAATGCCAATTGAAGATGTATTCTCTATTACAGGTCGTGGTACAGTTGCAACAGGTCGTATTGAGACTGGTGTTGCTAACACTGGAGATACTGTTGATATTATTGGTATGGGAGCTGAAAAGTTAACGTCTACTGTTACTGGAGTTGAGATGTTCCGTAAAATATTAGATAGAGGTGAAGCTGGAGATAACGTTGGTATCTTATTAAGAGGTATTAATAAAGAAGATATTAAAAGAGGTATGGTAATCTGTAAGCCAGGTTCTGTAACTCCACATGCTAACTTTAAAGCAGAGGTTTATGTTCTTAAAAAAGAAGAAGGTGGACGTCATACTCCATTCCATAATAACTATCGTCCACAATTTTACGTTCGTACTACGGATGTAACTGGTAACATTAACTTACCTGATGGAATTGAAATGGTTATGCCTGGAGATAACTTAACAATTACTGTTGATTTACACCAGCCAATTGCATTAAGCATTGGATTACGTTTCGCTATCCGTGAGGGTGGTAGAACAGTAGGTGCAGGTCAGGTAACTGAGATCCTAGACTAAAAAGGTTAAATTAATATTAAGTAAAGGCGTTTCGATTTTTCGGAATGCCTTTACTTAATATTTACGGGTTTAGCTCAGTTGGTAGAGCACTGGTCTCCAAAACCAGGTGTCGGGAGTTCGAGTCTCTCAACCCGTGCGAGTTTTAAATGAGCTAGAGGCCTGTTCAGAGCATTGCAGCGAACACCTTTTAAATCATGTAAAAATAACATGTGACAAGATTTTTTTCTAAGTGATATACCAGAAAAAAAGAATGATCATATAAATAACAAAATAGATGGCAGGTATAGTAAATTATATAAAAGAATCTTTCGGAGAACTAAAGAATAATGTAAGCTGGACGCCTTGGGCGGAAGCACAGAGTTTAACTATTTTAGTAGCTGTATTTTCTATTATTTTTTCTTTAGCTATTTGGGGAGTTGATTCTGTATTTAGTAGGGTTATTAAGGCATATTTTAATTGGATAGGCTAAAATATTTGAACATGTCAGAAAGTAGTATAGAAAAAAAGTGGTACGTTGTTAGGGCTGTAAGTGGTCAGGAAAACAAAATTAAATCTTATATAGAAACAGAAATTTCTAGATTAGAATTAGGTGATTATGTTGACCAGGTATTAGTACCTACAGAGAAAGTGATTCAAATTCGTAAAGGAAAGAAAGTACATAAGGAAAAAGTATACTTTCCAGGGTATATAATGATTCAAGCTAATCTAAGTGGTGAGATTCCACATATCATAAAATCTATTACTAATGTAATTGGCTTTTTAGGTGAAACTAAAGGTGGAGATCCTGTTCCGTTGAGACAATCAGAAGTAAATAGAATGCTAGGTAAGGTAGATGAGTTATCTGTTGAAGCAGATTCGAATGTTGCAATTCCGTTTACAAAAGGTGAAACAGTTAAAGTTATTGATGGGCCATTTAATGGATTTGATGGAACTATTGAAAATATAAATGAAGAAAAGCGTAAGCTTGAAGTAATGGTGAAGATTTTTGGAAGAAAAACACCATTAGAATTAAGCTATATGCAAGTAGAAAAGATATAATAATTGTTACATATATTATAGATAAGTTTTTAAGGCTTCCAATTTTAAAAACGAATCAAAATTAAATTATTAAAAATGGCAAAAGAATTAAGTAAAGTAGTTAAACTACAAGTTAGGGGAGGTGCAGCGAATCCGTCGCCACCGGTTGGACCCGCTTTAGGTGCCGCTGGAGTAAATATCATGGAGTTCTGTAAGCAGTTTAATGCTAGAACTCAGGATAAACCTGGTAAAGTATTACCAGTTGTGATTTCTGTTTACAAAGACAAATCATTTGATTTTGTAATTAAGACACCACCTGCAGCAGTACAATTATTGGAAGCGGCCAAAGTAAAAAAAGGTTCAGGAGAACCTAATAGAAAAAAAGTAGCGAAAGTTACTTGGGACCAAGTTAAAACCATAGCAGAAGATAAAATGCAAGATTTAAATGCATTTACTATTGGTTCAGCTATGAAAATGGTAGCAGGTACAGCTAGATCTATGGGGATAACTGTTAAAGGAGGACAAGCACCTAATTAATCTAAAATATTTGAAATGGCAAGATTAACAAAAAAGCAAAAAGAAGCAGTAGCTAAAATCGATAAGAATAAATTCTACAGTGTTGAAGAGGCTTCGAAATTAGTGAAAGAAATATCAAACGCAAAGTTTGATGCTTCTATAGATATGGCAGTTCGTTTAGGAGTAGATCCTAGAAAAGCGAACCAAATGGTTAGAGGTGTAGTATCACTTCCACATGGAACTGGTAAAGATGTAAAAGTATTAGCATTAGTAACTCCTGATAAGGAAGCTGAAGCTAAAGAAGCTGGAGCAGATTACGTTGGTTTGGATGAGTACCTTGAAAAAATTAAAGGTGGTTGGACAGATGTTGATGTAATTATTACTATGCCTAGTGTGATGGGTAAACTAGGACCTTTAGGTAGAGTATTAGGACCAAGAGGTTTAATGCCAAACCCTAAAACAGGAACAGTTACTATGGATGTAGCAAAAGCTGTTGGTGAAGTAAAAGCAGGTAAAATTGACTTTAAAGTTGATAAAACGGGGATCGTTCATGCTGCAATTGGAAAAGCATCTTTTAGTGCTGATAAAATTGAAGGTAATGCAAACGAGTTGTTACAAATGCTTATGAAATTGAAACCAACTTCATCAAAAGGTGTTTACGTAAAAAGTATTTTTATGTCAAGTACGATGAGTCCAAGTGTTGCAATTGATCCAAAAATAATAGGTAGTTAAAGATTTTATTATGACAAGAGAAGAAAAATCAGTAGTAATTGATGAGTTAACTGCTCAATTATCAGAGAATTCTAATATCTATTTAGCAGATATTTCAGGATTAAATGCAGGTGATACTTCAAACTTACGTCGTGCTTGTTTTAAAGCAGATGTTCAATTATCGGTTGTTAAAAACACGTTGCTTGAAAAAGCGATGGAAGCATCAGATAAAGATTTTGGAGACTTACCTACTGCATTGAAAGGGAATACCTCTGTAATGTATTCTGAAACTGGGAATGCACCAGCAAAAGTAATTAAAGCGTTTCGTAAGAAATCAGAAAAGCCACTTTTAAAAGGTGCCTTTATAGAACAAGCGGTTTACTTAGGTGATGACCAACTGGATATGCTAGTTGACATCAAATCTAAAGAAGAACTTATTGGAGATATCATTGGATTATTACAATCTCCAGCTAAGAACGTTATTTCAGCGCTTCAATCTAGTGGTGGCAAATTATCAGGCATCCTTAAAACATTATCTCAAAAAGAGGGATAATATAAATGTGTACGCACTTATTTACAAAATAAATTAAATTAAAATTATTAAAACGATAGAAAAATGGCAGATTTAAAAGATTTCGCAGAACAGTTGGTAAACTTAACAGTAAAAGAAGTTAACGAATTAGCTGGGATATTAAAAGAAGAATATGGTATCGAACCTGCTGCTGCTGCAGTAGCAGTTGCTGGACCTGCTGCAGGTGGTGGAGACGCTGCTGAAGAGCAAACTGAATTTGATGTAATCCTTAAAGCGGCTGGAGGTTCTAAACTTGCAGTTGTAAAATTAGTTAAAGAATTAACTGGTTTAGGATTAAAAGATGCTAAAGGATTAGTAGACGGTGCACCAGCTGCAATTAAAGAAGGTGTATCTAAGGATGAGGCTGAAGGTCTTAAAACTTCATTAGAAGAAGCAGGAGCTGAGGTTGAACTTAAATAAGTTTAACTAACCTACAAACTATGGTTTAGGTCTGTTCCGCAGTTGCGGAATAAGACCTAAACCCTTTTGTGTATATAAAAGTAATGTACACGCAAATATTTTTTTTTAATCATAAATCGTCCGTCGATGTTAGCAACTAAAGCTGAAAGATTAAATTTCTCGTCTATTAAAAATAGAACAGAATATCCAGATTTTTTGGATATTCAGATTAAGTCCTTCCAGGATTTTTTCCAGTTAGAAACAAAATCAGAAGAAAGAGGTAGTGAAGGGTTATACAACACCTTCATGGAAAACTTCCCGATTACAGATACCCGTAATCAATTTGTATTGGAATTTTTGGATTATTTTATCGATCCACCAAGATACGCAATAGAAGAATGTATAGAAAGAGGATTAACATATAGCGTTCCACTTAAGGCTAGACTTAAATTATATTGTACAGACCCTGAACATGAGGATTTCGAGACCATTGTCCAGGATGTGTACTTAGGTACAATTCCTTATATGACACCTAGCGGTACATTTTGTATCAATGGAGCTGAACGTGTTGTAGTTTCTCAATTACATCGTTCTCCAGGCGTATTTTTTGGTCAATCTTTCCATGCTAATGGTACTAAACTCTACTCTGCTAGAGTAATTCCATTTAAAGGTTCATGGATTGAATTTGCTACAGACATCAATCAAGTGATGTATGCATACATCGATAGAAAGAAAAAATTACCGGTTACAACTTTGTTTAGAGCAATTGGTTTTGAAAGAGATAAAGATATTCTTGAAATATTTAATCTTGCCGAAGAAATCAAAGTGTCTAAGTCGGGACTTAAAAAAGTACAAGGACGTAAATTAGCTGCACGTGTACTTAATACATGGCATGAAGATTTCGTTGATGAAGATACTGGTGAAGTTGTATCAATTGAACGTAACGAAATTGTTCTAGATAGAGATACTATTTTAGACAAAGATAATGTAGAAGAAATCTTAGAAGCGGGAGTTAAAACCATTTTGTTACACAAAGAAGATGGCGATTCTGGTGATTATGCTATTATTCATAATACACTTCAAAAAGATCCTACGAATTCTGAAAAAGAAGCCGTAGAACACATTTACCGTCAACTACGTAATGCTGAGCCGCCAGATGAGGAAACAGCACGTGGTATTATTGATAAACTTTTCTTTAGTGATCAACGTTATAACTTAGGTGAAGTTGGTCGTTATAGAATGAACAAAAAATTAGGTCTTGATATCGGGATGGACAAGCAAGTGCTTACCAAAGTAGATATCATTACTATCATAAAATATTTAATAGAATTAATAAATTCTAAAGCAGAGATTGATGATATTGATCACTTATCAAACCGTCGTGTACGTACTGTAGGTGAACAATTATCTTCTCAGTTTGGTGTTGGTTTAGCTCGTATGGCACGTACTATTCGTGAGCGTATGAATGTTCGTGATAATGAAGTATTTACACCTATCGATTTAATTAACGCTAAAACATTATCCTCTGTAATTAATTCTTTCTTTGGTACCAATCAATTATCTCAGTTCATGGATCAAACTAATCCATTAGCAGAGATTACTCATAAACGTCGTTTATCGGCACTAGGACCTGGAGGTTTATCAAGAGAAAGAGCTGGGTTTGAGGTGCGTGATGTTCACTATACACATTACGGACGTTTATGCCCTATCGAAACGCCAGAGGGACCAAATATTGGATTAATATCTTCATTGAGTGTATATGCCAAAGTTAATGGTATGGGATTCATTGAAACACCATATAGAAAAGTAACCGATGGTGTTGTAGATATTAAAGGAACGCCAATTTACTTAAGCGCAGAAGAAGAGGAAGATCAATTAATTGCACAAGCAAATATTCCTGTTGGTGAAGATGGAAAGATTTTAGAAGATAAAGTCATTGCCAGAATGGAAGGTGATTTCCCGGTAATAGATCCAAAAGATTTGCATTATACAGATGTTGCGCCTAACCAAATTTCATCCATTTCGGCTTCGTTAATTCCATTTTTGGAACATGATGATGCCAACCGTGCATTGATGGGATCAAATATGATGCGTCAGGCTGTACCATTATTACTTCCTCAGTCTCCAATCGTAGGTACTGGATTAGAACGTCAGGTAGCTACAGATTCAAGAGTCTTAATTAATGCAGAAGGACCTGGTGAAGTAGAGTATATTGACGCTAATGAGATTGTGATCAAATACGATCGTACTGAAGAAGAAGAAATGGTAAGTTTTGATAGTAATGTCAAAAAATATCCATTAACAAAATTTAGAAAAACAAATCAAGGAACTTCTGTTAACCTTAAACCTATTGTTAAAAAAGGTGATAGGGTTGCTAAGGGACAAGTATTATGTGAAGGTTATGCTACTCAAAAAGGAGAATTAGCTTTAGGTAGAAATATGAAAGTGGCCTTTATGCCTTGGAAAGGGTATAACTTTGAGGATGCGATTGTAATTTCTGAAAAAGTAGTACGTAATGATATATTTACATCAATCCATATTGATGAATATTCTTTAGAAGTTAGAGATACTAAACTTGGTAATGAAGAATTAACAAACGACATACCTAATGTTTCAGAAGAGGCAACAAAAGACCTTGATGAAAATGGAATGATTCGTGTTGGTGCTGAAATCAAACCAGGGGATATCCTTATTGGAAAAATTACACCTAAAGGGGAAAGTGATCCAACACCTGAAGAAAAATTATTAAGAGCAATTTTTGGTGATAAAGCTGGAGATGTTAAAGATGCATCTTTAAAAGCTTCACCATCTTTACACGGTGTAGTAATTAACAAGAAGTTATTTGCTAGAGCGATAAAAGATAAACGTAAACGTGCTCAGGATAAAGAAGATATTATACAGTTAGAAAACGTATACTACAATAAATTTGATAGATTAAAAGAAGTTTTAATTGACAAGTTATTTGTAATTGTAAGTGGTAAAACTGCACAAGGTGTTTATAATGATTTGGGTGAAGATGTATTTCCTAAAGGAAAGAAATTTACGCTTAAAATGTTAAATGCTGTTGATGATTATGCGCATTTAGTGTCAGGAAAATGGACAACAGATACGCATACAAATGATCTTGTGTCAGAGCTGATACATAATTATAAGATTAAAGAAAATGATTTACAAGGATCGTTAAGACGTGAGAAGTTTACCATCTCTGTTGGAGACGAATTACCTGCGGGAATCATTAAACTTGCTAAAGTTTATATTGCTAAAAAGCGTAAACTAAAAGTTGGGGATAAAATGGCGGGACGACATGGTAACAAAGGTATTGTTGCTCGTATTGTTCGTCAGGAAGATATGCCTTTCTTAGAAGATGGAACACCGGTTGATATTGTATTGAACCCATTAGGTGTACCATCACGTATGAATATTGGACAGATTTATGAAACTGTTTTAGGTTGGGCTGGACAAAATTTAGGACGTAAGTATGCAACACCAATTTTTGATGGTGCTACTCTTGATCAAATAAATGAAATTACTGATGAAGCTGGAGTTCCAAGATTTGGACATACACATCTTTATGATGGAGGTACAGGAGATCGTTTTGATCAAGCTGCAACCGTTGGTGTGATCTATATGTTGAAATTAGGTCATATGGTAGATGATAAGATGCATGCGCGTTCAATTGGACCATACTCTTTAATTACTCAACAACCATTAGGTGGTAAAGCACAATTTGGTGGACAACGTTTTGGAGAGATGGAAGTTTGGGCACTTGAAGCTTATGGTGCATCAGCAACATTAAGAGAAATCTTAACTGTGAAATCTGATGATGTAATTGGTAGAGCTAAAACTTACGAAGCTATCGTAAAAGGTGAACCAATGCCGGAACCTGGACTACCAGAATCTTTCAACGTACTTATGCACGAATTGAAAGGTCTTGGATTAGACATTAGATTAGAAGAATAATAAATTCATTATCAACCATATATTATGGCAAGAAGACAAGATAAGAATACAATACAGAGATTTAGTAAAATCTCAATTGGTTTGGCCTCTCCAGAAGCTATTTTAGGAGCTTCACGAGGAGAAATTCTAAAACCAGAAACTATAAATTATAGAACTCACAAACCTGAACGGGATGGGTTATTTTGCGAACGTATTTTTGGCCCTATTAAGGATTATGAATGTGCTTGTGGAAAATATAAGCGTATCCGTTATAAAGGTATTGTTTGTGACCGTTGTGGTGTTGAAGTTACCGAAAAGAAAGTGCGTCGTGATCGTGTAGGTCATATTAACCTTGTGGTTCCTGTGGCACACATTTGGTACTTCCGTTCATTACCAAATAAAATTGGATACCTTCTTGGATTACCTTCTAAGAAATTAGACATGATTATTTATTATGAACGTTATGTTGTTATCCAACCAGGAAATGCAAAAAATGTTGAAGGAGAACCTATTCAAAAAATGGATTTCTTAACGGAAGAAGAATATTTAAATATTCTTGAAACAATTCCACAAGAAAATCAATATTTGGATGATACAGACCCAGAAAAGTTTATTGCTAAAATGGGTGCTGAATGTTTAATTGAATTATTATCTAGAATTGAACTGGATGAATTATCATTTCAATTACGTCATAAAGCAAATACCGAAACATCAAAGCAACGTAAAACTGAAGCTTTAAAACGTCTACAAGTAGTAGAGTATTTTAAAGATGCTAATAAAAATAGAGAGAATCGTCCAGAATGGATGATCATGAAGGCGGTTCCAGTAATTCCACCAGAATTACGACCTCTAGTACCACTTGATGGTGGTCGATTTGCGACTTCAGATTTAAATGATTTATACCGTCGTGTAATTATTCGTAATAATCGTCTTAAGAGACTTGTAGAGATTAAAGCTCCCGAAGTTATCTTGCGTAACGAAAAACGTATGTTACAAGAATCAGTTGATTCATTATTTGACAATACACGTAAATCTTCTGCAGTTAAAACAGATTCTAACAGACCTTTGAAATCTTTATCAGATTCACTTAAAGGTAAACAAGGACGTTTCCGTCAAAACTTACTTGGTAAACGTGTTGATTATTCTGCACGTTCTGTAATTGTTGTTGGACCAGAACTTAAATTATTTGAGTGTGGTATTCCAAAAAACATGGCAGCAGAATTATACAAACCTTTTGTAATTAGAAAATTAATTGAAAGAGGTATTGTAAAAACTGTAAAATCTGCAAAGAAAATTATAGATAAAAAAGAACCAGTTGTTTGGGATATATTAGAGAATGTTTTAAAAGGACATCCAGTACTTTTAAATCGTGCTCCAACACTTCACAGACTTGGTATTCAAGCCTTCCAGCCTAAGTTGATAGAGGGGAAAGCTATTCAATTACACCCATTAGTATGTACGGCATTTAATGCCGATTTTGATGGGGATCAAATGGCTGTACATTTACCATTAGGACCAGAAGCTATTCTTGAATCTCAACTATTAATGTTGGCGTCTCATAATATCTTAAACCCTGCAAATGGATCACCAGTAACAGTACCTTCTCAGGATATGGTACTTGGTCTATATTATATGACCAAGTTACGTAAACATACCCCTGAGGTGCCAATTATTGGAGAGGGATTAACATTCTATTCGGCTGAAGAAGTAAATATTGCTTATAACGAAAAGAAAGTAAACCTAAATGCGTCAATAAAAGTAAAAACCAAAGATTTTAACGAAGCTGGAGAATTAGTGCCACAAATCGTTGAAACCACTGTGGGACGTGTATTATTTAATGAGAAAGTTCCTGAAGTTGCTGGTTATATCAATGAGGTATTGACAAAAAAATCTCTAAGAGATATTATTGGCGATATTTTAAAAGCTACTAGTGTGCCAGAAACGGCTGCATTCCTTGATGAAATTAAAACCTTAGGATATAAATTTGCATTCCAAGGGGGACTATCATTCAGTTTAGGTGATATTATCATACCACCAGAAAAGCATACTATGATTGCTGCCGCTAATAAGCAAGTCGATGGTATTAAGGCTAACTATAACATGGGACTTATAACAAACAACGAACGTTATAACCAAGTTATTGATATCTGGACCTCTACAAATGCCGAATTAACAGAACTGTCAATGAAGCGTATTAGAGAAGACCAACAAGGGTTTAACTCAGTATTTATGATGCTTGATTCTGGAGCGCGTGGATCTAAAGAACAGATTCGCCAATTAACAGGTATGCGTGGTTTAATGGCTAAGCCTAAAAAATCTAATGCTGGTGGTGGTGAAATTATTGAAAATCCAATTTTATCTAACTTTAAAGAAGGACTTTCAATTTTAGAATACTTTATTTCTACTCACGGTGCTCGTAAAGGTCTTGCCGATACCGCACTTAAAACTGCCGATGCAGGATACTTAACTCGTCGTTTGGTTGATGTTTCACAAGATGTTATTGTGAATACTGAAGACTGTGGTACATTAAGAGGAATAAATGTTGAGCCACTTAAGAAAAACGAAGAAGTTGTAGAAACTTTAGAAGATAGAATTGTTGGTCGTACATCATTATACGATGTGTTTAATCCTTTAACCGACGAATTATTAGTTAGTGCAGGAGAACATATTCATGATGAAATTGCTAAAGCAATTGATGCCTCTCCTATTGATGCTGTTGAAGTACGTTCTGCATTAACTTGTGAAGCTGAAAAAGGAATTTGTGCTAAATGTTACGGACGTAATTTAGCTACCGGTAAGATGGTACAACGAGGAGAAGCAGTTGGTGTTGTTGCAGCACAATCTATTGGAGAACCAGGAACACAGTTAACACTTCGTACCTTCCACGTTGGTGGTATTGCAGGAAATATTTCGGAAGAAAATAATCTTGCTGTTAAGTTTGATGGTAAAGCTGAAATAGAAGAACTTAAAACTGTTGCAGGTAAAGATACTGACGGAAATGAAATTGATATTGTAATTTCTCGTACCTCTGAACTTAAACTTGTTGATCCAAAAACAGGAATTACCTTAAGTACAAATAATATACCTTATGGTTCTACAATTTTTGTAAAAGATGGACAAAAATTAAAGACTGGAGATGTTGTATGTCAATGGGATCCTTATAATGGAGTTATTATTTCTGAGTTTGCTGGAAAAATTGCTTATGAAAATATTGAGCAAGGTATAACTTATCAAGTTGAAATTGATGAGCAAACAGGATTCCAGGAAAAAGTAATTTCTGAATCAAGAAATAAAAAATTGATTCCTACTTTGCATATTCAAGATGCTAAAGGAGAGACCATGCGTTCTTACAACTTACCAGTAGGAGCACATTTAATGATAGATAATGGTGAAAAGATTAACGTTGGAAAGATATTAGTTAAAATTCCACGTAAATCTGCGAAGGCAGGAGATATTACAGGTGGTTTACCTCGTGTAACAGAATTATTCGAAGCACGTAACCCATCTAACCCAGCTGTGGTTAGTGCCATTGATGGTGTTGTATCTTTTGGTAAAATAAAGAGAGGTAATCGTGAGATTATCGTTGAATCTAAATTAGGTGATATCAAAAAATACCTAGTTAAATTATCAAATCAAATCTTAGTTCAAGAAAATGATTTCGTGAAAGCTGGGATGCCATTATCTGATGGGTCAATTACACCAAATGATATTTTAAATATAAAAGGGCCTTCAGCAGTGCAACAATACTTGGTGAACGAAGTACAAGAAGTTTATCGATTACAAGGTGTGAAGATTAACGATAAGCATTTTGAAGTTGTTGTTAGACAAATGATGCGTAAAGTAAGAATTCAAGATTCTGGTGATACTATTTTCTTAGAAGATCAACTGGTTCATAAATCGGACTTTATTGTTGAGAATGATGAAATATTCGGTAAGAAAGTTGTAGAAGAAGCAGGAGACTCAGTTAACTTGAAAGCAGGTCAAATAGTTACGCCAAGAGAATTGAGAGATGAAAACTCTATTTTACGTCGTGAAGATAAAGCACTTGTTGAAGCAAGAGACGCAAGTCCTGCTACAGCAACACCGATTCTTCAGGGTATTACGAGAGCGTCACTTCAAACGAAATCGTTTATTTCGGCTGCCTCATTCCAGGAAACTACTAAAGTATTGAACGAAGCTGCGGTTAGTGGTAAAGTTGATTCATTAGAAGGACTTAAGGAAAATGTAATTGTTGGTCATAAAATTCCAGCAGGAACAGGTTTACGTCATTATGAAAACATTATTGTTGGCTCTAAAGAAGAGTTCAACGAAATGATGCAGGCTAAACAAGAGATGAATTATAATTAAATGAGACTTGTGTTTTGCGCGCCTTGGCGAAGCAAATCGTAATAATTGAATTTGAGCTGAATACTTTTCAGTATCTCAGTTTAATAAAAGTAAGTTAAGAATCCCGATTTATTTCGGGATTCTTGTTATATTGACATATCAAAAACAATAAGTTTCCGTTATTGGGAATGTTAAAAAAAGAAAATAATGGCAGACGATAAAAATAAGTCGAAACAGGGTCAAATTAATATTGAATTAGACGAAAAAATTGCAGAAGGGACCTATTCTAATTTGGCAATTATTAATCATTCTGTATCAGAATTTGTTCTGGATTTTGTTAGCATAATGCCAGGTACTCCAAAAAGTAAGGTGAAGTCGAGAATAATTTTGACACCACAACATGCAAAGCGTTTAGTAAAAGCATTGAATGAAAACGTCAAACGATTTGAAAATGCACATGGTGAAATTAAGGATTATGAGCAACCACCAATACCTCTTAATTTTGGACCAACTGGACAGGCATAAAATCTAGTAGTAGATACGTGTACAATTGAAAATCCTGAGTTTATAATCTCGGGATTTTTTGTGTGTTAAAAATACTTGAGATTTAGAAACTGGTTTCTGCTTATTAAAATAGTAAACAATAAGATGACAAGGTCATTTTGTTTAATGCCTTTAAAAGACTAGAAACGGTTGTGCTAAATTGATTGAAAAATATCTGTAAACAGAATTTAAAAATGAAATAGCAAAATTAACCTAGCTAGCTTTTCTATTTGGATTTAGGTGATACTGTAATGCACCTGACGGACAACGATTAATTTGTTTAATGATTCGTTTGGTTTTAGTGCCATCTAAATTAATCCAAGGGATTACCGAAGTTCTAAAAACGTCAGAAAGTTCTTTAGCACACTTTTCAGCATGGATACATTGGCAGGGGTTGTAGGTGACAGTAATATCATTATTACTAAACACATTAGGTTCGGTTTTCATAATAGTTCACGATTTGGGTTATGAAACTAATTGATTTAAAATGTTTATTTACAACTTATTATTAGGTTGTTTAAAATTATCATCGACGAAATGTACAAAAAATCCGATTAAAAACAAAATATTAAGTGAAAATTATTCCTCATAATCAATTTTATATAATTTTCTAAATTTTGGTTTCTATTTAAATTCAGAGGTCAAATGGAATTTAATACTAGGATACTTTTGCTCTGTCATCTGAAGTGAGAAATATGAATCAGCAAAAAAGACCAATTGATTGTGCTTGTCTTTTGCTAAAAAGCGTTGTTTAACACGTTTAAATTCTTTGAATTCTTCGTTTTTCTCATCTTCAGGTTCGACCCAACACGCTTTGTGTACTTTTAAATTTTCATAAGTACATTTTGCACCATATTCATGTTCTAATCTATATTGAATCACCTCATATTGTAAAGCACCAACAGTACCGATAACTTTTCGTCCATTAAGATCTAAAGTAAATAATTGGGCAACACCTTCATCCATTAACTGGTCAATTCCTTTATGGAGCTGTTTTGATTTTAATGGATCAGCATTATTAATATACCTAAAGTGTTCAGGAGAAAAACTTGGAATGCCTTTATAGCTTAAATTTTCCCCTTCGGTTAATGTATCACCAATTTTAAAATTTCCAGTATCATGTAATCCTACAATATCTCCCGGATATGAAATATCTACAATTTGCTTTTTTTCGGCAAAGAATGCATTTGGACTTGAAAATTTTAGTTTTTTATTATGTCTAACATGTAAATACGGCGTATTTCTTTTGAATTCTCCAGATACAATTTTAATAAAAGCAAGCCTATCTCTATGGTTTGGGTCCATATTAGCGTGGATTTTAAAAACAAATCCAGTAAATTTATCTTCATCAGGAGCTACCAGGCGTTCTTCACTTTGCTTAGGACGTGGTTTCGGGGCAATATTGACAAAACAATCTAATAACTCTCTAACTCCAAAATTATTTAATGCCGAACCAAAGAATACGGGTTGCATATCGCCATTCAAGTATTCGTCCGTATTAAACTCTGGATAAACCCCATTAACTAAGTCTAGTTCTTCTCTTAATGTATCTGCAGCGTTATCTCCAATAAGCTCATTTAATGTTTCCGATTGTAAATCGGAAATCTCTATAGTCTCTTCAATATCTTTTCTACTATCTCCACTAAATAAATTGATATTTTGTTCCCAAATATTATAGATGCCTTTAAAATCATAACCCATACCAATAGGAAAACTTAAAGGGCTAACTCGTAAGCCTAACTTTTGTTCAATTTCATCTAATAAATCAAATGCATCTTTTCCTTCTCGATCCATTTTATTAATGAATACAATTATAGGAATGTTACGCATTCTACAAACTTTCACTAATTTCTCAGTTTGATCTTCAACACCTTTCGCAACATCAATTACTACAATAACACTGTCTACTGCAGTTAATGTTCGAAATGTATCTTCTGCAAAATCTTTATGACCAGGAGTATCAAGTATATTAATTTTTATACCATTATATTCAAAAGCTAAAACAGAGGTGGCAACCGAAATACCTCTTTGACGCTCAATTTCCATAAAGTCACTTGTTGCACCTTTCTTTATTTTGTTGCTTTTCACAGCTCCAGCTTCCTGAATAGCACCACCAAATAATAATAATTTTTCGGTCAAAGTTGTTTTACCGGCATCAGGATGTGATACAATTCCAAAGGTTCGTCTACGCTTTATTTCTTCTAAAAATGTCATGCCAAAAATTTATGTGGCAAATATAAAACCTTATGAGTAAATGTCACTATATAATATGAGTTATACACTGAAAAATCTTATAAAATAGTTTACTAAAACTTTAATTTAAAATTGTGAACGAGACATTTTTTGTGAGTTGTTACCTCTACTTTTTTAGGGACTTTTGAATACTTTTAATTAGCGTATCTCCATTATAAGGTTTTTTAATAATATCAAAACTTAATGTATCCTTTTGTTCCAATAGATTAGTAATATTACTACCTGTAACCATTATTATTGGAATGTTACTCTTGTGTTTATCACTTAAATTTCTAATGGACTTAGTGGTTTCAAGACCATTGAGTGATGGAAGTTTAAAATCCATTAAAATAAGATCATAATTTGTCTTATTTACATGTTTTATAGCATCAATACCATTACTCACGATGTCTAAATAATAAAGTTTGGTCTTGGCCAAAAGTTTGAATACACCAAGTTGATGTTTTGTATTGTCTTCTACTAATAAAATATTATGTTTTCTATTTGGTTTCTTTTTAAAATCGTCCTTAAAAACTTTTTGTGTTGTTTTTTTAGCCTGTTTTTTATGAATTATTAATGATTTAGTTTTAAAATTAATGATAAATGTACTGCCTATATTAGGTTCGCTTTCAATATATAATTCGGCATGCATTAATTCAATAATTTCTTTTACAATGGCAAGACCCAGTCCAAGACCTTTTTCGTTTTTAGAACTTTTAAGACGATTAAAACGTTGAAATATGGTTTTATAATATTTTTGTTCTATTCCTATTCCTGTGTCTTTTACAATTATTGAAAGCGTTAAGTTTTGTGCTCGTTTGTAAATATGTTTTATTTCTAAACTAATAGTGCCTTGTTCAGTAAATTTAATGGCATTGTCTAACAAATTTTGTATTAATTGACTAATTCGTGTTTTATCACTCTCTATAAAATTTGGAATTTCTTTATCTATAATGACATTAAAAGCTAAGTTTTTGTCTTTGCATTTTAAATTATACTTAATCCGTAATCGATCTATGAGTTTGTAAATATCAAAAAAGGCCAATTTAATTTCTAATTTCCCAGTTTCAAAATTTGAAATATCTAAGACATCATTAATTATAGAATTTAAGTGAAAACTTGAAGAATTAATAATGTCCAAATATTCAAGTTGTTCATTATTAAGTTTAGTGTCTTTTAATAAATTGCTAAAAGAAATAATACTGGTAATGGGATTTTTTACTTCATGACTAAAGTTAGCAATAAACTTGTTTTTAAAAACTTCTTTTTCCATAAGAAGTTGATTATTTAATATTAAAATTTCAGATTGTATCGCAGATTGGTTTCTGGATTGTACTAAGCTTTTAAATGAGTTGTAATGTTTGGAAAAATCATTGACTATAATAATATAAGTGTAAGGATCAATAACTTTTATCTCAACATCGCAAATAAAGGCCTGTTCTTTAAAATCAATATGAACACATGAAAACATTAAGCACTCTGTATTTTCCAGTATATTTAGTGTGCTCTCAAAAAAGGGATGAATGTTAGAAATATTTTGCTCTACTGGCACATCAAATAATATATTATCACTTTCTACAACTATGCCGTTATTGGAAATAGCCATAAACTGAGTATGTCGCGTTTGATATGATTGTTTTAAATTTTGAAGTTTCATATATAGTTGGGGTTGAGATATATTGATTAACTGAAAATATGGTAACTAATGTTTCAATTCTATTGCAATGTCCTGGAATAATTGTTCAATGTTTTCACCAGTTTTTGCACTACTTAAATAGTCGTTTATTTTAAAGAGGACTTGATGCTTTTCTTTTTCTATATCTGTTAACAAATCAACTTTATTGCCAACGGTTTTAATTAATGATGTCGGGAACCTTGTTTTTAAAGATATTATATCTTGTGATAGGGACTTAAAAGTTAATGGTCGAGTGACATCATAAACATAAATAAAGCTATGTGTGCCTAATAAGTAGACCTTATTTATTAATGTTAAACTGTCTGTCCCTTCCATATCCCAGATAATTATAGAAACACTGTCATTATTGGATAATTGCACTTCTTTTTTTAGAATATGAACGCCAATAGAAACCTTGTAGTCAGAGGAAAATTCATTGTTCACAAATTTCCTTATTATTGAAGATTTACCAACTCCAAAATGACCTAATAAAACAACTTTTTTAGATGATACCATTTTTAAAAACTTCTGCTAATTTTTCAGCAAGGTTAGTATTCGTTGTATTTGAAATGTTATTTGCAGAAAAATCTAACAATTTCGATTTTAATTTAGACTTATAAATTGTGTCGTAAACGCCATGAATTACGACTGCGATATAATAGGATTCAAAGTTTTGAATATGAATGTTATAAAGGCCATATTCAATAGCTTCTAAATGTTCTTCTCCAGTAATAAATGCTTCTTCTACAAAACTTTTTATAGCTGTAAGCATGGCCGATATTACCTCCTTATCTATAGTGGTTGTTTTTGAAAAATTCGCTTTTAATAGGCCCGATTTTTTTTCAATAATAAAAATCTCCTGTATTGCTGTTTTTGCCAATTCTTGTAGCATTAAACTTTCCTCATCTACACCCATAAATTTGGATTTAAATAGTCGTAAAAAACTTGCTATCGAAAATCTTTTTTTAAGTTGATGATTAATTTTGTCAGATAAAATTTTAAATTCCTGTTGAATATATTTTTTAATCATTTTACCGATAATAGGATATAAAGCATCAACAACTTGATTCTTTGATTTTAATATTTCATTTTTTAAAGACTCGGTAATCATTGGGCCTAGTTTTTTAGGGATATCATTTGTGTATTCCTGTAACTTTAAGTCGATTAGCGGATCTACTTTTTGAGAGAGTTTTTCGCGTTGTTCAATAATGGATTCCAGTGTATTGATTTTCAAATTTAAGGCCCCAATGAGAGCTCTATCATCTGTAAGTAAGAGTTCTTTTAAAAGAATAAGTTTTTTGTCTTTTCTCATAAATAAGTTATTCACTTATTTTATTACCTAATTTTATTAGTAAATCCCCCAGTTGTTTGCGATCCATCTTTTCCTTATTTAGGTTATGAAATTTAGCTTCCAAATTGTCTTCTAAACTTGTTATTCTAATGTTCAAATCAGTACTTAAATTATCAATGGCTACATTTAGATTTGTCTCGGTACTCTCAATTAAATGCTCTAGAGTAGATTTTTTTTTGAGAAGATCATTTTTAATAGCTATAAATTTATTGTCATATTCGGTAATGTTTTCTCCAAAAATCAAATCTTTTATAGCTTCAATTTTGGAGTTATTAGTCTCATTTGTAGTAGGCTCTTTTTCTGTTTTTTTCATCAGATAGGTGAGTTTTTTAATTTTGATAAATGCGTATTTGATCGTTTATTATAACCATTAATCGATGATTATTTTTTTTTTTTGTAAAAGATTGTCTTTTTATTATAGAATAATTATCCTCAAAATACATGAGTTAAAAACGACATTTTTTATGTAAATCATCAATTTTAGATTAAATATAAAAATTTTTAAATTAACAGCTCTCTCTCTAAGTTTTAGATGAATTTTGAAAAACGACTACTTACAGACAACTTAAAAAGATGGTTTTAGGTCAAACTTTAGAAGACTTTTTTTAATCTGTATTTTAATATTGAAATCTTATTTAGTTCATAAGATGTGTTGTAATCGCTACAATAAGAGTAAGTTGTGTTGTGTGTTGAATTTGTGTTTTATTTTAAGTCATATGATCTTCCCCTTTTTCGTTCAATTAATTCATACTTTAATTTTGTTCTAATTTTATAGCTTTCAAGTAGTCGAAATCTAAGGAAATTACGTATTGCCATTTGTCGGATGATCAATTTTTATTAATCTACACATATTGTTATTTCACCGTATCAAATCCTTGACTACATCGAATTTTAAATTTTCTATAAATCTTATGCTATAATATTGCTCAAAATAATATTAGCCTGATACACTCATTATGTTAAGTTGAAATTTCGTAATGTGACTTTTAAATTGGAGTAGTGTCTAATTCAATAAAAGATTGTGAAAAGGCATTTTTTAATAATTCATTTACTCGAAGGGGTATATTAATAAACAGGATTGATTATGAAAAGTTTTACTCAAAATTTGAGGGTAAAAAATGAACGAAAGGTTCGCTTTTGTCTAACTTTTATACTTTGTGTAATCGTTTCAACATTGGCAAATACAATTGCGCTACCATATAATTTTGAATCTGATAGTGAAGACTCTCCAGATGCTTTATTGACGAGAAATGTAACAGCATCATCTACTAATATTACCAAAAAAAATGGAGATTGGGATTTAGAATTTGGAAGCTCGGATGAAGCAATTAAAAGATCAATATATAATTATTATTTACAAACATGTGCGGGTACCATTGGCGGTGTTTCAAGTGGTGATGATTTTGATGGAGACGGTATTTGCAATAATCTCGATTTAGACGATGATAATGATGGGGTATTGGATGTCAATGAATGGGATGAGCTGGCTGATCAAGTTATTCCAAATAATGTTGATCTAGCTGGTACTGGCAATTCATTTGCAACAGTAACCAATACAGCGAACTGGTCCTATACTGGGAACGGGACCTATGAAGACGAAACTGGTATAGATGGACAAGCACGTACAATTGTTTATGAAAAGCCACTTCAGAAATTTAGAATAATCATTGTTGGAGTGCCTAATGATTTTGTTTACCATAGTTTCAACCTGACGTTAGAAGATGGTAGTGTTATAACCGATGCTGCGTTTACTCTTGAAGATAACACACAATTTACAGTAACTGAAATAGCTGGAATTAACATAGTTGATCCCGTCACTAATACAAACACAAAGACATTATTACAAAACACCACTTTTGGTGGTAACCCTGGATTATATAGTCCTAATTTTGCTACTAGTCAATCATATGCAAAAGTGGTTTTCGATCCTTTGCTACGGGTCAAGGGATTTTCAGTAACCATAGACAGGCTAGTAACACAGGGGCATTATACTACTGGTTTTACTACATTCGGTAGTCCCTTAGTTGATCTTGACACAGATGGAGATGGTATTTACAATCATTTAGACTTAGACTCTGATGATGATGGGTGTAGCGATAGTGTAGAGGCAGGAAATACGACAATAGCGAATAACGATATAGTAACTTTTAACACAGGTATAGATACTAATACAAATGGTTTATTAGACAGTTTTGAAGATGGAACAACTGGTAAAATAGATTATATATCTACTTATAGTCAATATGCTTTATCAGCCTCTTTAAATTGCTGTACAGATACAGATGGTGATGGTATTGGTGATTTGGTCGATTTAGATGGGGACAATGATGGGGTGTTAGATACCGATGAATGTGATTATACCTATATGCCTGGTCCAAATAGTGGGAAACTCAGTTTTTACAGATACCATCCCGGTGAAGGTAATGAAGATTTAGCAATTGCAAATGCAGTAAATTTCCCAGATACAGATGCTTCTGGATATCCAATTAGTAATACAACTCCTGTAACTAATATCATTGATGATTACCCAATAGATCTAAGATTATCCGGAGGCTATCTTGATACTCAAGAAAAAGTTAATATAAGGTTTTATATAGATTTTAAAGCCTTAGGCATAGCATTAAAAAGAGCCAATGTAGAGCTTCGTTATGGGACAACATATGAGTCTAGAGTAATGATGTATCTTAGTGATGATGGTTTGTTTGATGATGCAAGTAATGATTGGGCTACTGTTGAAGTTCAAGTTCCAATAGATGGAGGGTTCTCTGCGGCTTTTCCTGTTACAAATACGGTTATATCACCTCTTTTGGCTATTAATACTTATATTGTGGATAATTGGACGACAGCGTCTTGTATAATTCAATACAAGAATGCTAGTGGTACTTGGAAGGAAATAGATGTTAAGTATATATATCCAGACACCAATGTTGGAACCTCAGTATGTGATACTGATACAGACGGTGATACCATTCCTAATCATTTAGATTTAGATTCAGATGGAGATGGATGTAGCGATAGTGTAGAGTCAAGCAATACCATTGCAACAAGCAATGATATTATAAATTACAATACCGGTACAGATTCGAATAACAATGGCTTGTTAGATGAGTTTGAAAATGGTGCCACAGGAACCATTAATTACACATCTTCCTATAAAACCTATGCTATAGTAGCTTCCTTAAACACCTGTATAGATACTGATGGTGATGGCATTAGTGATTTGGTCGACTTAGATGATGATAATGATGGGATATTGGATACTGATGAAATGTCACCAGTAACAGGAACATGTACATTTAGTGCAATAGAAAATATAACAATATACACTCCCACTTTTCCAATACCTACTTCTGTGCCGAACATATCAACACTTTTTACTGGAGTAGATTCTTTTGGACTTCCTTACTTCCCTAATCCTGTCCCTACTATTACTTCTACCTCCACTTCAAGTGCTGAGATATTAGGAGTGCCAGATTCAGGAATATCAGATTTAACTATTTTAGATGTTTATGTAGATTTATCATCTCAAACAAATGTTCAATTTCAAATAATAAGTGGAGGTTCATGGGATCATGATTATTTGTTTATGGATGAATTTGGAGATCCAAATAATGCAGTTGAAGTGGCAAATGTTTTAACTAAATCAGGAACTAACTCTTCTCTTACTACCCCTATTAATCCAATAGGAACCGTTTTTCTTAGGTTATATAATTTTGATGAAACTAATTTTAACAATGGTGCTATTTGGTGGAAATCTACAGAAAATCCTACGTTAAAATTATTAGAACAATCAACAATGCCTTCCACTTGTATTGCTTATTTGGATATGGATACTGACAGTGATGGTATCTATAATCATTTAGATTTAGATAGTGACGGTGATGGTTGTAGTGATAGTGTAGAATCAGGGAATACCTTAATTTCGAATAATGATATTGTAAATTACAATATAGGAGCAGATACTAATACCAATGGATTATTAGATAGTTTTGAAATGGGAACAACAGGTGCCATTAATTATACTTCTACTTATAATAATTTTGCTATAAATAGTACAATAAATGAATGTTTAGACACAGATGGAGATGGTGTGCGAGATTCTGTAGATTTAGATGATGATAATGATGGGGTGTTAGATATAACAGAATGTAGTGGTGAAGCAATTGCACCTTCAGGGTCAAATTCACTTATAGTACCCTTATCTACAACTCTTTGTACAAACAGTACAGATCTTGATATAGGTATTTTGATTCCAGATGGTAAGATTAGATACCGAAGATTTGCATCTGCAGTAACTACAGCAGACAATCTAACTATAAATAGCTGGTGTCATACAAGCGATTTGCCTGACAATGGAATATTACCAACTGAAGAAACTTTGCTCGATCAGTTTTTATCTCGCCCTGATGGATTATCTATTTATGGAGGAGTCGAATTTACGTTTTGGTTAGAAGCTGGTAATTATGATATTTGTGGAGGATGGGACGATGGTTACACTCTAGCTTATTCTGAAACAGGAAACCAAGCAGATATGGTGTTTATTCATAGTGAAGAATATACAGGTTCTTTAACGATGGAACCTAATGCTTTTTTCTTAAAGAAAAGAGCCCTTTTTCAAGTGAGATTAACAGATCATAATCTAAACTGGATGTCTGCAAATATTGATTTTTCTTTTAAAAACCCATTAGGAGTTTGTGATATTAACCTTTCTTTAGTAGATATTGTAACAGAAGGAGCAGTTGCGTTGATTGATTGTGATTTAGATGGAGATGGCATTCCAAATAGTCTAGATTTAGATTCAGATGGAGACGGCTGTAGCGATAGTGTAGAATCTGGAGTTACCGGAATAACTACTAATAATGTTACTACTTACAATACAGGAATCGATGCCAATAATAATGGTTTATTAGATGAGTTTGAAACAGGAACTACAGGAACCATTAATTACACATCTTCCTATAAAACCTATGCTATAGTAGCTTCCTTAAACACCTGTATAGATACTGA
>CAJXVU010000050.1 GCA_913062555.1 uncultured Bacteroidota bacterium
GCCGATGATGATACCGATATAGAGTATATTTACCAGCACTTACTATATACCAATAAAACCAGTGTATTAACAGGAGAACAAATTAGAGAGGGTTGGTTAAAGCATATCAAGATTAAAGAAGAAAATTTTCTCTGGGTATCCAATCAAAGAGCTTTAGAGTTAATGCAGGAAGGGATGGTTCCGCCGTCAACTAGTCATCCTGATAATAACGAAGAATACAACATGATAGATGCACAATTAACCACTGAAATCTTTGGTTTTTTTGCCCCGTCCAGACCAGATGTTGCTTTGAAAATGTCCAAATTACCAATTCAAACTACAGCGCGATATGATGCGCAGTTTATCTCAGAATTTAATGTTATAATGTATGCTTTAGCAACAAAGGTGGATGCTAGTTTGCCTATAGATCAACAAATAAAATGGATGGCATCTCAAGCACGTAAGCATTTGCCTGAAGATTCATATGCTTCCAAAATGTATGATTTTGTAAAGTCTAAATACGATGTAAATGAAACTTGGGAATCGGCTCGAGATGGACTTTATCAACGCTATCAAGTAAATCAAAAAGATGGTTATGACCTCACCTCCAAAAACAAATACTGTAATGCTTGCTTTGCGGCTGGGATTAATTTTGGAGCGAGCATTGTAAGTCTTCTATATGGTGAGGGGGATCTTTTAGAAACTATAAAAATTGGTGCTTTGGCTGGTTGGGATTCTGATAATCCTACGGCAACATGGGGCGGTCTATTAGGATTTATGAATGGGAAAGCAGGTGTGGAAAAAGCATTTGATAGAACATTTTCCGAAACATTTAATATTCATAGAACACGAGTTAATTTTCCAAATAATGGCATTGATACATTTTCAAATATGGCCAAAAAAGGAGTCTTTATTGTAGATCGAGCCGTTCAGGAATTAATGGGAGGTGGAATTGATTTAAATAAGGATGTGTGGTACGTTCCATCTTTCAAAAATTAATTAAATTAGACCTTATTGGTTAAGTTAGTGTGGATAATTGATCTGATATTTATATCGTTGAAGAGACCATATTTGTAGCATTGAATCCTTTGTTTATTGGATAAAAGGGTTATAAAAAGAACATTATGAAAGCATATTTTTATTTGGTATTTATTTTAGGAAGCCTGTTTTGCAGTGCAATTGGCAATGGTCAAGAATTATCTGTAATGACTTATAATATCAGGTTGGATGTCGCTTCCGATGGTGAAAATGCATGGCCTAATCGCAAGGATTATTTGGTGTCGCAAATACAATTTTATGCCCCGGATATATTTGGAACTCAAGAAGGGTTACCACATCAAATACAATATTTAAATAGCAGTTTGTCAAATTATAATGTCATTGGAGAGGGAAGAAGAGGCGGAGACAAAGGCGAATATTCTGCGATTTATTACAATGAAAATAAATTCAAAGTCGAAAAGCAAAACACATTTTGGTTATCTCTTACACCTAATGAAGTGTCCAAAAGTTGGGATGCGGCACTGCCAAGGATTTGTACATATGCTCTGTTTACCAATAATCAAACACAAATGAAGTTCTGGGTGTTTAATACACACTTTGACCATATAGGAGTCGAGTCGAGATTGCAAAGCGTGAAATTAATCTTAAAGAAAATTGATTTAGAGAACACAAAAAACTACCCCGTTATTTTTATGGGCGATCTTAATGTGACTCCTGAAAGCATACTCATTACTAATTTAAAGCGCCAAATGAATGATAGTAAAGCGGTCACAACAGGATCAACCTTTGGGCCTACTGGGACATTCAATGGGTTTCAATTTTCAAAGCCCGTTAATAAACGTATTGATTATATTTTCGTTTCAAAAACTAAAAATATTAAGGTTAAAAAATATGCAGTCCTCAGTGATTCCAAAGATCTAAAGTACCCGTCAGATCATCTTCCAGTGTACGTGGAGTTAGTTGTGAATAAGGAGTAATCTTTATGGTTAAATAGTCTCATTTACTAATTCTTTGTTAAAAGGCGAATTGAGGCCATTTTTTTAGTAATTTTAGGGGCCTTTGCGTTCTGCAATGGTATTGAAGTAAAAAATCACTAATTAAAACACTAGCTTATGCCAACATTTCAATTAAAAATTAATGGAGAATCTCATACCATAGAGGCTGAAGGAGACACGCCACTATTATGGGTACTAAGAGATCAGATAGATTTAGTGGGCACCAAATATGGCTGTGGAATTGGTCAATGTGGTGCATGTACCGTTCATGTTGATGGGGAAGCCACTCGAAGTTGTTTGCAGCCAGTATCACAATTGGCAGGTAAAGCTATTACCACTATTGAAGGGCTTTCAGAATACGGGACTCACCCCGTTCAAGAGGCATGGAAAGATGTTGATGTCCCGCAATGTGGGTATTGTCAATCCGGACAAATTATGACCGCTTCAGCGTTTCTAAATGAAAATGCTAACCCGAGTAAATCGGAAATTAGAGATGCAATGCACGGCAATATTTGTCGTTGTGCATCTTATAATAGTATTGAAAAGGCTGTAGAAGTAGCCGCGAGTAAATTAAGTTAGATCCATTTAAGAAATAGAAATTATGCAAACTTCAAAAACAATAAAATTTAGTAGAAGATCATTTTTGCAAACCTCATCTTTAGCGAGTGGAGGAATGCTTATCGGGTTTAATTTATTTACAGCTTGTAAAGCTGATATTAAACCCCCTGAAGATCTCAGCCTTTTAAATTATAATGATTTTAATGCCTTTATTAAGATCTCGAATGAAGGAAAAGTAACCATATTTTCACCAAATCCTGAAATTGGGCAAGGGGTAAAAACCTCAATGCCAATGCTAATTGCAGAAGAATTGGATGTGGCTTGGAAAGATGTACATGTGGTTCAAGGGGCGTTAGATGCCAAAAATTATACACGTCAGGTAGCGGGCGGAAGTCAATCCTTACGCCATGGATGGTTGCCTCTACGTCAAACAGGAGCTACCGCTAGACAAATGTTGATTAATGCGGCAGCAGCACAATGGGGAATTTTACCCTCTGAATGCAGTACAAAAGAAGGCATTATAAGTAATGCCAATGGAGATACATTGGGTTATGGAGATGTAGTAATAGCAGCAGCAGCGTTGCCGGTTCCTGAAGACGCCAAATTAAAAGATCCAAAAACCTTTAGCATTATTGGGAAGGATATTTCTAATGTAGATATTGATGAAATTGTTACCGGTAAGTCCTTATTCGGGCTGGATTATAAACAAGAAGGCATGCAGTATGTGTCGGTTTTAAGGCCCCCTGCTTTTGGGCAAGTTCTAGTATCATATGACGATACCGCCACAAAGGCAATTGCTGGAGTGAATGATGTTATAAAGTTTGGAAATAAAATTGCCGTTCTGGCAAATAATACCTGGACTGCCATGAAAGGCAAAAAAGCATTAATAGCGGAATGGAATCAAGAAACTAAAGCCGAAAGTACCGTATTTCATGATGAGACTTTATTAGGACTACTCGATAGTAAATCTTTCGAAACCTTACGGAAAGATGGTGATGTTAAAAAGGCGTTTGCTGATGCCGATCAAGTATTAGAACGCACCTATGAGACTCCATTCTTACCTCATAATTGTATGGAACCAATGAACTTTTTTGCCAATGTAACCACGAATAAAATTGAACTCGTAGGGCCAATTCAAACCCCTGCATGGACATCATCTAGAGTTGCAGAGTTGCTTGGAAGACCCGAAAGTGAAATAACATTACAAATGACTCGAATGGGTGGTGGCTTTGGACGTAGACTTTATGGCGACTTCGCTTTGGAGGCAGCTGAGGTTTCTCATCTGGCTAAAAGTCCAGTAAAAGTTGTGTTCTCAAGAGAAGATGATATGACTGATGGGATTTACAGACCAGCAATTAAATACAGAATAGCAGCATCGATTAAAGATGGTAAACTTACAGGTTATCATCTTAAAGAAGCGGCAATAAATGGTAATATGTATGGATTGATTCCAAATTTCTTTCCTGCGGGAGCTATAGAAAATTATCAGGTAGATGTGGCAAATTATAAATCTAATATTACTACAGGGGCTTGGAGAGCGCCTTATACCAATGTATTAGCGAGCGCTGAGCAGAGCTTTTTTGACGAGCTTTCTGAATTGATGGGCGTTGATCGTATTCAATTACATCTCGATTTATTACAAAAAGTAAAAGGCACAACAGATGATCGTATACAATACAGTCCTGAACGATTGGAAGGGGTTATTAAAATGGCCGTGGATAAATCAGGATGGGGAAAATCAGCTGAAGGTGTTTATCAAGGATTTGCAGTGTACTATTGTCATAATACTCATGTTGCTGAAGTAGCAGATATTGTTATGGATAATGGTATCCCAGTAGTTAAAAAAGTAACCTGTGTTGTTGATTGTGGTGTTGTCGTTAATCCACTTGGCGCCAAAAATCAAGTTGTTGGTGGTGTTATTGATGGAATCGGTCATTCAATGTATGGCGAGCTCACGTTTAAAGATGGTAAACCAGAATCAAACAATTACAATACTTATCAATTAATTCGTATGGGCCAAACCCCGCAAGTCGATGTTCATTTTGTGGAAAGTGATCTCGCTCCAACGGGTCTTGGAGAACCAACTTTACCCCCAGTAGGAGGTGCTGTGGCAAATGCCATTTATGCAGCAACCGGGAAACGACTTACCAAGCAACCCTATATGAAAAATTTGAATATTGAAGCCCTTAAAGGGTAGAAAAAACAGGCAACAGTTTGAAGTCATTGAAGAGACTGTAGACTGAGCGCTGAAAATTAAAAAAATTGACTCACGAATTCAAAAATATAGTTGATGCCTATCAAAAAGCAAAGGGCCAAGGTTTAAAGACCGTTCTGGCAACTGTGGTTGATTTGGATGGCTCATCTTATAGAAAACCTGGCGTCCGGATGCTTATTCTTGAAAATGGAAGCATGATTGGAGCGGTGAGTGGCGGTTGTGTGGAAAAAGATATTTTGAAGCAATCAGAGGCTGTATTTGTTAGCGGACAATCTAAAATGATGACTTATGATGGTCGGTTTAGACTAGGCTGTGAAGGGATACTCTATATTTTACTCGAGGTTTTTCAGCCAAACAATAGTTTTATGGAGGCCTTTGCAATTTGTCTGAAACAAAGAGCTCATTTTACCATGAATTCTTATTTCTTAAAAACCGAAGGTGTGCATTCAGGGATTGGTACTCACGCTGTGTTTAATAATGACAAACATCGGCTTTCAGGTCAAATTAACGGATTTACTAAAAAAACAGAAACGCAATCTTTGTTTTCTGAAGATATGCCGCCTTGTTTTAAATTGATGATTTTTGGAGCTGAACACGATGCCGTACAACTTTGTCAATTTGCTGCATTAAGTGGTTGGGAGGTGAGCGTCTATGCTGGACCAATGGAATCTAAAACAAGCGATAATTTTATTGGGGCGAATGACTTTCATTCTATGTCTCCAGAGGCTGTTGATTTGAGAGGTGTTGATGATCAAACAGCGATTATGATTATGACCCATAGTTTTGCTAAAGATTTAAAATATTTAATGTGCATTAAAGATACAGATCCCGTTTATATTGGCTTGTTAGGACCAACACATAAACGAGAAAATTTATTGACTCATTTATTAGAATATCACCCCGAAATAGAGGATGATTTTATTGATAAAATTCATGGCCCCGCAGGATTAAATATAGGAGCCGAAACGCCACAGGAAATAGCCGTTTCCATTATTTCTGAAATTTTAGCTTTAATAAGATTTCAAGAACCGATGCATCTCAATAAGAAATTAGGGGGCATTCACGATTTGATTAACAATAAAGCACCTCTTGTTAAATAAAACTCCAAATATTGCGATTGTAATTCTTGCTGCTGGCGCTTCTTCTAGAATGGGGAGCCCAAAACAATTGTTGCAATGGAAACACACCACGCTATTGGGGCATGCCGTCGAAACGGCTAAAGCTTTGAATCAGACCAAAATAAGCGTGGTTTTGGGTGCTAATTTTGAGCTAATAAAATCGAAGATTAATCCTGTCTACATCGAAATATTAAAAAATGAAGACTGGGAAACTGGTTTAGGGAAATCCATTGCAATAGGGGTCGACCCTCTTTTAAGTATCGATATAAATATTGATGGCGTTCTTATAATGCTTGCCGATCAACCTTTAATTGATCAATCGTATTTACAAAGAATACTTGATGAATTTAAGCCCGGAACGTCACAAATAATTGCGACCGCATATAAAAACAATAAACAAGGTGTTCCGGTATTGTTTGATCGGATTTATTTCGAAGAGTTATCAAAACTCAATGACGATAAAGGGGCAAAAGTAATTCTTCGAAACCATGCTGAAAAAGTTAGCATAGTTAATGCGCAACATGATGTTTCAGATATTGATACCATTGAAGATTATAATGCTTTGTATCGATCAAATCATTGAGGTTTCAATAATCAAGTAGGTCTAAAAGCTGATTATAAGTTTTGATTGAAATTTCCGTTATGTATACAAATACATAATGGAATTACCCTCCAATAGAAATCATACTTCTGTTTTTACTATGAAGCTCTGGTGACTCTAGTTTTTCAAGAGTATCCATACCACCTCGAATTTTAAATTTTGACTGCATTGCTTTGCTAATAATTGGAGTTATATCCTTGCCATCACGAAGCGGCGTTAATAAATCCGACTCCGTTGCTGAGAATAAACAGTTTTTCAATCGGCCGTTGGCGGTTAAACGAATACGATTGCAAGAATCACAAAACGGATTGGTTACAGAGCTTATAATTGCAAAAGAGCCTTTGTAGCCTTCTATTTTATAATTTTTTGAGGTATCGTTTGGTGCATCTTCAATTCGTAAAATAGACGCCTTGTCAAATGCTGAGTTTACGAGCGTCATAACTTCGGCATAAGACATCATTTTTGCTTTATCCCATTTATTACCATCAAACGGCATGAATTCAATAAATCGAACCGAAATAGGGAGCGCTTTAGTGAACTTTATAAAGTCAATAATTTCATTGTCATTAAAGCCTTTAATAAGAACAGCATTAAGTTTTACATTGAACCCTTCTTTAATTAATAATTGAATATTTTGATATACTTTATCAAAATCATGACGTCGTGTAATCTCTTTAAACTTTTCAGCATTTAGGGAATCCAAACTCACATTAATGTTTTGTATCCCACAGGTTTTAAATACCTCGATAAAGCGATCGACGGTAACGGCATTTGTAGAAATGGCCAGTTCGACTGGTAATGTCGCCAATTTTTTTAAAATTATTTGAACATCTTTCCGAATCAGTGGCTCACCGCCTGTAAGTCTAATTTTGGTCACTCCGTGATCTACAAATGTTTTAGCAATGGTATAGATCTCGTCAAAGTTCATGATATGTGACCTTGGCTCCAATTTGACGCCTTCTTCTGGCATGCAATAGGTGCAACGCAAATTACACAATTCGGTTAGCGAAATGCGCAAATAACTATGCTGCCTTCCGAAGTTATCTTGTAGTATGTTTTGATTTGTTTTCATTTCATTTTAATCATTAGTGATCAATAATTATTTACAAAGACCACAATTTAGTAACGGGTTTAATTGACCATTACTTGTACTGAATATGCTATTATATAAAGCATTTACTAATCATGTCTTGCGCCTTTTAGTATCCCGAACACATGTAATACCCCCGGAAAAATAGCATCCATAGACTCTCTTGCGCCGTTTGTTGATCCAGGCAGCGCTAACACCAAAGTGCTATTAATAGTCCCTGAAACACTTCGTGACAGCATAGAATAGGGCGTACGGTCTTGGCCATAGTTTCGTATGGCTTCTTCTATCCCCGGAATTTTTCTATCAATAATCTCATATAACGCTTCAGGAGTGACATCTCTACCCGATAATCCAGTGCCTCCAGTATATATAATCAAGTCGACTCCTTGATTCTCATAATATCTTGCTTTGTCTTGAATGATGTCTTTTTCATCAGGAATGATGATATAATCTGATATCGCAACATTACAAGCTTCTAATTTCTCAATAATCGCTTTTCCCGCTCTATCTTCTTTTTGTCCTGCCGAAATAGAATCGGAACACACAATAACGGCTGCTTTAAGTTCTTTTCTGAAACGATCCTTAAAATCAGATTTCCCGCCTTTTTTCTTTACTAATTTGATATGATGAATTTCAACACCTTTATCAATAGGTTTTAGCATATCATACATGTTTAATGCAACTACTGATGCGCCGTGCATAGCTTCAACCTCAACCCCCGTTTTATAAATGGTTTTTATAGTACAAGTCACTGTAATTTCTAAACCGTTGATTTCATAATCAATTCCTGTATATTCAATGGGGAGTGGATGGCAATCAGGTAATAGTTCTGGAGTTTTTTTAACACCTAGCAAACCAGCAGCTTTGCTCATGGCAAACACATTTCCTTTCGGGACAGTGTCATTTTCAATAGCTGTTATGGTTTCAGATTTACTTACTTTCACGATCGCTTGAGCCGTTGCAATTCGCAGTGTATTATTTTTATGTGTGATGTCTACCATTTTATTATTTATATGTAGATTAGTTTAAGAGTTCAATGATTCCACGATTAAACATTACTACGAGTTTACCTTCCATTGATGTGATGCATCTTCAAAAATTTCTTTTCCATAAACAGGAACATCCGCTTTGATCGCTTCAACAATAAATTCAAGAGCCTTAAATACGTCTTTTCGACTCGGTGAAGACACAAAAACAAACAAACAAATTTCACCTATTTTCACGGTTCCTAAGCTGTGATATATATGCATACAGGTCAAATTGAATTTCTCAAAGGCTGATTCTCTAATTTCATGAAATTTAGCATTTGCCATTTCTTCATAGGCTGTGTATTCTATAGCAGAAACTGTTTTGCCATCAATGACATCTGCCCGTACTTGTCCTAAAAAAATATTATGGGCGCCAATACTGGTTTTTGATTGGTGTTTTGCAATGGATTGTCCTATAAATTCGGAAGAAATAGCCCCTTCTTTGAATACGTTTTTTGGTTTTCTATCTTTCATATGCGTTTATTTTTAAATGCTCCATTAAGGCAGCAGCACCACCTTTTAAACTGAAACAGTTATTGATATTGTGTTTTTGTAAAATGCTTACCGCTATTTGACTTCGTGCTCCCGACTTACAGAATATGATATTGTTAGTATGCGTACTGATTTGATTTAAATGTTCTTCTAATTCTCTTAGCGGAATTTGAATACAATTGGTCAAATTGAGTTGTGGTTGTTCATGAAGTTCCCTGACATCAATAAATTGAATGGGTTTTTTATCTGAAATTTCTTCAATTGAAATTTCAGAAACGGAAAGTTCACAAGTAGCATCGTAGTGGTCTTCTTTAAACGAATTTTTTCTAGCCTCGATTTTTTCATATTCGGCCACCGATTTACTAATTTCTAAGGTTGTCGTCTGACTTGTTCTGGTATTATAACAAAATAATTTACCGGAGAGGACATGATCAAATTCTAATATAATTTTAAGTACTTCATTGGCTTGCATACTGCCAATAATACCAGGCAAAACACCAAGAACACCAACTTCTGAACAATTAGCAACAGATCCTTCCTTTGGGGGAATGGGAAATAAGCAGCGATAGCTTGGTCCGTTTTGATAATTAAATACCGACACCTGACCTTCAAATTTATAGATGGCCCCATAAACCACAGGTTTATTTGAAAGTACTGCAGCGTCATTAATTAAATAACGGGTTCCAAAATTATCAGTTCCATCCACAATAATATCATAACTTTTAAATAGATCTAAAGCATTATCTGATGTTAATTTTTCAGGATAGGCCTGAATTATTATTTCAGGATTTAGATCTTCTAATCGTGCCTTAGCCGCTAAAGCTTTATTAGTTCCAATAGATGACGTTCCAAATAATATTTGACGTTGCAAATTAGAAATCTCAACGACATCAAAATCTATAATACCTAGTGTGCCGATACCGGCAGCAGTAAGATATTGTAGTACAGGGCAGCCTAAACCTCCAGCGCCAACAACTAGTACTTGAGCTTGTGTGAGCTTGTCTTGTCCTACTTGACCAACATCCGATAATAAAATATGTCTACTGTATCTACTCATGTATTCTTGAGAAGGCAGGAATTTCATCCGGCATCTTCGTTATAAATTTATTCTTTAGACCTGAAAGATCTGTTTTTCTACCCTCCAGAAAAAGGAGGTAATAGTGCAATTTCATGCTCAGAAACCAGGGTGTCTATTGAAACGATTTTTTGGTTTTGCGCAACTTGAAAATCTTTGTTTTCAAGGATTGGATATTTTTCAAATAGCAGCTCGAGCAATTCTGAAACAGACGAACCTGAAAAATCGATGACTTCTGCTGCGCATTGTGTGACCTCTGCTAGAAGTCCGAAATATTTAATGTTTAACTTCATTTTTTAATGCATTCAATTGATTGATCGTGTTTATATTTTTAACGTACCGATGTAAATGTTGATCGAGTACAATGGTTTTAGTTTTAAATTGACTCACGGCAAAGCGCAAACGCCTTTCTCCTGTTTCTAGTAACTCCAAACACTGGTGCATGCAATGTTTTTTATACAAAGCAATTAAGGGCATCGTTTTATTGTTGCTCTCTATTTGAACAATATCAACATCTTTTGCGGCTTGCCTGCTTAGCTTTTTTAGTACAGTCGTATTTATGAGAGGAACATCACAGCTAAGTACGATATTGTTTTCGGTTTTAGAATGATATAACCCAGAGTATAAGCCAGCTAGCGGACCTGCGTCCATCATAATATCTTCAATTCTTTTTAAATTAAAACGATCATATTCAGGATTATTACTTACAATGATAATGTCATTGACAAGCGGCTTAACAGCGTTAATAATATGCGATATAAAAGTTTCACCGTCTAATTTAAGAAACCCTTTATCTGTTCCCATTCTTGAGCTTTTCCCGCCAGCGAGTATAATTCCTGTGATATCTGTTTTATGTTCCATTTATACAAAAAATAATTTCGCAGAAGCGATAATTAAAACAAAAGCCAATAAACGTCGTAAAAGTTTGTTGTCAAATGTTTTGCTTCCATAATAACTCCCAAAGAACCCACCTATTAAAGCCACGGCTACTAATAAAAATGATTGTGATGAAAGGGTCACGCCACTTGCTAGCTGACCAATCAATCCTGAGCCAGAATTCACCCATATGAAAAGCGCCGAAACTGCCGCAGCCTCTTTCATTCTACCCCAGTGCAATAATAGTATTATAGGCGTTAAAATAATACCGCCCCCAATGCCAATAAGTCCTGAAAAGAAGCCTATAATACCTCCAACCATTAATCCTTGCCAAAGTTTTATATGCTTTGTAAACTCGCCTTCTTTACCAAAGACATTTAGCATTTTAAGGATGGCAAAAATTAATAAAATGCTTAATATTTTTTTATAAATAGAAGCATCAACTTCTATCATTCCCCCTAAAAAGGCCAAAGGAATAGATGCTATTGCAAACGACAGAAACAACCTTTTGTTAAAGTGACCTTCTTTATAATAATGGTAAAACGCAATGGCGGCTACAAATATATTAAGCAATAAGGCGGTCGGTTTCATTGATTCTGGAGCGAAAGAAAACAGAGCCATTAATGCTAAATAACCACTTGCTCCACCATGACCAACACTCGCGTATAAAAATGCAACTATGGGTAAAATGATCAAGAATAACCAGAGATATTCTATTTCAAAAATCATTATATAATTGCGTTTTTATCTGTTCGTCCAAAAATTCCCAACAATTTTGATTTATACTTTCAAATGCCGTAACTAATGATTTGCCATAAGGGGTTAACTTGGCGCCTCCACCTCCTTTGCCTCCTATACTGGTGGTGATAACAGGGCTTTCTGCACGACTGTTAACCATATCAATTAAAGACCAGGCTTTTTTGTATGACATGCCTAATGATTTAGCAGCTTTTGATAAAGACCCAGTCGCCTCGATGGCTTTTAATAAACGTACTCTGCCTTCGCCAAGCAAAACATTGTCGTCAGCTTCAATCCAAATACGACTCTTAATTTTATATTTCATAGGCTTTAATGTGTTTTTTCATACTGATATTAATTGATTGGAAGTAAAACAACTTCAACAGGATCATTTGTTTTGATAGAATCTGCTGTTTCAGGCAAATAAACCAAAGCATTTGCTAGTGCAAAAGTGTGAAGCATAGAAGAACTTTGTCCGTCTAAAATTTCTACTTTTCCATTGGAATATAACGCTTTTAAAAATTGTCCGCGATCTCCTTTTTTAATATAATTTGATACTGATTTCGCCTTTATTTGAGTAAATGAAAAATTCAGATTCCCAGATAGCTTTTCTAAGGCAATATGGATGTAAATATAAAAGCAACTTAGTGCAGCAGCAGGATTTCCTGGTAAAGCGAATATTGTTTTTTGAGATTTCTTTCCAAAGAAAAGTGGCTTCCCTGGTTTTTGTTTTACTTTATAAAAGAGTTGTTCTACATTTAATTCTTGTAGTGCCGCGCCAACAAAATCATAATCCCCAACAGAGATCCCACCAGAAACCAAAACTACATCATGGCTGTTTATAACACGATCTAATAAGTTAAGGGTTTTTGAATAATCATCTGCTACTTTATATGTGCTTACTTTTAAATAGCCTAAATTTTTAAGAGCTGCTTGAAGCATGCCTGCATTACTTTCGTAAATCTGACCATGAGATAAGCCTTGCCCGGCTTCGGCCAATTCATTTCCTGTAACAACGATGGCAATCGAAGGTTTTTGGTAAACGGAAACCTCAATAAGACCTAAAGAGTTTAAAAAAGCAATAGCTGCTGGAGTTAATAATGTGCCTTTTGTTAAGGCAATTTGACCTTTTGAAACTTGTTCTCCAAGTGGGCGAATGTTTTCACCAAGACTCACTTTAGATTCCAAAGTTAATTGGCTGTTGTTAACACTAACACGTTCCTGCATAATAACTGCATTTGCAGAGTCCGGGACAGGAGCACCAGTGAAAATTCGAACAGCTTCACCAATATTTAATTTTGGATGATGGTTATCTCCTGCTTTCACTTCACCTGTAAGAGTATATGTTGAGGCCTCATGAGTGTTTAAAGCATAGCCATCCATCGCCGATTGACGAAATGGAGGCATGTTAATTGGGGCGACAATGTCGCTGTATAACACATGTCCAACCGATTCGCTAAGGGATATTACTTCTGAGCTTTGCGTTGGAGAGCTGTTATTTTGGACAATTGCTATGGCTTGTTCTACAGAAATCATTCGTAATCGTTATATCCTCACAAATATAGCGAATCATTTACAAGTAAATATGATAATTGTCACAAAGTGATGTTAAGATGTAATGCTCTAGATAGTTTTGATGCCTACTGTACAAGATTTAATCCAGAAATTTCAATGACTACTTTACTCTCGTTTTAATTGTTTAAAGATTTTATAACATCTTATGATCTATAGGTTAGACTGAGATGTTATTTAAATTAAAAGTACAAATTTCACTTTCAAATATGCTCTAAAACCCTGTTGATTAGATACAATAATAATGAATATTCTTTAGAAGGGATTAATAGTTTCCTTTCTTTTTTTGATGAATCTATTATTGTGCATAATAGAAAAGGGGACGATACTATTTTTGCGAATTTAAACAGCATTCTTCTCGAGAAAAAAGAGTTTAGTATTGGAACAGAAAAGACTGTAATTGACGTGCTGCAAGACCATCATATAAAAATGTTACAACTGGCAGCCATATCCTTTAATTTATTTGGTTTAGTAACCCGTATTCCTGACTAAAGTTCTGGGATGGTAATATTAGATTTAGCAGTTGAACAATCTAAGATCTTAATTGAAATGCTTAACCCTCATATTATTAGAGAAAATCAAGTTGTTTTTCTAATTGCAAAGACATGTTTATTTACTGAGGCTTTAGATGTCATTAAAAATAAGTAACATTTATTTTTCGATTTAGCCACAACATTCCCTGAAAAATTATTTAGACTCGATGTAAATACTGTAATATATGATATTTATCAGTTAATTTATATTTAACTTAGTAGTTCTTTGTCATACAATTAAAGCAACTTTTTATGCCTATTAAAAGCTATTTAGCACACCCGCATGACAACCAGAAACATGTCTTAATTGCTGCATTGTCAGCATTAGATCACTGTGAAGTGATTCCCGCAGAAAACAAAGATATTCTTATAGTGGTTACGGATACCGAAACTAAAATAGAAGAAGATAATTTAAAAGAAAAAATGGAAGCCTTGTCAAGTTTAAAACTACTTGCAATGGTTTCTGGTTTTGATACACCTAAAAATAAATAAGCGATGTACAGCTCTTTATCCAATAGACGAGACTTTATTAAAAAAATGGCAGTTTTATCTGCTATGACAGCTGCGGCAACAATGTTTCCAGGAATATTGTTTGCTGAAGAACAAGAAAAGAATTTACCCAAAGGCGGTAATTTGGACTGGAAAAAAGCACCCTGCAGGTTTTGTGGTGTAGGCTGTGGTGTTTTAGTTGGAGTTGAAAACGGGAAAGCAATTGCCGTAAAAGGAGACCCTAAATCTTCTGTTAATAAGGGCTTATGTTGTGTAAAAGGCTACCACTCGGTTATGGCTATGTATGGAAAGGACAGACTGACCAAGCCTTTGGTGAAAAAGAATGGAGCCTATGTTGAAACATCTATGGAGGAAGCTCTCGATTTGATTGCTTCTAAAATGAAAGAAACCATAAAAGATCACGGTAAAGATGCGGTTTCTATTTATGGCTCTGGGCAATGGACCATTCCAGATGGTTATGTTGCGTCAAAGCTATTTAAAGGATGTATTGGGACCAATAATGTAGAAGCTAATGCACGTTTATGTATGGCTACAGCTGTAACCGGCTTTCTGACTTCATTTGGACTCGATGAACCTATGGGATGTTATGAAGATATTGATCATGCTGATGTGTTCGTGTTATGGGGGAATAATATGGCAGAAATGCATCCCGTATTATTTTCACGACTCTTGGATCAACGTTTAAAACGAGGTGTGAAAATTATTGATTTCGCGACTAGAACAACCCGTACTAGTATGGCTGCCGATAAATCCATTCTGTTTATTCCACAAACAGACCTTGCTGTTGCCAATGCCATTTGTTATGAAATTATTAATAAAGGATGGGTAAACACCGCTTTCGTAAATAAACATTGTAACTTCAGTAAAGGCTTGACCAACATGGGTTATGGCTTGGAAGACAATTATAAATTCAGTGACAAACCAGAAAAAATTGATTTCGAAACCTATAAGAAATTCTTAGAAGATTATACGCCTGAAAAAGTTGAGAAAATGTCAGGTGTTTCGGCTAAAGATATCAAATACATGGCTGCTTATTATGGCGATCCTAATAAAAAAGTGATGTCGTTTTGGTGCATGGGACCTAATCAACATTCAAGAGGGACCTGGATGAATAACCTCATTTATAATATTCATCTATTAACAGGAAAAATTTCAACACCAGGAAATAGCCCATTTTCACTAACTGGACAACCTAGTGCCTGTGGTACGGTTAGAGAAGTTGGGACCTTAACTCATAAATTACCTCATGGCGTTGTGATGAATAAAGAACACCGGGAATTTGCCGCTAAAATTTGGGATGTACCCGTAGAGAATATCCCTTCTAAACCAACCTACCATACGGTTGAAATGTTTAGAGCACTTGATAGGGGTGATATAAAATTTATGTGGATTCAGGTTACCAATCCTATGGTGACTATGCCTAAATTAAAACGCTATAGAGATGGCGCTAAAAAGGAAGGACGATTTATAGTAGTTTCAGATATCTATCCAACACCTACTACAGATATTGCCGATGTTATTTTACCATCAGCAATGTGGATCGAGCGCGAAGGAATGTATGGAAACTCTGAACGTCGAACTCAGTATTTCGAGCAAATGATTGACCCACCAGGAGAGGCAATAAGTGATACCTGGCAACTCGTTGAGGTAGCCAAACGTATGGGTTACGAAAAACAATTCTATTATAAAAAAGAAACGCATATTGAGGAAATCTATAATGAATATAGACGTCATCATGAAGGGAAGAAACATAATATGGCGCCTTTGGAAGTATTAAAAACACAACCTGGAGCTATGTGGCCATATGTTGATGGGAAATCTACAAAATGGCGATTTAATTCTAAATATGATCCAGCATGTACTAATGGTGAAGATTTCCATTTCTATGGTAAACCAGATGGCAAAGCAATTATATGGCAACGTCCTTATGAACCTGCTGCCGAATCTCCAGACTCAGAGTATCCATATTGGTTATGTACTGGTCGTGTTGTAGAACATTGGCATACAGGATCAATGACACGCCGAATCCCAGTGCTCCATAAAGCAATGCCTCATGGCTATGTTGAGTTGAACCCTGGAGATGCTAAGCGTTTGCAAATTAGAACAGGTGATAAAGTGAAATTAACTACGAGACGTGGAGATATTGTCTTGCCAGCATCAGTTAATGAAAGAGGAGTTCCGGCACCAATGCAAGTGTTTGTTCCATTTTTTGATGAGAACATGTTAATAAATGATATTACTCTAGATTCATTTTGTCCGATTTCTAAAGAACCAGATTATAAAAAATGTGCAGTTAAAGTAGAAAAGGTATAAGCTATGAAAAGATTAGTCGTCATATCGTTGTTTACCATCTTATTTGCTGCGTTTATCGTCGTTTGGAATTATAGTTATCAAACAGGATTAGAAGAGGCTTATGTGCCAATCGAAACCCAAAGTCATGTGGATTTAATTCCTTCTGAAACCGGAGTGTTTCAGCGTTCAGAATTCGCTTTAGATTATGCTAACATGGCTGTTGATGAATCGCACGAAAGAACCTTAAAAACCTATTATAATAACCGCGCTTATCACGGGGCACCACCAAGTATCCCACACCCTGTTAAAGATAAACGGACTATGGGAGGGAATGTGTGTTTACAGTGTCATCAAAATGGAGGCTTTGCCGCAAAGTTCAATGCTTATGCACCGGTAACACCACATCCTGAAAAAATAAATTGTAAACAATGCCATGTTGAGCAGAACACACAATCCCTTTTTAGAGGAAGCAATTTTGAGAAAATTACAGTTCCTAAGGTTGGTATTAATAATGCACTTCCTGGTAGTCCACCAGTAATTCCACATCAAATTCAATTGCGCGAGAATTGTTTGGCATGTCATGCTGGGCCAAGTGCTCCTAGGGAAATTAGAGTTTCACATCCAGAGCGAATTAATTGTAGGCAATGTCATGTGCCAAATAATAAAGTAGTTACCGATATAGGAATTTTTAAAAGAAATGACAATGACTAAACATTATATGCTTAAAATATTAGTTTGTGCTGTTTTATTTTCACTGGTTTTTGTCTCATGTAATGGACATAAGGAAGAATACCATAGCGTAATGGAGCGAATAGAAGCAGAAAGTGAAGATTATCATGGTGTAACGCTCTCTTCAGAAAAATATTTAGAAGAGTTAAAATCCATAGAAATTACTGAAGGGGATTTTACGTTTTTAATTCCTGAACGTAAAAGTCAGATTAAATCATATGCTTGTACTGAATGTCATACGAAATCATTAAATGAATTGCAGGATAGTAATATTGGTAAAAAAGCACATTGGGATATTAGTATTGTTCATGCTAATGAAAACATCATGAATTGTGCTACTTGTCATAATATAAACGATATGGATAATCTGAAAAGTTTGACCAATAAACGTATCGATTTTAATAATAGTTATAATTTATGTAGTCAATGCCATACCAAACAGTTTAATGACTGGAAGGGTGGTGCGCATGGAAAAAATATTGGTGGTTGGGCTCCGCCAAGGGCTGCACTAACTTGTGTGAATTGCCATAATCCTCATGAGCCTCATTTTGAGTCAAGATGGCCTGCGCGATTTAATACTCAAAAAGTAAAGGAAAGAGAATAGTGGAGGCGCTATAATTGTGTAAGTAATAATATTAGGTATGAGCGATAATAGTAAAAAATGGTTTTCTTTAAACCTTAATAGTAAAACCAAACAATCGACAGGTTCTTGTGGTTGTGGCAGTACTACTGGGGGTTGTGGGTCTCACAATAATACCGTAGAAGTTGAACAGAAAAAAGACGGTTTTGAACAAGTGTTTGATGTAAAAATGGATCGCCGTACGGCATTTAAACAGCTTACAGCTAGTTTAATGATTGGTGCAGGTGCTGTTAGCACATCGTGTAGTGTTATTGCTGGAGATGAAACCAAAGAGAAATCTCAAATAGATTGGGAGGAACAATTCAAAGGGAATTATAAATTAATGACCGATGAAGAAAAGAATGCAACCGTAAATCGTTTAGTCCGTTCATATCAAATTCGGACAGGCAAAACCTTAAACATGTCTTCAAAAAACGCTGAAGAAGATGTCCTTTTTGGTTATGCCTTTAATATTTCAAAGTGTCAAGGTTATATGGATTGTGTTAGTGCTTGTGTTGAAGAGAACAACCAGGACCGGAATTCACAAATGCAATATATCCGTATTCATGAAATGAAAGATGGTAATGGTTTTAATTTCAATGAAGCAGACGATAATTATTACCACGAAGTACCTGCGGAAGGACATTTTTATATGGGAACTCAATGTTTCCATTGTGATAACCCACCTTGTGTAGAAGTATGTCCAGTTCAAGCGACATGGCGTGAAGATGATGGTTTGGTTGTTGTTGATTATGATTGGTGCGTAGGATGTCGCTACTGTATGGCAGCTTGCCCGTATGACGGAAGACGCTTTAATTGGGGTAAACCTGAAGTGCCAGAAGAAGATGTGAATAAAAACCAACACTATTTGGGAAATCGCTTACGAAAGAAAGGCGTTATGGAGAAATGTACATTCTGTATACAACGCTCAAGAGCAGGTAAAAATCCTGCTTGTGTTGATGCCTGCCCAACAGGGGCACGTGTGTTTGGGAATTTGCTAGACCCCAATAGTACAATACGTTGGGTATTAGAGAATAAAAAAGTATTTAGGTTGAAAGAAGATTTAGGGACAGAACCTAAATTCTGGTATTTTATGGATTAATCCTGGAATGAATTATTCTGAATTCAATGAATACAAAATGCGATATAAGTTAAATAGATATGGCATAAAATTTATGTAAATGGGACGATTAAAAGTTTTAAGTAGTTTAGTTAAGGATAGTATTGGAGCGATTACACATGGCTCGAAAAAGTACCATATCTGGATGGCTTTTTTAACCTTTGTCATGCTTGTGGGGATGTATTGTTACTCTATACAATTAGAACATGGTTTAAGTGTGACGGGAATGACTGATAGGGTGAGTTGGGGATTATATATTTCTAACTTCACATTTTTAGTTGGGGTAGCTGCAGCGGCTGTAATGCTAGTTATGCCAACCTATGTTTTAAAAGACATCGATTTTAAACAAGCGGTATTAATTGGTGAAGGCCTTGCTGTTGCAGCACTTATTATGTGTTTGGCTTTTGTGGTTGCCGATATGGGCGGGCCATCAGTATTATGGCACATGATTCCCGGGATAGGCGTGTTTAATTTTCCGAATTCTATGCTTACCTGGGATGTGTTAGTCCTTAATGGCTATTTATTTTTAAATATTAGTATTCCGTTTTATATATTATATGAACGTTATCAAGGTAAAACACCAAACCCTAAAATATATATTCCAGGAGCCTTGCTTTCTGTATTTTGGGCAGTAGGAATTCACTTGGTAACAGCCTTTTTGTATCAAGGATTACAAGCACGACCATTTTGGAACAATGCGCTTTTAGGACCACGATTTTTGGCATCAGCTTTCGCCGCTGGGCCAGCATTAATTATTTTGATATTAGCAATTATTAGAACTTTTACAGCATTCAAGATTGAAGATAAAACAATTAAGAAGATTGCACTAGTTGTGACTATTGCTGCTCAAATTAATTTAATTATGTTGATTTCCGAATTATTTAAAGAATTTTATGCGCCCACTCACCATAGTGAAAGCGCCTATTATTTGTTCTTTGGACTGGATGGTAAAACAGCATTATTACCTTGGATTTGGACTTCTATATCCTTAAATGTAATCGCGACAATTTTACTGACTTTTCATAAGCTTCGGAATAACTTTAAAGTGTTGTTTTTTGCTTGCTTTATTCTGTTTGTTGCCATTTGGATTGAAAAAGGTTTCGGCTTAATTGTCCCTGGATTTATTCCTGGACCCTATGGTAAAATTGCTGAGTATACACCTACTAATATAGAAATAGGGGTTACCATTGGAATTTGGGCGCTAGGCGCTTTTGTGTTTACTATTTTAGCGAAAACGGCAATCGGTATTGAAATTGGTAAATTACGCTATAAGAAAGAATAAATTAACTCATTATTTACGCGTTGTGCTTTCAAATCAAAAGGAACAATAGGTATCATTACTAGTATTGATAACTCAATAATTAAACAAAAAGGCCGCTTTTAAAGCGGCCGTTTTGTTTAATTATTTTGGTTGGGTTATTGCCCTTCTTTTATATAACCCCAGCCTTCAGCCTGTTTCATGATAATTTCTAAAATCCCATCAGGCACGGTCGTCACACCAGAAACGAGTTGAGAGTTGTCAATTTTATGTCTTTTCATAGTGGCTTGGCAAACTACAAACGACACGTTTTTATTTTTAACAAGCATTTCCATATCAGCGGCAACAGTTGATTTGTCTTTCACAACCATATTAATTGAACCACTATACATTACAACTTCAAATTTTGATTCTGGATATGCTTTAGACATGAATTTTACATGTCGCATTGTTGACTGATGCACTTTCACATTATCACTAGTGACATCAAATACAATTTTTACTGGCTTCTCCTGAGCAGTCATATTGAATGCAAATAAAAGCGCTAATAATAGCATTATATATTTTTTCATTTGATTGGTTTTAAGTTAATATGTTATTCGCCAGCAAAAATATAACCACATCCATGTTCTTGTGCTCTACCTAATGCCCAAACGCCTGATGGAACCAGTTGAATATCTGGCAATACAGCACTTACCCAGTCATTATACACTTCAGTAGGGTCTAGCTTCATTTTTTCGGCAACAACATTACTGTATACTTTTGTTGCTAAATCACAAGCACAAAACATTGCTCCACGTTCCTGAAGGCGTTTAATACCATCAATTCCTGGTAAAGGAAAATCACCTTCTCTTGGTTCATAATAAGGGTTTCTAAGTGAAGCTACCCCGGTTTCATTGTCCTTTATATCAAAGACTTCTCCCAGGTTGTATTTTTTCCATACCCGATCTTCAAGTGCAATTGGAAGTGCTGAGTGTCTTAAAACCGTCATTGCGGTAATATCACTATCTGGTGACCCAGTACCATTGTTTGTTAGATAGTATGCCCAGTTCCAAATAATTGGGAACCCTCCATGAGGCGTAGAGCCATCATATACTATGCGATGTTTTCCTTTAATATTACCAAACCATGCATCAGCATCTCCCATTTGAGTTTCATTAAATTCTGGTAATTTGGCATAAACAGGGTTGGTTAAAAGAGATAAGCTACTCGCTGTAGCTCCTAAGGCTAAAGCTCCTAAAAAGCTTCGTCTTGAATTTAGTTTATTAGAATCCATATAAATAAAATTTAAATTAGTCTATTTAAATGGGGCTGCTATAAAATATAAGAGGAGATTATAAATATAAGGAATTAATACTAGATCTCAAATTAATGTACTTAAATACAGGGCGTTGACAGAATTATTTGGTTTTTTTAATGCCGTAATTTAATTTGTAATAGGCCATAATAGGTTGAAATGGGCCCAGCTGATGTTGCAAAATGGAATAGCCATCCAAATATGGCGGATATGGTGTAGAAACAGGCTTTTTTTGAAGATCAGGGAAATCTTTTTCAGAATTAGCTTTTTCTGGACGCTCTTGTTGGTTGATAAATCCAGCAACATCATAAGCTTCTTCATCAGTTAGAATTGGAGCTTCAAAAGTCGCTCCAAAAGGCATATTAGATTTAATAAATTGTGCCGCAGTAATGACGCGATTCATACCGGCACCATTATTAAAAGAATCATCACCCCAAAGTGGTGGATATTGGTAAACTAAAGAATTTTTAAATTGCTGCCCTTTACCATCTTTGCCATGACATGCTGCACAAATAGTATTAAAAATTTGTTCTCCTTGATCTAAATTAACCGCTCTCTCAGGAATTATTACAGGGGTAAACCCTTGGCCTTTAAATTTGCCTTTTGATTCAGCAAAATTTCCAAGCCAGTCTAAATATTTAATAAAAGCTTGCATTTCACGACTTTCCTCAGGCATCATTTCCCCATTCATACTACGTTCCATACAACCATTGATTCGTTCGGCAATGGTTCCCATTTTATTTTCCCGCCCACGATATTGCGGGAAGCGATCAACAACACCTATCATGGGTGCAGAAAAGGGTTTGGTCCCAGCATATAAATGACAATTATTACAAGATAAATTGTTACCGGCAAAAACCATTGTCGAGTCTCCGTTACTAGGTCCTATATATTTTGGAGTATTTTTGAAAAGCTCGAAACCATATTTTATTTCTCTGTTTAACGGCGAGTTATCAAGTATAGCGATTGAAGAACTAATTGGGAATTGATTGAAATAATCGGATTCGGAAATTGAACTGTCATTTTGAAAAACACCATAATTAGCACAAAGAAATACACCGACTAATAAAATGATAAATGCACCAAAAAGTACAACTCTATTTGTGATCTTTTTTAAACGCTTATTAAACGCTTCGTTATTCATAATAGCTGATTTTATAGCATTAAAAATAGAGGTTAAGAATACTGTAATAGGTCTGAACCACAGATTATAAAGATATTAAAAAAGAGCATAAGATTTAGGTCTGTTTAAAAAAATTAGTGTCAGCCAATTTACAGACCTATCAGAAGAGATGCTGTTGAAAATCTCAAAAAGAAAAGGATTAGCAATATTAACAAGACCTTATAGGTGTCATGTTATATTTTTTGAGTTATTTGCAGGTACTAAATTACTAAAATAGTATGGTAATGTAACCCACAGGATTGAATTGATTATTTTCAATCATCAAAGGTTGCATATGCCCAATTAATAAGAATAAATATATACAGATGAAAAATCTTGTTTTTATAGCTGCATTTTTTTATAGTCTTGTAGCGTCTTCTCAAATTTTTAACCCTGTCAAGTGGGAGTTTGAATCGAATAAAATAACTGATACCGAATTCGAGTTGGTATTTACTGCCAACATAGATCAACATTGGGCGGTGTATTCTCAATTTTTGGATGATGGTGGACCAATTCCAACAGGGTTTACTTTCGAAGGAAATGAAAATTATACTTTAATTGGAGATGTTACTGAAAGTGATGACAATAAGGTGACCAAGCACGATCCGGTGTTTGAAATGACGGTGTCTAAGTTTTATGACAAAGCGGTATTTAAACAACGGGTGAAATTAAATAACAATGCTGGATTAATTAAAGGAAGCCTTGAGTTTATGACTTGCGATGATGAACGTTGTTTGCCTCCTACAGAAGTGTCTTTTGAGTTTAATTTGGGAGAGGAGTCTCCTGTTTTAGGTGAATCAGA
>CAJXVU010000051.1 GCA_913062555.1 uncultured Bacteroidota bacterium
TTGTGAAGCTTGGGATAATAGGAATAATTAAATTTTTGCTTGTATTATTCCTTCCCAAAACTGTCTCTATCCAATTTTAATAAAATGACATTTAAAAAGTATGGCAATTTTCAAAAAGGCTATATATTACTCAAAATACTAGTTAAAAAGCCTATATTTTTACTGGTACACCAGATTAACTCGTGATTTTGCTATTTTACAAGAGATTTTGAAAAATCAACATTGCAAAAAGGCTATATAGTAATATGGTGTACATAAATATAAAGTGTCAAATAGGTCTAAAAGGCGCGTGTAGACACTCTTGTGTGTTCTGGTTAGTAGTATAAATTGAAATTAGAATTGTACAACACCTAGTGGGGGTATTGTCTTATAGCATGGAGGATTATAATTTTAGGACTATGGAATCAAGAAAAGAAAATAGGGGAATATCAATAACCCTAAGTAGTGAAGAAGCTCTGGTTTTACTTGATTGGGTGACTCGTTTTAATGAAGATGAAAACACCTTTCAAGACCAAGCAGAAGAAAGGATTCTTTTTGACTTAGAATCAGCTTTAGAGGAAAAGGTATCAGAAACTTTTAGTGATGATTATATTGCTGTTTTACAAAGAGCAAGAGAAAAAGTTAGAGACTAATGAATAAGAATAGGTATTAAAGCCCCTACGGAGTGTAGTCTTCCTAGATAGTTTTGAGACTAAATGGTGTAGTTTTAATACCATTTATCTGTTCTAGGTGTTCTATTACAAAACCCCTTCATCACTGAAACTGTAATACTCACCTCTAGAGATAATCAAATGATCTAATAATTCAATATCCATCTGCTTAGCACTATTGACTGTTTTGTCCTTAACGACCTTTTGAACTATGTTAGTGATTCAGATGTAAAAGGACAGTGTGGACATTCTTGTGTGTGCTCGTGAAGTAGAAATTGTTACCTTGGATGGTATTACAAATTGAAATTATAGTAGGGCTGTAGTTACAGATTACTCCCAAAGTTTTTATTTCTACTTAAAAAAGTGAAAAGAGTTATCATGTGTAGTAAAATTAAATTGTATTCCTTTATTGTTTTATTAGTTGGATGCCAACAATATATCTTACATGGAAAACCATGTGTCTATATGGATTCTAATGTTAGTTGGAATATTGATCAAACTGTGAATAATGATTATTCTTCTACACTTCTGTTGTATGAATATAATGATATATTATTTATTTACAATCAAATAACAGGTATCATAACGGTGTTTGATATACAGATGAGTAATGTACTCTTAAAAAGTAATTTAACCCCAGGTTTGTTCAATGGTATTTATTTTAGTGAAGGAAGATACTTCCTTTCTAGTAGATGCGAAATTGATGATAATAATTGCTTGGAGTTGTGGGAGTTTGAATTTGATTTGAATCGCATAATGGTTATGGATCTTTCGATTGAGGAAATGGGGTGTTTTCCGATTCCCTTTTTTATTAAGGTTTCAAAAAGTTTACCCAATAAATAAATTGAAAATTAGAAAGGATACCAGTGGCATCCCTGATACTAGGTGTATCTGTAATGTGAGAAATGAAGAGCAAAAGGATATCTGGTTTAGTTATTAATTCTTCCATCAGGTACTCAGCTATAAAATCCCTTCATCAGAAAAACTATAATATCCATCTCTAGTGATAATCAAGTGATCTAGTAATTCAATATCCATATACTTGGCACAAGTGACTGTTTTGTCCTTATTGACCTTTTGTGTTATATTAGTGAAGTTATAAAGTGTTGACACTCTTGATTGTGCTCGTGAAGTTTAAGGATTAGTCAATTTTAAATTGAGATTATATGAGGGATGTAGTTACAAACTACACCCAGAGGGGTCTTGAAACTGTGTTTTAAAAAAGTGAAGTGTGATTTAATTTTAATATTGTAAAGTCCAAGTTTTGCTGACGTTATACAAATAAGTAAGGTTTCTTGATATTAATTTTATGTTGTACTATTTAGATTCTTTGAAAGTATGAAGAAGTATTAAATGATGGGATAATGGTTCAGAAAATGAAAATCGATACTAAAAATTTGGCATTTCCTCCTTGCTAATAAAATCAGATTTGTATTTTCGCCAAAATTATCCGTCAGGATAATTGACTTATTCAAAGGGAGTGGGAGATTTTCGTGTACTGAAATCAATAATTTGTGCCCTGGCTTCAATTCATTCTATTTAGTAATAAATAAATTTTATAAGCGCTAAATTGTATTTTGATCCTTTGTTATTTGTATGGCAAACATCTCTGTTATTGATGAAACTTTGTTCTTAACAAAGTACAAAGATTGTAGACTTGATGAAGATGTCTGAAAAACAGTATAGAAAGTTTTCTGTTAAACGTATAAAATTATGAATGAAGTTATTCCTGAAATATCACAGATATCAAATTTTTCGGATTTTGCCGAATTACTGTGTTTGATTCAGGGAATTGTTTTTGGGGTTTTATTAATCAATCTCTCTTCCGGAAAAAAGCCATCCTTCTATATGGGTATGTTTTTACTTAGTTGGGGGCTTTATTTTACTGCTCCAATATTGGGGTCTCAAGGGTATTTAACTAAATATCCATTGTTGGTATTTGTTCCATTTAATTTATCATTGTTATGTTTCCCCTTTTTATTTTTATATATAAAGGGCTTGGTGGGAGAATATTCTTTCAGTAGAGATAAAATGCATTTATATCCGGGGGTAATTCTGATAATAGTCTTCCTCCTATTATTTTTCTTTTTTCTAGATGTTCCTGGTGATGTTATTAGGAAACATACCTATTATTTATATGGTATATTGATTCTTATTGTGTTAGTTAATGTCTTTATCATAGTTTATTTACTAAAGATGCTTGGCTTGATAAGGACAAATGAAGTGAAGGTTTTGGAAGTCTTTTCTTCAGTTGAATTTAAATTATTGACATGGTTAAAGTCGATGATTTACGCATTTATTTTTCTTACTATATCGGATTTATTTTTCACAATTTTTCAGATAATATTAAAGGATGATCCTTTAATCTACTCAAAGGTGTACAGATATTTAAATGTGCAAGATGTTGTTGAGGTTATTGTAACCTACTGGGCTGCCATTTTTGCTATTAAGCAATCTGGCGTGTGGCACAAAAATATTGTCCTTTCTGTTCCTCAAAAGGTGAGGGGGGAGATTATTGTTGATTTGGATGATTTATTTGAGCGCTTAATCGATACCATAGAAAATACTAGTTGTTTTAAAAATATGGATTTAACCATTGTGGATTTGGCTAATTTAATGGATATACATTACGGTAAATTATCGAAGGTGATTAAGCAAAAGACAAATATGAATTTTAACACCTTTATTAATAAATACCGTATTGAGGAGGCCAAGTCTATTATACGTGATCCACAAAAATTCAAAGGCTTGACTTTTGAGGTTTTGGGACAAGAAGTTGGTTTTAAAGCTAAAAGTTCTTTTTACAATGCATTTAAAAAATTCGAGGAAACCACACCTTTGAAATTTCAAAAAAGTCAATATTACTAATCTTGTCGATTACTTATTTTTCAATGCTAAATCCTACCAGGCTATAGCTAATTTTATTTCCTAAAATTCGAATTTACATTGTTTTATTTTACAGTTAGCTTTAATTGTTGGAGTAATTAAATGCCAAAGTGAGATATCCATAATTTAGTATTTAACTTTTTTTACATTTTTCTGGATTTTTCACATTTCAAATGGTTTTTAGTATCAATTTTCAAATCCGAAACCTTTTTCTAACCCGGATTTATTTCCCTTCTTATTTGGAATTATACATTTGAAGCATAGAAAACAGGGTATATAATTATTTTCTAGGACTATGCAGCTAAATGAAATTTTTTGAATTTGGTAATTAATCTGATTGAACTCCAGAACTTAATTTTCTTTTTTATTTGGTTGTATTTTATACTTTTCGAAAGGGGGGACATTAGTACCCATTTTATTGCAAATCGCTTTTTCGAATTTTATGAAGTGGTGCATAAACTTATATTATGCATGCCGTATCAAAATCGTTCTCTTTAACAGTGAATTAAAATTATGACATTTTGATGCATGTATGTCCTAGTTGGTTAGTAAACATATTTTAATAAATGTGGTATCAAATTAGTTGAATTAGATGGTAGTATTCACGTTTCTGTTACTAACAACGACCACTTAAATTCCCGAATGGACAGAAACAGATATTTAAGCCTTTTTTCACATCAAAAGCTATGGGGATGGCAGTGGATTAGGTTTGGATATCGTTCGAAAAATTGTAGAAAAAGGCAACAGAACTTTCGACCTAGACAGTGAAGTAGAAGTGGGTACTACCTTTCTATCATTCTATCAGTACTAATTCATATGGATCCTTGATTCATTCTTCAGAGGGAAATTTTTAGTTAGAGGAGAAGAATGAAATGTCAATTCAAATAAAATTATGGAAGAAGTCTATTTTAAGTTAATAGAGGCTAAGGAGCAAGTAGAGGTGGCTATCAGTGCCAAATCACATTTTTTTGTTTAGTGTATAGGTATTTACTTCTCTGAAACAGAAGTAGCTTTAGTAGACAGATTATAAGATTGAAAGTGAAGTTTGAGACAGGGGCGAATTTTAATTCACCACATCCCCAAAACCAAAATTGTAATTACCGATGATACATAAGCTAATTCATTTATTCAATTCCTTAGGTAAATTAGGAGCTTCCAATGAGGAGCAATTTAAAAAACTTTCTATCGTAAGTACCAATATTACGGCACTTATCGCTGCAATAATCACAGCTTCTTACTGCCTCATGTACTTAGTAGTTGATTTGGAATTATTCTTGCCAATTATTATTGCAAATGCCATAATTGCACCATTTTACTTTATTACCCTATTAGCAAATTGGAGCGGTTTTCATTTTTTAGCTAAATTAAGTTTCTTCATTGTTGCATTCGTACATTTGGGTACTGACGTATGGATTTTGGGTCGTGATGCCGGAACACACCTATTTTTTATTGTTCTTCCTGCATTAAGTTTGTTAATTTTTGATGAAAAAGAACTAAAATCGAAAATTGTCGTTTTGATTGGCAGCATTATCATGTTCATATGGTGTCATTACATTTTTGTAGTACCTAATGTCGGAAAACTCAATCAGATAATTGAATTAGTGATATTTTCATTCAGTGTTATAAGTACTTTAGGATTACTATTTTTTGTACTTCAGGTATTTGCATTAAAACTTAAGAAATCAAATGATTATTTGTTGTGTTCTATTAGTGACAAGGAAAAAGCTATTGACCTGTTAAGTATTTCAGAATTGGAACTTCACAAAAGTAATTTAGCAAAGGATAAATTATTTTCAATTATTGCTCATGAGTTGAGAGGTCCTTTAGGTAATTTTTCCATGATTCTAAATGAATATAAGTTTAGTGAAATACCGACAGAACTTCATTATCACATGAAGATCAGTGCGCAACAAACTTATGATCTTCTTCTTGACTTATTGGAGTGGGCAAGATGTCAGACGAATAATATTGAAATGACTCCTGTTAACTTCTCCTTATGTAATATTATTAGAAAATTAGATTTCTTCAACCTCAAATTGGCTGATAAAGGTATCGAATTGAAAGTCAATGATGAAACCCAAAATAGCTATGTTTATGCTGATTTACCATCCACGCAATCTGTTATTCGGAATCTGGTGTCTAATGCTTTAAAATTCACCAGAAGAAATGGAACAATTGAGGTTAAGGCTGAAGATATGGGGGATATGATAAAAATATCTGTAATTGACTCAGGTGTCGGTATAAGCGAAGATCGATTGAAATCCCTTTTTAATAATGAAGGGCTCAATACTTCTACAGTTGGAACAGATAGCGAGCAGGGAACAGGCCTTGGCTTGAATTTGTGTAAAAGCTTTGTGGATTTGAATAATGGAGAAATAAATGTGGAAAGTCAAATAAGAAAGGGCTCAACTTTTTGGTTTACCCTGCCCAAAGGCTCTAAGCCAAAAGTGAGTGCATCTCAACAAGAAAATCAGTTCAAAGATTTACAAATACTTGTTATTGAAGATAATTTCTTAAATCTCTAAAATACAATAATGGCCTTAGACGAACTGGAAATGTCATATGATATTGCACGGGATGTTCAAGTTTTTTAACAAGTAAAGGTGGAGATAGCTCGATGAATTTTTGATCCAACTGTTCCAAATTGGATGAATAGAATTATCATAGATGTATAACGTCAGTAAAAGTTAAACTAGTTTGATTCTTTGTATCGTATGCCTTCATTTTGGCGTGTATTAATTTTATAAGTTATTTTGATAGAGATATTCAAGATATACTAAGAGCAAAAGATTTTGACGGGTTGTGAAACTAATAATTGTTCATGTATAGACTACACTATCTAAGTAGAGTAAATCGCTTATTTCGCTTTGGCTTTGGAGATAGGAATTCTGTTGGTTACTATAGAAATAATTATTTCAGGAGCCGAAAGAAAAATTTTAGTCATGTGAAGGCTTATGGTAATTTAAGCATATTATTAGATAATAAGTTTAAATTAACAGAGAAGAGGATCAGCCTTTTTGATAACCAACCCTTTGGTATCAGTCCTGGGAAGATTAAAAAAATCTATGGCAGACCTAACTATAAAACTTATGTGAATAATTATTCTGTGGAAATTTTAATTTTATTCTATCGAGTTGATGTAGGTGGAATTAATGGACAACTAGAATTGCATTTTAGTGGTAAAGAATTATTCCTTTATAATTATACATTTTTTGACATGGATAAAGGAAAATATGCAATGGTCAAGAATATTTTTGAAACTAAGTATTTGCAATATGGCACAGTAGATTTTTCCAGTGAAGTAATTAAGGATAAGAATGGGGCAGTAATCTTCTTAGAAGATGAGTTATATCTATCATTGACATATATTAATAATTGTGATTTTATAAGGGGTATTCCAACTTATGTAGAAAGAGAAAATGAAAAAATAAAGGAAAAATTAATATCAAATAAAAAGGAAATCTATAGAAAGTTATAAGCATCTAAGCCCCCCCACTAGGAGTAGTTTGCAACTCCTCCTTCGTATCAACCAGGATTTTTAATCCTCTTAAGTTCCCCAATCTCCTCCGCTTCCGCCAGTTAATTTTTCATGAATTTAACCAAACCCAAATTATCATCTGCACGCACTTGAATGATATAGTTACCATTCTCCAAAAAATGCAGGTCTAGCATCAATTTCTGCTGCTCTGAAAAGCCATCTCTGTATATAACTTTACCTTGCAGGTCGATTACTTCAAGTTCAATATCAGAATAGATTTTGTCAAGCACAATATTTATCCCCCCAGTACTCGGATTAGGATATAGTTTATACGATTGAACAACACTTTGCTCCTCCATACTCAGATAAATATAGGATTCAATATATTCTATCCCAAAAGTGTTCAAATTCTCAGCAACTGTATCCAAAACAACTCCCGTTGCCAAATCTATGGATAAGATCCCTCCACAAGCGGTAACAAAATACCGACCGTTTATTATGTCTATGGCCGTATTTCCACTACCAGAAAGATTACAACCACCAAGACTATTCCAATCAGTAAAAGAGTCTAAATCTAAATCGTAGCGTGAGAAAAGAAATTCTGACCCGATCAATCGCATACCATATAGGGCATTCGATCCGGCATCATATTCAAGGCATCTTAAGTTCGTTGGGGCCGACATAGAATCTACAATATCTCCAGTAAATAGATCGATTCCTGTAATCCCTAGTTCAGTGGTTGTATAATATATCCCATTTCCCTGATCGATGGTATAACTAGGATTATAAATAGTTGTAAACTCTTCCACGGTATCTACATCGGAATAGGTATTAGTCAATAGATCTATTTTCACCAGAATTTTATTCTCACCTCCGTACCTTAAAGCATATAAGCTATTGGTATTTTTATGGTAACGCACACCACTTAAAATATATGGGTTGGCAATGGTATCCGTAATTAAACCCGTATAGATATCGGTTATAGTAATTCCTCTATTGGAAACAATGAAATATCGTCCTCCATCAGCATCCAAAGCAGCACTTGTACTCTCTACTACATACACTCCATTTAAGGTGTCTAAATCATCATTCAAATCTGTATCTATATCTGTTAGCGTGGATAATACAGTCTCGGAATCAATCCAACGGATTCCAAAAATACGGTCGACTTGAGCATTGATGGTGTTAATGGCTAGAAAGAAACCCAGAATAAGTAGCGATTTAATCCTCATAATCAAATTTTTGAATTTATCATTTTGTGTAAGATATAAATTACTTCCAAATTAACGTGGTTGAACCATTTTTAAAAACTGGTAGTTCAGGCAGCATAATAACCAAAAATGCTCATTCCCATCCTACTAAATAGCTAAGCACAAAACGGAAACCTATCCAGTAGCAAGTAGCAAGTAGCAAGTAGCAAGTAGCAAGTAGCAAAACTTATAATTCCTACTTATTTAATTAAGGTAGTAAATAACACATTTTCAGCAATAATTTTTTTCTGAATGAAAATATAATGGCGTTAAACCACCTTTGCAAACTGGCGGCAGCGTGGGCTAAATAAAAAACCCTTTAAACCGACTTCTCGACTATAAAATCATTACTTTCAACTCATTGAAATAATAAACATAAACGGCAGATATAAACAATTGACCTGGATACATACGTTAGCAATAATTCAAAAGAATCTGTAAATAATGTCCCCGGATCGAAAATCAGTTTCGTCATAGATTAAAAGAGTGTTTAACACAAAAAAATTTAATGATGAAAAATGCAATTAACTGGTTTGATATTCCAGCAAAAGATTTTAAAAGGGCAAAATCATTTTACGAAGAAGTACTCGGTGCAAAAATGGAAACCATGTCCATGGAAGAAATGGGCATGACTATGGCCTTTTTTCCTGCTGATTGGGAAAACGGAATTGGTGGCGGAATAGCATTCGGTCCAGGTTATGAACCATCTGACAAAGGTTCATTAATTTACTTAAACGGAGGAGAAGATCTATCCGCTCCCTTATCCAGAGTGGAAAGTGCCGGTGGAAAGGTCATTGTTCCTAAAACGGCCATGGGCCCCAATAGATTCATGGCTCAGTTCATAGACTCTGAGGGAAACCGAGTAGCCTTTCACTCCAAAAACTAAAGATCCTTAAGAGCAGGAATTTCAAAAAAGAACCGGATTTTAATAATTTAGAATCCACTTAAAATTGATACAATGAAAGAATTTATGATGATTTTTATAGGAGCTGACTACGAAGAGTTGGGCCTATCTCCGGAAAAACTACAAGAGCAAATGGGAAAATGGTTTATCTGGGGCGACAAAATGCAGGAACAAGGTATATTAAAAGGTGGTGCAGCACTTATATCTAAAGGTAAACGTGTTTCCGGAGCAGACCGCGTTGAATCCGACGGCCCTTTTGTGGAGAGTAAAGAATTGGTTGGAGGATACTATACTGTAGCAGCACATAGTTTTGAAGAAGTTGTGAAAATTGCAGAAGACTACCCTGATTATGATCTTGGTGGATCAGTAGAAATCAGAGAAGTAATGAAGTTTGACAAGTAATAGCAACCATAAAATTGTTGACCATCTTTTCAGGCATCAGTTTGGAAAGATGGTCGCCATTTTGTCTAATATATTTGGTTTATCCAATTTAGAGCTTATTGAAGATGCTGTACAGGATACCTTCCTTAATGCATCGGTAAAGTGGCGGGATAAACTGCCCGAAAATCCTGAGGCCTGGCTAATGCAAGCCGCTAAAAACAGGGTTATTGATATTTTTCGCCAAATCAATGCTGAAAAAAAAAGACAGCTCAAAATCAGCCACGGAGCTATAACATTGGAGATTAACGATTTTTTTTTGGATCACGAAGTCGCCGATAGTCAGTTGCGAATGATCTTTGTTGCTTGTCATCCTGCCTTTTCAAAAAAAGAGCAAATCGCCTTTGCACTTAAAGCTATTGCCGGTTTTTCTATGAAAGAAATAGCCGCCGCGCTTCTTCAAAAAGAAGAAACGATAAAAAAACGCCTGGTTAGAGCACGACAGAAAATAAAGGATTTGAATATTACACTAGCCTACCCTACACAGAATGAAATTCAAGCCCGGATGTCAGGTGTGCTTCAAATCATTTACTTGATTTTTAATGAAGGTTTTCATTCTACAAAACCGGATATGCTGGTCAGCAAAGATCTTTGCGGTGAAGCGATTCGGTTGTGTAAGTTGCTGCTTTTGAAAGAAAACTTCAGGTCCGGAAGCCTCTATGCACTTTTCGCATTGCTTTGCTTTCATGCTTCGCGATTAGATTCTAAGCTTGCAAATAATGAAATTATCGACCTCGAACATCAGGATAGGTCTAAATGGTATTTACCACTTATTGTACTTGGCAATGACGCACTTAGAAAGTCTGTGGAATTTGATGATCAATCCGTTTATCATATAGAAGCCGCAATAGCATCAGAACATGTTAAAGCAATAGATTTTAAGCACACCAACTGGCAGCGGATATTAGCGTTTTATGATGAGATGTATCAAATAATGCCGGCTGATAGTATCATCTTGTCGAAAGCCACTATTTATCTGCAAATCAATCAGCTAAAAAAAGCAAAAACAGCATTAGATAAGATCAATGGAGAAGCATTAAATCAAAGGAAATATCTTTTAAATGGTTGTTATGCCGATTACTATGAAAAAAGTGGAGATATCGTCAAAGCAATAGAAGAACTTAATTTCGCCATACATGCTTGCGCCAACGTATTTGAGAAACATTATCTAGAGAATAAAAAAAACCAATTGCTAACAAAATCTAAAGGTGTCACTCGGAGAGAACGCTGAGGGCTGTTTTAAATCGATCAACAATATACCCGCTAAACTCAATATCAATCCCTGAATTGCGGTATAATAACAATATCACCAGATACGAGGATTTTATAATCCGTCATTTGTTACTATATTTAAACATAAATGAAAATAAAGAAAACAATTATGAAAAAATTAATTCTAGGGTTAGCGTGTTTCTCCGCCCTTACTTTTACTTCTTGTGAAAAAGACAGTGACGATACTAAAACAAAGACTGAAATGATTACATCTCACGGATGGACAATGACTGGTTTAGATGTAGAGCCAGGTATTGATATGTTTGTAGATGGTACTTGGTTACCTGTCACAGATGTTTTTTTACAAATGAATGATTGCTCTAAGGATAATGAGGTTATATTTAACGCTAACGGAACATTAATTGAGGAAACAAACTCGAAATGTCACCCAGCAGAACCAGCTACCTATACTGGTACATGGAGTTTCAATTCTGATGAAACCAGATTAGTATTAAACACTGATGAATCAATAGATTACAAGTTAGAATTATTGGATGATAATAACTTAGTAGTATCGTATACTGAGAATGATGAAGGTGTAAATGTTGAGTTTACAATGGAGTTTTCTAAATAAAACGTTAGTCCTGTAAGTTTAATGCTTGTGCGGACTGTGGTTCATTCCCACCTTAAATACTAAAAAGCCTTCTCAAATGAGAAGGCTTTTTTTATGGGCTTATTTTCTAAATAACAGTTTCACAAGTCGGATTGCATATCCTAAGTATATTAAGGTGTTTTGCAATCCACACCTGAGGGGACGGAACCATTTAACCAAAGTGTCAGCCCGACACGCTAAGTTAAACATCAAGTTTCGCCTCCTGGTCCAAGCAATTTTCATCACTTGGATTTCTCATGGTTTTTATCCATATCAAAATTACAACTATTTAACTGTATATCAAATGCTTATGAATTCTGTGTTTTTTTTTGAAAGTCTCCTCGCTATGTGTAAGATCTTCCTACGCCTTTTTATTTATCAGGATTTCTAATCTGTGTAGTACGGTATGGGAAAAAATTTCTCGGGATAGTCAATTAGAAATTGAGCAGATATGAAAGCCTAGTCGGAAACTACGCTTAGTGGGGGATTTATTATTTTATTAACGCAGCCAATGGCGCATCCCAGGGCAAGGTTGTTAATGTACCAGCATCCATATTTTGACTACTCTTTGATACAATAACAGCCCATATCCTTAGGATTTTAACCTGCCTTGTACATTATCAAAGCTACTGAATATTTTTGACGTATTAAAAAATTGGGGGACTGCGGAATTCTATTTACCATCAGCTGTCTTTTGTAACTAAACCAAGTACTGCCACGAGTTTACAGCTGTGATTCAACCCAAATAGTAAAAATCGCGGGTAAGAATACAGAATTCCCTATAATTGAGACATTATTAGCTCCCCTCAGATACACTCGATTGAGCTCTGAGTAGTGTAATGCTGTTTTAGTAATATTTAGGTCAGTATATTAATAATCAACGACAGAGATATTAGCACAATTTACATAAACTAAAACATTATGACCTTGACTATTGGTTACGTAAATTTCAATAAATCCACTTTTCGCAGCGCCGTCAATCTTCTCCATTATTTTAAGAGCATCGTCAGTTGAATGCAATACAGTCCCATCTGACATTAAAATTTTTATCATCTTACATCATTTAATTGGTTATACAGATACATAAATTTAAGAAAAATAGCGGTCAATATGAATTTACAAATAGTTAAAAATGAGATTATTACCACCTTATCATCATCGACTTGTAACTAATAACCCAAGCCAGGTGATAAACAGTTGAAATAAAGAATATAGAATTCCCCCGTACAAATTCTTCTGAATCCTAGAATGATATTAATGGAATGCGATACTATAAATTTCAAGCCGTTCTACAGGACCATACCAACCTGAAAAAAAAAGGTTCTCAACTTTTCCATCTTTCCTCAATTATTTGATGTGTAATCATTTTTGCAACACTCGCTCCTTCGGCTACAGATTCGGCAACTCCGGTCCATCCCGCACGGGCATCACCAATGATATAAAGCCCCTTGACATCGGTTTCATTATTATCATTAACTGTATAAATTTCCATTCCAAAATGACCGGTTTCAGTAGGGATATTAAACTGCCTGGCAAAATTTACACTTTCACTAGATTTCGTATCCGCTAAAAAACCTCCTTCTCTTTCGACAATGGTATTGTCATGAAAAACTACTTGCTTCAATTGCCCCTCTTCAGCTATGAGTTCTTTAATGGCCTTGTCGATGATTTCTATCCCATTTAACTCCAGATTCTTTACCAATTCGGCATCCGTAACTTTATCCCCATTGGTAAACACCATTACATCCTTAGACCAATGAGCAATTATTTTGGAAAACATAGGTGCAGAAATAGCATCACCAAATACCCCTAATTTTTTGTCCGCCATTTCGTAACCATCACAAAATGGACAAGGATATACAGACTTTCCATATACATCCGACAAGCCTGTAATTCCTAATAACTCTACATTGTCTCTATATCCCGTGGCAAGAATAACCCGTTCTGATGTATAGCTCCCTAAATCTGTTTTTATAAGGAAACCGTCTGCCGTCTTTTCCAAGCTCAATGCTTTTTCCTTTTTATAATTAACAGAAGGGTATTTCTCTAATTGCCTTTTAGCAATTGAAAATATTTCTGAGGGATGTTTACCATCCTGGGTAAGAAATCCGTGCGAATGAGTGCTAATTGAATTTCGTGCATTTTCTGTATTCAGCACAACCGTATTTATTCTACTTCTTCCTAAAACTAAAGCCGCACTCATACCTGCTGGTCCACCTCCAATTATAACTATATCCATGTACCTATTATTTATTTCGTTATACCGTTCGACAATAGAGTTGATGTAAACGGTAACCCACTGCCACAAAGTTATTTTAAAAGAGAACGAAAATCCGATATAAATATTGAAATAAAAACAATAAAACCCACCGCTTTAAATAATAAAAAGCCTTCTCGACGAGAAGGCTTTTTATTTGTAAACTCAACATCCTCTCCATTAACAAAGAGGAAGTATTAAAATTCCTTGAATGTATACCCTCAGATATAGTTCATAATGACTATACTCATAAACGCTACATTCTGTTAAAGGATATTCTATCTCGATGCAGTACCTGTAGGATTTGTTGCAATTGAGTTATTATCCATATCATAAAGCACATGATCTGTAGCTGAAGCCGGCACACTTCCAACCAATGGCTTCAATAAAAATGGTGAGGAACTGTTGTCCGGATCAGGTTCAACGGAAATAACCACCATCATTCCTGCCAAATCTGTAGGAAAGGTAGGGCCCGGAGGAGCATTCTCTAAAAAATCTTCTCCCGGAAAAGGAGGACCTGAAGCAGTGGTTGCACTGTAAGGCGCAGCATCATCTTCTCCTGTACTCGTTAAAAATTTTCCCGTTGACAAGGGTGTTCCATCTATAACTGCCCATCCTTCATATTCCCATCCACTTGGCAAAGTAGGTAAGGATAAGGCTGCCCCGGGACCTCCAGCAGGATCTAACCACCATACACCGCTATTTTCATCTGTAGTGTCACTACCATCTGTAGGTGTAGCAAGTATATAACCTCCCGAAGCAGATGAGAAATCATCTCCCAATGCTGCGGAATGACCAACTGCTAAAGTAGCTGAATTTCCACTAAAATCACCCGCGAGGATATGTACACTACTTGGGCTTGAATCGCTATCCGGACTAGGTTCAATGGTTAATATATAAGCTGTGGCACTGTCTATATCATCAATTGACAACTCGAAAGAAGTTTGTGATAAATTCCCGGAACCATCCACGTTAAATACCCCTGCTGAAACAGGAGAACCATCTACAATTAACCAGCCTTCGTAAGCATAATCACTACCTAAATCTTCCAGACCAGAAATATCAAGAATAAGGTTATCTGTTGTTGGCATTGTATCGTCATCGTCATCATCGTCATCACAGCCTGTAAATGATACAAGGCATAACAGAGCTACTAAAAATATTGGTTTTGCTTTAATCATAATAATTTATTTGAAAATAATATGCCTACTCCTATTTTATAGTCCTTTTTCAGCTTCCTTGGACTTGAAGTAAAAAAATGGAACGCTTATTTATTATTTTTTCTAAAACTTATATCTAAAATCTACTAGCTGCTTAACACTATGAAAAAACAACTAAAGCAATACCGAATATAACTATAAATAATTAAATGCCATAGCGTTACACCCCTTAACCTCCGCTGAGTATAGTTTTCAACCCAACCTTTATATTATCTAAATTCGTAATTGACTATCTGGATCAACACGATTCCCAACGCTACTATAATTACAATCCGGACATTTCATTATCAGTTCAAACCCTTACCAAATCAGCGATAATAAGAAGTGATTAACCACGATTGAATACTATAAACTCTGTCAAAAGTAATACTTACACGGACCTGCCTAAATGGATTCATCCAGGTAGTCCTATCTGACCAACGTTAACCAAGTAGATTCATACCTACCTTAAGTAAAACAGAAAAGCCTTCTCAAATGAGAAGGCTTTTTATTTACTTTATTTTTTATGCTACAATGCTTGATAAAATTGAAAAACACCAGCTACTAACCAACAATAGAAATTATAGAATTTCTACTAATTCAACTACTTCCTCAAGCTCTCCATCTTCAAAACCTTCTTCTTTTATTAAACCTATGCCGGGAGCATAATATTTGAACTCGATCTCATTTTCAAGAGGGTTAACATCTTTAGTTACAAGGCAGTTTTCATAGGTGCCTAATCCGATGGTTACCGTTGCACCAACTTCAACGACTTCTCCCCAATCTTCTGCTTCTCCCTCCCAAAATTCTTGATAATATGCATCACCTACCACGGGATTGGCAGGTATCCAATAGCCAGGTAATGCACCATCTACCCCTGATTCCCAAGAGCCCTCAGTATCTACTAAAACACCATTCTCATAATTCTCTGCTAATTCACCAAAATACCACAGATTTCCATCGTCATCTTGAGCTAACCAATCATCTGTATCTTCTATAAGTATACCATCTTCAAAAACTCTATCGTTTTGGATAGCACATGTAACTCCCATTACAACTTTTGTAGTTGTCCTTATTTCAATTCTAATTTCCTCTTCAGGCTCTTCTCCTACTTCTCCACCTTCATACACATATACTTCTCCTGGACCAGGTCCATAATACATGTTTGTAATAGTGGTAGGATTTGTAAAACTTGCCTCTGATACATCCGGTAAAACAAGTGATTCAGGTGGTACAATTGGTGTATCGGAATCGTCATCATCATCATCACAACTTAAGCACAATGATGATGCAATTAAAATCAGATAAATTAGTCTCATAGCGTTAAAATTTAATTATTAAAATAAATTGTTCAATTATATATCACTAAATCCAGCATATATATTTGAACCCCTCATCACTAATAGCAATAATAATAATTACCAGTGAATCAGTAAGTTACAAAAAACCTATTTGACTATCAAAAAATATAGTTCCTTTTAAAAATAGTATACTATCAGTTTACCACCTAAATTGCCACCCCTGCCTCGATTTATAACTCGTGGTGATAAGTCAGTAATAATAACCGCCTTAGAAAAAATACTGCTCAAAGCTACAATCTGAATTTATTAGATAACAAAACCCCATAACATACTAGTTCGATACCTGAGTTTTGACTTTAACCATAAATATATTATATTCCCGGCCAGCTACCACAACCCACTAAATAATGAGTCACACATATAATTGGATAGGCAATAATCCAAGGTTTACTTTTGAAGGTAAAATAGACTTCGATGAATTAAAAATAGCGCATAATGAACTCTACGGTAATTCAAAATTTGATTTGGTGGAGTTTTGCATTATCAACTTGCTGAAAGCAGATTTCAAAATCAGTCAAAATCAAATATTGATGTTAACCGAATTGGACAAAGGTGCGTCAAGATGGAATGAAAACTTGATACTAGTCATTATCATAGATGAAAATAACGATAATCTAAAACAAGTTGCAGCACAGTATATGGCCTTAATGAAAGACAGTAAATGGGAAATTATACTTTGTAATACGCTTAAAGAAGCTGTTGAATGGTGTAATCAATGTAAAATAATTTTGTAGATAAACAAATAGAAAAGCGTATACACTTTCACCTTTAGGCTAGTTTTTAACAAACTAATCAACAGGTAACAAGCGATACCATAATAAGATTAGACATAATGCCCCTTAGGTAAAAAAAACATTTTCTCTGATCCCGAGAGCAAGGAAAAACGTCACAACAGTACCCCACCAAGAAACAATTCTTGGCTAAGTTTGGTTAGGCATTTAACACAGCACCCTGTTAACCATAAAATTACGAATAAAAACACTCTGATTCAATCCCTGAATTCTGATATTTTACACCCTGCCCAACGCCGTTATTTTTTCTTCCTTTAATAGGTTATGGTAATTCCTCCTCCCAATCCGAAATCACTGTCATAATTAGCTGAAATTGAATAGTTCTTTTTGACGATGTATTTTAGTCCCAATAAATACTCTTCATCGGTATTGACCATCCAGTTAAACCTTAATCGATTGGTTGCCGTAATATCTTCTCTACTTGCTTGAAGCCTTAGCTCTCCTTTATGGTCTACTCTCCATTCTGCTTCAATGAATAGAGGTAATGTATATTGCATTCCTATATGAATTACTTTTCTGTTGTCTTTTGTATTTTCTTCACCTTTTTCTCTCAATCGAATATCGGTTCCAACAACGGCTTTTAAAAATTGTTTATTGTCTAAATACCTTACAAAATGGGTTTCCGTTTCATACTCCCCTTCCCAGTTCACTCTCCACTCCGCATTTATTGCATTATAGATATTGAACAATGAAATGTGTCCATAATTAGCTTGTGAATGAATAGATGTTTCGCCCATAAAAAACCAACGGTTATCCTCTTTAGTCATACGCCTTAGTGGATTCTTTATATTTGATAATTGTTCATTTGGAGGCGAGTTTTCATAGCGTACTACTCTTGCCATTCCAGACATCATATGGTACAATATATGACAATGGAAAAACCAATCTTTCTCTGCATTAGCTTCAAATTCAATTATAACTGTTTCCATTGGTTCAATGTTAAATGTATGTTTCAATGGTGAATGATCCCCATGTTTATTGATCACTCTAAAAAAATGACCGTGCAAATGTAATGGGTGGTTCATCATGGTCTTGTTATTGAAAATGAAGCGTACATTTTCACCCTTTCGGATTAGAATTATATCTTCTTTCGATAAGGGCTTGTTGTTAAATGACCAAATATAGCGGTTCATGTTTCCCGTCACATCCAAATGTACCGTTCGTATAGGATTATCTTGGGGTAAAGTAGTGGGTTTAGGTGACATCAACATATCATAAGACCATTCTCCAGTTATATGTTCTTGCATTTTCATAGGATGGTGGTGATCCTTCATCTGAGCTGTATCTTTTGACATTTTCATTTCTTCCATATCCATTCCCTTCCTATCCATACTTCCCATTTTCCGCATCATTTCCAAATAATTCAACTTGGGCATATCCGTTGCTTTCATTTCCATTCCACTCCCCAACCATACAGATGCTGTTCCTGATATATCTTGCGCAGTTATCCTTAATTCATATTTCATATCGTATGGAACCGTTAACACAATATCGTAGGTTTCTGCCACAGCCATCAGTAATCGATTCGTTTTAACAGGCATTACATTCAAACCATCGGCAGCTATGACTTCAATGGGGCCACCGGAATAGTGCAAATAGAAGTAAGAAGATGCTGAACCATTTATGAGCCGTAATTTTATTTTATCGCCCCCTTTAAGGTCGGTCAATTCCAATTTTGCTTTACCATTTACCAGAAATTGCTCATAATACACATCAGCTATATCCATAGGAGGCATCCTTTTCCATTCTTGCCTCAACTTATCTTCAAAATATCCTTTGGAAATTGCTTCGGCCCAGCTTTGCACCGATTTTTTTTTGATAGCATACCAATCCGATTCCCTTTTGAGGGATCGCATCACTTCTTTCGGGTTTAGGTCTGTCCAATCACTCAGTAATAGCACCTGTTCTCTCATTGTAGATTTTCCTTCTTTGGGGTAAATTACAATGGAGCCATACATACCCGATTGTTCTTGCAACATGGTATGAGAATGATACCAATAGGTTCCGGATTGAATAATTGGAAATTTGAATGTATGGCTTGTGTTTGGTTTTATAGGAGCTGTTGTTAGATACGACACTCCGTCTTGCTCATTTGGCAATAGTATACCATGCCAATGCGTAGAAGTTTCAGTTTTCAACTGATTATGAACGTGGATGATGGCAGTATCTCCTTCCTGAAAATAGATTGTTGGGCCAGGAATTTGTCCGTTTATTGCGATGGCTTTTTTTGATTTTCCAGTATAGTTTACAATAGTATCCTGTATGGTCAAGTGATATTCGACTACCTTACCGGTATATTCGGCTCCCATTTTATGGGTGCTGCTTTCCTTCATTTGATGTCCTGCGTGTTGAGCAAATGTTGAAAATGATAATAGATGTAGAAGAATGAGTAAACTTTTCATTATTCTCATTTTTATTCGTCAACAGCCATAATATTGCCATTGCCACCATCATAGGTTTTCAATGATAACCCTCCGCTTCCCTGAATTTTCAACTAATAAAACCAAAAAGAAGAAAGATTCCAATAATATAAAACAGCTTTTCACCATACACATATCATTGATTATCAACTAAGTTATGCAAATAAATCCTATTAGAACGTTTTCTATATTACCCAAATAAGGATACTAAAACGAACCCATTTTTTATTATTCATCTATGTTTTTAAACCTTAGTTAAGGAATAATTAATGATACCAAAATAGGCATTGAGACTTAAAATCATGTAGGAGATAATACTCGCGAGGGCCTGTAGATTTACTCCTGCTGTAGGTACAAAAAAGCCTTCTCAATTTCTTGAGAAGGCTTTTTTACTTTCTGAAAAACACCATAATGCGTTGATACTACTTTTTTACCATCAGTTAACTGGTTGTGCGAGGGAAATTCCCTGACAAGTTTAACATGGAAATAAAGTGTTAACAGAATATCTGTTATCTCTTGAAAAAGAGTAATTTATTTCTTTTCAAATTGATGAATGCGAGGTTTATCGGCTATTATTTCTAAAATGTATATACCCTGAATAAGCATTGAAATATCAATTTCTTCCTCACTAATACCTGCTAAAATTACCGATCCCTTAATATCGTATATTTTATAAGGGAAACCTGTATTCTTTTCCGTTATAAAAATGGAATTAAGAGCAGGGTTAGGATAGGCCATTATTCCGAATGATGCATCGTTTTCAGCAAGTCCTATAGTGTCCGCAACTACCATAATGGAACCAATCATACCATCAGTTACATGAGGGGTGCATATATATTCATAAAGTCCCACTATAGCTGGTATGTATTGGAAAAAGGTATCTGCAGGCGCCTCCCAAGGCTGGTCAAAGGCTGCTGCTCCAACAGGAATATTGGTAGATGTTACAGTGTGATCCATTATCGGGACATCCATGGGTAACCATTGTACTGTATCTCCAAGTGTAATGGTTATATCCTGTTGAACAAAACTTAATGTGGAATCCACAACGCGGACTATATGTATAGTAGCGATTGATGAAGTACTCATCAAAATGCAAAGGGAAATAAAAAGTAGCTTTTTCATGACTTTGATAAATTTGAGTTTTCTTTAATTTACAACAATTATATGATTTGGTCATTTTGATTATAAAAAAAATGAAATTGTGCAACACATGGTAAATTGCAAATAGAGTGATTTGGGTGGAGCAAATTAGGCTCAATTTGATCCAAATTCACAGCTTACATAACAGTATCAAATTTTTAACCTAAATTAGTCAGAATGCTCGCTCATTTTATGGGCTAACAAGTTCAATTTTATCCAAAAAAATACAAGATCGTTAGGATCTACTATGAATAGTGAATTATCATAATCTAAAACTAAATCAAAATGGACATAAAAAATAGTTTTAAAATTAAAGCTGAATCTGAAACGGTATATTCAGCAATATCTACTGCAAAAGGTATCAGAGGATGGTGGTGTCAGGATAGTGAAATTGCTTTGACTGAAGGTGGGGAACATTCCTTGAATTTTTTGAAGGAAGGCAAACCTGTCGTGATGAAATTCAAAATAGATGAACTATCACCGAATAAAAAAGTTGTGTGGACTTGCACTGAAAATGGAAATCCAACCTGGATAGGAACACAATTGATTTGGGAGATTGACGAGGTTGGGGCTTTTAGGTTCAGTCATGTTAATTTTGACGATAAATATGCTGGAACTCCTCCTGTTCAAATGACTGAACAAGGATGGAAACATTTTATGAATAGCCTAAAAAGTTATTGTGAAACTGGGGAAGGACAACCCTGGTAGGTCTTTGGATTAAATGTTACAAAGCTATCGTTTTTACAACCTAGATAGCGGAAACATTTGAAATGTCCCCCCCTACTTTCCTCCTTGTAACCAATTGGAAAAATAAAAACGTAAATCTGAAAAGAGAAATTAAACAATAATTGGTTGCTATTATTCCAACAATAGCCTAATTAATACGAAATCCTCATCGTCATTCTTGTAATGATGCTGAGGATTTCTTACTTACAACTAATACTTATTATCCACATTATCAGATTTTTATATTAATTTTATATTCATATAGCTAATGCAATTTAAAATAGTAAAAGGTATTCTATACATTAATGCTATCGATGCCTGCAACTTTGAAAATATAGTATATTATGAAAAAGAGAATCTATTTTTCACTAATAGCACTGGGCCTTTTTGCTTGTCTGGGCCCACAAGAAGAGAAAGCTGACAATACGAAGTCATCCCATTTTGAAAAAGTTAAAATCAAAGACAATACCATCACCAACCTCTATGATGCATTCGGAAAAAATAGAGATGGACTGATAAAAGACTTTGGATTTTCAGCCTTGGTAAAGTACAAAGGCAAGCTGATCCTTTTCGACAGTGGAACCGATGCAGCTATTTTAAAAAACAATGTAGAGGCATTAGGAATTGATCTATCCATGGTGGATTTTGCTGTGGGTTCTCATGCACACGGAGACCACATCAATGGTTTTGACTATCTGCTTTCCATCAACCCGGACGTCAGAATATACCTCCCATCAGATTTTTTTATTGGAGCTCCTATTCATTTCAATGTGGCCGGTAAAGAAAAAAATATTCAAGACTCCCTACCTACTGAGATGCGTTATTTTGACGGTGAGAAATTAGATTTTGACCTGGTCCAATCGGGTAGGTTCTGGAATGCAAATATTACTTATGTGAAAGAGAATTTAACCATTGAACCTGGTATACAATTAATATTTACTCGATCTCCATTTTTAGGCTACTGCTCAAAATATCCTTCCGCTACAGAAATGAAGGCTATGAGTAATGATCATGAACAGACAGATAATAACGACATAAAATATGCCGGCATGCCTGAACTTTCCCTCTCCCTAAATACATCAGAGGGTGAAGTTTTACTGGTGGGATGTTCGCATAGTTCTGTGCAAAATATTGTTCAAGAGACCAGGCGTATATCCGATAAGCAAATTGCACTATTAGCTGGAGGTTTTCATATGCTTCCCTATGGCCGAGAGGAATTGAATCAAGTTGCCAGGCAACTAAAAAATGAATTCTATGTAAAACAAATTGCACCTACCCATTGCACTGGTCATTTGGCATTCAAAATCTTGAAAGACCACTACGGCCCCAACTATTTATTCGCAGGTTTAGGTGAGCGATTGGAGTTTAAAAAATAGATGATAAAACTTTTACTATTTGCGATCTGATCAATTTGAAGTTTAAGGATCAGGTTAAAAACAGGCTACAATTATAAAGTACCATTCTTGATGAATGGATACCTATGGAAACTTATTATTTACGAGCCTCGGAATTACTAATCCACTTAATAACTTGCTTTTTATTGCTAAAAATCTTCATATTATCCATGCTGTACCTTTCCATCTTCACTGTAACTATAACTTACCGCTTCTTTCATCTGATTTTGAGTTTAATTAGGAAACAAAAAAAGGCAGATTAAAATTAATCTGCCTTTTAACATATACTCATGTATTCAATACTATCTATTCACATTATCTGATTTGAAATTATAAAAAAGGGGGGGCATAACGCTTCTGTAAAAAAGTTACCTAAACCCTGAAACTTTACAAGTAAATTATGCAACCCCTCGTTTCCCCCCTAATCTATAACCCTCTAATTTACTCTCTTTCCATGCAACAATTTCAATGCACATAAGAGAATCCAATGAATACTAAAAATAATGAGTTTTGATTTCTAAAAAATATTCTTTTTTAAGGAGGGTAACACCATTGGTGTTACCCTCCTTAATCATTAGGACCTTATTTGATAATTGAAATACGTTTAACGATAGATTCGTTTGCAGTATTAATTCTCAAGTTGTACATACCAGCAGGTAGTGT
>CAJXVU010000052.1 GCA_913062555.1 uncultured Bacteroidota bacterium
GAAAAAATTGCTGGACAACATGTTGAAGCTTTAGACTATGGCAATATCCCAGGATGCACCTATTGTACTCCAGAAATTGCAAGTGTTGGTTTAACAGAAAAACAAGCAAAAGAGCAAGGCATAGATATTAAAGTTGGTAAATTTCCTTTCTCAGCATCTGGAAAAGCAAGTGCTGCTGGAAATAAAGACGGATTTGTAAAAGTGATTTTTGATGCCAAATATGGCGAATGGTTAGGATGTCACATGATAGGTACAGGTGTTACCGATATGATTGCTGAAGCCGTTTTAGGTCGAAAATTAGAAACTACAGGGCATGAAGTTTTAAAAACGGTACATCCACATCCAACCATGAGTGAAGCGGTTATGGAAGCTGTTGCTGATGCTTATGGTGAAGTCATACATATCTAAACGTTATAAGTTTTAAAAATAAAAAAGGCGACTCTACTTAGAGTTGCCTTTTTTATTTATTTTTGATTTCTATGAGAATCAACCAAATAGTATCATATACAATCCTTTTAATAATTATTTCCGGTTGCTCGAGCTATGAACAGCGATTAAAAAGAGAAAAAAAATACAGTTTTAAAAATATTATCCCATATACAAAATGTAGTGACCCAGTTAAATTAATTGATGAAACTAAGGGTGATGTATTTTTGTTAAAAGATCTTAATAATCTTTCATATTCTACAGCGTATACTTCAATAGACACTTATCATTCATCAATATCTGATACTATCGCAAAAGATTCAATAAGATATCTTTACGCTAATAATATTAATAAATTAGTGGGTTCTGTTTTCTCAAATGTTAACATGATTAATGATTCTTTAATACTAAAGAAAAGCAATAATTATATTTATAAAAACACCTCCAACATTAACCGTGGAAAAGAGAAAATCACAGCTTCAATAAAGAATTTAATTCAACAAAACAAGAACTCTACTCAGCAATTATTCATAGAAATATCTTCATTTTATTTTAATAATGAATTTAATAACAGCGTTACTATTTTCGTTTTTGATCTCTCAGAAAATAAACTTTTATACTTAGATAAGCTAAAGTACATCTGTGATATTAGAGATTATAATTCTCTTGAAAAGGTTCTGTCTTTCGGATTGTTAAAACTTAAAGAAAACTTTGAATAGCCAACTCATAACTCTGTAAACCAAAACCAAGAATAACCCCTTTAGCATTGGCAGAAATATACGATCGGTGGCGGAATTCTTCTCTGGAATATGTATTTGAAATATGCACCTCTATTACAGGTGTTTCTATCGCACTCACCGCATCTCCAATTCCCACAGAAGTATGTGTGTAGGCTGCTGCGTTCAAAATTACACCATCATAAGAGAAACCAACCTCATGGAGCTTATCAATAAGTTCACCTTCAATATTTGATTGAAAATATGCGATATCAATATCGGGATACTTTGCTGTGATTTCTTCTAAAAACTCAGTAAAGGTTAAACTACCATATATATTTGGCTCTCGTTTGCCCAATAAATTTAAATTAGGCCCATTTATAATGATTAATTTCTTCATGAGGTAAAGGTATCAAAAATTAAGGCATAAAAAAATGAAAGCTTTATTACCAATACCAACTAAACGCCTCAATTTATCCAATTAGAGTTAATTTTTATAATTTGTAAATTTTGTTTTGATTAACTTTACTGTAAATGAGAATTTAAAATCATCTGACATCAAAATTTAGATCGAGAAGACCACACTTTAAATGAAATGGACCAATGCTTTAACAGATTATAGTCACTATTTAAAAATAGAACGTGGACTTTCTCAAAACTCAATTGATAGTTATACCCGGGATGTAAAAAAACTCATGGGTTTTCTTGAAGATAATGACATTATCGAATCTCCTATAACAATAGATGCTGAACGTGTTCAACAATTCATTTATAATTCGGCAAAAGCAATTAATGCTCGGAGTCAATCACGGCTCATTTCAGGTTTGCGTAGTTTCTTTGATTACTTAATCTTTGAAAACTATAGAGAAACCAATCCTCTAGATTTAATTGAATCTCCTAAAATTGGGCGTAAATTACCAGATACCCTATCTGTTGAAGAAATTGACAAGCTGGTGACAACTCTAGATTTGACATCACCCCAAGGCGAACGCAACCGTGCTATTATTGAAACGCTTTATAGCTGTGGATTGCGTGTAAGTGAATTGATTAATTTAAAGTTATCAGATCTGTTTTTTGAAGAAGGCTTTATTAAGGTTACTGGTAAAGGTGATAAACAGCGCTTTGTCCCTATAGGGAAATTGACTCAGAAATATATTAATATTTATATCGAACAGGTTAGAGTACATATGCCACTTGTTCCAGAATTTGGAGACACTTTATTTTTAAACCGGCGTGGCAAGCAATTATCACGAGCTATGATTTTTACAATTGTAAAACAACTCGCTGAAAAAGCTGGAATTCATAAAACCATTTCCCCGCATACTTTCAGACATTCATTTGCTACCCATTTATTAGAGAATGGTGCCGATTTAAGAGCAATACAACTGATGCTAGGACATGAAAGCATCACTACCACCGAAATATATATGCACATAGACAAAAGTCAATTACGAGACGTTATGAATAGTTTTCATCCTAGAAAATAAAAAAGCATCCTTAAATAGGATGCTTTCTATATATGTTATTTAAATCTAATATATTATTTAGCAATATTCACTGCTCTAGTTTCTCTAATTACAGTCACTTTTACCTGACCTGGATAGGTCATATCTGTTTGTATTTTTTGAGAGATCTCAAAAGATAAATTTGCAGCTTTATCATCGCTAACTTTTTCACTTTCTACAATCACACGTAACTCTCTACCAGCTTGAATTGCATAGGCCTTTTTGACGCCATTGAATCCAAAAGCAACTTCTTCAAGGTCTTTTAATCGTTGGATATATGAATCTAGTACTTGACGTCTGGCTCCTGGACGTGCGCCTGAAATAGCATCACAAACTTGAACTACAGGAGATAATAAGAATTTCATCTCTACCTCGTCATGATGCGCACCAATAGCATTACAAACTTCTGGATTCTCACCAAATTTTTCAGCCCATTGCATTCCTAAAATAGCATGTGGTGTTTCCATATCAGCCTCAGCGTCTGGAACTTTACCAATATCATGTAATAACCCGGCACGTTTAGCTAATTTCGAATTAAGTCCTAACTCAGCAGCCATGACACCACATAATTTTGCAACTTCTCTAGAGTGTTGCAATAAATTTTGTCCATAGGACGAGCGGTACTTCATACGCCCTACCATTTTTATTAATTCAGGGTGTAAGCCGTGAATTCCTAAATCGATTACCGTACGCTTACCAACTTCAATTATTTCTTGTTCAATTTGTTTTTGAGTTTTCTTTACAACTTCTTCAATACGAGCTGGATGGATACGCCCATCAGTAACTAATTTATGAAGTGATAATCGTGCTATTTCACGTCTTACTGAATCAAAGCAAGACAAAATAATAGCTTCAGGGGTATCGTCAACAATAATTTCAACACCAGTTGCCGCTTCAATTGCTCTAATATTCCGCCCTTCTCTACCAATGATACGGCCTTTAATATCGTCAGATTCAATATTAAATACAGACACACAGTTATCTACAGCTTCCTCTGTCCCTATTCGTTGAATAGTATTTATAATAATTTTCTTAGCCTCTTGTTGTGCTGTCAATTTAGCCTCTTCCATTTTATCTTGCACATAAGACATGGCATCACTTTTAGCTTCTCCTTTTAAAGATTCAACCAATTGTGATTTAGCATCTTCAGCAGATAATCCTGAAATAACTTCCAATTGTTGAATTTGGCTTTTATGTGCCTTTTCAACTTCATCTTTGCGCTTTTCCAAATGGTCTAATCGAAAATCGTAATCACTGATCTTCTCTTCTACATTAACGTTTAGCTTTTTATTTTTTGACAATTCAGAAGAAATCTGAGACTCTTTATCTCTGGTGCGCTTTTCAGCTTCAGCAATTTTCTTTTCTCGAGACAAAATCACCTTTTCATGTTCAGATTTTAATTCAATAAACCGCTCCTTTGCTTGAAGCATTTTATCTTTCTTTAAAGCTTCACCTTCATGATTCGCGTCTTTCATAACACTTAAAGCTTCTCTCTTAGCGTTTTTAACGATTTTAGATGCATTGCTTTTCTCCAATGATTTAGCAATAATATACCCAATTACTAAACCTAATATAATTCCTCCAACAATTAATAAAATTGTGTTCGTATCCATGTTTTGCTATGATTAATTTTAAAAAAAAGCCCACATCAGTTTTGGTTTTGTATAAACTCCTTAAATACAAGTTTAGGGCTAACAAGCTGATCAAGTATCTGCTCGAGGCAGCACGCTTTTACAACTTCAACTCACCCTTTTTAAAGAATTAACGTTGAGTTTATCAAAAAAAATAACTAATGCAGGCAGTAACCTTATATACTTAAAAGAACTTAAGAGCTTAAATACTCTTTCAAGAGCTGATCCAAAGCGGTTAGCTTGTGTTCAACTTCTTCACTTAAATTATCTTTATCTATTATTTTTTGTTCTGTTCCAGAAGCAAATTGTAATGCACACATTGCTAATACATCTTGCTTATCTCTAACAGAATAACTTTGCTCAAATTGGCTTATCATAGTTTCAATTTTAAGAGCTGCTTTTCGTAATCCCTCTTCTTGACTTGGTTCTATTGTTAAAGGGTATACTCTATTAGCTATAGATAGCTTTATTTTAAGCTTTTCTGACATTTAAAAACTATGTAACATTATTCAGATAATTGTGATATACAATAATCAATTTCTCTAATTAATGTGTTTATTTTGAGTTTGGTTTCTCTTTTACTCTCATTACTGCCTAATATTGAATTTGTAAATTTTAGTGTTTCATATTTTTCTTCCCAAGAAGTAATACGGTTTTCTTGCTGGGATAATTTTTGATGAGATACCTTCAATTCTTCACTTAACTCGGCATTTGTTTGCTTCAAAACTTCTAGTCTTTGCAACACTTTGCTTATTTTGTCTTCTAAAGAATCTACAATAGCTTCAATATTACTCATTTATCAAATTCAATACTAATTACACAAAGTTAACATACCAAACCTTAAATAACAATAGTTTTTCAGTAATTTTTGAAATATATCAATTTTACTACGTTTACTTTATATTGGCTTAGTGTTTGATCTTCTTTTGTGTATTAAAAACAATTCAATATTTTAGCAGCAAGAACTTATTTATGGCAAAGACCCTTATTTTTATTTTATTATTACTCTCGCATTTTTCACATGCTCAATCGCCCTATCCTCAAGATTATTTTCGGGCTCCTTTAGATATCACAATTGTGCTTTCTGGTACTTTTGCAGAGCTACGATCCAATCATTTTCATTCTGGATTAGATATAAAAACACAGCAGCGACAAGGATTAAAAGTTTATACCGCAGCACAGGGTTATGTGAGTCGGATAAAAATATCTCACTGGGGTTATGGCAAAGCACTGTATATTACTCACCCAAATGGCTACACTACTGTTTATGCTCATTTACAAAAATTCGCTCCAAAAATTGAAGCTTATATAAAAAAACAGCAGTATAAAAAAGAAAATTTTGAAATAGAAGTGTTTCCTAGCTTGGAAGCATTGAAAATTGAACCCAATGAAATTATTGCTTTTAGTGGAAATACAGGAGGTTCTGGTGGTCCACATTTGCATTTTGAAATAAGAGATAAAAGTGAAAGACCCATAAACCCAATGCTATTTGGTATTGATGTAAAAGATACAAGGCTCCCAAATATAAAGGCTGTATTTGCATATCCAATAGATAATAATTCGCATGTAAACCAAATTAATGGAGCTATTAAATTAAGATTGATTCCTCAGGAAAGTGGCATCTATATCGCTGAAAACATCACAGCCTTTGGTAAAATTGGTTTTGGTATTATAACTTATGATCAACAGGATCTTGCCGCTAATAAAAATGGAGTTAGTAAAATACAATCATTCTACAATGGCTCTAAAAATTTCGAAATTGACTTCAAACGTTTTTCATTTAGTGAAACTAAACACCTCAACCGACTCATAGATTATGCTTATTTTAAAAAGAATAAAGCTCGGATACAAAAACTTTTTGTTGAATCTAACAATCCTTTAAGTCTTTATAAAAATGTTCATGAATATGGGTATGTCACTGCTGAAGATAGCACCTCTTCTGTTTATAAAATTAGAGTAAACGACTATAAAGGCAATGAATCCTGGGTTACCATCCCAATAACTGGTAAAAGAGGGGACTCTATTATCTCAAAACCTATTGAGGCTACAGATCATTTTATTCATGCCGATCAAAGTATTAGTTTAGAACAAAATAATATTTCAGTTTCCATTCCTAAAAACACATTTTATGATGATTTTTATATGGATTTTAAAGCAGAGAATGACACCCTTAAATTACATGAACCAAATATTCCTGTGCAAAAATATTTTACCATTAAATTTGACATTAGCAGTTATAATAAAAAAGATAAAGACAAATTGTTCATTGCAAGAGTATTGGGATTCAAAAATAAAATTGCATATACTCCCACAACAAAAATCGGAGACATAATAAGTAGCAGAACGAAAAACTTAGGAACTTATACACTTGCTACAGATATTGAGCCCCCAAAAATTAAACCTATTAACTTTCAAGATGGAAAATGGTTAAGTAAATACCGCTATTTAAAACTTAAAATAAGTGATGACGTTTCTGGAATTAAAAATTACAGAGCAACAATTAATGGCAAATGGATATTAATGGAATATGATGCTAAACGCAATACATTGATTCATGATTTTAATGATAATATAATTACAGATACTAAGAATAATTTAAAGATAATTGTTACTGATAATGTTGGAAATAGTTCTACATTTGAAACAGTATTTTACAGAAAATAAACCTTTACTTTGAAGCTCAAACTTACACTTTTAAAATCTCTAATTTTCTTATTACCAGTTATTGGTATCGCTCAAACAGCAACATTAAAAGGAATTATTCTAGATGCCAACGAGAGTCCAATTTTAAATGTTAACATTAGTTCTGCAAGTCAGGGTACAGCGACTAATACTAACGGTTTTTATTTTCTTAAAATTCCTGCAAATCAGGATGTAATAGTTGTATTTACACATTTAAATTACGAAAGCATTCGTGTCACCTTTAATTTAAAAAATGGTGAATCCTTTGAATTCAACCCAGTAATGGATTCTAATATTGAGCAAATTTCCACGGTTGTAATTAATGGAAATCAACGCAAACAAGTTGAAGGCATTACAACGATAAACCCTGAACTTATCCGAACTATAAAAGGGGCACAACCAGGGATAGAAAATTTATTAAAAACCCTTCCTGGTGTTAATATTTCTAATGAATTAAGTACTCAATATGCTGTTCGAGGTGGAAATTTTGATGAAAACCTTGTCTATGTGAACGAAATTGAAGTCTATCGTCCATTTCTTATTCGCTCAGGGCAACAAGAGGGTTTGAGTTTTGTAAATACTGATATGGTTCAAAATGTTGAATTTTCGGCTGGAGGATTTCAAGCAAAATACGGAGATAAATTATCCTCCGTTTTGGATATTACCTATAGAAACCCAATAAAATTTGAGATGTCGGCAGATATGAGTTTATTAGGAGGTAGTCTATCTGTAGAAACCGCTTCGAAGGACTCCAAGTTTTCAGGTATTGTAGGTTTGCGATATCGTGATAACAGTTTATTGGTAAAGGCAAAGGAAACCGAAACCAATTACCACCCAAAATTTATTGATGCACAATCATTCTTGACTTATAAGTTTTCAGATAAATTTCATTTAAGTTTTCTGGGGAACGTTTCTGTAAACTCCTATAATTACGAACCGCAAACCCGTCAAACAAACTTTGGAACACTGACTGACCCTTTAGCACTTTTAGTGTTTTATGAGGGTCAAGAAAAAGATCAATATCAGACTTATTTTGGAGCATTTAAAGGCACTTATTTTGCCAATGATGCCATAACATTAAAATTAATTACTTCAGCCTACCACACTACTGAAGAGGAATACTTCGATATTTTAGCTCAGTATCGTCTGGGGGAAGTGAATAGCAATATTGGTGACGAAAATTTAGGTGAAGTTGAGTTTTCAGAAGGCATTGGCGGACAGCTTAATCATGCCCGAAATGATTTGGATGCACTGATTAGTACAGTAGAACATAAAGGGAACTATAAAGCTAATGATGCTGTTTTGGAGTGGTCTGTAAAATATACCCGCGAAGATATTCGAGATCGGATTGTTGAATGGGAAGTTATTGATTCTGCGGGCTTTTCAATAAACCCGCCTAACATTGATGCATTCAATGATCAACCCTATGAAGCATATGATGGTCCCTTAGTTCCATTTCAAAACATTAGAGCGACTAACAATACTCAAATTAATAGATTACAAGCTTATGCTCAATGGAGCAAACGTACAGCATTGGGAAGTAACGAAGTGTTTTACAATGTGGGTTTTAGAGTGCATAGTTGGAATGTAAAAGAGTTCGCCACCCAAACGGTATTAAGTCCAAGAGCTCAGTTTGCGATAAAGCCAAATTGGAATAAGGACATGCTCTTTAGACTTAGTGGCGGCTTATATTACCAACCGCCCTTTTATAGAGAACTTAGAGACGCTTCAGGTGTTGTTAAGGCCAATGTAAAAGCACAGCAATCATTTCATCTGGTATTAGGGAATGACTATAGTTTTAAAATGTGGGATCGGCCTTTTAAATTGGTTTCGGAAGCTTACTATAAAAACATGAATGATGTCAATCCATATACCATAGATAATGTACGTATACGCTACGCCGCAGCTAATAATACCGAAGCTTATGCTTATGGTGTGGATTTTAGACTTAATGGTGAATTCGTTCCTGGCACAGAATCTTGGTTTAGTTTTGGATATTTAAAAACTGAAGAGAATATTGATGACCAAGGCTATATTTCAAGACCCACCGATCAACGGTTAAAATTTGGAGTGTTATTTCAAGACTATGTACCGAACATCCCCGATTTAAAAATGTACTTAAACTTAGTATACAATACTGGAGTCCCTGGAGGTTCGCCAAGTTATGCCAACCCTTACAATTATCAAAGTCGATTACCAGATTATAAAAGGGCCGATTTAGGAATATCGTATGTGATTGTAAATAAAAATAAAAAATACCCCTCTTCTTGGAAGAAAAGATTTAAAGAGTTAAGCATCGGAATAGAAATTTTCAACATGTTCGATGTACAAAATTCTATTACAAACACTTGGGTAAGAGATGTGTATTCCAAACGTCAATATGCCATTCCCAATTATTTAAGTCCAAGGGTATTTAACTTAAGAATTGGTATGCAATTTTAAACCCTACTTCCAACACTGGAATTACGCAGCTATCTTCAAACAAAACATCATATCAATAGTTGGGCTCTGAGTCCTAATTTTGCTGACTCTAATAATAAAGTTTACAAAAAATCTATATCATAACTAAATCAATAACAATCTAAAACTCAGGGTTCAGTAAAATGAATATCTTTAAATAATTAATTAAAGCTTATGAAGACTCGTAAATTATTTTGGATTATAACTATCATTCTTGCCATTGCAATCGGCCTATATCCGCTTACATATTTAATCATTGATATGAGAAGTAATGGATTATTGGCTTCTAAGAGCCAAGAATTATTGTCAACTTCCATTTATAATATAAGTTTTTATATCCACATCTTTTTAGGTGCAGTTGCACTTTTAATTGGTTGGGCCCAATTCTCTATAAAATGGAGGACAAAGCATCTAAATTTACATAGAACTGTTGGTAAAGTATATATCATTTCGGTGTTGCTTAGTGGTATTGCTGGCTTATATATTGCATACCATGCTACTGGTGGGCTGCCGGCAAAACTTGGATTTAGTTCGCTTGCTTTATTGTGGCTAATTACAACAGTATCTGCGTATACAACGATTAGGAATAAAAATATTATTGCCCATCAAAAATGGATGATTCGTAGTTATGCTCTAACTTTTGCAGCTGTTACCTTGAGATTTTGGATGCCTACAATTCCGATTATATTTAATATTGGGTTTAGTGAATCGTATCCTATAATTTCATGGCTATGTTGGGTACCAAATATCATATTTGCCGAAATTTTGATTAAAAGACAGATTAGAACACATTAAAAAACCGTCTTACTTGTGAGTAAAACGGTTTAGAAGGTTTAATTTTTTCTTTAAGATGTTGGAATACCATTCCATTTTGCGGCTAATTTATTAAGATTAGCATGCATTAAATCGTCTGGAGTCATTGCTATTCTAAATTCGCAATCAGCTTCAAAATTCAAGTACCATGGCTCAGCAATAGACGGCACTGCAGAAGCATCAGGTACATTAACAACCATAACGGCGCCTCGTTGTCCGTTTTGTTCGGAAAAATAAATACTTTCTGGCTTAATATCATCAATCACACGACCAATAAGTTCACCAGCCTTACCCTCTCTAACCAAAGAATTGAATGGCTCGATAGGAAAGGATACGTTTACAAGCATTTTCATAATGAAATATTTTGTTAATTAATAGACGTAAATATACAAAATAACCACCTGACTTTAAGCGGCATAACTCAAAAGTAATAAACAAAATACTTAGTAATTTATAAGGTTTTTTAGAAGAATATTTAATTAGGCGTTTACGAGTTCCTTCAATACATCCACCAGATAATCCAACTCTTTTTTAGTATTGTAGATACTAAATGAAAAGCGAACAGAGGGTTTTTGTAAGTCGTCCTCATTGAGGATTTGAGCCAGAACATGAGATCCACCTGTACTTCCACTCTGGCAAGCACTTCCCTTTGAACAAGCAATACCTTTTAAATCTAATTGAAATAATAACATCGCAGATTTTTCAGGAGCTACAGGTAAACATACGCTCACTAAGGTATATGTACTGTTAATTATATCTCCAGAACAAGCGTTAAATGACACTTCTGGAATTGCCTTTTTTAAGTTTTCTACAAAGTACCTTTTTAGATCTTGTACATAAGCGCTCTCCGTTTCTAAATTATGATAACTTAGTTTTAATGCATGTCCTAAGCCTACAATATTGTGTACACTTTCTGTTCCCGCTCGATACCCTCGCTCTTGTTCACCTCCAAAGATCAACGGTTTTAAGCCTGAGTTTTTCCTTAAAAATGCAAATCCAACCCCTTTAGGTCCATGAAATTTATGTGCACTCGCAGCCAAGAAATCAATAGAAATATCTTGTAAATCTAAATTGTAATGCCCTACAGATTGTACTGTATCGCTATGAAACAATGCCTTATTATCTTTACATAGATCACCAACTCGTTTAATATCGAGTAAATTCCCTACTTCATTATTTATATGCATTAAACTAACCAAAGTGCTTTCAGAATTTTGTAATAAGATTTCTAAATGAGCATAGTCAACCAGTCCTTTAGCATCCAAATTAACATAACTTACAGAAATGTCATATTCCCCTTCCAACTGCTCAATAGTATGTAATATCGCATGATGCTCAATTTTGGAGGTGATAATATGTTTCACCCCTAAATCTCTTATTGCACTTCTAAGTACCAGGTTATCCGCCTCGGTCCCTCCTGATGTAAATACAATTTCTGCTGCCGAAACGTTTAAAAACGACGCAATTTCTTTTCTTGCTTGCTCAACCAAAGATTTTGAAGAACGACCAAAACTATGGCTAGATGATGCATTTCCATAATTATTCTTCATTACTGAAGTCATTTCAGTTATAACTTCATCGCGAATTTGTGTCGTCGCCGCGTTATCAAAATATATTGCTGTCATATTTGTAAAAAAATTAAATAATTGTAATCATAAAGAGCTGGTAAATTAAATTTTCTTACATCTCGTTATGTGGCAAAAGTACTTGAAATAAAATTATTTTCAATAAGCTACGTTATAAATTACAATTCCATTATTTTTGTCACAAATCAAATATCAAATGCGTAATTTTTTTCTACTCTTAATCACTCTTAGTTTCATGTTGTCATCTTGTAATGATGGGGATATTTTAACTGTTAATTTAGAATTTGATAAAGAATTATCGCTTTGTGGTGATGAAAATAGTAATAACTATGTGATTTACGATACTAAGACTGACCCCAATGAGTCTTTAACATTCTTGTTTCCAGTGAGTAGTGCAAATAATTTAATTTTCAAACCTGTTGACAATCCGCATACCGGGGATTTAGATATCAATAATAGCTCGATTAAATTTAACTATAGAATTTATGATGGGGACCCTTCAGGGTTAATTTGTCAAGAAATTCCATCATCCACTGTTAATATTACCAAAGATTATACGGCCGAAGATGGAACGATTGAATACATATCAACTTATGAAGATGTTGATGGCGTTAGAACGGTCACAATTACCTTTAATATTACCATTCTTGATTTAGATGTTATTAATACGACAAATGGCGTATTAGGCACGTACACCCACTCGTTTAGTCTCTAATTATTTAATTCTGAAAAACATAGACTTCGGTTGCTCCTTGTCCATACTTTTGGTAATCTGCGTCGTAGAATTTTAAATTATCATAACGTTTAAATAAATATTCCAATTCAATTTTCAGCACCCCTGCACCTACGCCATGAATAAATACAATGCGCTGAATACGCTTGCGTAAAGCAAATTCTAATTGACGTTTAGCGGTGTCTATTTGTAAAGTTAACATATCATGATTGGACATGCCTCTACTCGAATTAGTTAATTGGTGAATATGTAAATCGACTTCCAAAGTTGGTTGAAATCGTTCTTTAGGTTTAACTTTTATAGATTTTCTTTTTTTAGTTTCTTTTTGAGAAACGGCTTCATCTAAACTCGTTTTTGAAAACACATTTGCACTCAAAAAATTAGAACTAGCACTTTTAACTAGCTCGTTCTTAGAGAATTCCAATTCAAACCCTTCAGTTGTATCAATGGTAACTCTATCTCCTATTATTTTGATTACAGTGCCTGCAAGGGCTTCATCTAAGGCTTCAACGCGATCTCCAACTTTAAAATCCATTAGTCTTGATCTTCAAAATAATTAGTCTCTTTATCATCTGCTTTACTAGGAATTCCCTTTGACAATCGATACAAGCCAATCATTAACAGCATCACCCCTCCTAGGAGTACATAAGTATTCTGTGTTTCACCCGCTTCAGCATAAATAGCAACAATTCCACCTAGTAGAATTAAAATAAAATTAATCGTTCTAGAACTTGGCATAATAGTATAGTGTTTATAATTACAAATAGTAGTTCAAAAATAATCAATATCTATATGACATTATACTCCCTTTTTATATAAATTTGAAAATGTCTTTATTACTCCTCCTAAATACTCCTGAAGATTATATGCTCCCCTGTTTAAGTAAACAGATTTTAGGAATAGAATGTTTTGGATGTGGTTTACAACGATCCACCTTATTAGTGTTTCAAGGCGAATTTATCGCTGCTTTCAAAATGTATCCAGCGATATATACATTAATACTATTCGTGCTGTTTATTGGTGTAAATTTATTTTACAAAATAAAATACAGTGAAAAAATCAAAATAACTTTAGTTGTAATAAACATTTTAATTATCGTTATTAGCTATATTATTAAACTAACACATTAATTTTTATCATGGAAAAACAAAAACTCAACTCAACAATTGTATATGTTTTATCAATACTAGGATTTTTATGCTGCTGTTTTGGTGGGCTTGGTTTTATACTTGCTGGTATTGCATTTTATATAGCGCATAGTAAATTAAAAGAGGCCTATGCAAATCCAGAAGACTATGATAATATCGAAGGCATGAAAACCGCTAAAATTGTGGCCTTAGTCGTTTTATGCATTAACGTTATATATTTATTGTTTACAATTTACAGAATATACACCATAGGTTGGGATGAGATTATGGAACAATCTCAAATGATGATGGATCAATGGCAAAATTAATAATATAAATTAAAACTAATTTAAAAATACCATATGGAAAACAAACCGTCAAGACCTAATAGTTATTTGGCTTTAGCTATTATCAGTACCATTCTATGTTGCTTACCAACAGGAATAGTAAGTATTATTTACTCCACTAAAGTTAATAGTCTCTATGAAGATGGAAAATATGATGAAGCCGAACGTTCTTCAAAGAATGCTAAAACATGGGGTATTGTATCTATTGCTGTAGCCGTTTTAGGTTGGATCCTTTATATTTTAATTTTTGGAGCAGCATTTTTAGCAGCCATTAGTGACGGTGGATTTTAAATTAAAACTCGGTATCAAAATATTAATAGTGATAGCAATCTTAGGAGTGCTATCACTTTATTTTTTTCTGGATCCGGCAAAGATGGCTATTTTTCCGAAATGTCCTTTTTATTCTTTAACAGGGATTTATTGTCCGGGCTGTGGGAGTCAACGAGCAGCTCACCAATTTTTACATGGGCATTTTATAGCAGGCTTCAAGCACAATTTCCTGATTGGATTATTAATGCTTGTATTAGGCTATGAGTTTTTTGTTTTTATCATGAAAACCATTTTTAAGAAAAACATCTACAACTTATTACACAGTTCAAAAGTCACCTTTAGTATTTTAATTATAGTTATTCTCTTTTGGATTTTAAGAAATATTAATGCCTTTCCTTTTAGCTTTTTAGCCCCATAAAAAAAGCGACCAATGGTCGCTTTTATTTATATGATTAGTTGAATATTAAGATTCAAACTGTTTTAAAGTTTTAGTTATTATTCCAACACAGTCTAATAATTGTTCTTTAGTCATCACTAATGGTGGTGCAAAACGAATAATATTACCGTGGGTTGGTTTAGCTAAAAGCCCATTATCGCGTAATGCCATACAGATATTCCAAGCGGTATCACTTTCTTCGTCATCATTAATAAGAATTGCATTTAACAAGCCTTTTCCACGAACTAAAGTTGCGATATTACTCGTTTCAATAAATTTATTTATTTCTGATCTAAATAATTGCCCGAGATTTTCTGCATTTTCAGCCAAATTTTCATCTTGAACTACTTCCAAAGCCGCAATAGCAACTGCTGCTGCAATTGGATTACCTCCAAAAGTACTGCCATGACTTCCTGGCGTAATTACATCCATAATTGAATCGTTTGCCAACACTGCAGATACTGGGTATGCGCCTCCACTTAATGCCTTCCCTAAAATTAAAATATCCGGAGTTACATTCTCATGATTCACAGCTAACAACTGTCCTGTTCTCGCAATTCCCGTTTGTACTTCGTCGGCAATAAATAAAACATTATGAGCCTCACACAACGCTTTTGCTTTAGATAAATAGCCTTCACTAGGCACATATACTCCAGCTTCACCTTGAATGGGCTCAACTAAAAATCCCGCGATATTAGGATTGCTTTTTAATGCCTCTTCTAAAGCCAATAAATTATCGTATTCAATTTTGGTGAATCCTTTTGTAAAAGGTCCAAAGTTTTTACATGCCACTGGATCGTTAGAAAATGAAATAATTGTGGTGGTACGACCATGAAAATTATCTTTACAAACAATAATTTCCGCGTCATTTTCGTCTATTCCTTTAACTTCGTAAGCCCATCGTCTACAGAGTTTTAAAGCCGTCTCAACAGCTTCTGCTCCTGTATTCATCGGTAGTAATTTGTCAAATCCGAAAAATTCGGTTGCAAATTTTTCGTATTTCCCAAGAACATCATTATAAAATGCTCTCGATGTAAGCGATAATGTTTGTGCCTGACTTGTCATTGCATTCACAATTTTAGGGTGACAATGCCCTTGATTGACAGCGGAATAAGCCGATAAAAAATCATAATACTTTTTACCTTCAACATCCCATACAAATACACCTTCTCCTCTATTCAGTACTACTGGAAGTGGATGGTAATTGTGTGCGCCATACTTGTTTTCTAAATCCATCGCTTCTTGCGATGTAATGCGGTCTAAAACAGCCATTTTAATTTAATTTAAATTGATAAAATAACCATTCCTTCTCTACCTTTATCTTTTCGAAGAATCGAAAATTCAGCGTGGGAGAGAAATCATCCCTTAAGGCTCGCAAATTACTAAATATTAATAATTCTTTAAAATAAATTAATTAGATAATTTTGATGATAATATAGAGACTTGTAACTCTAATCGTTTGAGCTCACGTATAACTCCATTTTTATCCATTTGCATCCAAGCAAACATTTTTAACATCCCAACAGACATCATACAAAAAGCCCCTAAAACAGCCCACTTTATCAATTCATTGGTAACATCAGTTTCAAAAAACTGAATCGCACAGTATATAACGCAGCCAAACATTCCAACCATAACAATGTTAACCATTATCATAATCCATTTTAACTTCCCATGATACAAGCCACCTACCATTTGAAATAAATTTTGCTCGTTTAATTCTTCATAAAACTTAGCTTCTTCTTGAGTTAATGTTTCTTTAATTAATTTGTCAATGTCTTCAATATTCGTTTTCATATCTTTAATTTTTATGTTAATAATTCGGTTATATACAATGGGTCAATACTCTTTTAAAAAAATATCAACTCTGTTGTTCTAACTCCTTTCATAATTTCTAATTTTTAAAATTTGTTTTAGTTTTTCTCTGGCGTGAAACAATCTGGATTTAGCAGTTCCAACTGAAATATTCAGGATCTGCCCTATTTCCTTTAATGTATAATCCTCTACATAAAATAACCGGATAACCATTTGCTGGTGTTCTGGTAATGTTTTAATCGCTTTTGATAATGCCCGTTTTAATTGTTCATTCTCTTTTGGACTAACATCCTGAACAAAATTGTCTTTCTGATATTCTTGAAGTTTTACACGCTCATAGTTATTATGCTTTATCCAGTCTAAAGATTTAGTATACACAATTCGCAAAGCCCAACTTCCAAAACTACTAGGCTCTTTTAGATTCGCGATTTTTGCAATAATAGTTTTCCAGCTATCCTGTGCAATGTCCTTGGCAACATCGGGATCCTTTACCAACCAATAGGCCTTACTACAAAATCTCTTGTGCCATCTCGCCACTAATATTGGCAACATTTTATCATTCCCAGCCTGATAGTCAAGAACTAACTCCTCATTTAAAATATTATGTTTTTTATCCATTAATAAATTCTGAATTCTACTCTAAAGACGTGCATAAACAAAAAAGGTTCAATTTATTTTCATGAAAGCAGGAATTTCTACAACGAAAATTAATATCTGATTAAAGATAATTGAAATTCCTGGCATGAATATTTGCTACGATTGTTATTTTTGCGCTATGTCAAGAAAAAATAAAAACCAAGTATTTACAAACGTTGAAGTTATAGATGCGGGTGCAAAAGGAAAAACGGTAGCAAAAGCCCCAGACGGAAGAGTGATCTTTTTACCTAATGCCGTGCCAGGAGATGTTGTAGATGTACAAACTTTTAAAAAGCGTAAATCTTATTACGAAGGCAAAGCTGTTGCCTTTCATACATTATCTGATAAGCGTACTGAATCACAATGCGAGCATTTTGGTACTTGTGGTGGGTGCAAATGGCAACATATGGGCTATGAACACCAATTGTATTATAAACAAAAAGAAGTAACTAACAACCTCACAAGACTTGGGCATATAGAATTACCTGAGATCACCCCTATAATGGGTTCTGCAAAACAATACTTTTACAGAAATAAAATGGAATTCTCGTTTAGTGATAGTCGCTGGTTAACAATAGAGGAAATAAATTCAGATAAAGATCTTGGTGATAGAAATGCTTTAGGGTTTCATATTCCTGGAATGTGGGACAAAATACTTGACGTAAAAAAGTGTCATTTACAAGCTGATCCATCCAATACAATTAGAAATGCAGTAAAGGAATTTTCATTAGCAAATGGTTTAGAATTTTTCAATACCCGAAATCAAACTGGATTATTGCGAACTTTGATGATTCGTACAACCAGTATTGGTGAAATCATGATTTTGATTCAATTCTTTAAGGAAGATAAATCAAAGCGTGAACTATTACTTAATTTTCTTGCTGAATCCTTTCCTGAAATTACCTCTTTACAATATGTGATTAATGGAAAAGCAAATGATACTATTTATGATCAGGAAGTAATTTGTTTTAATGGTAGAGATCATATTTTTGAAGAAATGGAAGGATTGAAATTTAAAATCAATGCGAAATCGTTTTATCAAACTAATTCAGATCAAGCTTTTGAACTTTATAAAATCACAAGAGCTTTTGCAGGTTTAAAAGGAACAGAACTTGTTTACGATTTATATACAGGTACTGGAACTATTGCACAGTTTGTGGCGAAACAAGCCAAACACGTCGTAGGTGTTGAAGCGGTACCAGATGCTATCACGGCAGCGAAGGAAAATGCACAATTAAATGGCATTGAAAACGTTGAGTTTTATGTTGGAGACATGAAAAATGTATTTAATCAAGATTTTATAAATGCACATGGACAACCTGATGTTATTATTACAGATCCACCAAGAGATGGGATGCACAAAGATGTTGTTAAACAAATATTAAACATTGCACCTGATAAAATTGTTTATGTAAGTTGCAATAGTGCTACACAAGCTAGAGACCTTGCTTTGATGGATGAAACTTATAAAGTAACAAAAACACAAGCTGTTGATATGTTTCCGCAAACACATCATGTTGAAAATGTTGTACTTTTAGAGCGCCGCTAATTGAAATTATAAATAAATTTTGCCATTTTGAATGCTGAATCTACTTTAAATAAATGAGATATTTTAAAATTAAAATCTTCACACTACTAGCAATAACATTAGTTATTTTAAGCTGCGAAAAAGATGATATTTGTGCTGAAACTACAGCAACCACTCCTCAACTTATCTTAAGGTTTTATGATAATGATAATATTGAAGAGACCAAAACAGCCACTAATTTATTAGTCTATGGTGTCAATGATGTCAATGAAGCCGTGTTTTTTGAGCATGTGAATTTTGCCACATCAGACTCAGTAGTTGTTCCATTGAGAACAGATAGTGACATTACACGATTAGTCCTGCATAAAGATTTAGACATTACAGATTTTGGAACGGGAAATTTTGACATTATAAGCTTAAGCTATGCTCGTGAGGATATTTATGTTTCTCGTGCTTGTGGTTTTAAAAATATTTATACGAATTTAGAAGCTAACTTAGAAACCGATTCAGATAATTGGATTCAAAATATTGAAATTGTAAATACTACCGTAGAAAATCAAAATTCAGCACATGTTAAGATATATCACTAGTTCTATTTTAATTCTGCTGATTAGTATTTCAGCAGTTTCGCAAAACGATAGTATTGTTAACGATTCTATTAGAAATGCTCAAAAATATGGCCTGCGTATAGGCGGTGATTTAAGTAAAATTGCGAAAACCATTATTGACGACGATTATACCGGTTTTGAAATAAATGCCGATTATAGATTATCTAAGTTTTTATTTGTGGCGGGCGAAATTGGTACTGAGGAAAAAACAACTGATAGTGACTACCTAAATTCTACATCAAAAGGTAGCTATTTAAAAGCGGGTATAGATTACAACTTGTACAAGAATTGGTTTGGCATGGAAAACATGATTTACAGCGGTTTCCGTATTGGAGCCAGTACGTTTAGTCAAACTGTAAATAGTTATACCATATACAATACTCATAACGAATGGCAAGAACAATCTCTGATTACTGATGGTATCGAGTATAAAAACTTATCTGCTGTTTGGGCTGAAATACAATTTGGACTTAAAGCCGAATTAGTGACTAATCTCTACCTCGGACTGAATGTACAATTTAAAGGTAGAGTTTCTGAAAAGGAACCTGACAATTTTGAGAATATATATATTCCCGGATTCGGAAGGACTTACGATAGTGGCAGTTTTGGTATTAGTTTTGGTTATAATATTTCTTATCTTATTCCTCTGTTTAAAAAAGAGGATTAATGAATCAAGAAGAAATTGCCGTTTTATTAGAAGACAAACATACAACGCTATTTAACTGGATAATAGCGCATGATAATGAGCTTTGGGAAAATGGACCCGAGGGAAAATGGACTACTGGTCAACATCTATTACATCTCTTACAAAGTATAAAGCCTTTAAATACAGCTTTAAGTTTGCCTAAATATTTTCTGAAGTACAAATACGGGATTGCCAATAGAGGCGTACGAGATTATGATACAGTGGTGAAACGCTATCTGGAACGCTTGAAGGATTATGAGAATATAGTGTCTCCCTATTCAAAGCATATGAAAGCCCCAAAACTTAAGGACAAACAATATCTCATTAACAGACTTAAAGTAGAGAACAAAAAACTGCAGCACAAAACCAAAAAGCTTTCCAATAAGCATTTAGATACCCTAATACTACCACATCCATTAATGGGTAAAATGCCAATAAGAGAACTAATTATGTGGACGGCTTATCATACAGAACATCATACTAAACAGCTTATAGAAAAGTACTGATAAGTGAAATTAATTGATCTATAATTTTTTATAGTGATTTGGAATAAATCAGTTAACTATCACTTATTTCCCTGTTTTGTTTCTTGGCTTTTTTACTCCCAGCATACATTTCATACTTCACTAAACGTGACTCTAGCTTCGCATTAAACAGCTTAATTTTTCGGGAAGGTCGAAGACCTACATATTTTAACGACTCTAAGTTAGAGGTTATAAACCATGCATTTGTACCGGGGTAACCATGTTTTAAAGTTGTCCCTATATCTCCATAAAACGATTCCATATTAAGAATTTCGAGTCGTTCTCCGTATGGAGGATTGAATAACATATGCAAATGTGCTTCTCCTTCTTTTTGAGTTTTAAAGAAATCGGCCTGTTCAACCGTTATAAACTCATCTAAATGCGCATTTTTAATATTATCCTGAGCTTTTCTTACTGCCGATGGTGCCTTATCATATCCAAACATTTTATGATGGAAATCTCTAGTTTTCTTTAATAAGGACTCTTCTATTTTTTCAAATAATTCTACATCCCAATCCTGCCAACGCTCGAAAGCAAATTCTTTACGCATTAAATTTGGTGGAATATTACAAGCAATCATTGCCGCTTCTATTAAAATGGTACCACTACCACACATAGGATCCATAAAATCACTTTGCCCGTCCCAGCCCGATAGCATGACTAAGCCAGCTGCCAAGACTTCATTTATAGGGGCAATATTTGTGGCTGTTTTATACCCTCTTTTATGTAAGGACTCTCCTGAACTGTCTAATGACACCGTACACATTTGACGGTCGATATGGACATTGATTTTTAAATCTGGAAATCGTAAATCTACATTTGGTCGCTCCCCTTTTGTATTTCTAAACTTATCAACGATTGCGTCTTTGGTTTTTAAAGCAATATATTGTGAGTGTGTAAATATTGTAGAATGTACGGTAGCATCTATCGCTAAAGAACCGCTTTCTGACATATAGTTATCCCATGGCATTTTATAAATTCGATCATAAAGGTCTTGCTCATTAGCTACTCTAAAGCTATTAATAGGCTTTAAAATTTTAATAGCCGTACGCAAGCCTAAATTTGCTTTATACATGAAGCCAGTGTCTCCAACGAAACTTACGTTACGAACACCAATATTTACTTCTAATGCACCTAGATCTCGTAATTCCTTTGCTAAAAGCTCTTCAAAACCAAATAAGGTCTTGGCAACCATTTTAAAATTATTCTCCATTATTATGCTCAAATAGGTTGCAAAAATACTTTATTTTTGTTGTAATATATTAGTTAATTGATAATAAGGTTAAGGATTGCAGCAACATCCTTTTTATGAATT
>CAJXVU010000053.1 GCA_913062555.1 uncultured Bacteroidota bacterium
GGATGGATAGCTATAGGTCGCTGCTCAATAGGTTTGATACTACCATAGCTAGTTGGTTAGGGCTTAATTACCTGTCAATCATCATTATAGCTGTTAAAAAATTCAAAAGAGAGAACTGAAAAAAGTTTAAATCACTTCTATATTTAACCGAAGACATTTGGCTTTTTCAATAAAAAACTCTAGATTTAGAGAGGTTTTGATACGAACAATTTATATGATACCTAAAAAAGTATTGCTCCATGTTAGTACTTGGATAGTGTTTTTTATTTTTATTCTCTTTTCAGTTAGGGACTTCTATCTAGAATTATCTACTCCGAAGTATGTAGTTATCCAATCGTTAATACTTGCCGAAATGGTAACTATATTCTACATAAATTATTTCTATTTAACCCCTAAGGTACTATTAGTCAAAAAAAGAAGAATCCTAATTTCGATATTAGGCATATTGTCATTGGTTTCCTTTGGTCTAATTTTATCCTTTATTATTAAAACTTTTAGCGTATTACATATTGAGAATAAGCTCTTGATATTATCGAAAGTTCTAAAATCATCATTTGAAAGTCTGGGATCAATCATTTTTTTTATGATAATTTCTTCTGGAATCCGTTTAGTTGATTTATACAGTAAATCACGGTTCAATGAAGTCGTATTGAGAGAACAATCAAGAAAAGCAGAATTAGAAGCGCTGAAGGCAAAGATAAATCCACATTTCCTTTATAATGCTTTCAATACACTTTATGCCTTGTCAGAATTAAAATCCGATTTAATGTCCGATTCTATTTTGAAGCTTTCCAATATCATGAGATATCTCTTAAATAATTCCTCTCAACCAAAGGTATCCATATATTCCGAACTTGATTTTATAACAAATTTTATCAATTTTCAAAAACTGAGAATAGACAACGCTTCAAGTAAGGTCATTGTCAACATTCAACAACCAGAATCGGATTATTCAATTACTCCAACATTATTGATTTCGTTTATCGAAAATGCATTTAAACATTCTAATTTATTAAAAAAGGAATATAAAATTAATTTTGATTTTGAGACAACTAGCGAGGGATTCTCATATTACGTTACGAATAATATTTTTGAAACACGAAAAACAAGCCCAGGAAAAGGGAACGAAAATCTAAAGAAAATTTTGGAAATTGAGTATGCAGGTTGTCATGTACTCAAAACGTGGGAAGAAAATGAGTTATATCATGCATACCTTTCAATAAAAATTTAAACAATGACTACTTGTATAGCAATCGATGATGAACCATTGGCATTAGCTCTGATAAAGGAACATTGCGATAAGATAGCCTCTGTCGATTTAAAAAAGACATTCCTATCTGGACTGGAAGCCCTAGAATACCTCAGGAGAAATCAAATTGACCTCGTTATTTTAGATATTAACATGCCCGAAATGGATGGAATGAAACTATCATCTTTGATTCCTCTAAATACTCAAATTATTTTTGTAACTGCTTACAAAGAATATGCTTTAAAAAGTTATGATGTTAGTGCCGTTGATTATTTAATAAAACCAGCTTCTTTTGAAAGACTTCATAAGGCAATTATAAAATGTACAATTAATAATAAGATATCAATTAATGATGATAGCGCTCCTAATTTTCAGAACAGAAATAACCCCTCAGTAATTTTCAAAGGAAATAAAAAAATCTACCAAGTAACAGTTAAGGACATTCTATATGTGGAAGGGTTAAAAGATTATGCCAAAATCTATCTGAGGAGTAACGAAAAGCTCGTTATAAGAGAAAGTCTGAAAAACATTTTGGAACAACTAAGAGAATATGGATTTTTAAGAGTCCATAGGTCCTTCATTATTCCCTTGAGCCAAGTTACTTCCATCGAGGGTTTAGTGATTAAAATTCAAGATCACAAAATCCCTTTAAACAAAATTTCCAAAGAGTTCATTCTGCAAGAGTTCAAAAAACGCGGTATTTTAGGTGATCGTTCAGGGTAATTTCTTCTAAATTGAAAAGGTTAAAAAGCATAACACCTCCATTTAAAATTTGCAAGATTTTTCAAGTAGGTGATGTCAGAGACCCATACTTGATTTTCTCTGTCGATTGTAAAGTCCTGATTTAATATATTAGAGCTATTGGGTAATTATCATTAGAGTCTGTTGTAAAAATAAATTTACGTCTTCTTCTGGAAAATAAGTTATTTGCCCTCATTAGTCTAGCTACTCTAGGCCTAGAAACACGATGACCATATTTCAATAACTCTACTTTAATCCTTGGAGCTCCGTAACTCTCAAAACTATCTTCAAAAATAGTGTGAATGGCTACTGATATTGCTTCGTTCTCCAACCATCGCTTGGATGGTCCAAGTCGTAACCAATTATAATACCCACTTTTACTCACTCCTAATGTTTTAGGCATCTTCTCAACTGAAAATTTAAACTTATGGTGTTTTATGAACCTAAATTTTTCCTGTCGCTCTCGGAGAAGATGCTGATAGCCTTTTTTAAGATATCGCGCTCTAGCTTCATATCTTTTAATTGCTTCTTCAAATTGGCAATCTCTTGTTACTCATCTGTCAGTTTTGGCTTTTCACGACCTGGAAACTATTTTTACCATATTTACTAGATTCTCTTCGCCAACGATGTAATACAGAATAGGGAATACCTAATTCTTTTTGTGTTTTGACATAATTCAAAGTTAAATTATGTAGAACAATATCTCTCAACTTTGCGTCCAGTCTAACTATAGTAAGTCCACAAACACAACCCAAGACTTTAAAGATATGCCAATAGAGGGAGTCGTGGAGCAAAATGCAATATCATCTATTGATCGAATACTATATTAAATTTTTCGATTACGGTTATGACATTCCCTCTAATTCTGCCAAAACATATCTCTATCGCCATAATTTATAGGTACGTCTCATTTTTTTTCTATTTTAATAAGAAAACATAATATTGGTTGAAACAAATTATTAGCGAGTTTTCTCAATATTGTTAATGACTAAGGTTTATGGGTTTTTAAAGATGTATTGGATTTTTATTATCATACAGAAAAACCATTGAAAATCTATCTTTTAAACCAAACTCGTAATATAACATGTAAACCCTAGTAACAACTAACGGAATTATAAATTTAAAAGAAGTTCAAAATGAAACAAAAAGCTTTAGTACAGACAAGAATGTTTAAAACTTTATCAACGGTTATATTGATATGCTTTTTTAATTATTCTGGGTTTTCCCAAGAACTTAAAGGGCCATACAAATTGGGTTCAGTGCAATCATTTGTTAAAACAAAAATAGAATATCAAGAAGCCATTATCATAAATGTATCAAATGACGAGTCATTTACAATAGATATAGAATCATCTATATCAAGTATTCACAAATACTATTTATTTGGATCTGTACGAGGGTATAAAAATGCTACATTTTATATTTTGGGTAATGACCAAAATATTGAGGGTAAGCTACTGGATTATGAAAACAAAAAAGCATTCGTTATAAATACAGATGACAAGAAACAAGTATTTATAAAAGAGGTAGATATTAATAGGGAAGTCTGTGTAATGGACGGTTGGCTTACTAATGAGAAACCAGTAAAGGTTAATACTTCAAAACAAAAAAAAACTAGGGTTAATATACCTGAATTAGAAAGTATGCCTGGAGCAGTTGGCGTACTGTACATTGATTTTGATGGCGAAAATGTGTCAGGAGGCCCTTGGGGGACTGTCAATGGTCAAGCAACAGATTATACGGAAGAACAGATAGAGAAAGCATGGTATATAATGGCAGAAGATTTTACTCCTTACAATATCAATGTAACAACCATACGGAGTGTTTATGACGGGGCCAGTACCAATAGCCGTCAAATGGTTATTTTTAATGAAACGTTTCCTCCACAAGGAGGTGTGGCCCAATTTAGCACGTTTAATACGGGCAATGTCCCCTGTTGGGTTAACACCACTGGTATAATAGATTCTGTATGGTTGGCAGCTAATGTGGGTTCTCATGAATCGGGACATACTCTAGGGCTGATGCACGATGGAGATGCTACGAATCAATATTGGTTGGGGCATGGAGACTATAATGTAATTATGGGGCGCTGTGACAGGACCATTGTCCAGTGGAATCAAGGAGAGTATCAAGGCGCCAATAACACAGAAGATGATATTAGTATTATTGAAGCAAATAATAATGTAGGTTTTAGGGCTGATGATCATGGAAACGATACGGCAAGTAGTTCGGGTTTATCGTTTAATTCGAGTAGCGGAGAAGTAATGGAAGATGATAATTTTGGTATCATTGAGACAAGAACGGATAAGGATTATTTTGAATTTACTGCCACCGCTGGTACTATCGATTTGAATTTTCGTCCAGCCGATAGATTTCTCCAATCACCTAATTTAGACATTCAAGTTAGACTATTGGATGCTTCGGGTAATGAAATTGCTGTATCCAGTCCAGGTGTAATGACAGCAACTATTAATGAAACCGTTCCAGCAGGCATTTATTACATAGAGATTGATGGTGTAGGCTTCGGAGATCCCTTAACGAATGGATATTCAGATTATGGTTCGTTAGGCCAATATTTTATTAGTGGTTCGATCCCAGTTGATATTTTGAGTATTTATGATGACAGTTTAGTATCTACAAAAATTTATCCGAATCCATCATCCGGTCAGTTAACTATTGATTTTGATACGTCTAGAATTCAACAGTTAGAAATTGAATTAATAGATGTTTTGGGAAAACAAGTATACTCTACCACCTTAACACCTACGAATAAAACTTTAAACTTGGATCATTTGCAAAAAGGGATGTATTTCGTTTTGCTTTCTGAAGGCGAAAGATCTATTGTAAAAAAGATAGTCATTAAATAAGGACCCGCGCTATCTCTACGATGCTTTTGAAATAAAACGTCCCTTGTAAGGGAAAACACTTAAAGTAAACCAGTTACAAAAAGTAGTGTAACTATACCTACCGAAACGAAAAAGAGAAGTCCTGTTTGGACTTCTCTTTCTTTTTTTTAAAATTGTTGGTCGGAACCCAATGCCTTAAACTTTAAGGAGACGCTAATAGAGGGAGTCATTGACGAGAGCGGAGCAAATAATCTTCCATTAATTGAAATTAAAAGTGGACAAGTAATCATTGGAAACCAAGAAGTAATGTGTCATAAGATAACTGAAAATTTAGTTTTTCAACATAACAACAAATTGATAAATTATTTTTCGAAACTCTTGAAAAGCACGAATGGAATGTATGAACTTCCTACTTTTTAGTGGAGAAATAGTTAAGTGATCATCCCCCCATCTTTAGGACAGATTTGGTGATTTGTAATTTAATGTTAAATGCTGGCTCCCTATATTAGATGAAAATGAGTAACAACATTGAAATCAGGAACAGGAATTGAAGGAGAAGTATTGAAAATATTGGGATTAAAAATATAATGTTTTCTATACCTAGCCCTTTGTAATTTTGAGAGTATTTATGAACTAACAAGCATAGTGAATGAAGAAAAAGCACGATTTTTTAGAAAACAATTAATTTTTGATTCTATTTGAATATCAATTGTACAATGCCGTGCTTGCTCCATTCTTTGAATTTCTTCTTTTGGGATATTGAGTATCTCTGCAAACTCTTTTGCGGTGATCTTATTTTCAATACGCCATAATTGAGTGCGTGTTCCAAGCCTGTCAAATGTTGATTTGAGTTTAGGAGTAAAACCAAAGAAGTTGAGAATGGCATTAAGGTATTTTGGATGCATAGGGGCGTGATTGAGTTCCCATTTGGAAAGAAATACACTATTAACTCCAAGTTCTTTAGCAAGAACTTGTTGCTGTATACCACGTTCTAAATGTACTTTACGTATGTACTCACCTAGGGTTTTAGGCTTTATGGCTACCTTGGATAAACTTGGTATCTTAACCTTTATACTAAAACTGCAAATGGGTAACGGTATTGTGTATGAAACGTAGCGTGTAAATAGACACTAACTTTTCGGATAAACACAGAACAGAATTTATATATTTTGTTTTTAACTTATCAATCTTAAAAACCAATTTTAAAAATTTGGCGGTCTTTGTAAATATACACGAATCTTTCGGAAAGCCTTTATTAGCTATGCTTTATACACGTTGCTATATGCTGGATTTTCACGTTGTATTAAATCAGTAATCGCATTCCAAAGCTCAACTCGTTTTTCTAATGATTGTTTCGCAACAGTTAATGTTTCGTTCCATTTTTGGTCATTATCTTTACATAATTCCGAAATCATTTCAAGAGATAGCGGACCGTGTTCATCTCCATCAAGTTCAATATGACGTTCCAGATAGTAATTTGTTTTGTTGTATAGTTTGTTATCAGAATCGAAATTTTTAAGAATTTCGATAAACATATCAGGAATAACTCCTTCTCGTCCAAATGTAAATGCAGAAGCTACAAGGTGTGGTTTATTTGTCTCAATAATCGAAAATGAAAATTTCACAAAATCAGCTACTCTTTTATCTATATTAACTTCATTCAAAGAATATTCAACTGAATTACCTAATTCTATAAGTTTTATAAAATTATTGATTTCATTAGTATTAGCATTTACTTGTAGCATTGCATCCAAATACATTTCGAAATGACTTTTAGGTTCTCCTAATTCATTAATATCGCTTTCCTCTCCGTGAACGATTTCATTTATAAATCTTGATAATGTTGGATTTTTTGGTGGTGTCCAAGGTGTTTGAACATTAGTTAGATTTATTTGAAGATTCTTTAAGAGAGACATAAAATCCCATACTGCAAATATGTGATTTTCCATAAAAATTTTTATGTCATCAATATTATTTAGAGTTTTATACAGCTTATGGTTTCTTAATTGATTTCTTAATTCGGAAATCTCATTTTCTATGTATTCTATTTTATTCATTGTGTTTTTTGGTTGTATATAATCTTTGTTATAAGCTGTTTTTTAGTCAATAATTCAGCGTATTTGTTTTCTATTCTCTAAATTCAAATTGTTAATTATCATTCTTATCAAGCCAGCGTTTAATATCGTTATTGCTTTGAGTAATGTAGAATGCTGCGCCGTCTTTTTTTCCTGCTTCTAAACCTTCTTTGGCAGTTACTATTGCTTCATCATATCTTTTTAGTTTGGCAAGAATTTGAGATTTGAGTCTCAAAAACCACCAACTTGATTCATCAGATTTATTTATGGCAATATTTATATACTCCAATGCTTTTTCTAATTTAATAGAGTTTCCCATATAAAAATTTGCATAACCATAATATTGCCAAGCTGTTGGATCTTGAAGTCTTCTTTCAATTGAACTAACTACGCGTTCAGTTGATTTAGTTGTAAAAGGCACTACCACTTTTACACTATCCCAAGTCATAAATAATTGTGCTTTATTTACATAAATATCCTGGATACCAATGGTTAATGTTTCTACGGGTTCAACTTTTTTTATAGGTACTTCATATTCTAATTTTAACTTTTCAGAACTCCAAGCATAATGTTCTGTTGAGTTTTGAGGAGGAACGCCACCCCAGTCTGTTGAAGATTTTTGATAGAAATAAAAGACCCAAGACTCTCGCTTAGGTTTAACAAATATAGAGTAGGAGCCTGCTGCTAATGTTTTATTATTAATTGTTACGTCAGTACTAAATGTGATTTTAGTATCGTCATTTGCGCCAGCTCTCCAGATAACATCATAACTGACTAAATCACCAAATATTTTTCTTCCTTTCACTGATGGCCTAGAATATTCAATTTTGATATTGGTATAGCCAACTTTTTCTTTGATTTCAGAAAAACTACTTAAATCAGGTAAAATTTGAGCTTGACTTTCAATGAAACTAAAGAAGAGAAAGCAGATTAGTGTTATTTGTTTTAACATTATTTTGTCTTTAATTTTTAATTTACTCATGTGACATTTTTTAAGAGTCAATTTAATTACTTATTAAACACTTTTACAGAACTATAACAGTCTTTTAACATAATAGCGTTAAGTTTAAGCTAATTTCCGTTTAAACCTGTAGCCAAAACTTTTATCAAAAGGGCAAAGAATCCTCCGCAGCTTGCTGCGATTGGGATGAATTTGTCAAAGTTACAGCTTGTCTGTAACTTTATCAGATGGAATTAAAGTTGAGTAGTCCCCTTGTTTATCAGATACGCTATCATATGGTTTTGTGTTTGAAGTACAGGAAACAATTATGGGGAGGTTCTTACTGGAGTGACGGAGGTTATATTGGTACAGTAGGGGATGGGACAACAGTAGAAATAGTAAAAAAGTATATACAAGAACAAGGGAGTGAAAAAGAGAAAGAACAATATTCCCAATTAAAACTTTTTAAGTTTTAAACAAGATACCCCACAGCTTGCTGTGATTGGGAGTTTCATTCGGGAATGTAATAGAAAAACCAACAGTATTAGGTAAACGAGATGCATCTAATACTCTTGGCTTTATAGGTGTTAGTTCTTCTTCCTTTTCTTCTTTTTTAGGAGGGAGAATTAAATTACCAATACTTTTAAATAGAGACGGCACTCTTCCATCATCTATTCGTTTTTTTGGAGTATGACTTATATGTGTAAACGGCACATACGGAACTTCTAAAGCAACGGGAGTGTCAAAATGGTAATACCCACGATGACGATACTCCCACTGATAGAAGTTAAGTGTCGCTTGTTCACTTTCGCTGTAAGCCATAATTAGCGAACAAAGATGTTATTTAATATGGGCTTACGTTCAGCCTCGGTTAAGGCACGAACACCTTTATCATTGGTTATATCATCTATGACTTTTAAAACTGATGTTTGAGCGTAGGACATAAACATCGATGCGGTATCAATTTAATAATACGTAACAGAGGATACCATTGTTTTGCTAAAAACCGGCCAACAAAAGGAATTTTTGAAATAATAATTTGACCTATTGAATTCTTATATAAGAGCCACCAAGAAATAAAGGACCCATTTCCAAACGGTGCTGCACAGATATCGTATTGATAGGCTTTCCATTTAATTCGCAAATAACTTCGTTTTGAAGAAAAGAAGCTTCCTTATTTGGTTAGAAGGCGCATACATTAGACCAAGCATATGCATATTCATTTTTTGCGGTGCAACCATAAAATTCTGATAAATGTTTTCATTAGAGATATCATCAGAAGATTGTAAATTACTATCCATCCACATTGGCATATACCTATAGGAAAACATAGTTTCACCTTTCTTATGATAATGATCTCCCATAACACTTGATACCATTACAAGTGGATAGTGGTTTGTCTTTGTTTATACAAAGAACTTCTGAAATAAATTTATAATTCGTATTATACTCTAAAAAAGGCAGTAGAGGTCTGACTTCTGTAAAACAAAAGATTATTAACATTCCTATTGCAATTTTATACTTCATTCTACTACTTATAATGTTTCCTATATCCAATGTAATAGCTTAGCACACCATAAATAGCTAGAACACCTAGGGTTGTGGCAATAATTTTTAAAGAAAATATTTGATCTCCTGAAGCGTATGAATGTAATCCAACCAACCAGAAATTAACTCCAAAATAGGTCATTAGAATAGATCCAAATGCAATAATAGATATAAAGCTAAACAACCATTTACTTCTTAAGCCAGGAACTAACCTCATATGAAGCACAAATGCGTAAATTATTATAGTTATTAATGCCCAAGTTTCTTTTGGATCCCAGCCCCAATATCTACCCCAACTCTCATTAGCCCATTGGCCACCAAGAAAATTTCCTATTGTTAGCATAATCAAACCAATAGTAATTGCCATTTCGGTAATTGCTTGAGTCTCTTTTACAAAAACCTTCATTTTTTGTTTGTTTTTTGAAGTAGTTAGAAGCATTAATAAAAGTGTCATTCCTCCAAGAATTGCACTAATTGTAAAAGGGCCGTAACTCGCAACAATAACTGCAACATGCACCATGAGCCAATAGCTATCTAGTACAGGTTCAAGGTTTGAAATTGAAGGATCCATCCAATTCCAATGTGCTATCATTAAAATCATTGCGCTTACAAATGTAGAGGCTGCCAATGTTAAATCTGATTTTCTACCAAATAAAACACCAAATATCATGGTAGCAAACGCAACATAAATCATGGACTCATAGGCATCGCTCCAAGGTGCATGGCCAGAAATGTACCATCGCATTGCTAACCCAAGAACATGAAAAATAAAAGTGATGTAGACAGCCCATTTTAATCCTGCTATTAAATATTTAAGTATTTTATTTGAAGAGAAAATTCTTAAGATTACTGTGAAAAATAGAAAAACACCAAAAAGTAAATATCCATAATATACTCGCTTAAATATATTCCATTTGTTATATTTAATTTCAAATTGAATTTTCCCTTCATTAGGCATTATCTCTTTACTATAAGCATATTGGAGCTTAGTAATACTCTCCAAAATTTTTGATGCTAGTGTGTAATCTTTTTTATGGATTGCATCAAAATAACCATAAGGAAATAAATTTTTGATGATTTTTGAATCTGGACCAAAATCAACATCTTGAATCTCGTTAATGGATTCCCATTTGTTATTTGGATTGTTAGGTATAGGAAATAATTTAATTAAGCTCCCGTTTATGGCCTGAGATAATAATCTTTGTGCTTCATACGCTTTTCGAAGATCTTTTTGAAATTGATTTGGTGCATTGACTGAAAATGCATCTTGAAGCAAACTTTGAGATATTTTGGGCTGACCATCAGGTGTAAAAAAACTTGAGAGTGAAGCATATTTAGAATTTTGATCTAATGATAATATTTTTCGAATACTATCATTCCCTCTTTTTAGTTTTATCAGCGGAACATCAAACCATAATCTTGGACTCTGAATCATTGACAGTAGCACTTGATTTGGGTCTAAACCTTCATAATGCTCTCTCCCAGAGATCTTTCTTAATAATTCTGAAGCATACGTATTAACAGGCTTCATTCTTCCACCTACGTCTTGTAAAATTAATTGCCCGAATTTTTCTGCTTCAATTTTTGGAATAACTCTTGATGAAAGTATTGAATCTACAGTAGTTTTATCTAATTGGCGATGTTGCTCAATCGAAGGTTCTTGACTTATACCCTTAAAGCTAATAAACAATAGTAAAAAGGATAGAAGTATTTTTTTCCCTTTTTGCCTATTAACTATTCTTTCTAAATATTTAAATCTTGTGTTCTTATCGAACATAACCAGCATCAGCCCTAGGTAAAGCATATAATAACCTATGTAGGTAATCGTTGTTCCCCAAAAATCATGATTTACAGATAAAACGGTTATATCTGGGGTGTTTTCTACTTTTTTAGCTGCGCTAGAGAAATCTATGCTGGATTGAAAAAACCGATAGCCTTTATAATCCAAAATATTATTCATATATATTCTGGCATCAAAATCAGGTGCATTTTTGTCTAATATTGTGACATTACTTTCATAAGACTTAAATCCAACACTATAAGTATTTGGATCTGCGCCAGGATACTTCTCTGTTATGAGTTTATTTAATTGAACATAAAATGGTAATTCTATTTCTTTTGATCCATAAGCAAGGTGTATATCTAAACCTCCAATCGATACTTTTTTTGGATTATTTGAGACACCTTTTGCCCCAAATAAGGTGAGGACCTCTTGTTCATCATTAATTTCTATTTGTACTTGTAGGGCATCTTGAAATGAGGTTTCTGTTTTTTGTATAACTTTTTCTGGGAATCCTATTTTTGGGTTTTCAGGAATTACAAAATTTAAATTATTAACAGTATATAACGAGAGTAGTTTAAGGGGATTAATTTCATTTTTAATAATAGCTCTTTCTTGTTTGCTATTCATATTATAAACGGTACCTCTAAATGCACTTCGCATTTTTAAAGAATCGTTTTCAATATATATATTAATGCCTGCATTAAGGTTATCATTTTGAAATGAAACTATTATATTTCCTATTGAAGTTAATTTGCCAGCCTTTATATAGTGATCTTTTCGTTTGCCTTCACTACTCTCTACTAAATGCAAACAAACAACACCATCTATATCTTGGATAAAGCTTGTTTGTTCTTCAGCATTTTCAATAAATTTTAATGACCTTATTTTTACATCAGTTTTATTGAAATTTGTTTTTAATTTAAATTCATTATCTAATCGTTCTGAAAGGAAGAGCTTTTTATATTCTTTTTTGCGTAATACTTTGCCATTTATATCTCCGTCCATCCAAACAGAAAGATACGTATCTTCGGAAAGTATTTTATTATTCTTTTCTCCTTCATAAATAGGTATAACACCTTCAAAACCTATATATCTTGTAATACCTGCACCAAAAATTATCAGGACGAAGGAAAGATGTAATATAAGAATGGTCCATTTTTTATTTTTTATTAGATTATAGTTTTTTATGTTTCCAATAAAATTAACCATCAATAAAATTAAAATGACCTCAAACCAAAGGGTATTGTAAATGAGTACTCTAGAATATGGAGTAGGTGAGGTTTCTTGACCTGCATCTAAAAACGTCCCAATAGCCATTGATATCGCAAGGGCGATTAGAAAAACAGCCATCAATCTAGAAGATATAAGATGACTGTAAATCTTTTTACCAATTATGGTTAGTGTCATAATCAATTTTGTTTTTTAGCTAGTAAACTTTATTAAATTAATAATAATGATTAATGTAATGTTTGTTAGTAAAGAGATAAGCAATAAATTAAATACTAATTTCACTTTCATTTGCGCCAATATAGCTGCGTTATATATCATACATATTGAGGTACACATTGTTAATTCTATAAATGATCCAATAAAATTATCACCTTTATAATCTTGAAGTAAATACATGCAAGTTACAGAGCCAATACAACTTTGTAAAATGATGGATAGTGGGATATATCCCCAATAATCTTCTAATACTGTTAAATATAATTTCACCTTGCGTTATTTAGGTAATTAATTTAGGATAAAAACATCCTTTATTTTTATAAAAAAATAGTATTCATTAAGAAAGATGTTAAGCGAATAATTCTTCTTCTAATTCTATAGCTTTTTTAAAAAGAATATTATTTTCTAAATGAATATGAAAATGTAAATCCTCTTCAAATTCCTTTAGTTTTGCATAAGTGACTTTGTAAGTATTACATGCATTTGAAGGCGGATTGTAATTATCTGAAAGTTTTGCAATCTTTCTAAAAGCTTCTCCCTCAAAATCATGTTCAGAATCCATTTGGCCGATAGGGTTTTTAATTGTTCCGAAGCTAGGAATTTCCAATTCAACATTGGTAGATTTAGCTTTCATCATCTTTCTTATATATGGAAATAATATTAATTCTGATTTTTTCCTCGGCTGAAAACTTCCTACGAGTCTTCCTTTTTATGTCTTTTACAACTGCTTCTACTGACTTTTTTGTTTTTCTCATGGTTCACTTTTTAAAGGTTTAGCTAAATTGCAAGCATGCTTCCAATTTAATAATCTATGACTTAAGTATATCCCTTAAGTGGTGAACTTTTTGTTGACGTTATACATAATTTTATTTTCAGATAAAATTATCCTTTATTATTTTAATTTTTTTTTTTACCGTTTTAAGAACGTTAACCCTGATTCTAGCTCTAGAGCAAATTCTCTTAAATTAGTTTGCTCTAACATTGTTTTTATGTTGATTCTAAGTTTAACAAAATCATTATGTAAAGGACATGGCTTTGATTCATTACACTTTTCTAAACCTAACCCACAGCCCACATATACATCTTCGCCATCTAGAGCTCTAACCACATCGCCAACACTAATATTGTTTAATTTATAGTCGTCTACTTCAAACCCTCCTGTTGGTCCTTTTAAAGAATTAATTACACCTTCCTTTACTAATTGTTGTAAAATTTTTGCAGTAAACGCAACAGGTGAATCAATTGATTTTGCAATTTCTTTTAAACTAACTCTTTCATTATGTATTGAACGCTTGGCTATATATAGCGTCGCTTTAATTCCGTATTTACAAGATTTTGAAAACATATATCAAATTTAAATAAACCAAATCTAAATTTTAGATTTAATACGGCATTTTAATTTAATAACATTTTAAAATCTTGATGCAAAGATAAGAATAAAATAATTTCGGATAAAAATATCCTTTATTAAAATTATTTAATATATTTGCTTTAACTATCATAAAGATATATGAGATTTAGAAATTCTATTTTAAGTGTTTTAATAAGCTATTCATGTTTATTAAACGCTCAATTTACAGTTGATGCTGAGCTAAGACCACGATTTGAATATCGACATGGTTACCGCACCATTTTTCCGGATAATGTCAATCCTGCTGCTTTTGTTTCTCAAAGAGCCAGAGTTAATTTTTCATTTGAAAAAGAAAAATTGAAACTTTTCTTGTCTGGTCAAGATGTAAGGGTATGGGGAGATACGCCTCAATTAAACCTTTCCGATAAAAATGGATTTGGTTTACATCAGGCCTGGGCAGAGGTGGTTTTAAATAAAAATTTAGCTTTAAGGTTAGGTAGACAAGAATTAGTTTATAACGATCAACGATTTTTTGGAAGTGCAGGCTGGGCGCAACAAGCTAGAAGCCATGATTTAGCTCTATTAAAGTTAAGAGTTGGTAGTTTAAGTGTTGATTTTGGATTTGCTTTTAATCAAGATGCAGAAAACTTAACCGAAACGACTTTAACATCTAATACTTATAAATCTATACAGTATTGTTGGTTAGACAAAAGATTTAAATCTTCTTCTATTAGTTTACTCGTATTAAATAATGGAGAGCAATTTATAGATGAAAATAATGAAGAAAATAACGAGACCAGATATTCTCAAACGATAGGGACTCATTTTAAATACAGGAAAAATAAATTTAAAGGTATAGCTAATGTTTATTTTCAGTTTGGTGAAGATGTTTTAAGTAACACCTTGTCTTCTTCCTTATTTGGGATTGAAGGTCAGTATGCTATTAATAAGGATATTAAAATTTCGCTTGGAGGAGAACAACAAAGCGGAAATGATTTTGGAAGTGTAAGTAATAATAAAAACAAGGCTTTTACACCTCTATATGGTACTAACCATAAATTTAATGGAGTAATAGATTATTTCTACGTAGGTAATCATAAGAACAACGTGGGTTTAATCGATTTATATATTAAATCTCAACTCTTATTTAATAAGAGATCTGATATAACTATTGCTATTCATAATTTCTCATCCCAAGCTAAAATAGAAAGTCATAATTCTAAACAACTAGGCGCTGAAATAGATTTAGTATTTAACTATAACCTATTAGATGATGTTAATTTAAAAATGGGATACTCTCAGATATTTGACTCTGAAGGTCTTAGAATCGTAAAAAATAACTTTAATAAAACGAATAATAATTGGGCTTGGGCAATGCTAACTATAAAACCAACCTTGTATAAAAGCTAATAATAAATAAATAATCATGAGAACAAAAATAAAGTCAAAAGGTTTCTTTCTATCAGTACTTCTACTGGCAATAACAATTATGTCATGCGGAGAAGAAGGCAAAGACAGTAGTGAAAACAAATTGGTAGCTTCTAACGCAAATATACCTGTGACATTAGAAATGGAAGCAGAACTTACATCTCCTCCCAACGTGCCTCGTTCCGTTGGAAGAAGAAAAGCAAAAAAACTTATTGTTAATATGGAAGTATTGGAAGAGGAAGGCGAAATGGCAGATGGAGTATCATATGTATATTGGACATTTGGTGGTTCTGTGCCAGGAAGTTTTATTAGAACAAGAGTAGGTGATGAAGTAGAGTTTCATTTAAAAAATCATCCAAACAATAAGTTGCCACATAATATAGATTTACATGCCGCAACAGGACCTGGTGGAGGAGCAGCTTCTTCATTTGTAGCTCCAGGACATGAGACACAATTTTCTTTTAAAGTGCTTAGTCCAGGTCTTTATGTATATCATTGTGCCACAGCACCAGTTGGAATGCATATCGGTAATGGAATGTATGGTTTAATTTTAGTAGAGCCTGAAGGAGGGTTACCTCAAGTAGATAAGGAATATTATATCATGCAAGGAGATTTCTATACATCAGGTGAAAATGGGGATAAGGGTTTGCAAACTTTTAATATGGAGAAAGCAATTGAAGAAGATGCTGATTATGTTGTTTTTAATGGTAAAGTAGGATCTACTACAGGAGACAATGCAATTACAGCCGAAGTTGGAGATAGGGTACGTCTTTTTGTTGGTAATGGAGGTCCTAATTTGGTTTCTTCTTTTCATGTTATTGGAGAGATATTTGATGTAGTTAGGGTAGAAGGAGGAAGTATGATAAATGAAAATGTTCAAACTACTATAATTCCATCTGGAGGTGCTGCAATAGTAGAGTTTATGGTTGATGTTCCTGGAACATACATATTAGTAGATCATTCTATATTTAGAGCATTTAATAAAGGAGCATTAGGTATGCTTAAAGTTACTGGGGAAGAGAATAAGAAGATTTACTCTGGAACTCAGAAGGAAAGTGTTTATCAACCTGAAATTAAAGGTGACAAGGCTGATATGGCAATGAATACAAAAAAAGTAGAGAAAGAAGCACCATTAAAAAATAGAGCCGAAAGAATTGCAGCAGGAAAAGCTGTTTACGCTCAAACTTGTTTTGCTTGCCATCAAGCAAATGGCCAAGGTGTACCAAATGCATTTCCTCCATTAGCAGAATCAGATTATTTAAACGCAGATGTAGATAGAGCTATAGGTATTGTTTTAAATGGTAACAAAGGCAAAATAACTGTAAATGAGAAAGAATATAACGGTATTATGACACCTCAGAATTTGAATGATGAGGATACAGCAAATGTTCTTACATATGTTTATGACAGTTGGGGTAACTCGAAAAGGGATGTAACTCCTGATATGGTAAAGAAAAAAAGAAGCTCACATTAATAGCAAACTATGATGAGTCCTTCCTTTTTTGTATTTGTTTTTTCAGTTTTTGTCTTAAGTTTTTCAACTTACGCACAATCCGTAGTTGATATGAAATTAATACAAGGAGGGACTTATTTACCTTTATATGGAGTAGATAGTCTAACCGTGAAGGTTAATTCTTTTTATATGGATGAATACCCTGTTACTAATGAAGAATTTCAGGAATTTTTAAAAAAGAACCATAAGTGGCAAAAATCTAATATCAAAGGTCTATTCGCAGATGCTAATTATTTGACGGAGTGGAACGATGATTCAAGTTTACCATTAAATGCAAATTTAAATGCCCCAGTTACAAATGTATCTTGGTTTGCTGCGAAGAATTATTGTGACTGTTTAGGAAAAAGATTGCCATTATTAGATGAATGGGAATATGTAGCTATGGCAGATGAAAAGAAGAGAGATGCAAGAACAGATACAAATTATAACCAATACATATTAAACTGGTATGAATCGCCAAAATCCTTTAATAAACAAATTGGATCAACGTTTAGAAATTATTGGGGAATTTATGACCTTCATGGTTTAGTTTGGGAATGGACCATAGATTTTAATTCAGTCTTAATCTCTGGAGAGTCAAGAAAAGATGTAGACAAAGATAGTAACCTCTTTTGTGGAAGTGCCGCTGTTGGAGCAACAGATTTAATGAATTATGCTGCTTTTATGCGCTATGCTTTCAGAGGGAGTCTTAAGGCAAAGTATTCGGTTAAAAACCTTGGGTTTAGATGTGCTAAAGATGTAGAACCAGTAAAAAGGTAAATTACTGATGAGAAAAAATGTTATCTTAATTTTATTATTTACTATAAGTTTTTCTAGCTGTAATAATACGAAAACTGCTAATGGCAAAGGAGATGTAGAGCAGAATCAAATAGAGAAGCCTCTTTCAGATCTTTCATTTTACAATTTACCGTCTAAATGGACTAACCAGAATAATAAAGAGGTTGAATTAATTGACTATAGGGGTAAGATTATTGTGGTGGTTATGATATATACTTCATGTAAGGCCTCATGTCCAAGATTGGTCTCGGATATGCGAGATATTGAATCTAAAGTACCAAAGAACTTATCAAAGGACGTTAAATATTTACTTGTGAGCATAGATCCTGATACCGATACCCCTGAGCGATTAAAAGCTTTTTCAATTGAAAATAAAATGGAAGAAGATCAATGGGTGTTTTTAAGAGGTTCTTCTAGTGATACTAGAGAATTTGCAGCAGTATTGGCAGTTAATTATAAGGAAATATCACCTTTAGATTTTTCACATTCCAATATTATTAGCGTATTTAATACTGATGGCGAACTATATTATCAAAAAGAAGGTTTAGGAATTGATAGTAATGAAACAATCAATAAAATTGTTGAATTAGGTACAAAATCATAACTTTTAATCTGTTCCTTAGAACCGATATTTTCAATAAAATCGCAAATCTTCAAACCCTACTTATTGTTCACCTACTTTAGAACTTATTTTTATTTAAAGTACTTACTTCTAATCAATTCTGATGCACGCTAATCCTATTTTATCAATTAGATTCAATTGAGACTACACTCTCTAATCATATATTTTGACCATAAAGAATTTTTTTTAGTTGTTCGTAGAAAAGAAAATTAACTTTGGCTCCTTAAGGAATAATAGATGTGGATGACATAGACGAATTTGAGGTGTATGTTAGAAGTAAAAATGGATATGGCCTTTGTTCTTGTAATAGAAACTGTCTGTTTTTTTAAATTCCCAAAAGCTTTAATAATACTAAATGCTAATTGGTAAAACTCTATACATACCTAATAACAAAACTTAACATTAACAATAACTTGGTAAAGTTATTAAATCTACCTGATATAATGGTTGGAAAAGAACTTTTAACTAAACCGTAGCAGATTACCCTCGAACGATTATGATTACTGTTGAAAAGATAAAACGTAGGAACTTATCGTGAGCATTTCTTCTCTTTGAAGCGTTAAAAAACACTCAAATTAAAAATTCGAGTACTTTAGTTTTCAGTTATTTCAACCAAAACAAAGTTTCGGGGAATCTATAATCTAAAAATTTATCCATCTACGAGCCAAATTTCAGCAGCCTTATCAAACCCACACCATCTGTGATTTTTATCATAACCACGACTAGTTAATTCATGACGAATCAGCCGCTCAAGCGGCAGTTTGGTATGGAGAATGAATCTTAAAATTTCACCGTCAGCAATAGAAAATAGCCCAATAATCTTATCCCAAGAGGGAAGTGAATTACTATCCATACCAACATGACGGATATCGTCATAATTCATATTGGAGTAATCTTTTGGTAAAATATCCAAAAATTTCATTTCCATATCTTGGGCAGTAGTTTCTTCACATACTGCCCAATTATTATCTGGACCATGTAGCACTCCAAAGCGAATACCAGAAATACGATACTTAAAATTAAGCCATATACAATGGTCAATCGCTTTTTACTTGTTTTTCAGTTTGAGGTTTCAAAATTCTACCATTCAAGGAAATAATATCCTCCTTTGAGGATTTCGAATCTTTCCCTTTTTTACGCAACAAGCGTTGGGTATTAAACAGTGAACGACACTTAATGTTAAATTCAGTATAATTGACTGCTTCATCTTTATTTTTTAAAGATTTAACATAATTATCATAGAGTTCGGCATTAGTTAGTTGATTGTTCTTTACCTTCATAATAATGTCTAAGGCAGAACTAGCAATTGAGTTAAGTCCACATTCTATTTTAAACTGATTTGGCTTGCTTCCATCAACACCTATTAAATAACCTCTGTCCATTTCGAAAGGATAATTACTCTTAATAGTAGTTGTGCTTAGGCTAATACTTAATTTATAACAACAATGTGCGCCATCTGTCCTAGTAAAAGATATTTGGTCTTCTATTTTATCTCCATCTATATCTCTGCCTTTTAGGTATAATTGTGTTTTATTACGTTTATTATTTGCTACAAAATCACTTTCATTTAGTTTAAGCGTGTATGATTTTGTGTTTGAAGTACAGGAAATTATTACTTCTACAGCAGGAGTATATTTTGAGTTTGAAGGCTATTTTTTTAAAG
>CAJXVU010000054.1 GCA_913062555.1 uncultured Bacteroidota bacterium
GGAAAAGTTGTAATAACGCCTTCAACCGGTGCATTTGTAATCGCGTCTAAATTCCAATAGACTGTTAGTCCATTCCTATTTGATTGCCATTCTTCTATAACCTGATATGCATCCTCCATATATTCGGCAGGAATAAGAAAAGGACCAGCATATAAGCTCTTAGTTACTGAAGTGTTTCCATTTCTTGTTGTTGTTCCAGTTATAGTGATATCACTTTGATCGGTTTTACTCGACGTAGAAATAAAACTTTTATTAGGATCTATAATCCAATAGATAGGAATGCTATGGTTAGTAATTAAATCATAAACTAAACCATAAGGAGCAATTGCATTATTTTTAGTTTGAGGTGTCACACCCATATCTATAATACAAGCGCCCTCAGTAAAGCTAGTGTAGGTGGTTTGACCTATACCACTATACGATGTAAACATCATTAGTGCTAGAAAGGCCAAGTTAAACTTTTGCCAGTGTAAAAATTTCTTCATTTTGCAGATTTAGGGTGACTATCTAACGTTGCTGAATTCTAGCATTAAAATTCAGATATCAAATAGATACATTTTTAATATTTATTTTTAATCAAATAACATTAACATTTGCCATGTACAATTTTTTGTTCATGGAGTTAATAATATCAAAATGTGAGGGAAGGGCACAATTGTTTTGTGCGAATGAATTAATAAGATGAATTTGATTTGGGGTCATTATTCTCTAATTTTATGCGAAATAAAAATAAATTTCGCCGATTGCAAATATAATTGGTTAAAGCACAAATATATTCGATAAATCGGAGAAAACAACGTTTTATCGGTAAAATTTACATTTAAACGATATTTTATGAAGAAAATAGTAATTGTCAGACATGCAAAATCATCATGGGAACATGACGTAAATGATATATCTAGGCCCTTAAAAAAACGTGGTATAGCTGATGCAGGCTTGGTTTCAGAAGATTTTGTACAGTTTAAATATGAGCCAGAGATTGTGTTTTCTAGTCCCGCAACACGTGCGGTAGAAACATGTAAAATATTTGTGAGAAACTTGAATATTTCCAAAGACAACGTAGGAATTTACGACGAATTATATGATTTTGGTGGTCACGATGTTGTTGATTTTATCAAATTAATTGATAATAAATACAATAATGTGATGTTATTTGGTCATAATCATGCCTTAACATCCATCGTAAATTTATATGGAGATACTTATATCGATAATTTACCAACTAGTGGATTAGTGGTATTAGAATTTGATATTGAAAGTTGGAGTGATTTAAAACAAGGGCGCACGCTGAAAACAATTTTTCCGCGAGATTTGAAGGATTAAATAAGTGTTTTAAAATTTATTTTGGCAGTCACATTTTGATCTTGGATAATCAAATTGATAGATAAGAAAAACTTCGTGAGAACCAGAGGTGTATGGATTTATTGCAGTGGTATTAAATTCATAGGCGTATCCAAATTTTAAACTTTCGGTTAGATCCAAGCTCATGAGACCTCCAATGGCATCACCAACGCGATAAGCTAATCCAAGCATTAGTTTCTCATTTATTAAGAAATTACCTGTTAGATCTACTGAAACTGGAGCACCATTAGTATATTTAATTAAAAACGTAGGTTTAAATGCTAATTGAGGATTTAGTCCAAGCATGTACCCACCACTAAAGTAATAACTAACGCGTTCAATGGCATTATATTCCAGGCTTGTGCTGTTGGTATAACTTAAAATTCTGGGGGACGAAAATGAGATATACCAGTCTTTAGATCTATAATATATTCCAGCACCAAAATTGGGCTTCCATTTATTAAAAATTTTATCGAGATATTGATCTCCTATAGCAGAAGGATCCATGAGTAAATCGGGATCTATTCCATATTTGCTAACTCCAAATTTAAATCCAAAAGATAATCTATAATCCTTATTTAAAGAAATGGAATAAGAGACGTCTGAATAAATATAGGACGTGCGTTCATAGCCCAGCTTATCATGTATGATTGATAATCCAATCCCCAAATTAGTATTTGGAATACTGGTGTCTGTAGTAAGGGTTTGTGTAACTGGCGCTCCGTTTACACCAAGCCATTGATTTCTATTTAAAAAGGCGACGTTTAATCGTTCTCTGGATCCGGCATATGCTGGATTTATAGAGATTGTATTATACATGTATTGTGTAAATTGAGGTAGCTGTTGTGAATAACTAAGTATAGGTATTATACAGAGCGCTAAAAAAACATATATGTGTTTATAATTTTTCATGCTTTATTGTTCAATTCCTAATAAGATATAGCCTTGTATTGGCTTAATTCCACTATTCACCAATGTCACTACATAGTAATATGTTCCTGAGGGTAATTTGTCTTCAGTTCCGAGTTTACCACTAGCAGTACCTGTCCAGCTATTGTCGTAATTATTGGATTCAAAAACTTTGGTGCCCCAACGATTAAACATTTTTACTTTTACAATAATATCACAGCGATCGTTAAAATCAATTTCAGGGTTAAGTATATAAGCTACTTCAAAAGTTTGATTCTTCAAGTCGTTATTTGGAGTTACTAATTTTGAAATTTCCACATCCATACTTGAATTGATACAGGGTTCTAATTCAATACAGGTTTCTCCTATTTGAATGACCAATTCATTGGTTTGGATACATTGATTCGTTGGTACAATATATCTAAAGATATAGATGCCTTGTGCTATTTTTTTTGGGTTTAATAAGTTGTTAGTCAGTAAGTTTTGATTTTCTATTTCCCAGTATCCATCTGTATTTGTTTCAACAAAATGATTTAAATCGATTGCATCATCATCGGGACAAAGGTTAAGTGGTAATGAAATCATTGTGTCGATGATTTGCATATGAATTGTCTGGGTAAATGTGTTTTCATTTGCACATTCATCATAAACCGTCCATGTTCTTATAATATCATAGTTGTCAGCGTCTATAGTTTGGGTTTCTTCGTTGTAAATTACAGAGAGGTTTGATGAACAGTTATCAGAGAACTCTAACTCTGGAATTTCTGGAGGGCTTTCACAGATTTGTACGATGTCTTCATCTAATTCGCTTTCAAGATTTGGTGGCGTTGTATCTTGAGCAATTATGGTTTGGCTTGCGGTTGACACATTACCACATTCGTCAATTGCTGTCCAAGTTCTGGTAATATTAAAATCACCATCGCATGATCCATTTGTAACGACATCATCAAATGATAAATCGATATTGAAACTGCATGAATCTTCAACTTCCGCCTGAGCAAATTGGGGAATATCAGAACAATTAATTATCGTGTCATTTGGCAAGCTACTAAATGTGGGAGGGCTATCATCTATTATCGTAATTACTTGGATGTAATCGGCAATGGTGCGTCCACAAGCATCAGTAAAGACCCATGAGTTCGTGTAGCTGCCAGAATAGCCACAGCCATTAGTAGGAAGGAAATTTCCACTAGTTTTTATTATGTTGAACTCGCATTTATCAGGAATAGGAAAAAGATTTTGAATTGCATTTAAATCCTCTAAAGTCTCACAATTCAGGGTCCTATCTAAATCATTGGGAGGATTAACCCAAAGCGCGGGTGGCGGCTGATTTATAACAACGGGTAAAACGGTTCCTAATTGACAATCATCTAAATCATAAGAACTTAAGGTGGTTTGTGGCGTTGGATTTTCAACACCTCTATAAGTGGCAATCAATTGCATTTCAAAGGTTAGATCACAATGCTCCTCTAGAAAATAACACTCTTCTTTAATTATCACTTCAAAGTTTAAATTTAATAATGCATCTCCTACATCTACCAAACCATCTTCTATATAATATTCTAAAATCCGTGTAATTGGATCATAAAAGTAGGTCACACCATCAGGTAAGTTATTCGCTGAAACAAATTCTAAATTTGTAGGTAATGTTGTGGATAGAACTACATTTATGGCATCATCATTTCCATTATTTAAGAAATTAAAGTCAAATCGAACCGTATCTGAAGCATTTGTAATATTTCCTTCAATATTTGCGCTTAATTTAATGGGGTATAAATTTGGAGACCAAACTTCTACAGCAAGACCTATTAAATAAAGGCCATAGGTTTCTTGATTTGATGTTAATCTAATTTTGGCAGATGTTTGATTGTTATCTATAACACTATTATTGATATTGTCTAGCTTAAATACCATGGCATCAAAACCAAGCGTATTTAAACTTGCTGGAGTTCTATCTATAAAATCAGTATTACCTACAGTAATTTTGCTATTAAAAAAATTGTCAGCAGTTCTTTGTGGCGCGGTAATATCAACAAAATTATTGGTGGTGTTTACAATTTGCAATTTATCACCTATTAAATCACGGTCTCCTTCCAATGAACCAATGAGAATATTGGCATTAACCGGGCCTACGGGAACTGTTTGAAATCCGTCAAAATCGATATCAAAATTGTTTTCATCTTTTGTGACATGGACATACCCATCAAAAAGGCTAATGTTTTTAGTGGATAATTCAGGACTTTCATATACATATACAATTTGCCATCCAGCGGCAGTTCCTGGAACCCCAAATTGATGAGAAAAAAGATCGCCAGTTTTTGCTTCAACATTGGCTATTTGATATTTTCCATATGGACTATTTAATTGAGTAACGGACGCTGTAATATCTTTAAAACAAATATAAGGGTCGTTATCGAAGTGCGTGTTACGACCTCTATAAATAACATCATCTGCAGTAATTGTGGTGTAAACCGTCTCACCCGGATACATTATTTTGACATCATTATAATTCCAATTGGGCTCATTGTCTTCTCCAGTACCAGTTTCCTTATCTCCTGCAGCCCAATATAAATAAGCTTTGCGTATTGAAAGGCAAGCTATTTGCGGCTGAGGATTGTTGAAAATAGCACTGCTTGAATTGAAAGTGCTGTTATCGGTATCTATATCTACATATACATTATCAGTAAAATCATGATTTCCATCTTCTCCATTATAATTTTGAGTTGCAGTTCTGGAGATCATAGTATTTGCTATCATTGTAATATCGCCATTAACCGTTTCGTTAAATCGTGCCGTAAGGTCATTCTCCACTTGAGCAAGAAGAGTTAGATTTAGCATAAATAAAAATAGTAGAGGGATAACTTTTTTTAGGCTGTTGAAAGTACTTTTTTTCATAACACAAATTATTTAAGTGCTGAGAAATAAGACAAGTCTAATAGCTGTTAATGACATTATAACAATTTTATAAATGACATTATTTACCTAAAAAGTGTAATGGAATTTTTGTAATAGCACCAATACAGTTAGAGTAGGTTTAACTTTTTACAAAGTTGAAAATTAGATTTGGCTAATCTTAAAACGGGAGCAATATAGCTAAAAAATCCATGAAACGCAAATATATACGTTCAAAAGCATAGAAATGTAGTAAATTTAATACAAAAAAATTATAATTTCAATTTAGTTATTATTGAGCTAATGGACTATATTTAAATTATTAAAAATACATTTGTTAGCATACTAATTAGAAAATCATGACTATGACTGAAAAACGTAATAACTTTTATATTAACCGAGAGATTAGTTGGCTTCAGTTTAACGAAAGGGTTTTACAAGAGGCAGGTGATCAAACGGTTCCATTAATTGAACGATTACGATTTTTAGGTATTTTTTCCAATAATCTGGATGAGTTTTTTAAAGTGAGGTATGCCACCATTAAACGGATTCATCTTGCAGGAAAAGGAGGAAAGAATCAATTAGGAGGAATTAAAGCAGAAAAATTATTAGAAATTATCACATCAACGGTTATTAAGCAACAAAGTGAAAGTTTGAAGATACTTGATAGCATTGTTGATAAACTTAAAGGAGAAAACATTTTTGTTATTAATGAACGAGAAATTTCTGAATTTCAAAATGGATATTTAAAAAAATATTTTCACAGTCATGTTAGTCCTGCCTTGGTGACAATAATACTTAATGAAAATGTCGATTTACCTTTGCTTAAGGATAGCGCCTCTTATCTGGCTGTAAAAATGACAATTGAAGGAAAGGATAATCAATATGCATTGATGGAAATTCCTAAAACCATGAATAGGTTTGTAGTATTGCCTAAGCACGATGGAAAGGATTATATTATCCTTCTGGATGATTTGTTGCGTTACTTTTTAGATGATATTTTTAATATTTTCCATTATGATACTATTTCTGCTCACATGATTAAAATTACTAGAGATGGTGAGTTAGATTTTGATAGCGATTTAAGTACAAGTTTCTTAAAAAAAATATCGGATAGTGTAAAACATAGACAGATTGGTGAACCTTTACGTTTTGTTTATGATAAAACCATTGATAAAGAAACCCTGAATTATTTAATGTCAAAAATGGGAATTGATTCTACAGATAGTATAATTCCTGGGGGCCGATATCATAATAGAAGAGATTATATGAGTTTTCCAAGTCTGGAAAAACCAGAATTATTATATAAAAAAATTGAGCCTTTACCTATAAAGGGCTTGACGTTGGACCGTAGTCTTTTTGATGCTATTGCAAAGAAGGATTATTTGTTATATGCGCCTTACCATACCTTTTCATATATTGTTAAATTTTTAAGAGAAGCTGCATTAGATCCTAAGGTAAAATCTATAAAAATCACGATTTACCGACTTGCAAAAATTTCGCACATTGCAAGTTCGCTTATTAATGCTGCGAAAAATGGTAAAGATGTAACAGTATCTATTGAGTTACAGGCACGTTTTGACGAAGAAGCAAATATTAAATATGCTGAACAAATGGAAGCTGAAGGCGTTAATCTCATTTTTGGGGTTAAAGGTCTTAAAGTTCATAGTAAAATGTGCGTCGTTGAGCGTGAGCACAAAGGCAAAAAAAGGCGCTATGGTTTTATCAGTACTGGTAATTTTAATGAGTCCACAGCAAGTATTTATACCGATTATACCTTATTTACCTCAGATCAAAGAATATTAAAAGATGTGAATAGAGTCTTTGAGTTTTTTGATACGAATTACCGTATATTTAGTTATAAACATATTATAACTTCTCCCCATTATACGCGCTCTGCTTTATTTAGTCTTATAGATAACGAGATAGAGAATGTAACCTTGGGAAACCCTGGCTACATTAAGTTAAAAATGAATAGTATTTCTAACTATAGTATGATTGATAAGCTATACGAAGCGAGTAGAGCCGGTGTTAAAATACAGATGGTAGTTAGAGGTATTTGTTGCTTAATTCCAGGTGTTCCAGGGATGAGTGAAAATATTGAGGTTGTTAGTATTGTAGATAAATTTTTAGAGCATACTAGGCTTTTCATTTTTGGAAATAATGGGGACCCAAAATTATATATATCGTCTGCCGATTTAATGACCCGTAATATAGATAATAGGGTAGAGGTCTCCTGTCCAATTTATGATGAAGGGATTAAACAAGAATTGCTAGATACATTTGAAATTTGTTGGAATGATAATGTAAAAGCCCGATATTTAAATGGAAAAATTGCAAATCAGTATAAATCAAATAATTTGGAAAAAATACGAACCCAATTCGATATTTATAATTATTATTCAAAAGCCTTAGAGAATTAGTATGCTAACCATTAAAAAATATGCAGCTATAGATATTGGATCTAATGCTGTGCGTTTATTGATATCAATAATTATTGAAGAAAATGATAAACCCGTACGATTTAAAAAGAGTTCACTAGTTAGGGTGCCCATTCGTCTTGGTGCAGATGTGTTTGTACAAAATTCAATTTCCACTGAAAACATTGAACGTATGCATGACACCATGTTGGCTTTTAATCTATTAATGAAAACACATAAAGTAGTTCGATATAAAGCATGTGCAACCTCCGCAATGCGAGAAGCGACTAATGGAAAGGATATTACCAAAGCAATTTTTGAGCGTTCAAATATTAATATAGATATTATAGACGGCAATGAAGAGGCCGCAATTATTGCTGCTACCGATTTAAATGATTATATCGATAAAGACAGAAATTACCTTTATGTGGATGTTGGTGGTGGTAGTACTGAGTTTTCAATTATACATAATGGACATAAAGTTGCTTCTCAATCTTTTAAAATTGGGACCGTTCGGCTTTTAAATAATATGGTTAAAAAGAAATCCTGGAAAAATCTGGAAGACTGGATTAAAGAAAATACAAAAGAATATGAAAAAGTTGATGTTATCGGGTCTGGTGGAAATATAAATAAAATCTTCAAAGTGTCCGGTAAGGCAATGGGGAAGCCATTGACCTATTTTTACTTAAGTTCGTATTATAAAAAATTAAAGTCCTATTCATATGAAGAACGTATTACCGTGTTAAATTTGAATCAGGATAGGGCAGACGTTATTATCCCTGCAATGAAAATTTATCTTTCTGCAATGAAATGGAGCAAGGCTAAGCATGTCTATGTGCCAAAAATAGGACTCTCTGATGGGATTATAAAAAGTGTGTATTACGATACCGTTTCAAGTAATGAAATCATTTAATGTTTTTTACAATTTATCCTTAAAAATCTACAATTCAGTTATTTTTAATTCTTAAAATTCCTATTATAGTTGACTTTTGAATCATCAAAAACAATAATGATGATACAAGTTACTAATCTATCAAAATCTTTCGAAGCTGTTCAAGCTGTTAACGGCATTAGTTTTTCAATAGAAAAAGGTGAAGTCTTTGGACTCCTGGGGCCAAACGGAGCTGGAAAATCTACTACTATTAATATGATGAGTACCATTTTGAAAAGCGATCAAGGTCGTATTTACATAGATGGAAACAATTTAAATGAGTCGAAAAATAGTTGTAAACATCTTATAGGCGTTGTCCCTCAAGAAATATCGTTGTATGAGGAGTTTTCAGCCTATGATAATCTTTTGTTTTGGGGAAGTTTATATAAGGTCCCAATTAAAGAATTGAAGCAGCGCATTGCTCATCTTTTGGATTTAATTGGACTGACGGATAGAAAAAATCACTTGATTAAAACTTTTTCAGGGGGTATGAAACGTCGCATTAACATTGCTGCAGCCTTATTACACCAGCCTAAAATTTTATTCTTAGACGAACCAACCGTAGGTGTCGACCCACATAGCAGAAATCGGATATTTGAGATAATTGAAACGCTTAATAAGCAGGGCATTACAATCGTTTATACAACACATTATATGGAGGAAGTAGAACGCTTGTGTAACAGAATTGCAATTATTGATGCTGGAGAAATCATTGCACAAGGAACCCAAGCAGAATTGCAAAAAATGAGTGATGTGAAAGAATCTGTTGAAATAACCTTTAATGCGATGTCTTTAGATCAAAAAGAAAAGTTACAAGAATTTTTTTCCCTTACTATAAATTCAAATCCTAATAAAGTGATTATTGAGTGTGATGTAAACACAGAGTTATCAAAAATCATCTCTGCCTGTAATACCTGCGGATTAATCATTGAAGATTTGCATCTTAAGAAGGTGAATTTAGAAACTATATTTCTAAGTCTTACTGGAAAAAAATTAAGAGACTAAATTTAATTCAAAAAAGCGTATTTAATAAAACGTATAAAATATTATACAGTAAAACACTCATAAACATGATACTTACAATATTAAAAAAAGATTTAAAACTTTTCTTCTCAGATAAGAAAGCCGTGTTGTTAACTTTTTTAATGCCAATATTACTGATCTCTTTATTCGCCTTTGCATTTGGTGGTACTGGGAATAATAGTAATAAAAAGAAACCAATCCAATTATTAATTTCTGATGTAGACAACTCTATCGATTCCAAAAGTGTTGTATCAAAATTGGGGGAAATAAATGAAATTATTCTTATACCAAAAAATGAGGAGGAAGCTACCAACCTCGTGATAAAGGGAAAATATGTTGGGGTCTTAATTTTAAAGAAAGGATTTCAAGATTCATTAAAGACGGGAACTAGTTTACCAATGGAACTAAAATATGATGCTGCACGTCAAATTGAGATGGGAATGTTGCAATCCGTACTCGTGCAAAATTTAATGAGTTCTATTGGTCAAAAAAGTATCAAAGCGAAAATGAATAGTTATTTTGATCAAAATTTTGCAGGAATACCAAATAATGTTAAAGAAAAAATATTTAGTGATATGGATTCTGGTAATGGCGTTATTGCCAAGACAATGAATTCTAAAATGGGATTAAAAATGACTTCAGTTATTAAAGAGGATACTAGCACTGGGAATTTGGGACTTATTCAAGCAGTTGCGGGAACCGCAATAATGATGTTATTGTTTAGTATTGCTGGTATTGGTGGTGGACTTCTTGATGAAAAAGATGCCGGTACTTTAAAACGCTTAATGTATTCTCCATTAAAGGCTACTGACATTTTATTTGGTAAAATGGGGGCCGCGTTGATTTTAGCTATTTTGCAATTAGTAGTGATGTTTGTGTTTTCTTGGTTAGTATTTGGTTTGCCTATTTTTAAAGACATTACAGCTCTAGTGTTAATGATACTTGCCACTGCTTTCGCAGTCTCTAGTTTTGGAATGTTTTTGGTCGCTATTGCTAAAACACGTCAACAATTACAAGGCTTAAGCACTATTGTGATACTGGTGATGTCGGCTGTAGGGGGAAGTATGATTCCGCTTTTTGTCATGCCTCCAATCATGCAAAAAATTGCAGTTGTGAGTGTTAATTATTGGGGAATTCAGGGATTTTATGATATTTTCTGGCGTAATCTATCTATAATTGATATGCTGCCAAAAATAGCTGTATTAGTTGGAATTGGGCTCATAATGACCTTGATTTCCGTTCAATTATTTAAAAAGAATATATTAAAATTAATTTATGCTTAGTAAATATTTGTTTAGCCATGTACGGTTTCATTTTTGCCTAAGTCTTTCATGATTTGGGCTTCAAATTCAAGTAGAGATTCCCACTTTGCGTCCACTTCTTTGCGCAGTCCATATTGCCTTGCAAAGCCCAAAAACATGGTATAATGATTGGCTTCACTTATCATGAGTTTTTTATAGAAATTAGCCAGTTGCTTGTCTTCTAATTCTTCTGATAATAACCTGAATCGTTCACAGCTTCTCGCTTCAATCAATGCCGCATAGAGTAGGCGATGTACTAATTGAGTGGTTCGGCTACCTCCTTTAGGGAAAAATTTTAAAAGCTGATGGACATAGTCGTCTTTACGATCTCTTCCTAGAGTCCATCCACGTTCTAATATAATATCATGAACCATTTTGAAATGACTCATTTCCTCGGTTACTAAATCAATCATTTCTTGGACTAATTCGGTATATTCTGGGAAGCTTACGATTAATGAAATGGCTGTACTGGTTGCTTTTTGTTCACAAAAGGCGTGATCGGTTAAGATTTCTTCAATATTTTTTTCAACGATATTTACCCATCGTGGATCTGTTGGCAGTTTAAGTCCGAGCATATTTTTTAGTATTAAGAAGCGTCTACAAGTTGTATTTCACGTGTGCCTTTATTATTAAAGTAAACACTATAAGATTTATAAGTATTGGTACTAGGAGCTAAGAAAGAACAATTTATACGTATCCTAAGTGCTGTGCTTCCCAATTCATCGAGCCAGACATATTGTAGAATGGCATTTTTCCAAAATTCAGTATCTTTAGCATCAGAAAAATCAGATTTATCTAAGATATCATCAAAAAGCAATTCGTTGTTTTTAAAAACATTTATTTGCGATTCAAAAACGCGATAATGTGTATTGACATTAGGATTATCATTGGTTCTTACCGTAATTAATTTATCCATTACAGCATAATACTTTACATTTACTTTTAGTCCAGAGCTTAAAATTGTATCGGTTATGCTTGCTGTATATTTTTCCGGAACATATATATCTTGTTCAAAAAAAGATATTGACAAATTACTTCGTTCAAGTTTCTCAACATGCGATTCGAGTGCTCTGTGTTTGCCATCACAACTCACCATACATAAAATTAAAAGGATTGCTATTACTGAAAAATATTTCATCTTTTTATAAGTATTGATTTTCAAATGTAGCAACTACAATTTATCAACCAAGTTTTTATAACTAATTTTAAATTAAATATTCAAATCGAAGGTTGTACGTAAAAGATCCAGATTTGGGTTTTTTTCATTTAGCCTTTCGAATTTTTCCATATCGCTATAGACATATTTTTTGTCCATTTCTTCATTTACAGTAATCGATATGCTTATATCATAATTATTGAGCTTCTGACGTAAAAATGCCAAAAGATCATATTGTTGACGCTCTACTTCAATTTTATTTGTAGCATTTGGGAACTCCAAATGAATAGTAGTGTCTTTTAATTTAGGGGTATCTATACTTAATATTGATGTTAAATTATGTTTCCCTTCATCTTCTATTTTCTTAACATAGGTATTCCAAACGGTTTGCATTTGTTCCTCAGTAAAGGTATCTTTAGGCAAATCATCTTCTTCAAGTACAACATCCATTTGCTTAATAAGATGTTCCTTCTTTTTTTGTATACTACTTAAAGATAATCCCGATGTACGTTTATTTTGGCTGTTTAATATAATTCTTGGGCGCTCTTTATTAGTAAAAGGGGAATCTACTTTTGGATTTGAACTTACTGCAGTTTCTGAGCTACTTTGGCTAGGAGCAGTAGCAGTTATGCTATTAGATTCGGTATTTTTATTTGCCGAAGTATCATCAATATTAACCTTAATAGTTGCAATGCCTTTTTTTAGAAAATAGGAAGCGGGAATTATAAAATGTTTAGCCTTTTTTTTTTCTCCATCAAAAGTGATAGAGGCAAGCTGCATGAGACATAATTCAACGAGTAATCGTTGATTTCGACTTGTTTTATATTTGAGATCAGTTTCATTGGCTAACTCGATGCCCTGTAGCAGAAATGCTTGAGAAGATTTTTTAGATTGTTCTAAATATTTTGCTTTTGTTTTCTCACCAACTTCAAGGAGCTCGATAGTTTCAGGTGTTCTACAAACTAATAAATCTCTAAAATGAGAAGCTAATCCAGCAATATAATGGTGACCATCAAATCCTTTAGAAAGGGTCTCGTTAAACTGAAGCAATAATTCTGGGATTTTATTTTCCATAATTAAATCAGTACTGGTAAAATAAGTTTCATAATCGAGAACGTTTAAGTTCTCAGTTACCGCTTGACGTGTGAGATTCTTTCCAGAAAAACTTACGACACGATCAAAAATAGATAAAGCATCTCGCATGGCGCCATCTGCTTTTTGGGCAATAACATGAAGTGCATCATCTTCGGCAACTATGCCTTGTTCTTCGGCAATATATTTCAAGTACCCTTTAGCATCTTTAACAGTGATGCGTTTAAAATCGAATATTTGACATCGTGATAATATTGTAGGGATTATTTTATGCTTCTCTGTAGTTGCCAATATAAAAATACAATGCTTTGGTGGTTCTTCAAGTGTTTTTAAAAAAGCATTAAAAGCTGCTTGAGAGAGCATATGTACCTCATCAATAATGTACACTTTATATTTCCCTACTTGTGGAGGTATACGAACTTGATCGGTTAAATTTCTGATATCATCAACCGAGTTATTGGACGCGGCATCCAATTCAAAAATATTAAAAGCAAAGTCTTCGTCAGGTTGTTCAGAACCCTCCTGATTTATCATTTTAGCTAAAATACGGGCACAAGTTGTTTTACCAACGCCTCGAGGTCCTGTAAATAATAAAGCCTGAGCTAAATGATTGTGTTCAATAGCATTCAACAAAGTATTTGTAATAGCTTGTTGCCCAACAACATCTTTGAATGTTTGCGGTCTGTATTTTCTAGCTGATACTATGAAGTGTTCCAATCTTGCTGAATTTAGTTCAGCATCTCATGATGCCATTATAATGAAGAACAAAGTTAAAAATTCAGCTTATAATTATGAATTTACAGCATTAAAATAAAAATGAGTTATTAACAATATAAATAAGTAGGCGGTATTACATTTTCGTGTCCTTGTTTTTTCAAATTTGAGATTTAAATAGTGTATTTTTGTCGTTGAGTAAATCGCTCTATCGAACCAAAGTTTACTTTGGTTAGGAAAGTCCGAACACCATAGTGCAAACATAGTGGCTAACAGCCACCGGTCGTAAGATTAGGAAAAGTGCAACAGAAAGAATGTACAGGTAATGCTGTAGTGAAACCAGGTAAACTCTATGTGGTGCAATGTCATGTAAACCATCGTTTGAGGGCTGCACGCTCAATGTTGGAGGGTAGGCAGCTAAAGTGTATTGGTAACAATGCATTCAGATAAATGATAGGGTATTTTTGTGCTTATTTTTGGGATTCCTTAAATGCGTACTTGAAGAACAGAATTCGGCTTATAGATTTACTTATCTAAACAGAAGTGTGACCTATTAGGTCACACTTCTTGTTTAAATAAAGATTTTTTGATGTGACTATTCTTTAACTTCTTCTTCGGTATTTTCTGCAGCCGCCTCAGCCGCTGCTTTTTCTGCTGCGATTTCTTCAAACGCATTGTTTATAGATGTATTATCCCAATATCCATATTCTTCAACGGCCTCACCATTAACGTATTGAACGGCAAGATGAACTGGTACAATGAGTGTTTTCCCATTTGCTTTTAAGGTACCATTCCATTCAGCCCAATAATAAACCCAAGTTTCATCTTCACCATCAATGACCATTTCCATATAGTCATTTTCCTGATCGAAACCATAGGATGAAAAGTTCGAAATCATCTCTTGTTGTGCTTTTATGTTTTCTTCGACTGAGATCCCGTCGATTGAGTTGTGATAAATTTTTGCAGTATCAGCAAAGTGACCTTTCCATGCATCTAAGTCTCCACTTTGATAAGCGGCCAAAACGGCTTTAAATGAATCTATTTCAGAAGATTCCATGTAATGTCTTTGATTGCATGCAGTTATGGTAATAACCACAAGAATAAGGTAAATTAGTTTTTTCATTGTGTAATTGTTTTAGTATTGATTAGTTATTATTTAGAAAATAGAATTGTTTGTTAATCATGTTCTAATCCTCCATTTTTAGTCTTTTGGTGAATATGCAAGCTTCGGCCTCATGTTTCCTGTATATTCTTCAAATTTCAGAGAGAGTCCTAAAACACGGCCAAAAACAGGTCCGGCGTCTTCTCCTAAAAGTTTGTCATTAGCTGCAGATTTTTGTTCCATTTCTATAGGGTCTTTAGCAGCTATTGCTACCATATAGTATGAATCCATATTGCCAAAGCCACTTTGATAGATTCTATAATAATTCGTGGATTTTTTACTAGCAAATAGGTCTTTTACTGCCTTCATTGCCGTTCTCATTTTAGAAGTATTTTTGGGTGAAAAATAGATGTAGATAAATTTTCTATAATTTTCTCCTTCTGGTTTTTGAGTGATACCATTGGGCATATAGGTTAATTCTTTGTCCATATAAATAATATAATCCCCATGTTTATCATAGCAAGGATTAAATCCAGACATTAATTCGCCAAAAGCTTCTTGACCCATTTTTTTCTGCAATGGCGCAAAGACATTTTGGTCCAGTTCTGCCATGTTTTCAATTGGTGTCACATATAAATATCTAAAGTTATCTGTACTTGTAGTTAGCCAGCTTGTTGACTTGATGTTGTGCTCTTTCATTTTTTCGACTAAAGCCGTAGCCGCTTTTTCGTATTGCATTACCATGGCTGGTTTTACCCAATCTTCATGGACAGTATAGGCTTGAAGCTTATCATTATTTTGTGCAATAGTAGTGTTAAAGCATAGCGTTGCCATTATTGCCAAAAGCAATGTGGATTTAATTGTTTTCATAATTTTTAGTTTATTTAGTTGATTAATAATCACGATTGACCATAAACCAATTCAAAATAAATCTAGAGCAATAAACAGTATGTAAATTATGTAATAAGAAGAGTTGAGACGCTATAAGAGCGTTCTAAGTTACTGAAAAAAAAGGACTTATAAAAATTGATGTAAAGTCATTATTAGGTTTCCATTTCAAAAAAACTAAACATATTGCCACCATAACTTTTAAAATATTTGAAGTTTTTAAGATGAGATAAGTTGGTATGTTTAGAGTGTTCAATAATTAGAATTCCGCCATCTTCCAATAAATTATTTGCGAATACCAGCTCTGGTATTTTAGAAAATTCGTCTTCTGAAAAGGCATAAGGGGGATCGGCAAATATAATTGTAGATTTTAGTTTGGTTTGTTCTAAGAACTTAAAAACATTTGCTTTAATAGTTTTAATAGGTAAATCAAAATCTTCTGCCGTTTGATTAATGAATTTAATACAGCCATAATCTCTGTCTACACTTGTAATTTCAGTAGTTCCACGAGATCCAAATTCATAGCTTATATTTCCGGTTCCAGAAAATAAATCTAACACAGAGATTTCATCAAAATAATAAAGATTATTAATAATATTAAATAAGGCTTCTTTTGCCATATCGGTAGTTGGCCTGACAGGTAATTTTTTAGGAGCAGTAATACGTCTGCCTTTATATGTTCCGGAAATAATTCGCATTTAAAAGCTGTTTTTAAGGATGAAATTTAAATTAATATCGGTATTAACGCTTGTTTCAACTTTAGTTGTGCTTTGAAGGTTCAAGATTGAAACATTTCGAATATATGTAAAGGCAATTTTATAAAAAGGATCAGTTTCAGTGATGTTACCCATTAGAACTAGTGGGAATTCTTCAGGATTAAGTTCTAATTGTTCCGCAGTAAATAATATATAATATATAAAATCTTCCTTTGTATGGTATTCAAAAGTATTATATAGTTTCAATTGATTATTTTCTAAAACAATAATTTCAAAATGGTCATCACCTATATTCACAAACATTTTTATAGCAGAAGAGTGCTTTTCTGAGTTCAAAATAGTCTCTAAAATAATCGTAGAAAAGTGTTTGAATTCAAAGGCGCCAAATCGGTCATATAAATAATTATTAATATTCACATAAGGCACATAAACATTAACACTATCATTAGCTGCAATAGTGTCAAATGTTATGAAATCTGTTCTGAGAATTTTGGAATTGAACTTTAAATAGTCTGCCAAAAAATCTTCATTAAATAAAGGCATTGGAACTAATGCCGATAATTCGTTATCATGGATAACCTTAACCGATTTAAAGGATTGCTGTAAGTCTTTTTCAGTATTAAAAGAATGGATGAGCTTATCTAATACTTCCCCTGGATTTAACTTTTTGTCAAATTTAAGATGTTTAAAAAAACAAAATGAATTTATTTTAGAATTTAAAACACAAAAAGAAAGTCCACTCAGGCTAACCTGAATGGACAATATTTTATATTGGTTTTGGTCTATTTTATTGTTCGCTAGAATAATTTTTTGGCCAGTTTCCATTTGTATTTACTTCATCCATTGATCCAACTTTTATAGCATCTCCGTTTACAGCTTCAACCGACTGTACTTGATTTTCTTTATTTAACATGTCCTTGTCTTGGTCAAATAAAATAATTGACTTTAAAACTTTAGATTCAAAAACAGCAATTTGAAAACCGTTTTGTTCAATAAAACCTGCTTTCAATTCAAACTTAGCACCAGGTTGTCCTACGGGAACATTCATCATTGTTTTATATCTGGTATCTACACCAAATAATGAATCTTTTACCGAGACATACCCTAAGGTATCAATTACAACAATATCTTTAGTAGTTTCAACACCACCAAATCTTCTCGTAGCTTCTACATCCAATACAGTAGAATCTATTCGTTGAGTAATTGTAAATTGAGCGGTATCAATAAATTTAACTAAGTTTTCAAAATTTCCTTCAAATTTTCCAGTTACTGTTCTATGTGCTAGTTCAGCATCTCTAATATCTTTTAAGGATTCAATAACAACTTTATATCGTTTTTCTTTAAGTTGATTAAATTTAATTTCCCCATAAACCGACATAAATGTAGAATATCCTAAATAACCAATTATTAGCCAAAGTAGGATCATAATAGCTGGTTTTACTTTTTTAGGTACAAATTTATCGATTACCCAAACAATTCCAATTGTAAGAGCGATTACAACAACTGCTGCAATAATTATCTTTACCATAGTGATTTTATTAAAATTTTAATTAATGGACTATCGCAAATCTACAATTTTTTTTTATTCACGAAAGTTATTGTTAGTAAAAATCATTTTTATCTTTGATAAATCCAAAAATACTAGTTTTATTTAATGAAATCATCAGAATTTTATACACTTGTAAAAAGTAAGTTCCCTTTTGCTCCTACGCTTAAGCAAGACATTGTGTTACAGCAACTTTCAGATTTTATATTCAGTACTTCGCCCAATGATTTGTTTGTTTTAAAGGGTTACGCCGGGACTGGTAAAACTACTATAATTGGCACAATTGTGTCCAATTTATGGCATGCAAAAAAAAGTGCAGTATTAATGGCTCCAACTGGTAGAGCCGCAAAAGTAATCTCTAATTACTCTGGTAAAGAGGCTTTTACAATTCATAAAAAAATATATTTTCCTAAAAAAGCACAAGGAGGAGCGGTTAAATTTGTGCTTCAACCAAATAAACATAAGAAAACAATTTTTATCGTTGATGAAGCTTCAATGATATCTGACACTCCAGGTGAATCTAAATTGTTTGAAAATGGCTCTTTATTAGATGATCTTATTCAATATGTGTATTCTGGACATCAATGTAAATTACTTTTAATTGGAGACACGGCACAATTACCACCGGTGAAATTAGATTTAAGTCCTGCATTAAATGAAAACTTACTCGCGCTAAATTATAATAAAGAAGTGTCGAAAATGGAATTGGATGAAGTTGTGCGACAAGAGCAGGGCTCAGGTATTTTACATAATGCAACCCTGTTAAGGGAAGCTATATCCGAGTCATTTTATGAAAGTTTTAAATTTAATTTATCTGGGTTTAAAGATATTATTCGTTTAGTTGATGGATATGAAGTTATGGATGCTATAAACGATGCTTATAGTAATTTGGGTAATGAAGAAACCGCGATTATCGTTCGCTCTAATAAACGGGCTAATTTATATAATGAGCAAATTCGATCTCGAATATTGTTTAATGAACATGAACTTACGGCTGGAGATTTTTTAATGGTTGTTAAAAACAATTATTTCTGGATCAAGCCAACAACCGAAGCAGGATTCATCGCCAATGGAGATATTATTGAAGTTCTAGAGATTTTTCATATTAAAGAATTGTATGGATTCCGATTTGCAGAGGTGAAGGTGCGAATGGTTGATTATCCAAAAATGGGTACTTTTGAAACGGTATTAATGCTTGATACTATTAGTGTAGAAGCACCTTCATTGCCTTATGAAGATTCTAACCGATTGTATCAAGAAGTTTTAAAAGATTATGAAGATGAAACAACCAAGTATAAAAGGTTCCTCAAAGTAAAGAACAATTCATTTTTTAATGCCTTGCAAGTTAAGTTTTCTTATGCCATTACTTGTCATAAATCTCAAGGAGGGCAATGGAATACGGTATTTGTTGAACAACCATATTTACCAAATGGAATTGATAAAGATTATTTAAGATGGTTGTACACTGCCGTAACACGAGCCAAAGAAAAATTATACTTAATAGGATATAAGGACGATTTTTTTGAAGAATAATCGATATAAAATTGGTTAAAACTTTGTTTTAAATGTGCATAATATCTCTCAAAAATATGTATTTTTGATATGGAGAAAGAAAAAAGCAGAATGAAAATAATTTCAATGATTCCGGCACGTTATAGTGCATCCCGTTTCCCTGGGAAATTAATGCAAGATCTTGAAGGAAAAACAGTTATACGTCGTAC
>CAJXVU010000055.1 GCA_913062555.1 uncultured Bacteroidota bacterium
GTAACAAAATCTGTGTAACTGCCTATCATTAATACCCATATAGGGTTTAGGATAGGCAGACTATGAATAAGAAAGAACTAGAAGCATTTGCGAAACAAGCAGCCAAAGGCATTAAGTCAGAGCAAGACTTAACAGACTTCCGCAAAATACTAACCAAGATAACGGTTGAAGCAGCTTTAAACGCTGAGCTTGAAGAGCATCTCGGTTATGCACTTCATGAAAAATCCAACGCCAATAATAGCCGAAATGGCTACTCCTCAAAATCCATTCGCACCGAAGATGGTCAAGTCGACCTTGAAACACCGCGAGATAGAGAAGGTAGTTTTGAGCCTCTATTGGTTAAAAAGAACCAAACGCGATTTACCTCAATGGACGATAAAATCTTGTATCTGTATGCCAAAGGCATGACAACGAGAGAAATCGTCGATACGTTCAAAGAAATGTATGATGCGGATATTTCCCCCACGCTGATATCTCGCGTGACGAATGCGGTGATTGACCAAGTAATTGAATGGCAAGCCAGACCTTTAGATTCCGTGTATCCCATTGTTTACCTTGACTGCTTAGTGGTTAAAATCAGGCAAGACAAGCAGGTTATTAATAAAGCAATATACTTGGCTCTAGGCGTAAACATAGAAGGCCACAAAGAATTATTGGGTATGTGGATATCAGAGAATGAAGGCGCTAAGTTCTGGTTGAACGTACTTACTGAACTTCAAAACCGAGGCGTAAATGACATCCTCATTGCGTGTGTTGATGGCCTTAAAGGTTTTCCTGAAGCAATTAATACCGTATTCCCCCAGACACAAGTACAGCTCTGTATTGTTCATATGGTGCGTAATTCGATGAAGTACGTACCCTGGAAAGATTACAAGGCTGTCACTGCTGATTTGAAGCGCATTTATCAATCAGTGACTGAAGAAGAAGCACTACTTGAACTCGATAACTTCTGCACTCGTTGGGATGATAAATATCCACAAATCAGCCGTTCTTGGCGAGCACATTGGTCGAATCTAAATACGCTATTCAAATACCCTCAAGATATTCGCAAAGCCATATACACCACGAATGCTATCGAATCACTGAACAGCGTTATTCGAAAAGCGATCAAGAAACGTAAGCTGTTTCCTTCTGATGATTCAGCGAAAAAAGTGGTTTATCTTGCGATAGACGCGGCATCCAAGAAATGGACGATGCCGATAAGAAACTGGAAAACGGCCTTGAATCGATTTATGATTGAATTCGAAGACCGTTTAAAGGACTTTATTTAAAACTGGCAGTTACACAAAATCTGTTACAGGCTCTGAAGACCACTTATCTTGTACTTAGTTCGTAAAGCTAATTTCTAAGATATCCCCTCTTTAGATAATTTATCTAACAGATAAGCTACTGCATTTTTCTTTTCAGAATAGCTTGCATCAACTTTAGGGCTATTAGAGTTCTCTCCCGAGAATACATAGGCAGCCTTGGCAATAACTCTTGCTTGAGCGGTGGTTACGCCATAATCTTTCATCATAAGAGATTCATACGATTCAAGTGTGGTCTTATCAATACTACCTGTTTTAAATACATTGTTGAGGCTTTCTTTTGTTGAGGCTCCTCCGCACACATTGTATGCTTTCTGTGCTGCCAATAAAGCTCCTAACACTGCACCTATTCCCGCAGCTGTGGCGTTGATTGCCGTACCAATGACTGGAACTACATTCGTAGGCGCAAACAGAGTACCAACAGCTACACCAGAGACTGCTGCTGCGCTTCCTGCGGCTAACAGAACACAACCAATTTTTTGTTTGTCACCAGAAGCTATTAAATCTATATAGTCTTGGGTTAGATCACTCATTTTATATCTCCTTTCATTTTATAAAAAATACCCCTTGAGCATAATTGTTCTTAAGGAGTAGCTATTGATATTTTTCAATATACACCTGAATAGATAAAGGGATTAACGGCTTATCACCCATTTACCTTTTTCTAGTCTAAAAACAATATCAAATTCTTGTGAACCGACACCTTTGAAGTTTTGTACTAAAGCTGCACTGCCATCTTCACGCATAAGGCGAACATGTTTCATGTTGTCGTAATAGTTGATAAGTAATGTATCGTTTGATAAAGGAAGAAAATAGCTGTCACTTTCGCTAGCAGCTTCTTCTAAAGCCTTTTGAAGCTTTTTTGCTGTTGTCCCAGCAGGTTGATAAAAAGCTTTATCTATTTCGGTTGAGCGTTCATTAAAATATGGAATAACAGCAGCAATATTACCTGATTGTATTGCTTTAAGTATTTTGTCATAACCTAGAATCATATTATCAATGTTTTGGTAATATAGTTCATCTGGCATGTCATCATATTCAGGTAATTTATCACCTTGGAAAAAGCCCCATAACGGTAAATTTGAAGGTATATTTATTTCTTGCTCTATAAGATAAGTATCAGGACCATATTCTGGCTTTGCAGTGGCTGTTAAAGGCTTGATCAAAACATCACCGTTGTCAGACTCTATAAAATTTTGTTGTGAGTTTAGTTTACGGACAGTGCCAACTTCTAAAAGCTCATTTTTAATGATTTGTGCGTATAAACTTGATTGTTCAATTTCGAAAAACTCATTTGGATCGGTTGCGTAGTTGGAAACTTTCAATGCTAGCTGATAATGTGCATCAGAAAGTAACTCAATATCTCCTTCCTTAGGAGAAATCTCTATTGCAATAGTATTTTTACCTGATCTCATCAGATGGTTAAGAGGAAATTCTGCAGTAATTTTATTACCGGCTGAGTCTTGCACCACGGGTACACCATTTACTGTTACATAGTATTTGCTGCCAGAAAGATCTACGTCTAAAACAAAGTAGGGTTTTTCATGTAATATGTTCATCGACTTCGTCTCTTCCATTGCTAAGTTCCTAATGTCGTTTGCATTACTATATTGGCTAAAACCAACATAGAAAAATATGATTAATATGTATTTAGTTACTAACACAAGCATTTATACTCTTGGGTTTTGGATCTTTGGGCCAAATAGAAGGAGACATTTCCCAAAATGTTTTTTCATGTTTTACTTTCTTTTTTACTCCGCCAGAGCCTCTGCCCCTACCACGACTCGCCTTATTAACGTTTCGTTTATCGGTACTGGTACTTTTTATACCAACCTCATAATAATAAGCACCTTTAATTGCCATGCCGGTAAAAATTATTTGCCCTCCAACTGCTGGTTTGTCCTTTACATTGCTCGCAAATAACTTGGCTGCAATTCCAATATTACTATAACCACCACTACCTGATAATTCTGCCGTAGCTCCTGCAGCAGCAGTTACGTAAAATACTTTCGCTTCAGCATGAATTATTCCTTTTAATGAAAAGCCAATTTCTCCTACGATAGAAGCAGACTTATCTCCTTTCATTGACCATACTTTTTCATTTACTTTTTTATTCCAGCCTAGTTGACCTGAAATTTTCCCTTCAGTTGAAAAAATAAGGCCTATTATAACTTGTGCCCCTACTTTTCTGTTCGCATCACTCTCTTCTGCAGCATATCGTTTTATTCGTAGAATCAACTCGCCAAAACCCGCATTCATGCGGATCAACCAATCTAAAATGTCTGTCGATGCTGTAGCACCAATAAGGGGGTCAAAAGCTAACTCTATGTTTCCTTCTGTGTCTAGATAGTAATCATTTTCCACTTCAGTTGATTCTACCTTGCCTGAAAGCTTCAAGTTAGGCCAACTAAAGTCAACGTTAACCATTTTTATTTTTTCACTAGTAAAAAAAGAATGAGCTTCTTTTTTACTTTTATTTTCGATGGCAACAGATTGATTACTGAGCCAATTAATTATTCCACCAAATTTATTTTTAAACCCAGGTAAAAATTCATCAATACTACCGTTAACAGACCATTTTTCTGAACCACTTGAAATTGAAAGTGCACAACTTAATTCCCAATTACTACTATCATCGTTGGCTACTGATGTAGATTTACTTTCATCACCAAAAGACTTTGGCGGTTTATACCCGAGACAAATTTCTCCAACCCAAGAGAATTTCTTCCAAGACTCTACTGAAATATTGTAGGGTAGGGACGATGTACAACTAGTGACTTCAATATTATAAATATTGGTCTGGTTTATTACTTCGGTTGTTGGAATAACGGCTTCTTTAAGAAACTTTGATAAACTCCAGTTTTCAGTGGTTGTATTAGCTTTTGCTAGAAAATCAAAGGAGGATGAAGACTGTTTTTCAAAAGTAGGAATGGCTGAGTTACATAAAACTTTTACTGTGGGGCAAATGTGATTATTCCCTTTACCGCAATGACCAGAAAAGTCGATGGATACTTTTTCACTTCCTACAGGGTCATCAATAACTCTTAATAAATGTTTACTTCCCTCCGTTGGAGGCGCGTTTAATACATCAAGAGAATAAGCGCGCTCTTTGTGACTACATTTGATCAATAGTGAGTCTAAACTGCAATCATCTTCTGATTGGCATGATTCAGCATATGTATTTTTAGAGGGACTTTCTTTATTAGTAACCGTCATAATAAATTATGCTTCTTAATTGGTATTATTCAATAGTGTCTTTTGCTTTGTTAAGTAATTGCTGAATAATATTACTTCCATGTTTTTCGTGTAACTGTTGTACACACTCATTTGCCCAAGGCGTATTTTTATTTTGACAAAAATCATCACCGAATTTACAACATAGCGTTATATAATCACAAATGTCTTTTGATGTTGCGATGCTATAACTATTTGCATCTTTCTTTAATTTATTAATTCTATTTTCTAAATGGTCATTCTGTGAATTTTGGCATTGTTCTGGGAAGTGCGTGCGTACATATTTGACCATTCTTAATATAAAAGCTTGGTTTGTCTTTTCTTCAATTTTGGTAAGTTGAAGCTCATCAATTACAAGCATTACCCACCAATCATCACAGTAGGGCAACCCACAACAATTTTACCACCATGCACTGTAGAGTCACCAAGGCGAGCAGCAGGCTTTCCACCAATTAAGACTGTGGTTGAACCCATTGCAATAGTGTCGGGAGGCCCTACACATATACAAGAGTCACCTAACGTAGCTGCTGGCATCATGCCAATTAAAACGGTAGGTATACCGGGCCCAACAATAGGCCCGCCAACATGAGGGATAGGGGGTACGCCTGGGGTTACCATTGGGCATACGTGCATATCTGTTAATCTCGCTGCTGGGGGCATAATTTATCTTCCTAATGTAAGAATGTTAACTATACCCAAACTACCTCAAGATACAAGGTTCAGCTGGAATTAGAAACGTCTTTAGGTAAGAGATTGATTGAAGAGAATGGTTATTCCCTTATCGAAATCAATAACGCTACATAAAACGTTTCTAAACCAGCCCTTTGGGGACGGCTGAACAAAACATGCCCATCGTTGCATCTGTTTTTAAGGGACAACCCTTAATAAAAAGATGCGCCTTGCTCATGATTCGCTCAGACGTCCTGAAGCTCGCATCTTGAGGTGGCTTGGGTATGTATATTAGTCTAATAAACCAAATACACCTAAAGAGTATGAGCGTTTCTCTTTCTTACCTAATAATGAAGAGACTGTTATTGCTTTTCCTAGCGCCAAAATGTCTTTAGTATATTGGTAATTACCCGTACCTGTTTCAAAACCAACACCTACATTGCCAGAGAACTCGTAAGCAATTACATCACCTTTTTCTACACTTACTGAATTTTTAAACTGAATAGTATTTAAACCAGAGCTGTCCATATTCAAATGATTACTTTCCCAAACAGGAACTAATTTGTCATCCATTTTACGCAATACTTTAACTTTCATCTTAGTTGGTGTCATTACAAACGCGCCAACGGCCGTTAAAACACCTTGTTCAGGCATCACGTGCCCCAAGTCAACCACTGTAATTGGTTTGTCGCTCAATACACTGCGTTCAACCAACTCTCCACCTGTATAGTCGAGTAAATTTCCTTCAACTAGAAATATTTTTAAAGCATCAATACGTTTTTGAACAAACTTTCTTACTTGGCTGCGTAATAGGGAAGACTCTTCTACGCGGGAATTTTTTTCAGTATCAAGCACTGAAATAACATGGTTTAATCCTTCAATATCTTTTTTAAGTAACAAATTGGACCCACTTAACTGGTTAATTTTTACTTTTGCTGTCGCTACTTCTTGTTTAAGATTTGTGTTTTCTTGTTCTAATGTTCCTTTGTCCCCAGTGGACTGACAACCCGAAACAACAAAGATAAATGCTACAATAAGAGCTAGTTTTGAATTCATTCCATTTCTCCAATAATTTTTATTTTTAAGTTGAATTGTTTGCTATTTTTCAATTGAAAATTGACTGCTAATTAATGTTTTTTTGTTTAATAAAATATCTATATAATAGCCACCTTCAGAAAAGCCTGCTACAGGACGAGATATTTTGAAAAACTTCTTACCTTTTTCACCTGAAATAATAACAGGTACGGTTCTAATTTTAACCGTTCTGGCACCGTCGAGAAGCTCTGCATGCAACAAGCTAGTTTCAGTTTTAAAATTGTTATAGGTAAAGCCAATATAAACAGTTCTGTCTGCTTTAACACTACCATTTTTTGACTTGTCTATTTTGGTAAACTTATTTCCGTCTACTGCTAATTGTAATACCTGTGGTCTGGCATTAGTTATTGCTTGGGCTCGTTTAGTTTTTAATAGGCCCTGAACCTCCTGAATTGACACACTTTCAGGTATAGCAAAAGTTGCTTGATTGACTTTAGTGCCAGCTAAATCAAAATTGTTTAAATTGATGTACTTATTAATTTCTGCAACAAGCTTTGCCTCAATATCTTTTATGCCTTCTATCGCTCGTTTATTATCTTTATCAAGTTTTATAACCTTATTGTAAACCAATAAAGCATTATTGTTTTCAGGTGAAATTAAGGCTTCTGCTCGCAGAAAACCTCTAGCTTTTGTTAATAATTGTTCAACCTCACTTTTGAGGCGTTCTTGTTTTCTTAGCTGATTATTTTTTTGTTTCTTTTGTGCAATAATTTGGCTTTTCAATTTACTTAGGTTATCGTTTTGTACTTGTTGAATTAATAGTCCTCGCTCTATATATGATAGCGCTTGATTTGGTCGTTTTTGTTTTAACATATCTTCAGCAAATTTGTAGTACCGTTCAGTTATCGCGAATAATCCCCTAATCGCTTTTTTATTATTGGGAGATAATGTTAATATTTGTTCATAATAATAACTCGCATTTTTTTCATCGTTTCCTGATAGTTTGTCGTCTGAAAAGTATTGTTCTGCAGTTTCAAATAACCCTATTATCTTTAATTGAGAATTTATTTGTTCATTTAAGGCGATAATAACATCTGAATTTTTTAGGTCTGGGAATAGCTCAAGTAACTTTGCCGATGCCACATTGGCTTCTTGGTATTGCTCATCATCTAAATGGGTTGTCATTAGATCTAAATGGGCTTGTTTTATTTTTTGATAACCATTTTCAACATCTGGGTGGTTTTGTTCAATGGCCAAAATTTGTTGATAAATTAGATGTAACTGATCGACCAATTTAACGTCTTTTTCAAATTTCTCTTCCATGAGTTTTGCTTCTGCAAGAAGAGCTTTGAGCTCTTCGTCACCTCTAGTGTTAATAGTTTCTTCTTCAGTTATATCAACTGTATCCTCTTGAGTAATATCAATAGGCTCTGCTATTAGTTGCTTAATTGTTTCTTTAGCCGTCAATTCGTTATTAAGGTCATTAAGTTGTGGTGGAGCATCTTCTCTACTTACGGTTAAATAGATAAGAGAAGAAAAAGCAACTAATAATAATCCTGTTGCAATAGGTAAACCATAAGGCTGTTTTTTTATAAATATAATAGAGGAATGACTATTTACGCTCGCTAAAGTCTTAGTGTATTTATCTTTTAATGTAACTATAAATTGTTCTGTTTTTGTTTCGGGTATTTTGGGTGTTCTGATGGATGCACTCATTATCTGAGTTGCATCTGTATCATCTTCTACAGGAACAGCTTTTGATAATTTACTCGTAGAGTGAGCTAATGGCGTTTCAACATGTAAATCAATACCTGTTAACTGCTCTCTGCTTCCATCACTGTCAAATTTTTCTGCTACGAAAAATAATGATAATTCGGGTATTTTGTTGATATCATCAATTAATTCTAGGCCATTTTGATATCGATCTTTTCTATGTTTTGCTAACAATTTAGATATGATTGCTTGGAATGGCTCAGACAAATACTCAGGTAAGCAGGGAACTGGATCAGATATGTGCTTTATACCAACGGATACTGCTGAGTCTCCATCGAAGGGTACTTTTCCAGTTAATAATTGAAAAAAAACAACACCTAAACTATAAATGTCAGAGCGAAAATCAACCTCTTTCCCTTTTGCTTGCTCTGGGCTCATATAATATGGAGTGCCAATAGCTGTTCCTGTTTGTGTCATTCCACTAACAGAGTCAAAAGCTTTGGCTATACCAAAATCCATTAAAACAGAGCGGCCATCATGCTCGTTAATCATTATATTTTCAGGTTTTATGTCTCTATGCACATAACCTTTGTTGCCAGCATAGTTTAACGCCAGTGCTGTCTCTTTAATAACTTTAATTAGATGAAAAAATGAAATGGAGCCAAGTTGCTCTTTTAAATCGACACCTGAAATGTATTCCATAGATAAAAAGTGATGTCCGTTTGAAACTCCTACATCATATACAGTAACAATATTTGGATGAACTAAACGGCTAACAATTTTTGCTTCTCTAAGAAATCTTTCACCAAAACTTGGATCTGAAGATAATTCATGGGACATTACTTTAATGGCAACTTCACGGTCAAAACTCTCTTGAATTGCAAGGTAAACCGTTGCCATGCCACCTTTACCTAGAGTTTTCTTTATTTCATATCCTGCTATTTCAATATTACGGTCTTCCATACGTCCCCAAAATCAGACTTTTTATTCTAATTAATTATATCCATAAAGCTTATTTAAACTTAGTTGTTAAACAAACACCGCTTATTATAGTATATAAATCATACCAAATTATTAATTCACTAAATAGTAATGGTTTATAATAATCATTTATTATTTTATGTAGGTAAAAATTAACTTTGTATATTTGACAATCTTTTATTTTATAATATTCTATCTATATCCTTTACAAGATTATGTGATTATGTAATACATTAAAATAACAAAAATATAGGTTTCTATTCTTATGGCTAATCTTCGTTTGAAGTTAACTTCTCAAAATAATGGACAACACCAAAAACATTTCGAATTTTCATCAATGGGTGGTTCAATTGGACGATCAGATTTATGTGAATGGACGTTATTAGATGAAGAAAGGTTTATATCAAAAAAGCATGCCGAAATTTTTTTTCAAAATAATCAATTTTATATTTCAGACACCAGTACTAACGGAGTTTTTTTAAACAATACAAGTAACTTGTTGGGTGGTGGCAATAGTCATGTATTAAAATTGGGTGAATTATTGATTATTGGCGAGTATCAAATTATTGTTGACGACATTAATTTGAATGTACCCACATCTCAACTGGAATCCAATAATGATCTATTAGATTTGGTTATGGGAGTAGAAAGTATTGAGAAAAATAAGAATAGTTTAGATCCACTTTCTTATCATAATGAAAATTCAATTGTTAATGATAGTTCTCAAGAACTTGGTTTAAATGAAATTTTGGATAATTCAGTTAGTGACAAGGAGCCTGAATCAAACTTTAGTTCTTCAGATTTTAAGGTTTCGGCACAGCCTGGAATGACTTTTGATGAAGAGTCCTTTGATTCCCCTCACAATGAAAAGTTTAATAATGGGAATCTATATGAACAAAAGACCAGTGAGGAAATCCCCTTAGATTGGGAGTTATCAGGCATAATGCCAGCGTTATCAAGTGAGTATCCTGATAATGAATCAAAAGTGGGAGACAAAAATTCTGTTGAAGACTTTTTGTCTAATGATGACGAAGATTTATTATCGCAAAAACCTTTTTCTCAGATAAACGAAGAAAAAGAACCTGATATTAAATCAGCATCTGATGTTGTTGAATCATTTAAGTCTTCAAGTGAAAAAGAGCTCCTTGAGCAAGCTAATATTCCAAAAAATTCTAATGTTTCTAATAAACCTCAACAGGAAGTATTGAAAGAAGAAAGTAATCTACCTTCACTCAATACTGAAAGTCCTCATACAAATGATCCTGATGTTTTTTTTGAAACACTATATAAAAATTTAGAATTACCTGAACAATACAAAAATAGTGTGAATAAACAAGTTTTTGCTGAAGAAGTAGCTGAAGTTCTACTTTTAACTACAAAAGGATTAATGTCGTTATTAAATGGTAGAAGTGTATTCAAACAAGAGTCAAGATTATCATTGACTTCGATACAACCCAGATCTAATAATCCATTAAAGTTTTCTATCGATCCGAGTGATTCATTAGAAATGTTGTTATTGAAAAAGAAAACTGGTTATATGAATGTTCAGGATTCATATAAAGAAGCTATAAGTGATATTCAATCACATCAGATGGCATTTTTAGCTGGTTTACAAGCAACATTAAACGGTATTCTTAACCAGTTAGAGCCTGATAAAATTGAAGCAGAAGCTAATCTTTTAGGAAAAAGCTTTATGGGAATTAACTCCACCTCCAAAGCTTGGAAACTTTATGCGGAAAAACAAAAAGAATTATCAACAAATGTTAAGCAAAATCTTAACGATGTGCTTAGCAAGTATTTTGCAGATTCATACCAGGCACAAATAGATAATATTAAAAATAATTTGAAATAGAGGCTATTTTTATGCAAACAATATCTAAATTTATAATTATATTTTTTCTTTTTACATTAATCATTGGGTGTGCGGTAAAGCCTAGTGAAAGTAACGTTGATTTTACCTATCAAATCACAACTAGTCATGACATTAACCCTAATATTAATGGTCAACCATCACCCGTTCTTGTTCGTGTATATCAATTGTCAAATAAAGTAAATTTTCAAAATGCAACTTATGAAGCCTTATTTGATAATGAACATAGTGCGTTGGGTGCAGAATTTATTAGTATTAATGAATATTTAGTTCACCCTAATACAAGTAACCCTGTTCAGTTACAAATATCTGAAAATGTGAAATATCTTGGTGTTGCTGTGGGTTATAGAAGTATAGATATGGTTAATTGGAGAGCAGTTGTTGCTGTGCCTGAAAATCATTTTTGGAGAAATTTAGGCATTGAAATAAAAGTAGATACATTGTCTGTAAGAGTGATTGAGTTATAAAGAGTTTAAAGACATAAGGGATTAATTATGAGTTGGGAAAAGCGTATTGTTTGGTCAGAAGGAATGTTGCTTCAGCCCCAACATTTTCAACAACAGTCTCGTTACTTTGATAGTCAAATTAGAAATACTTCTCAAATTGCTAACGTTTACCATTGGGGAATTGATTCAATTGTTATTGATAACTCTCTAATGAGTAGTGGTAAAATTTGTATAAATTCTGCTACGGGTGTTTTACCTGACGGAAGCTACTTTAATATTCCAAATATTGATGGTGTACCTCTGGCCTTAGCAGTATCAGATACATTGTTAAATAAGGTGATCTTTCTATCTTTAAATATTCGTCGCCATGGTAACACTGAAGTTTGTAGGGACTCTGATGACAACAGAAGTTATCGATATTTTGTTGAAGAAATGGATGTGCGAGATGTTTCTGGCCATTCTAATTTGGAACAAGCCATAGAAGTTGCCGGTTATAAATTTTGCTTGTTAACTGAATTAGATAGTCTAGATGAGTTTAGCTGTATTCCAATTGGAGTTATCGAAAATATCTCTTCCAGTGGAAAGGTGACATTAAAAGAAAATTTCATTCCTCCATATATTAATATTAAAAGTAACCTTTATCTTCGTAGTTTTTTATCTGAGTTAGTTAACTTAATAGATCATAGAATAAATTCATTATCAGCAAGAGTATCCATTGCAGGAAAAGCAACAACTACTGAAGTGACTGACTTTCTAATGTTACAAGCCCTAAACAGAAATCAGCCATTAATTCGTTATTTGGAAAGTGCTGAAAGTGTAACCCCTCTGGATGTATATTTACAATTAACTTCCTTGATTGGTGAAATGTCTACTTTTATAAAAGCAGACAAACAATCTTCTCAATTACCCATTTATGATCATAATAACTTAACAAGTATATTTGACACTATAATTATCGAGTTACGCCAAATATTCAGTACAGTGTTGGAACAGAATTCAATCAATATCCCTCTTAAAGAGAAAAAATATGGAATTAGGATAGGAGTTGTCGCAGATAAAACGTTATTTAAATCAGGCTCATTTATATTGGCTGTTAATGCGGATATAAAACCTGATGAAATTCGAAAGTATTTTCCTTCACAGGTTAAAATTGGTGCTGTTGAGCAAATTAAAGAATTAGTAAATGTTCAGTTACCCGGAATTCTTTTAAATAACCTTGCTGTTGCTCCTCGAGAAATTCCATACCAAAGGAATTTTGTTTACTTTGAATTGGTCCCTAAAGGTGAGTATTGGAATGCTCTAGTTAAGTCTGGTGGCATTGCTATTCATATTGGTACTAACTTCCCCAATCTATCTATGGAGCTTTGGGCTATTAGAGGGGGAAGTGAATGAGTGATGATGACAGCTTATCAAAAACCATGATAATTCCAAATCCTGGTGGTCGACGCACTTCTACACAAGCAAATGAGCCAGCGCCATTTGATGGAAGTAGACATACACCTGTAAAACCTACAATGTCTCCACAACAGCATAATCATAGTAATATAGGATTGCCTAAAGGAGAGAACGTTATATTATTTCTAAGCCATGAAATACTTGTCTTAGCTGGGAATATACGCTCTTTGGAACCAAGTAAAACTGTCCAACTATTGAGAAAAGATGTTGAGCAACTGATTGAACGATATACAAATGCTTTAACCGAACATTCAGTTAGTAAAGAAGTTATTTTAACGTCTAGGTATATTATTTGTTGTTTACTTGATGAGCTGGTGTTATCCACTCCTTGGGGAAGCGATAGTGAATGGAGCCATCAAACACTTTTGGTTAAATATCATAATGAAACTTGGGGTGGGGAAAAGTTTTTTCTTATAGTAAACAAACTATTAGAGCAGCCTCAACGTAGCATTGATTTGATTGAATTGTGTTATCTTTGTATTGCTATAGGATTCTCTGGAAAATACCGAGTTTCTCAACAAGGGAACAGTGAGCTAATAAATATTGGTGAGACTATTTATAATCAAATCAGTCAATATCGTCCAGTAGATCGAGATTTATCACCTAAGTGGCAGGGAGTTAGTTCCAAACAAAAAAATTCAGTGAGTAATATCCCACTATTTGTCTTTATCTTTAGTTTTTTATTTATTTTAGCTGGCACTTATATTGGCTTTTTACTTAACCTACAATCAAAAGTTGATCCTGTGTATGAAAATTTGGAATCAATTGGCTGGAAAGATTTTGTTATAAAAATTAAAGAACAACCCCAAAATTCAGTTCAAATTTCACAGCAATTACGGGACATGTTGTCAGTAGAAATAGCAGATAAAATGTTAGATGTAATTGTTAACAGTGAAGAAATGTTAACTATTCGGTTTAGTAGTACTAGTTTATTCAAATCAGGTAATACAGCAGTTAATGAGAATGCATTACCAGATGTAAATATATTGGTCAATGCAATTAAAAAATATTCAGATAGTGTTTTAGTTATTGGGCATACTGACTCTACAGGTAAAGCTGATTCAAATTGGGTTATTTCTCGCAGGAGAGCTGAAGCTATTGCCGAATGGCTCAAAAAAGCAAACTATCAGCTAGACAGCATCATAACAAGAGGCGTTGCTGATACACAGCCTGTAATAAATAATGATAACTCATATAATCGAAGTTTAAATAGGCGTGTAGATATTATTTTAGTGATGAAAGGATAGTAATAATAATGGAACTAATAAAAAGAATTTATCGAAGCTCATTATTTATACCCTTTGTTATAATTTTCCTTATTTCAATATTAATATGGTTTACAGGTCCATATTTTGCCTTTGCTGGTTATTATCCCTTAGCTGAAATTAGCTCTAGATTTGCTAGTATTGTTTTAATTCTGCTTATTTTTGCGATATATAAACTAATTGCTTACCATCGAGCTTCAAAATTGCAACAGAGTATGGCAGAAGATATTGCAGATGATAACGGTGTAGAGGATGTTATTAGCGCAGAATCAGTTGAGCTAAAAATCAAATTTGAACAAGCATTTAGCATTCTTCATAAAAAGAAAAAAGGTCATGGAAATTCACTTACTGATCTCCCTTGGTATATGATTATTGGTTCTCCAGGGTGTGGAAAAACAACTCTTTTATCTAACTCCGGCCTTAAATTCCCTTTATTTGAAAAGTTTTCAAACCAAGCAATTAAAGGCGTAGGGGGGACTAGAAATTGTGATTGGTGGTTTACTGATGAAGCGGTATTACTTGACACTGCGGGTCGTTATACCTCAAGGGATAGTCATAAAGATGTAGATGAATCTGGTTGGAATAATTTTTTAAGATTAATTAAAAAATATAGAAAAAAACCAATAAGCGGGGTTATTGCAAGCTTTAGTATAGCTGATCTACTTACAATGAATGATTTTGAAATTGGTCAGCAACTAATTCAAACTAAAAATAGAGTATCAGAATTAAATGAATTTTTTGGTGCTAAGCTTCCTGTTTATATTATATTAACTAAATGTGATATGTTGGCTGGTTTTAATGAGTTTTATGAAAATTTTTCACATAAAGAGCGAGAGCAAACCTTTGGTATTACCTTTGATTATAATAAAACAGAAAATGATGTAGCTGCACAGTTTTCGAATCAATTCGATGAGTTGATGAAATCTCTTTCGCGACGACAATGGCCAAGAATGTCTCTTGAAAGAGATAGCAATCGAAAATTTTTAGTTTATAGTTTTACTGACCAGTTGGCTTCTCTTAAAAAAAATATTGAAAATTTGGTAGAGCATTTGTCAGATGAAGACTCTACATGTACAAACGGTATTGTAAGGGGAGTATATTTTACCAGTGGTACACAGCAGGGAGCTCCTATTGATAGGATTATGGCAAGCTTTTCGCAGCAATTTGGGCTTAAAAGTACTGCTCAGGTAATGTGGAATAATGATTCTAGAAGTTATTTTATTACCGATTTATTACAAAAAGTTATTTTTCCAGAATCGGAACAGTTTGGAGTACTTGCTGGGTATAGACGTCGTAAGGGTGTTATTTCTCGATCTATCATCGTGGCAGCAGGTATTCTAACTATTTCGCTGTTAGTTACTTGGTATATAAGTCATAAAAATAATGTTAGAAACATTGATTCGAGCATTTTAGCGGTTAAAAACTGGCAAGATCAATATCAAGACTCCTCTGTAAATTCAAATATTAGAAGCTATTTACCAGCATTAGGTGGTTTTTCAAAAAATTTAAAATTATTGGTTGATCAAAAAGAAGCAAGTTTTTCAGGTTTCGGATTAGATCAATCTACTTCGCTTTATGAGGCGTTTGATGCTAGCTATGCGCGTTTACTTAAAATAGTTCTTTTGCCTTATGTAAAGAAAAAAATAGAAAATAGTCTAACAAAAAGAAATGGCGCTAAAGATAACTATCTAGCACTTAAAGCCTATTTAATGTTAGGAAATAAGGAACGACGTGATGAGGCATTTCTTTATGATTGGTTTAATAATTCTTTGAAGAATGATGGGAGCCTTTCAGAATCAGACAAAGGGGATCTAAATAGTCATTTTGAACAGTTGGTTAAAAGTGAAATGCCAACGGGAACACTCGATGACAAACTTATTAACAATTCTAGAGAATATATTAATCAAGGTTCATTAATTGATTTGTATTATCAGCAATTCAAACACAGCAATATTGATAACGCTAAGTATATGATGACAATGTCCCAGCTAGCAGGGGCAGAATGGCAAAGTGTATTTACTAGTGAATTAGAAGGCATATCCAACTTTTATTCTCCAGAAACATTTCAAGAAATAAAGACAAAATTGTTAGTCCAATATATTACGAGGCTAGAGAATGAAGAGTGGATACTTGGAAGTAATAATCAACCAGACAAAGGGAAGCTTTCACGAGATCTAATAAAAGCATATTCTCATGATTATGTTAAGCAGTGGAAGAATATATTAACTAAAGTAAATGTAAGTGTGTTTGATAGTCTTCAAACTGGCATTGATAGTTTAAATGTTTCAAGTGCTGTTGATTCTCCAATTATTTACTTATTAGAAACTGTTTCAACATATACACAACTTGACAATGAAGATCTTTTAAATAAAGTTAGTAATTCCTCTGGGACTTATAATGCCAAACTAAACCGTCTTAAAAAGCTAAAAAGCTTAAGAGCTTCAGACTCTCCTGAGCTCTTCATAACGTCTCAGTTTAACAAGTTACATGAACTTATGAGCAAAGAAAAAAAGCTGTTAATTTATGACAGAATGTCTACTATTTTTTCAAAATTGGCTTTAGATCTATCTCGATTCAGTGAATCAAATGATGAAGTTGCTATTAATAAAGTGATGGAGCCTTTACGTACTTTTGCTTTCAAGCAGCCCTTTCCATTGAGTCAATGGTTAGACGAAATAGTTGGTAACATTGATCATTTAATGAAAAGGGAAAAAGTTAAACAAATTGTATACTTATGGCAACAAGAAATTGTACCACGTTGTAACGATATCACTCAAAACAGGTATCCTTTTAATAAGGAGTCCTCCAGAAATGTGTCTTCTATTGAGTTATCTGATTTATTTTCTGATTATGGTATTTTGAGTGAATTTTTCAATCAAAATATTAAACCTTTAGTTAACCATAGTTCATATCCGTGGAAATGGAAAAACATAAAATCAAAGGGAAATGGTTTACCAAATGAGGTTTTGAGATACTTTGAATTAATTGATCGTATTAAAAGTTCATTGTTCCAAATGGATAAACGATCTCCTAGTTTAAGTTTGATTTTAAAACCCGTTTTTCTAGATAGTAAAGCGGCAAAATTTGAAATAAACCATTACGGTAAACGTTTCAGTTATCAATTTGGTCGAGCAACTAATACGCAATTAAAATGGCCTTCTGCTAATCCTGATTTGGGAATGACATATACATTTTTTAGAAAAGATGGAAGTGAAGCCATAACTCATGAAAATGGCTCTTTTGCTTTATTTCGACTATTTGACAATGCAGATATCAAAAAAGTTAGTAATAATAAGATAGAAGTTACATTTTCCACTGAAAGTTATAGGGCAATATATGAGGTAAAAGCTGAGCATGGAGCTAATCCATTAGTTTTTGATTTGTTATCTCAGTTTAAATGCTCTCGTGGCCTTTAAGGGGCATTCATGAAAGTTGGATACTTTGGAAAGCTACCAAGCTATGGTGATTTCATTCAGAGAAACGTATCTCCTTTAATAATAAAGAATATGGATAATTGGTTACTACAGTCGATTGAAAATTCTAGATCTCAATTAGGGAATGACTGGCAGCAAAGCTATTTTAATAGCCCTATATGGCGTTTTGTCATAAGTAAGGGCATAATCTGCGATCAAGTGCTAACTGGTTTTATGATGCCAAGTGTAGATAAAGCAGGTAGATCATATCCATTTAGTGTTGTTTGTGAGCTAGACGAAGAGGTAAATCCTTTTATTGTAGCAAGACAATTAGATGCAAATCACAAACAAGTTGAAGATTTTGTTTTAAGTTTGTTGGAAAACAGAAAACCTAACTTGGATGAAATCCAACGAGTACTAGACAATTTATATTCTGGTTGTAGAGATATTTCCTATCATGGTATGCAGCATTATCCACCAAGTACTTATAATGAAATAGGCTCCATTATTGATAACGAATTAAATGATTTAAGTCGTTGTAACGATACTTTTTTGGAAAGTTTATTATCAATGCAAAAAATTAAAATAACTTTATGGTGGACTTCTGGGGGGATTGGACTCACTCCTAGAAAAAGATATTTTAATGGACTACCTCCTGTAGATTCATATTTATCATTCTTATTAGGGACAGAAAAATTATGACAGATTTGTGGCACAGTTTTTCAGTGACAGATGTTGGAATGAAGAGAAATGTGAATCAGGATGCAATTTATACATCCGATTCGGATAAACTTTGGATTGTTGCTGATGGCATGGGAGGACATGCAGAAGGGGATAAAGCAAGTAAAGCGCTTGTTAAAGCCTTTGAAAATTTAGACTTAAGCGATTTTTTATCTGAAAGGATTTTACAGATTGAAGCGACAATTTGTAAAGTAAATAATGAATTACAGATATACTCTCGCACTACATTAAATGGAAAAGCGATTGGTACTACTGTTGTTTTATATACAGTTTGTCAGGGAGTCGGTGTTTTAATTTGGGCCGGTGACTCTAGAGGTTATAAAGTTGTAAAAAATGAATTTAAACAAATAAGTTGGGATCATAGTCATGTCGAGGAGTTACTAAAGGCAGGTCAAATTACTAAAGAGGAAGCTGCAGAAAGTAAATTATCAAATGTGATCACTAGAGCCGTAGGTGCACATAAAGATATTTATTTCGATCACGTCTTGATTCCCGCAAATTTCGACAATACTATTTTGCTATGTAGTGATGGCTTAACAAATGAATTAAATGATGTTGAAATCAATACTGTTATTCAAAAGGAAAAGTGTTCACAAAAAGCTATTGATAGTTTGCTTAACAAAACACTAGATAAAGGAGCAAAGGATAATGTATCAATCATTGTTATTGGTAATCAGTATTGTGAAAATGAGACTCAAGAAGTCACTAGTTTATATAGTCATTTGAATAACGATGCTTCAATTGTCAGTCAGAATTTTTTTCAAGGTATAATTGAGAGGCCAGAGTATAAAGTTCAGCTAGCATCTATTCTTAATTCTTGTATAACAGAGAATATTTCAAAAACTCCCCTTTGTATCACTACTAAAGATAAAGCTATTGTAAAATATGAAAAAGAACTGCCAACTAAGAACTATCCTAAAGTTAGAAATATAGACCTAATAAAAAATAAAATAAGTAAGTTAGCTAACTTATTTATTATTATTGCTTTGATTTTAATCGCTAGTTATATGTTTTTAAATTACGATTTTATTTTAGATTATATAAATAACTGGATGTAATTCATGAGAATATGTAACGGTTTCTAGATAATTTATTACCACTATCGGCATTTTTCAAGGCAGTTATCGCCTAAATTGTTAAGCAGCTTCTTTATATTGCTCTGGATTTTACTCCACCGAGCCTATTGGCTGCCAGTTCCTCTCTTCTTTTGACCATCACTCAGGATGCTCATTGCTTTTTTTCTGATATAACACTTTTAGTTTGTGAAGGTCTGTGAAGGTCTGGGGAAAGCACTTAGCTAAGTTTTACATTCCAAGGTAATAATGTTTCGATATCAAGTGCAGGATTG
>CAJXVU010000056.1 GCA_913062555.1 uncultured Bacteroidota bacterium
GCAAATGAATTGGCATTCTCTAAACTGGTATATACGCCTAACGCGCATACAGTTGTGATTGCTTTAGAAAATGGGGAATCTTATAATGCAGTATTGCAGGATATTCAATTTCACCCAGTTTCAGACAAAATTTTACACATCGATTTCTATCAATTATTTGAAGATAAAGAAATTGCAATGGATATCCCTGTACTTTTATCAGGAAGTTCAATTGGTGTGAAAAACGGTGGTTCTTTAAGAAGAAACAAACGTAAATTAAGAATTAAAGCCTTACCAACAAATCTTCCAGATTCTATCGATATTGATATTACTGACATGAAAATTGGTGGGAAAGTTTATATTACAACATTGGAAAACGATGCTTATAAATTTTTACACCCAGATAATACAGTAGTATGTCAAGTGAAACGTTCTAGAGTATCTATAGATGAAGAATTAGAAGGAGAAGAAGGAGAAGAAGGAGAAGAAGGTGAAGCAGCAGCAGAAGCAGGAGCTCCAGCAGAAGCCGCTAAAGAATAAATAGAGTACCTATTTATCAAAAATATTAAAAGCATTCTGTTAATTCAGGATGCTTTTTTATTTTTACACCAACTCAAGAAATTATAATGCGTAATATTTTAAATTGGATTTTTAAAAAGAATAATAAGACTTCAACAGAAGAGGGTATCAGAATGAAAAAATTTTTAATAGTTGGATTAGGGAATATAGGTGATAAATATAGTAACACCAGACATAATATTGGATTTAAAATATTAGACCATTTTGCTCTAAAGGAAGATGTTACTTTTGTAACTCAGAAATTAGGAGATAAAGCAACTTTTAAATTAAAAGGAAGAACATTTGTTTTTCTGAAACCAAGCACTTATATGAATTTAAGTGGGAAAGCAGTTAAATACTGGATGGAGAAGGAGAAGATTCCTCTAGAGAATTTACTTGTTGTTACCGATGATTTGAACCTGCCTTTTGGAAGTCTGAGATTGAAGATTAAAGGAAGTGATGGAGGACATAACGGCTTAAAAGATCTCCAGGATAAATTAAATACAACGAAGTATAATCGATTTAGATTTGGTATCAGTGATGCCTTTAGTACAGGACGTCAAGTAGATTATGTTTTAGGCGATTGGGATGCTCAAGAAACTGAAAAATTGACGGAACGCTTAGATGTAAGTATAGACATCATTAAATCGTTTGGACTCGCAGGAATGAATCATACCATGAATGGATTTAATGGGAAGTAAAAAAAGTAGTAACTTTAGTGCTGCTATGTAATTATTTAACCAAAAAATCTGCTATGAGAAAAATGATGTTTAACCTGCTGTTTTTTTGCATATTATTATCTTCAGGGATAATGAGTGCTCAAAATAGTAATGCCCTACAAGAAGTCCCCAAGAAAACTTCTGAATCCTTTATACGCTGTTCTTCCGATGAATACAATGAGGCCCTTTTGAAGAATTATCCAAATATGATGGGTAGCAAACTATATGAAACTGCCATCGCTAAACAAATTAATATTATTAAAACGAGTAGCGCTTCATCTAGAAGTTTAACCGTGTTTACAATACCAGTTGTGGTACATGTAATCCATAATGGAGAAGCTATTGGCGTTGGTGCAAATATTTCTGATGCCCAAGTACTTTCTCAAATTAAAGTTCTAAATGATGATTTTCGACGTGCAATAGGTACTAACGGATTTAATACCCACCCTGATGGTGCTGATGTTGAAATTGAATTTTGCTTGGCAAAAAGAGCGCCAGATGGATGTGCTACCAGTGGTATCGATAGACTTGATATGTCTGCGGTAAGTACAAGTTGGGATGGACCTAGTCCAACTGGAAATACACAAACATTATTGAAACCTGCAACAATCTGGGATGCTACTGAATATATGAATATGTGGTCTGTCAATTTTACAAGCAGTACACTACTTGGATATGCCCAATTCCCGGGGGGATCAGTAAATACTGATGGCGTAGTCGCTGGCTATCAATACTTTGGAAGTAACGATGACCCAGATGTGACAATTACTGGATCATTTAATTTAGGAAGAACTGTAACCCACGAGGTAGGTCATTATTTAGGCTTATATCACACATTTCAAGGCAGCTGTAACGACGGCGATTTTTGCGCAGATACACCAGCAATTATGGCAGCTACTACTGGATGTCCCGTTGATTTACCAGATTCTTGCCCGTCTACAGGTATTGATATGACTGAGAACTATATGGACTATTCCAACGACATTTGCATGAATGTGTTTACTCATGATCAAAAAACAAGAATTATAGCAACGATAACCACGCCAAATAATAATAGACCAACAACCTTTTCGTCCAGTGCCTGTGAAGAACTCGCTTCAGTTAGTAGGGATGGAAGTTTAGAAGTTGAAGGTATTAATGTGCCAAATTGTAGTTTGAGTTTTACACCTTCGGTTAGAATTACAAATTATGGTACGGCTAATTTAACGTCGGCTTCAATTACTTATGACATTGATGGAGGAATACCTTCTAAATATAATTGGAATGGATTGCTTTATACTGGTGAATTTGCAATTGTTAATTTACCATTAGGTATAACAACTTCTGGTAATCACACCTTTAATGCTACTGTTTCAAGCCCGAATGGAGGTACAGATCTAAGAAATTGCAATGATACAGCAAGTTCAAGTTTTGACATTAAAGCGGCATACAGTACAACCACTCAGGTACATTTGACATTAACACCAGATGATTATGGTAATGAAACTACTTGGGAATTTAGAGATAGTGGTAATAATCTTTTATATAGTGGTGGCCCATATACTATTAGTAATAACACAGTTGTCAATGCGTCATTTAACGTGTCGGTTAACGAGTGCTATACTTTTACAATCAATGACACTGAGGGCGATGGCATATGTTGTGATTATGGAACTGGGTCTTATGTATTAAAAACAGATGATAATACGGTGATTGTAAACGGAGGCGTGTTTGATAGTTCAGAAACGACAGGTATTTCTACAACAACCTTAGGGGTTAGTGAATATTTTAATGATAAACGGGTTAGTTTGTACCCTAATCCAACCTCGGGAATAATACATGTAAAACTGGCCGAAGGAAATGATCTACCGGATGGCTATAGCATTTATAATATGCTGGGACAATTAGTTTTTGAAAATGAAGTCAATCATATATCAGATCTAATAATTGATGCCACTGCATTAAGTAAAGGCATGTATTTTATTAGAATAACCAAAGAAGGAACTGCGCTTGCAATTCCGTTTATTAAAAAATAATAAATTTAACGGATAACTAAAAAAAGAGGCCCATATTTTATGTGCCTCTTTTTTTTTATAATTGATTTATCCATAATTTTGTAAAAAAAGTCAAGCTGTTGAAAATAAAGAGCACCTTAGAGTCTTATTCCAAAAATAATTCAATTGTAACCATAGGAACATTTGATGGCGTACATATTGGACATCAAAAAATAATTGGTCAACTCGTTGAATTAGCAGAGTTAAAAAATCTACAAGCAGTGGTTTTAACCTTTTTCCCACACCCAAGAATGGTGCTTCAAATGGATGCTAATATTAAACTTATTAATACTATAGATGAAAAATCTAAATTGTTAGGAGCCTTTGGTGTTGATCATCTTGTTATTAAAGAATTCACTAAAGATTTTTCGAGATTAACAGCACTGGAGTTCGTTAGAGATGTTTTAGTGAATAAGCTCCATATAAAACATATCATTATAGGGTATGATCATCGATTTGGAAGAAATAGAACAGCAAATATTTCAGATTTAAAGGAGTTTGGTGAAATCTATGATTTTGAAGTTACCGAAATCTCAGCACAGGATATTGATGCCGTGACCGTAAGTTCTACTAAAATTAGAGCGGCACTTGATGCCGGAAATATCAAAATTGCCAATTCCTATCTGGGCTATAATTTTATGCTTACTGGTAGTGTTGAAAAAGGGAAAAGTTTAGGAAAGAAAATTGGCTTTCCAACTGCAAATTTGCATATTGAAGAGTCCTTTAAACTTATTCCTAAAAATGGAGTATATGTTGTAAAATCTTATTTTGAAGACACAGCGGTTTATGGAATGATGAACATTGGAACCAATCCAACAGTCAATGGAGAAGATCAAACTATTGAGGTTCATTTCTTCGATTTTGATAAAGACATTTACCATATGAGTATTGAGGTGCAACTCTTAAAATGGTTGAGATCGGAGCAAAAATTCAATTCAGTTGAAGCATTAAAAGTTCAATTAAATTTGGATAGAGATACTTCTCTGGACTATATTAAAAACACTTATGACTAATCGCTTTTTGTTTAAACATATAGACAATAGTGCGCTTATAGTATTTCGAATTTTGTTTGGTGCTTTAATTTTTATCGAATCTATTGGAGCAATTTTTACGGGATGGGTCAAACATATTTTAATAGATCCCCAATTCACATTTTCATTTATTGGATTTGAATGGCTGCAGCCACTTCCTGGGAACTGGATGTATATCTATTACATTATAATGGGTATTTGTGGCTTAGGTGTTATGCTTGGTTATAAGTATAGATGGAGTATCATTGGTTTTACACTATTATGGACTACCACATATTTTATGCAGAAGGCGGCATATAATAATCATTATTACCTATTGATTCTTTTAAGTACGATAATGGCCATCGTACCGGCAAACACTAATTATGCGATTGATTCCAGAGCCAATCCGTCAATTAAAAAAAATAGTATGCCGCGCTGGTGTAGTTTGGTATTTGTTTTACAAATGGCCATCGTGTATACCTATGCCTCAATCGCAAAAATGTATCCAGATTGGTTGGATACCACTGTGGTTGAGCTCTTGTTAAAGTCTAAACAACAGTATTATCTTATTGGGGAATTACTACAACAAAAATGGATCCATTATAGTATAAGTTATTTCGGGATAATATTTGATTTATTAATAGTGCCATTACTACTTTGGAAATCAACGCGGAAATACGCTTTTTACACCGCTGTTTTTTTTCATTTATTTAATTCGGTAGTGTTTCAGGTTGGGGTTTTTCCTTATATGTCTTTAGCTCTTATGTTGTTCTTTTTTGAGCCAAATACAATTCGGAATATATTCTTGAAAAAGAAAATATTTTATGAAGATGAAGCCTTTATTATTCCGAAGAAAAGTGCACTTATAACAGGATTGCTAATTGTCTACTTTTGTGTTCAAATAATATTACCATTACGTCACTGGGTAATAAAAGATGATGTGCTATGGACCGAAGAAGGGCATCGATTGTCTTGGCGTATGATGTTACGTGCTAAATCGGGGATCGTGAACTATAAAGTTGTAGATAATGCTACCAATACAATAATTCCAATACAAATTGATGATTACCTTACAGCAAAACAGAAACGTAATGCAGCAACTAAGCCAGATGTAATTTGGCAATTTTCGCAATATTTAAAGCAGAAATTTAAGGCAGAAGGGATAGATGTTGCGGTTTATGTCAGTTGTAAAATTAAGGTTAACGGGAAACTATTTCAGCCATTTATAGATCCAAAAATTGATTTGACAACTGTAAAATGGGATGCTTTTGGACATCACGAATGGATTCTACCTTCAAAGCAAAAATCATTGTAACGAAACTAACTTTTAGAAGATCAATAAAGGGGTGCCAAAAATTATTGAGCTTAGTGTGAATTAAAAGACATCAGTAGATTAATTTGCCTTGTAATTCCGTAAATTTGTGGCTAAAATTTTTCAATCGATGTTACAAGTACCTTTTATTAGAGCACACCAGGATTTGGTAATTACACGTTTAGCGAAACGAAATATTGATGCAAAGCAACTGATTGCTGATGTAATCACTATGGATGAAGATCGTAGAGGCTTACAATCAAAACTTGATAACACCTTGGCAGAATCTAATAGTTTATCCAAGGAAATTGGGGTGTTATTTAAATCTGGAGAAGGTCAAAAAGCAAATGCATTAAAAGAAAAAACAGCGAAGCTAAAAGATGAGTCTAAAGAACTCTCAGAATTACTTAATTCCAAAGCTATAGCTTTACAAGAGTTACTGTATAAAATTCCAAACGTACCACATGAGTCTGTGCCCTCAGGAAATACAGACGAGGATAATGAAGAAATATTGAGAGAAGGAGATATTCCCGTTTTAAGTGAGAATGCAATGTCACATTGGGATTTAGCAAAAAAATATGATATCATTGATTTTGAGCTTGGTAATAAGATAACCGGAGCAGGATTCCCAGTTTATAAAGGAAAAGGGGCAAAATTGCAACGGGCTTTAATTAATTATTTTTTAGATAAGAATACAGGAGCAGGATATCAAGAAGTACAGGTGCCACATTTGGTGAATGAAGCTTCAGCATTCGGTACAGGTCAGTTACCAGATAAGGAAGGACAAATGTATCATGTCAATGGTAACGGAGATAATTTTTATCTCATTCCAACGGCTGAAGTACCTGCAACAAATTTGTTTAGAGGTGATTTATTAGCAGCATCAGATTTACCTAAGGCCATTACAGCATACACTCCATGTTTCAGACGAGAGGCAGGAAGTTATGGTGCACATGTAAGAGGTTTAAATAGATTACACCAATTTGATAAAGTAGAAATATTAAGAGTAGAACACCCAAGTACATCTTATCAGGCACTGGATGATATGGTAGCTCATGTTAAAGGGATCTTGATCGATTTAAAATTACCTTATAGAATATTAAGATTATGTGGTGGTGATTTAGGGTTTACCGCAGCGTTGACATTTGATTTTGAAGTGTTTTCTACGGCACAAGATCGATGGTTAGAAATTTCTTCGATTTCTAATTTTGAAACATTTCAGGCAAATCGATTAAAATTGAGATTTAAAAATGCCAATGGAAAAAGTGAGCTGGCACATACTTTAAATGGAAGTTCTTTGGCTTTGCCTAGAGTTTTAGCTGGTATTTTAGAAAATTATCAAACCGATAATGGCATCGTAATTCCGGAAGTTTTAGTGCCATATACTGGCTTTTCGATAATCGACTAATTTAATCGTTATTTGGTCAATTTGTGAGATAATTTAACATTTGATTCGATAAAATGTCAGAAAACAGCGTTATTAGACGAATATTCGGTGTTTCTTTTGGTTTTTTAAAAAAAAATGATGATGTTAGTGACGCTAAATGAATTTAATCCCTTAGTCATTAAAAATATTATTAACAGATTAGGATGTGTTACAAGCGAAATGCTTGTAACTAAACAGGTCTTTTAAATATAAAATGAATAGTCTTTAAAAAGACTATTTGTATAAGAGTCCACAACAGGATAATTGAATCATTTTAAAATATGGTTAATAGCACATTTATTTTAGTTGGTTATGCCTGAACTTCGGTTCAGGCATTTTTTTTATAAAAACATTCACAATAACTGATACGCACATTTACTATATTTACATTAGCTATGAGGAGTATATTATTTACATATTGTTTTTTATTCTGTACAATTGCCATATCACAAAATGAAATGTTGGCAAAAGACTATTTTGATCGTGGCGAGTTTCAAAAGGCGCTTGTTTCATATCAACAATTATATGAAGCTCAAAAAGGGAATGCCAATTATTTATTGAAAATCATACAAATTCATCAGCAACTCGAACAATACGATATATCAGAGCAATTGTTGATACAACAGGTAAACACAAGTAAAAATCCACAATATTTAGTAGAATTGGGCTATAATTTTCAACTTAAAGGAGATCAGGAAACCGCCGATGATTATTATAATAAAGCCATCCTAAAAATTGAAGAAGATCCTGTCTATGCATATTATGTAGCCAGACGCTTTGAGGAGCATGTGCTCATAGATAGAGCCGCATTAGTTTATGAGCGAGCGATGGAGCTAAGGCCTGAAGCAAATTATAACATTCAGTTGGCTAGAATTTATGGTGAGCAAGGCAAAGTAGAAAAAATGTTTGGCTCTTATGTGGATTTTATTGAAAAGAATAAGAACTATTTAAATCAAGCAAAGCGTGCTTTTAGCCAATATATCTCTGAAAACAGTGGCGATGAAAATAATAACTTATTGCGAAAAGTATTACTTCGAAAAATTCAATCTCAACCTAATTTACTTTGGAACCAATTGTTGAGTTGGCTTTTTGTTCAACAAAAAGATTATAATAAAGCATTTGCTCAAGAAAAGGCAATATTTAGACGATTGCCTGAAAATTTAGAAGGGATTAAAAATTTAGCTAGAATTACCATTGAAGAAGATGAAGCTGAAATTGCAAATGTGATTCTTATCTATTTAGTAGAAAATGGGATCACAATAGAAACTGTGATTGAGGCACATAAAAACTTATTAGAACTCGAATTAAAACATGCTCAAAAAGAAGCGTATAGTGATATTGATCAAAAATTCAAAAATATATTGGCCAGATTTGGTAAAACGCCTCAATCTTTAGAACTACAACTATCCTATGGGCATTTTAAGGCCTTTTATTTAAATGATACCGACGGAGCAACAGCGTTTTTAAAGGAGTCACTTAAAATAAGATTGACACGAGTACAAGTTGCTAAATTAAAGTTGAAATTAGGTGATATTCTTGTGTTTCAAGAAAAATTTAATGAAGCATTGATTTATTTTTCTCAAATACAAACAAGTCTTAAGAATAGTACAATCTCACAAGAAGCTAGATTTAGGGTTGCCAAAACCAGTTATTATAAAGGGGATTTTAAATGGGCAGAATCACAACTTAAAATATTAAAAGCATCGAGCTCACAATTAATTGCAAATGATGCCTTGGATTTAAAACTTCTTATATCGGATAATAAATTTGAAGACTCCACTCAAACAGCACTTAAATTATATGCTAAAGCAGATTTGCTAGCTTTTCAAAATAAAACGGATGACGCTATCGCAACGCTGAATACAATATTAGAAAATCATAAAACAGAATCCATAATTGATCAGGCCTTATATCAGCAAGCAACTTTGTTCAAAGAAAAGAAGGAATATAATAAAGCTTCATTTAACTATTTATCAATTATAGAAAACTATAAGGAAGATATTTTGGCCGATGATGCCTATTTTTATTTGGCAGAATTGTATGTGAAATATTTAGATCAACCCGAAAAAGCGAAAGCATTGTATGAACAAATTATATTTAATCATGCTGATAGTATTTATTTCGTTGAAGCCAGAAAAAAATATCGCGGACTCCGTGGAGATGACATAAATTAGAACAATACATGCAAATAGCAGAAACTGATCGCCTTATAATCGCAGAAGTCACCTTACATGATGCCCCTTTCTTTTTGGAACTTACCAATACACCACATTGGTTAAAATATATTGGGGATAGAAATGTACATTCCATAAAAGCTGCGGAAACATTTTTGAAAAATGGAATTTTAAAAAGCTATCAAGATTTTGGTTTTGGGTTTTATAAGCTCATACTAAAAGACACTCCAGATAAAGCAATTGGTATTGTTGGTCTTGTAAAACGTAAGGAATTAGAACATGAAGACATCGGTTTTGGGCTTTTACCGGAATATGAAGCCAAAGGGTATGGCTATGAGTCTGCCAAAGCAATAATGGAATTGGCCCAGCACAAATTTGGCTTAGATAAAATAACGGCAATCACATCTCCAATTAATAAAAACTCAATCAAATTATTAGAAAAATTAGGACTTAGTTTCGAAAAAAAGGTGATTCCCTTTGATGATGGCAAAGAACTTCTGTTATTTGCAAAAACATTTCGAAAATGATCATATATAATGTCACTATAAATGTAGATGAAAGTATTCATCAAGAATGGATTAATTGGATTCAAATTCACATACCAAAAGTATTAGCAACAGGTAAATTTACTGAAGCGAAACTAACTAAGGTATTGATTGAAGAAGAAATGGGAGGGGTGACATATTCAGTGCAATACAGAGCGAAATCTAGAGCAGATTTGGATAGTTATTATAAGCATGACGCCGATAAACTTCGTAACGATGGACAGTCTAAATTTGCAGATAAAATATTAGCATTTAGAACGGAGCTTGAAATTATTGACGAATACACCGTGAAGTTCAACTCATAAGAATGGTTTGTGTTTAGATCGAATCATGCTATTGAAATTCAAAATTAGAGTTTAGCACTAATTAATAAAAAAATCAAGGATGTCTGTTAGAGCAAAAAAACATTTAGGCCAGCATTTTTTAAAAGATGAAAGTATTGCGATAAAAATTGCAGAATCCTTGTCTTTAAAAGGTTATAAAAATGTATTAGAAATAGGGCCAGGAATGGGGGTCTTAACAAAATATTTACTAGAAAAAGAGTGTAAAACCTATGTTATAGAAATAGATTCGGAAGCTGTAGAATATTTGCAAGCTAATTATTTAAATCTCGCGCCTCGAATTATAGAAAAAGATTTTTTGAAATATGATTTGAATGAAATCTTTAAAGGAGAGCCTTTGGCTATTATTGGAAACTTTCCATATAATATTTCAACCCAAATAGTGTTTAAAACTCTTGAATTGCGGGATCAAATACCTGAATTTTCTGGAATGTTTCAAAAAGAAGTTGCAAAACGTATTTGCTCGAGTGAAGGCAGTAAAGTATATGGGATTCTTTCGGTATTAACACAGGCTTTTTATAATGCGGAATATTTGTTTACAGTCCCGCCTGATGTATTTGATCCACCGCCAAAAGTAGATTCGGGAGTGATGAGATTAACACGAAAAGAAAACTTTAGCTTGCCTTGTAATGAAAAAACATTCTTTAAAGTTGTTAAAACAGCATTTCAGCAACGTAGAAAAACACTTCGAAATAGTTTAAAAATATTCAATTTAAGTGATAGTTTAAGAGCAAATGTTATCTTTGGCAAGCGTCCAGAGCAATTGAATGTTGAAGAATTTATAAATCTTACACTCTTAATTGAAAATGATGCTAATGAGTGATAACATCGTATGGAAGAGAACATCGAAAATATCCAATTTCATATAAGTGAAGAACTTATAGAAAAAGTAAAACATTTAGTAAATTCTAGGAATGATCAGAAAACCTTAGATTTATTAAATAGTTTCCATTATGCTGATATTGCCGAAATCTTAGACGAGCTTAATTTAAAGCAAGCCACTTACATCATTAAATTATTAGATAGTGAGAAAACTGCAGATATTCTTACTGAGCTCGATGATGATATCCGAGAAAAAATTCTTGAGAACCTTTCAGCAAAGGAGATTGCAGAGGAAATTGAAGAGTTAGATACTGATGATGCGGCCGATATAATTGCTGAACTTTCCGAAGAACGCCAGGAAAATGTAATTGCCCAAATTGAAGATGAAGAGCACAAAGCCGATATTAAAGAGCTTTTGGCTTATGACGAAGATTCTGCTGGTGGATTGATGGCCAAGGAACTTGTAAAAGTTAATGAGAATTGGACGGTTACACAATGTGTGAAGGAAATGAGGGCTCAGGCCGAAGATGTTACTCGGGTACATTCAATTTATGTGGTTGATGAAGCCGAGAAATTGATAGGAAGACTGTCCTTAAAAGATTTATTAGTCGCCAATCCTAGAGACTATATTTCGAGTGTATATATCCCAAAAGTAGATTCTGTACATGTTAATGAAGAAGCCGAAGATGTTGCCAGAATTATGCAGAAATATGATTTAGAAGCGATTCCTGTGGTAGATGACGAGCATGTGCTTTTAGGAAGAATTACAATTGATGATATTGTAGATGTAATAAAAGAAGAAGCCGAAAAAGATTATCAGTTAGCAGCTGGTATTATCCAGGATGTAGAAGCCGATGATAGTATTATTGAACTTACCAGAGCACGATTACCTTGGTTGTTTTTAGGGCTAATTGGTGGGGTAGGTGCTTTTTTAATAATGGGCGGGTTTGAAGGCTCATTTAAAGACCATGCCGTGTTGTTTTTCTTTACACCTTTAATTGCTGCCATGGCTGGTAATGTAGGGGTGCAGTCTAGCGCCATAATTGTTCAAGGTTTGGCTAATGACGATATTAAAGGAAGTATTAATAATCGATTAATTAAGGAGATGTTGCTGGCAGCACTAAATGGTATAGTGTTGGCCATATTTTTGTTTCTATTCGTTTGGGCTTACGAAAAGGATATTATTACAGCATTGGCCATTTCAGTATCATTAGTAATAGTGATTATCGTAGCCGGGATAATTGGCACATTTGTACCATTATTTTTAGATAAAAGAGGTATAGATCCAGCCATTGCTACAGGGCCATTTATTACCACTAGTAATGATATTTTTGGAATCCTAATTTATTTTATGATCGCTAAAATGATTTTAGCAATTTAGTACTACATTATCTTTTACTTAAGTTATAGCGATTCATTTTTTCTTTTACCAACTTTCAATATCATATAGAGTTAAAAGAAGTAAAGTCAGACATACTTTTAAAATATTTCTCTTATAATATTTTGTGTTCTTTATACATAACTTTGTAATTTTACAAAATGAATTCAATCAATATAAAAGAAAAATTTTCTAAGTTCTCAAAAAACTGGCATCCACATCAAATAGCTATTGTAGATAATATGCAAGTGTTACTGGCAAAAATCAAAGATGAATTTGTGTGGCACTCACATGAAGATGAAGATGAGTTGTTTCAAGTTGTAAAAGGGACATTGTATATGCAATTTCGAGACCGGACAGAAGTGGTAAAAGAAGGTGAAATTATTGTTATTCCTAAAGGGGTAGAACACAATCCGCAAACTAAGAATGGCGAAGAAGTTCATGTCCTACTTTTTGAAAAATTATCTACATCCCATACTGGAAATGTAACTCACGAAAAGACACAAACCAATTACCCTAAAATTTAAAATGAAAGTCCTTCACCTCGATACTAATCACCCTTTAATTATTCATCAGTTAGATGCTCTTGGTTGTGTAAATCATGAAGATTATAATTCTTCTAAAGATACCGTAGAATCAAAAATACACGATTATGATGGGATCGTTATTAGGAGCCGATTTTCTATCGATAAACAATTTTTAGATAAAGCTACAAAGCTCAAATTTATTGGGCGAGTTGGTGCCGGATTAGAAAATATTGATTGTGATTATGCTGAAGCTAAAGGCGTCTATTTAATTTCGGCACCAGAAGGAAATAGAAATGCGGTTGGAGAACATGCATTAGGGATGTTACTATCACTTTTTAATAAATTTAGAAATGCAGATAATGAAGTTCGACAAGGCCAATGGAAACGCGAGGACAATCGTGGGATAGAACTAGAAGGCAAAACAGTAGGGCTAATAGGCTATGGAAATATGGGTAAGGCATTTGCAAAAAAACTCAGCGGCTTTGATGTTGAGGTTTTATGTTATGATATTAAAGCAAATGTTGAGGATAATAACGCGAAACAAGTCTCGTTACAAGAGCTTCAAAAGCGTGCAGATGTATTGAGCTTGCATACGCCAGAAACCCCATTGACACTAAATATGGTTAACAACATATTTATCAATCAATTTAGTAAGCCTTTTTGGTTATTGAATACAGCAAGAGGTAAAAGTGTGGTAACACAAGATTTGGTTGTCGCTTTAAAAGCTCATAAAATATTAGGAGCAGGACTGGATGTTTTGGAATATGAGAAATCGTCATTTGAAAATATGTTTACAGACAATGAATTACCTGAAGCCTTTCAATATTTAGTACAATCAAATAATGTGCTTTTAACGCCACATGTAGCTGGATGGACTGTAGAGAGTAAAATAAAATTAGCTCAAACTATTGTAGATAAAATTAACGTGAAATTTTATTAACTTACATTACTCTTAAAAAGTAATGTTATGCAATCTAAAGTAATATCACCAAAAGCGTATATTGAAGAGCTCCCGGAAGAGCGCAAAGGACCAATATCTAAACTCAGAAAAATTATTTTAGCAAACCTTCCAAAGGGAATGGAAGAAACCATGAACTACGGGATGTTGGGATATGTAGTGCCTCATAGCGTATATCCTAATGGCTATCATTGTACTCCCGAATTACCACTACCATTTATAAATTTAGCTTCACAAAAGAATTTTATTGCGGTACACCATATGGGTGTTTATGCAAGTAAAGAACTTCTCAATTGGTTTGTTGAAGAGTATCCCAATCATTGCAATCGTAAATTGGATATGGGAAAAAGCTGTATCCGATTTAAAAAAATGGACGACATTCCATATCAGCTCATTGGAGCGCTAGTCGCAAAAATGAGTACAGAAGAATGGATCCAAATTTATGAATCACGGATTAAGAAAAAATAATAAATATGAAAAATCGAGTAACAGGATTGGGAGGATTTTTCTTCAAAACTGAACAGCCAGATGCCATAAAAGAATGGTATGGAAAACATTTGGGTTTACCAGTGGATGCTTATGGCTGTACATTTTGGTGGAAAGATAAAGAAGGCAAAGATTGTTCGACACAGTGGTCGCCGTTTAAGGAAGATACTAAATATTTTGAGCCCAGTGAGAAACAATTTATGATGAATTTTAGAGTGGAGAACCTGCATGAGTTATTGGAGGTGTTGAAAGCGGAAGGCGTCACTATTGTTGGTGAAATCGAGGAATATGAATATGGTAAATTTGGATGGATTTTAGATCCTGAAGGCAATAAAATTGAGCTTTGGGAGCCTATTGATAGTGCATTTAAATAATTGTAATAATTCAAATTAGAATAAATGTCAGAAGATAAAAATTTAAGGGATGATCTTAACGATATGTTAGAAGGTGCCAAAGACGAAGTAAAAAAAGCGGCAGGCCGTGCGAGTAAAAAAGCAGGGGAGTTTGCAGAGGAAGCAAAAGAGGCTTTTAAAGGGGCAAAAGGATCTACAGGAGGATTTGCAGACGAAGCAAAAGAAAGTGCAAAAGACTTCGCTAATGACGCCAGAGATGCATTTAATAATGCGTCTGGAGAAAATAAAAAAATACTAATTGGCATTTTGAGTATTGTGTTAGGCTGGTTAGGGGTACATAAATTTATTTTAGGTTATAATACAGAAGGGATAATTTTACTTGTTTTAGGGCTTTTAGGCTTTTTTACTTGTGGATTGACCTCAGCCATTTCGGGAATTATTGGGTTAATAGAAGGAATTATTTATTTAACTAAAACCGACGAAGAATTTTATAATACCTATCAGGTAGGGAAGAAACCCTGGTTTTAAATAGATTTTGAGAGGGCCCTGATTGAAAAGTTTTAGGCTTTTTAAAAACTTTAACATCGTAATATTGCAATATTACGATTAAATTGTATATTTGTACCATAAATCAATATTATGGGAGCATCTAGAATCGACATTTATTCAGAAAATATTAATAATATCGCAGCAGCAGCAAAAGTATTTGCGCATCCGGCTCGCGTTGCAATACTACAGTATATAAGTAATCAAAAAAGCTGTATTTGTAATGATATAGTTGATGAAATTGGCTTATCTCAAGCAACAATTTCTCAGCATCTAAAGGTTATTAATAGTGCAGGATTACTCAAGGGTACTTTTGAAGGCAAAAGTGTTTGCTATTGCATACACTTAGAACATTTTCAGGAATTACAAGAATTGTTTAATTCCTTTTTCAATCAAACTAAATCAAATTGCTGTTAACCAATTCGGCTGAGCTGAATTTTACAGCTAAAAAATTAAATTTTTATTAAACATTAAATTAAAACAGATGAATACACAAGAATTATTTAAAGTATTGGAAACTTATAAAGACAAGTCACTCCTTTTTGAATATACTCCAAATCAATTTGTAGGAGCCAATTATCACATTACTGAAGTCAAGCATATTTCAATTGACGCTGTAGACTGTGGCTCAGAAACCGATGCATGGAAGGAAACAATTATTCAACTTTGGGAAAGCCCAAGTGAAATAGGGAAAAGAGAATTTATGCCCACCTATAAAGCATTAGGGATACTTAATAAAGTAGGTGAAATGAAACCTTACGATTACAATGCTGAGGTGAAATTTGAATACAGTAATACATCATTCCATACGGCGCAACTATTTGTTAACGATTACGAAATACAAGATGCTAAACTCATTATTAAATTAGCTATTGAAAAAACAGATTGCAAAGCCAATGCGGTTTGTGGTGTAGAAACTAAAATTAAAGAAGAAGCAACTGCAGAAGAAGGATGTTGTGCACCTGCTTCTAATTGTTGTTAATTTATGCTTACGATAAGCACACGACATTTAACTGAGAAAGATTGGATCTCGGTTTTAAAAATTTATGCAGATGGTATTGCTACTGGCCTTGCAACTTTTGAAACCGAAGTCCCTTCTTGGGAACAATGGCATGAGAAATATATTCAATCTTGTCGTATTGTAGCAATAAGTAATGAAAATGTAGTTGGTTTTGCTGTCTTATCAAGAGTTTCAAATCGGGAAGTATACAAAGGTGTTGCCGAAGTTAGCGTTTATGTTGACCATAGTTTTAGAGGTCAACATATTGGAGAGACCTTACTGAGGCAACTTATTAAAGAAAGTGAAGCACATCAATTTTGGACCTTACAAGCTGGGATATTCTCAAGTAATATTGCTAGTATTGCATTACACGAGAAATGCGGATTTAGAGTTATTGGGGTTAGGGAGAAAATTGGGCAACGCCATGGAGTGTGGTTCAATAATCATCTTTTAGAACGTCGAAGTAAATCGGTTATGAACGAACAAAACAAATAAACCTAAATGAAAAATGTACTAGTATTATGTACAGGAAATTCCTGTAGAAGTCAAATGGCACATGGTTATTTAAGCCAATTTGCCAAAGAGAAGGCGAATATTTACAGTGCTGGAATAGAAACTCATGGCTTGAATCCAGGGGCATTAGCAATTATGAAGGAGGATAATATTGATATCACACATCACACTTCTAACCATGTTGATGAATATGCTCATGTAAATTTCGATTATATCATTACCGTTTGCGATCATGCTAATGAAAACTGCCCATTTATACCAAGTAAAAATGCAATACGATTGCATCATAATTTCTTTGACCCATCAAAAGTAGAGGGCACAGCTATTGAAAAACACGAGGCATTTTTAAAAGCTAGAAATGAGATTAAAGATTATTTCAAGACCTTTGTTGAGGAGAATATATAAGTTTTAAGAATTTAATACAGGCATTTGCTGTTGCCAGAGTTTGAAATAATGGGTCTTTTTATTATATAATTCAGTGTGAGAACCATCTTCAAGTACATCTCCTTGGTCTAGTACCACTATTTTATCAGCGTTAATAATCGTGCTTAATCTATGCGCTATAATAATAATGGTTTTATTTTGTGTTCTCATAACGTTGATTGTTTTCTGAATATAATTTTCAGATTTGCTGTCCAATGAAGAGGTAGCTTCATCTAATACCAGAATTTCTGGGTTTTTGTATAATGCTCTTGCTATCGCAATACGTTGTTTTTGACCACCAGAGAGTGATGCTCCATTTTCGCCTAGATAGGTTGTAAAACCATTGGGTAAACTTTCAATGAAATCTAAAATTCCTATTGACTTACAAACGTTTATAATATGTTCCATATTAGGAGCAAACTCTCCGACGGCAATATTTTCTATGACATTACCTGCAAATAAATCTATTTTTTGAGGTACCACACTTACAATGTCTCTTAGGCTTGTAGTATCTATATAATTTAAATCGAATTCCCCTATACTTACCCGCCCATTTTGTAAGGGATAAATATTTTGTAATAAGGACATTAATGTTGATTTTCCTGAGCCACTTTCGCCGACTATAGCTGTGATTTTTCCTTTTGGGATTACCAGGTTAAAATCTTTAAACACTTCTACTCGTGTTCCATATCTAAAACCAACATTTTTAAAACTAATATCCCCTAGTTTTTCTTTGTTAAGCACAATTTTATTGTCTGTTCCTTCCTGTTCTAAATCCATGATATCAAAAAGACGGTCTGCGGCAATTAAGGCATTTTGTATTTGTTTATTTGCTGTTATCAAGCTGGCAACCGGACCTGTGAAGTAACCCACAATAGCATAAAAAGACAGTAATTCTCCTGCGGTAATCTCTCTTTCTATGACAAAATAAGAACCACTCCATAATAATATAATGGTAAATAATTGTGCAATGAAACCTGAGCTTGTCCCAGAGAATACCGAATTTAATGCCGATTTGTAACCTGTTTTTAATAGGTTGATAAACCGGGTTTCAGTTTTAAAATTAGCAAAACTCTCCAAACCGAAGCGTTTTATGGTTCCCATTGCGTTGAGGGATTCTACTAATTGACTCTCGAGATCGGCACTCCTTTCCATAATAGCACGTTCTGTTTTTTTATTAAGCCTATTGACTATAAAATAAATTATGGCATAAAGTGGAATGACTAATAACATAATA
>CAJXVU010000057.1 GCA_913062555.1 uncultured Bacteroidota bacterium
TTCACCTTGAATTCCTTGCGAGCCTGTAGCTCCAGTAGTTCCAACTTCTCCTTGTATGCCTTGTGGACCAGTAGCTCCAGTATCACCTATAATTCCTTGTAATCCAGTATCACCAGTTTCACCTTTTACTCCAGTGTCACCTTGTATTCCTTGTATTCCTTGTGGTCCGGATGCTCCGGAAGGTCCGATTGTTCCAGTAACTTCTATAATAGTTGATACACCCTCTTCATTAGTATAGGTATAGGTTCCGTTTCCATTATCTACAAATGATGTAACTGTCTCTTGAGACAGGCTATTAGAGCAAAGGCTTGACCATGCATTATCATTGTATTGAAAAACACATTTTTCGTCTGTATTATAAACTAAAGCACCATTTAGAGGCGTTAAAGCCTGCATTTGAGAATTATTAATTCTAGTAAGCACTAAAGCTTTATTCGAACTTTCTAACTCTAAGATAGAATTAGAATTGATTGCATTTAGGTTATCTCCAATTTTTACTTGCGCTAAAATATTTAACGACGTGAAGACTGTTAAGCAGATAAATAGGTATTTCATCGGGGTATTTCTATTAGATTGCAATAATATGATATTTATCTGACATATCAGTATAAAATATTAAAATTTAATCCTTAAAAGGTTGATTATATACGATGAAATGCATTTATTTGTACGAATACAGAATTCAATTAGTATAAAATTAGATGTTTGGAATAGGAAATTAAGCTTACTTTAATTGATTTAGATTTGAGCTCGAGCTCAGCTCATAAACTGGTTTGTTATGCTCAAATATTCTGGCTGAAAATGAACCTTTTAGAATTATGTTTTCCCCTAAAATATGTAAATAACTACCCTCTCTTAATCCTACTACTGGTTGTGAATTGAATTTATGGAACTCAAGAATCCTAGTTTCCCTAGTTTCTCCCATGTGTTTACTTGTTGGGTCTGGATCTAAATAGTGAGGGTTAATGTTAAAAGGAACGAAAGACAATGCTTTAAAACTTGGAGGATATATAATAGGCATGTCATTGGTCGTGTTTATAGTTAATCCGCAAATATTACTTCCAGCACTTGTGCCTAAATAAGGCGTCCCTGCGTGGATTGTATCTTGAAGAATGGAAATGAGATTGTTTTTATATAATTGATTAATCAATACAAATGTATTTCCACCACCAACAAAAATACCTTTGGCATTCTGTATGGCTTCAATAGGGTTGTTAAATTCATGAATACCTTTAACTTTTTTATTGATTTTTTCGAAAGCAAGCCTCGTTTTATCTGTATAGTCATCATGAGATAACCCTCCAGGTCTAGCAAATGGGATAAAAATAATTTCTTCAGTTTGTTTAAAGAGGACCTCTAATTCATCCATTATGTATTCTAAAAATCCACTACCATGAACCGTCGATGTACTTGCTATTATTATGTTTTTCATCTGTTCTGTTTTATTATTGTAAATTTAGGTAATTGGATGATTTAACAAAAATTTAAATGCTATTGACATTTTATTAAGACAAGAAATGCCTTTCTTTAAACTATGAAATAAACCCTAATAATTAAAGCTAAATTTAGAGAAAAAAGACAATGCTAAGTAACTCCTAATCATTAAAAGAACTAAATATAGATGAAAACTAAACGTTTTATTGTGCTCATTTTTTGTTTGATAGGTACAGTTTTATATTCTCAAACTATTGATCGCGTCGAAATAGAGGGTAAAGTTGTAGTTGATCGTAATGAGCTGGAAGGAATCACGGTTTATAATGCCTCTTCTAATAAAGGTACTGTCACTGATAAGGAAGGTGTTTTTGAGCTTGAAGTAGCTATAAATGATCGAGTTCAATTTGCGGCTCTTCAATTCCAGAATTTTGAAGTTGTAATCACTCAAGATGTAATGGAATCTAAATTTTTGACTGTTTTTCTAGTAGAGCAAGTGAATAAACTTGATGAAGTGATAATCCTACCTCATGATTTGACTGGGAATATTGCTATAGACTTAAAAAGTGTTGAACTTGTAAATCCAGATCTTGATGCTGTTTATTTTGGATTGGATAATCTTGATAAAATGGAGTTTTTTGATGGCTATTCAACAAGGGTTGATAATATGGCACTTCAATCAGGTGTATTGAAATATCAAGCCGATTTTGTTAAATTACTTAGCACAATTATAAAGCCTTTTGTAAAATCGAATACTAGGCGAAGAAATAAGAAACAAATACCAAATCGGACTATTCTGGGTTTGTATTCCAAAGTATATTTGAAGGGGGTATTAAGTATTCCTGAAAGCGATATTGTGGAGTTTGTTTTTTTCGTGGAAGAAGATAATTTCGATCTAAAGCTATTAAACCCCAAAAGAGAATTTGAATTTTTAGAATTCTTGAAGTCTCAAGAAGAAAAATTTGTACTTGTAAAATATGGTAAAAAATAAACTTTATTCTTTGCTAACTGTTTTATTCATAGTTGTTAGTGTACAGGCTCAAACCGTAGTAATTAAGGGGGTTGTAATTGCCAATTCGGATATTGAAAACATTCATGTCATAAATAAAACGTTGAATAAATTTACGACATCAAATCAACTAGGAGGGTTTAAAATTCAAGCCAAAGCTTTGGATACCATCGTTTTTTCTTCGGTTCAATATAAACTTAAAGCTGTTGTCGTGAGCTTTAAGAATATTAAAGAGCAATCGCTAACAGTCCAGCTTGTTGAAAATGTCAACGAACTTGACGAAGTTGTTGTTGGTAAAGTGCTTACTGGTAAATTAAATTCGGATATTAATAATTCTGATACTGAGGTTCCTATTAATTTTTATGATGTTGGTATCCCTGGGTTTAAAGGAAAACCAAAAACGCAAAGTGAACGGCGCTTATATGATGCCGATCATGGTAAATATGTCTCAGTTGGATTAGGTCTTGGGCTCAACTTGAATAAAATTTTAAATAAAGTTACTGGTAGAACAAAAAAATTAAAAGAACGAGTCAGACTTGAGTCCAATGATGTTTTGTTAAATAAAATAAGGGCAAATTTATCAGAGAATTTTTTTATTACCTATCCATTGGATGAAGCATTACATATCGATTTCTTTTATTTTTGTTCAGACAATGAGAATTTTGAGAAACGTTGTATGGGTAAAAGTGACATCGAAGTTTTTGAATTTCTTATAGAGATGATGGCAGATTATAAAAATAATTTGAAAGTGATTAAAGATTAAATTATTTTTTGGAATGTTTTTTGACGATAGACTTTCAAATTAATTACATTTACCAAATTCAGAAACATAAATTCAATTTTGACTATATATCATGAAATCGATTAAATTACTTTTTTATATACTAGTACTGCCTTTTGCAGCATTTACAACGGCACATGAATTTTATGTAAGCGTTACACAAGTAGATTATATTAAAGAAGAGCAAGCTATTCAAATAACGACGCGTATTTTTATTGACGATTTTGAAGACTTACTTCGTCAAAGATATGATGAGACAATTACCTTGAATACCAATGAAGATGAAAGCTCTATAGATGCCTATATTGAAAAATATATGATGAGTAAAATTCAAATTGGAATTAATGGTGAATTCAGAAACTTTAAATTTATTGGTAAGGAATATGAAGACGATATTGTATACTGTTTTCTTGAAATTTCTGATGTAGATTCCATAACGACCTTTGAAATTACGAACCAGTTGTTGTTCGATATCTATAATGAACAACAGAATATTGTTAAATTAAATATAAACTCCAAAAAGAAAAGCTTTATGCTTACGCCTCATAATGCTTCGGGAGTGTTAAACTTTAATTAAAACTGTTAATAACTTCTTAAATTTTGTTAATTTCATCGCTTAAATTTTGTAACTAATAACCAGGATGAAACTGAATTGTCTTTTAATGCATATCGGTTAAGTCAAATCAATTAAAAAACAAAGATTTTTACAGATGAAAAAATTAAAGTATTTATTCCTTTCGGCAATGTTTGTGTCGATGGGTACATTTGCTCAAGAGCAAAAACAACCAGAAAAAAAGCAAGGGCATCAAAACATCAACAAGTTTAAAGAATTGTATGATGAATTTGCAACACCTAACATGTTTAGAACAGGATCAGGTGCTCCTGGGCCAGCTTATTATCAGCAACAAGCTGATTATAAAATGGATTTAGAGCTTGATGATGCCAATGCTAAATTATCAGGTTTTGAGACTATTACCTATACTAATAATTCGCCAGATGAATTAAAATATTTATGGGTTCAATTGGATCAAAACATGCGTGCTGAAGATTCAAAAACACCATTGATTGAAAGTGGAGGAATGTCTAAGCTTACAAGACCATCTACTTTTGCAAGTAAATATATGGAAGAAGCCTTTGATGGTGGTTTTAATATTGAGCAAGTTAATGATGTAAATGGAAATTCATTACCTCATATGATTAATGGAACGATGATGCGTGTTGAATTGCCTGCAGGAATGACTACAGGTGATAAGTTTTCATTTCAAATTAAATGGTGGTATAATATCAATGATCATACTAAAGACGGTGGCCGATCGGGTTATGAGTACTTTGAGAAAAATGACAATAGAATTTATGTAATGGCGCAATTCTATCCAAGAATGGCTGTTTATAATGATGTTGAAGGATGGCAAAATGCACAATTTTTTGGACGTGATGAGTTTGCATTGCCTTTTGGGAATTTTGAGGTGAACATTACAGTGCCTGCCGATCATATTTTAGACGGAACAGGACGTTTAACAAATAGAAAAGATGTTTTTTCTAAAGAAATGATGAAGCGTTTTGAAAAAGCAAAGAAGAGTTTTGATGAACCAATAGAGATTGTTACTCAAGCTGAAGCAGAAGCAGCTGAAAAGAAGAAGAGTAATAAAACAAAAACATGGAAGCTATATGCTGAAAACGTTCGTGATTTTGGTTTTGCTACATCGCGTAAATTTATTTGGGATATGATGGCTGTTAAGCTTGAAACTAAAGAAGTAATGGCGGTATCATTATATCCGGCTGAAGCTAATCCTTTATGGGGGAGTTGGTCAACAAAAACTGTGGCGAGTACTTTAATTTCGTATTCAAAAATGACTTTTGACTATCCATATCATAAAGCTATTTCTGCTAGTGCACCTATGGGAATGGAGTATCCTATGATATGCTATAATTTTGGACGTCCTAATGCAGATGGAACTGTAAGCGATAGAACTAAATATGGAATGATGGGCGTTATTATTCATGAAGTTGGACATAACTTTTTCCCAATGATTGTAAATAGTGATGAACGTCAATGGACTTGGATGGATGAAGGATTAAATACTTTTGTACAATATGTTGCACAAGGTGATTTTGGAAAATTATATCCTGGAGCCTTATCTGAAGGTCACGATGCATTTCCATCAAGAAGAGGGCCAGCAAAAAATATAGTACCATATATGGGAGGTAATCAAGATTTTATTGCTCCAATTATGAGTAAAGGTATGAACACTTATCAATTTGGTAATAACGCATACGGTAAACCTGCAACTGCTCTAAATATATTGAGAGAAACGGTAATGGGGCCAGAATTATTTGATTATGCATTTAAAGAATATGCTAGACGTTGGAAGTTTAAACACCCAACTCCTGAAGATTTCTTTAGAACAATGGAAGATGCTTCTGCTATGGACTTAGATTGGTTCTGGAGAGGATGGTTCTATACGACTGATTATACTGATATTGGACTTAAAGAAGTGAAGAAATTGTATGTAACTTCTGAGCCTAACGAAGCCGCTAAACGATATGCAAAGAATAGAGGACAGGATTTAAGTGAACTTGGCCCATTATTGTTTATGGTTGAGGAAGGAAGTGAAGAATTTAATGCAACAATGAAAAATAATGATGCAGTAGCAAACTCTTCGTCGCTAAAAGAATACTTAATGGATAATTTTACTGCAGAAGAGCGTAAAAATATTAAGGAACCAAAGTATTTTTACAATATAACTTTTGAAAAGCCAGGAGGCTTAGTAATGCCGCTTATTGTGGAGTATGCTTATGCCGATGGAACAAAGGAAAAAGTTACTTACCCAGCACAAATTTGGAGACATAATGACAATGAAATTAAAAAGGCAATCGCTTCAGATAAAGAGATTGTGAGCATTACTATTGATCCAGATTTAGAAACAGCCGATATTGATACATCTAACAATTCTTGGCCAAAAGAGGTTAAGCAAAGTAAGTTTGATGAATTTAAGAGCAAGAACTAGTCTTTGTTATAAATAAATTAGTAAAAACCGACTTTTTTAAGTCGGTTTTTTTATTGTTTTAAAAGTTCCTGTTATATTTGTACTGTGATACAACAAACAACATTTTTATTTATTAGCGGCGCAGAGATAGCAGTAATTCTGTTTATTGTCGTAATGGTATTTGGAGCGGATAAAATCCCCGAAATTGCTCGCGGACTAGGAAAAGGTATGCGAACTTTAAAAGACGCCACAAACGATATTAAGCATGAAATTTCTAAAAGTGCAGAACATCATGGTATTGATACCGATGTTGCTAAAAACATTAATGAAGAAATTACTAAAGTCAAAGACGGATTGGACGATTTTACAGGTTCTGTAAAACGTAAATTATAGATTTACTTTTTTCTGCTTATTGACAAGCCGTCCCTTATAGGGAGCATTACGGTCTCAATCCTATCATCATTTTTCAATATTTTATTATATGCAATTAACGCAGGAGTTGAGAGGTCATCTTTTTGGAATTTTGAGTCTAATATTTTGCCGCTCCACAGCACGTTATCCGATAGAATAACAGCTCCAGTATTTAATTTATCAATGATACAATTAAAATAGTTGGTATAGTTTTCCTTATCGGCATCAATAAATACAAGGTCAAAATTAAGCTCCATCTCCGGGATGATATCTAAAGCGTTTCCAATGTGCTGAAATATTTGTTTTCCATATCCAGATTTATCAAAATATTTACGCTGAATATCACATAGCTCCTCATTGATGTCTATCGTATGCAATTCACCATTGGCTTGCATGCCCTCTGCCAAACACAATGCCGAGTACCCAGTATAAGTTCCTATTTCTAAAATATGTTTCGGATTAATTAATTTGGTAAGTATACTTAGCAGTCGCCCCTGATAATGTCCGCTCAACATTCTTGGCTGTAGAATTTTTTGATTGGTTTCTCTATTGAGTTGCTGTAATAAAATAGGCTCGTTTTCAGAATGAGTTACAACGTAATCATCTAATTCTTCTGGGATAAAGTGCATTATGATAGTATTTTATTAACTAATGCTTTTTTAGCATCATTATCATTTCCAAATAACCATCTTAATACATTGTCTTCCCATATTTCATCATATTGTTTTTTGTTAATGATGTCTCTCTCAATGGCCAAATCCAACAACTTTCCTGGATATGAAGATTGTGGTTCACTTTCCATTTCCCCAAGAGGGTAGGGGTCGTCTAAGCCCATTATAACCTGATTGGATCCTTGACGATCAATCATTAATTTTAAAGAATCGGTGTCATGAACTAAAGTGTCAAAATAAATATTGGGATGACCAACAGCTTTTCTAGGATGGTGCTTGCCTTCAAATAAGTCGGGTCTACCATCAAAACCTTGGATTCGTCTTCCTAAATTCATCTGTGCCAATTGACCACCATGTGCAAAACAAGTTCTAATGTTAGGAAAACGTTCTTGCATGCCATTTAAAGTATAAAAATGATAGGCATCACCACATTGTGCTAACATCCATATTAAATGAAAACGCCAAGCAGTATTTTCTAAATTAATCATTTTATCACCATCATAAGGATGTATCTCTATGGCTAATTTATATTTATTCGCCAAATCAAAAATGGCATCATTTTCTTTATCAAATACAGAACGCCATTGTCCAATGCTGTCCATAAAATGTGTTGGTAAACATAAAACTTTTAAGTTCAATTGCTCTACACAACGTTCAATTTCCCAGAGAGCACCTTGAATAAAACCAGGATGTACTACAAAACCACAGGTAAATTTATTTGGATGGTCATGTTGAACTTTGGCATTAAAATCATTTTGAAAACGCAAGGCTTTTTTCATTTGTTCCAGTCGTAATCCATTTCCATAAAGTTGAGATAGATTTAAAACAACAGCATGATCAAGTCTGTTTTTTTCCATCCATTGAAGTTTTTCATCTAAGAAAAAACTAGAATCTGTAACTGGCCGCTTCCATCCTTTTTGAAGCATGTATTTACGTTCGTCATCAACCCAAAATATTTCTTTATCCTTCATAAACTGAGGAATGTCTTCGGGATAAGGTAATAAGTGAGAATGACCGTTTATGCGTAGTTTACGTTTTTCCATATGTATTTCCCTTCATAATGGGAGTTTGTTTTATGATGCTTTTCAATCTTAAATTAATCTTGGATGACATTTTGATACCACTCAATTAAGTGTCTTCCTAATTTGTTTTGTTTGGTGGCTGCATAACCAAGTTGCATTGCTTGCAAGTACGTTGTTCCAAATTACTGTAATAGTTATCAAAAATCACAGGCATATCGGTCTCAATATCATCTAAGGCAAAAGCTTCTCTATGGAGTTGTGTATTGCAGTTTTCACAGTACCATTCAAGGGCATCCATCATGTTTTGTTCACGTGGATATTCAATAACCAAGCCCACAGTATTCGCACTTCTCTGAGGTGAATGTGGTACTTTAGAGGGTAATAAATAAATATCGCCTTCTCTTATATGAACATCTACGGGAGTTCCATTATCAATAATTTTCAAGACCATATCGCCTTCAACTTGATAGAAAAATTCTGGAGTTTCATTATAATGAAAATCCTTTCTGTTATTAGGGCCGCCAACAACCATAACAATAAAACCACCATCTTTCCACACGCATTTATTACCTACAGGAGGTTTTAATAGGTGTCTGTTTTTATCGATCCAAGCTTTAAAATTAAGTGGGGATACTAGTTTACTCATAGTGTTTTTTGTTTTATGGCGTTCCCTTCACAAACCTTCAAGGGCAAACACATTGCTGAAGGTTTGGGTCAGGCTTTTCGCTGTATCTTTTTATGTTATTTTAAGTATTCTTGTAAATCAAAATGTATTGAGAACACATAAAAAGGATGCCGCTTCAATCCTTAACGCAGTTTATGTTATAAAGTTACAAAGATTTTGTTCGTCCGCCATCAACCGGAAGGTTAATTCCGTTAATATAGCTTGCAGCTTCACTCGCTAAAAAGGATACAGCATTGGCAATTTCTTCGGGTTTCGCGAAGCGTTTTGCAGGCACTGCATTTTTCATGGTAGTAGTGGCATCTTCAATAGTAATCCCTGTTTTAGACGATTTGTTCTTAATGATTTCATTCAAACGCTCTGTTCCAGTAGCCCCTGGAAGTACATTGTTTACTGTAATACCAAATTGCCCCAATTCATTAGCCAAAGTCTTGCTCCAGCTTGCCACAGCCCCACGAATGGTATTACTAACACCAAGTCCGTCTAAAGGTTGTTTTACCGAAGTGGAAATCATACTAATTATACGACCAAATCCTTCATTTTTCATGAACGGAACAACAGCTTGTGCTAATACATGATTGCATTTTAAATGTTGAGTAAATGCAGTTTCAAATTCGCTAATTTCAGCCCCAAAGACAGGTCCACCTTTTGGACCTCCGGTATTATTGATCAAGATGTGAAACCCATGATGCGCTTCAATAAAAGTGGTTACTTTTTCTTTTAAAATCTCAGGGTTTAAAAAATCGGCAACAATATAACTGTGATTTTCAGGTGAAGGTAACTCAGATAAGACTTGCTTTAGTTTGTCTTCATTTCTAGCAACTAAAGTAACATTTGCACCTTCCGTTGCCAATGATATGGCCGTTGCTTTTCCTATGCCTTGTGTGCTTCCACAGACTAAGGCGTTTTTGTTGTTTAAGTTTAAATTCATTTTTGTTCGAATATATTTTTAGCGCGCACGCTCATTTTGTCCATTAGTTTTGAGGAATCCTTTATAGTTTCAAAGCCAAATTTCTCATATAGTTTGTGGGCGTCTTTTGTAGCCAACATCCATTTATCTATGTTTTTTAATTCAGGATTATTTAATATTTTATCTATAAGCAATGTTGAATAGCCCTTTCCTTGATGCTGTTCAATAACAAAAACATCAAGCAGATATGCAAAAAACACGTGATCTGTCATTACTCTTGCGTATGCAATTTGATTGTTATTGTAAAAAAGACCAAAATTGATGGAGTGTTGAAAGGCTGTTTTTTGCTCTTCAAAACTGCGAGACCTACCCCAGTATGAGCTAGATATAACACTATAGATTGTATCTAAATTCATGTCTTCATTTTTTGAAGAAAAGTAAATATCTTTTTGTAATTCTATCATTGGTCATTCCTGGATATCATAAGTGTTTTTTAGTATTTAATGCATACATTTTTTGCTTCGGTAAAAAAGCGTAGCGCTTCAAAGCCGCCTTCTCGGCCTACACCTGATGCTTTCACACCTCCAAAGGGTGTGCGTAAATCACGAAGCATCCATGTGTTAACCCAAATAATTCCAGCATGTAATTGGTTGCTCATCCGCATGGTGCGTTTAAGATTATTGGTCCATAATGTTGCCGATAAGCCATACTTCACTTTATTTGCCATTTGCAAAACTTCATCTTCAGAATGAAATGGCATTATGGTGACAACGGGGCCAAAAATCTCTTCTTGATTGACACGACATTCATCATTGTGAACTTCAATTACAGTAGGCTCTAAATAGTAACCATCTTCAAATCCTTTAACAGTTACCTTATTCCCTCCACAGAGAATTTTACCGTCTTCATTTTTTGCAATATCAATGAATTCCATCACCTTTTCAAGATGTGGTTTTGAGACTAAAGCACCAATATTAGTTTCGTCATTTGATGGATGCCCTACTTTTAGTTGCTTTACTTTTTCAACAAAATCTATTTTGAATTTTTCATAGATAGAGGCTTCAACAAAAATGCGACTTCCACATAAACAAATTTGCCCTTGATTAGCAAATGAAGATCGTACACTAGTTTCTAACATATCCTTGTAATCACAATCGGCAAAAATGATATTAGGATTTTTACCGCCGAGTTCTAGAGATAATTTTTTAAACATTGGGGCAGCTACCCTGGCAATATGGGCTCCTGTTGCTGTGCCTCCTGTGAATGAAATTGCTTTAATGTTTGGATGTTCAATAATTGCTTGACCTGTAGTTGTACCTAGTCCATGTACAATGTTTAGAACGCCATTTGGTAAGCCTGCTTGGGTGCAAATTTCTCCTAATAAATAAGCCGTCAATGGAGTGACCTCACTGGGTTTCGCAATGACACAGTTTCCGGCAGCAAGTGCTGGAGCGATTTTCCAAGTAAATAAATAGAGTGGTAGGTTCCATGGCGAAATACAACCAACAACACCAATGGCCTGACGAAGCGTGTAATTTATGGCATTACTACCAATACTTTCGTGACTTTCACTGGCAAACTGGGTTATGGCATTGCCAAAAAAACGGAAATTACTAGCTGCTCTTGGTATATCGACCGATTTTGCCAATGAAATTGGTTTACCGTTATCTCTACTTTCTGCTTCGGCAAACTTTTCTAAGTTAGACTCCAGCAGTTCAGAAATTTTAATCAAAATTCTACTACGTGCTTCTAAACTTGTTTGCGACCAAGATGGAAAGGCAGATTTAGCTGCAATATATGCGTTTTCTACATCTGCACTTGATGAGTTTGGGATGCGTCCATAGACTTCGCCATTTGCGGGACAATAGTTATCTAACCATTGGTCTTGAATTGGATCCTGAAATTGACCGTTTATATAGTTTTGTATGATCATTTTTAAATTTTATAAAAGCTTCTCGTCGATGCCCGAGGATACAATTGTAAATATTAATACTCTAAATTTAGACTTTAATGTCTGGTTGAACCAAACTGTGATCTTCTCAGATCAAAATTCCATTCTCAATAATAGACCTTTTGATTTTTTTAAAACCAGAAAGTGCTTATGTCATGACTGTTTTTTATAAGCCGTTACTTTAATTTCCACAACTAAGTCTGGGTGTGGTAATTGGTGTACTGCTACCGTTGTGCGTGTTGGGCCGGTTTCGGCATTAAAATATTCGGCATATGCTTTGTTATAACCAGCAAAATCATTCATATTGACTAAAAAAGTGGACACATCTACAACATCATTCATAGTGGCTCCAACTTTTTTAAGATTTGATGCGATGTTGTCTAAAACTGCTCGTGTTTGGGCTTCAATATCTAAATGTTTTGTGCCCATATTATCAATAATTTCGACACCAGCAATAGTGTTGTCTGGCCTCCTAGAGCTTGTTCCAGACACAAAAATAAAATCGCCGACACATTTCGTGTGTGGATAAGCACCTCTTGGTGTTACTTTATCGTTACTCATAATTTATATTTTAATGGTGCATCGTTTTTGCTACTCGGTCTTCTTCAAGTATCTCTTGAGTTTCTTGTAAGACCTTTTTCAATAATAAATTTAATTCTTCTTTTGTCATATCACCGGTCGTCGAGATATCATTGTTAGTAATCAAATTTAAAATAGCTTTGTCCTGAGCTCGTCCTCTGGTCATAGCTTCATTATAACCCACATGTTCATTGAACGTTACCAACGAATATTTTGATGAGTATTCATTAGGGAAATTTTGTTCTAAAGCCATTTCTAATTTACGCTTTTCTTGGAAAACAGGATTAGCAACATGAGCCTTCATTTCCTGAAAATTATCTATAGCTAAATCTGCGATGGCATCGGTGTCTTTTTTTCGGGTGTCTTCGTAAGCTTTGAAGACCGCATTCCAGTCGCCTTCATGCTGGTCTAATATTTGATCAAACTCGACCACATCTTCGAATGAAGCATTCATTCCCTGACCATAAAAAGGTACGATGGCATGGGCTGCATCTCCCATTAACAATGTGTTACCTTTATAGTGCCATGGGGAACATTTTACGGTTCCCAAGGCAGAGGTAGGGTTCTCGAAGAAATCATCAATAAGATTTGGCATCAGTTTCAAAGCGTCTGGAAATTCATTGGTAAAAAACTCGGTTACTTTTTCTGGAGAAGTTAAATTATTGAAATTATATTTTCCATCGTCATGACTTAAAAATAAGGTTACTGTAAAACTACCATCTAAATTTGGTAAAGCGATGAGCATAAAATCTCCTCGAGGCCAGATATGCAACGCGTTTTTATAGGTTTTATAATCACCAGTTTCCGTTGGTAATATGCTTAATTCTTTATAGCCATGTGTTAAATAATCTTGAGAAAAACTGAATAAAAATTTATTCTCTAAATAATAACTTTTTCTTAATGCAGAGCCAGCACCATCGGTTCCAATTATAACATCGGCATCTTCAATAAACTCAGTTTTTGTATCATAGTCGTAGAAAGTGGCGGTGGTATTTTCAAAATCTACTTGGGTACATTTTTTATTAAAATGCAATGAAACATTTGGTAATGCTTCGGCTTCATCCATTAGTAGTGCATTTAATCCACCTCTTGATATTGAGTTTATATACTCGTGATCTCGACCACTGTAGTTCGATAAAAAGGTGTCACCATTTTTATCATGGAGCATCCGGCCATTCATTGGGATACAAAGCGGTTCGACTTTATCCTGAATAGCTACTAAACGCATCGCTTTAATTCCTCTATCAGAAAAAGCGAGGTTTATAGAACGTCCAGCACTAATGTCAACCTCGCGCAAGTCTTGTCGCATTTCATATATGGCTACATTATAACCACGTTGCCCTAGTCGTAATGCTAATAGGGATCCACAAAGTCCGGCACCTATTATAAGGATGTTTTCTTTACTTTTCATTTAAAATTTCTTTAAGTTTTTCAACCATTCTATAAACGTCTTCAAACGAATTGTACAAAGGGACAGGGGCACACCGAATGACGTCGGGCTCTCTCCAGTCGGTGATGATATGAGCTGCGGTTAATTTTTTATGTAAGTCCTTATCGGCGCTTTTTACTTGTATTGAAAGTTGGCAGCCTCGTTCTTTTGGGTTGCTTGGTGTGATTATTTTAATGTTTTCAGTATCAAGTTGATTTAATAAAAATTCAAAATACCCCGTAAGTTGTTCTGATTTTTTTCTTAGAGCGTCCATTCCAACGGTATTAAACATGTCTAAAGAGGCTTTAATTGCTGCCATAGATAAAATGGGAGGGTTGCTCAATTGCCAGCCTTCAGCTCCAGGAATGACGTCAAGGGGTTGCCTCATGTTAAATCGTGTAGATTTATTATGGCTCCACCATCCTGCGAAACGCTTGAGTTTTTTATTATGTGCATGCTTTTCGTGAACAAATAATCCAGCCAAACTTCCAGGGCCGGAGTTTAAATATTTATAGGTGCACCAAGCGGCAAAATCTACACCAGAATCATGAAGTTTCGGCTGTATATTTCCGGCACCATGAGCCAAATCAATACCGACCATACAATTTTTGGCATGACCGAGTTGGGCTATTTTTTTTATGTCTAAATATTGTCCTGTATAGTAATTAACACCACCAATAAGTAATAAAGCAATGCTGTCTCCTTCTTCGTCTAGTATGGTTTCTAAATCCTCTATGCGCAATAATTCTTCACCCTCGCGAGGTTTCCATTCAATCAATCCGTCATTGACATCAAAACCATGAAATTCCAATTGTGTTTGTACGGCATATCTATCTGAGGGAAATGCATCGCTTTCAATTACAATTTTATATTTACGAGTTGTCGGTTGATAAAAAGATACCATAAGTAAATGTAAATTGGTAGTCAATGTGTTAGAAATCACAACTTCTATTGGTTTGGCCCCCACGATTGTAGCCATTGATTCCGTTAGGAATTCATGGTAGGGCATCCACGGGTTTTTTGCTTCAAAATGTCCTTCTACTCCAAAATTTGCCCAATCGTCTAACTCTTGTTGAATATATTGCTTTGTGCTCTTTGGTTGTAACCCCAAAGAATTTCCAGTAAAATATAACCAATCATTTCCATTTTGATCTTTTGGTATATGAAACTGAGTTCTATACGTCGCTAATCGATCTTTTTTATCTTGTTCTTGGGCGTAATTTAATGTTGCTTTGCTCATTTGAATGCTAATGTTTTCTTTTATAATTAGCTTATAATTATTTCAAAAATAACTGTTTTTATAAGAAAATTTAAAAATGTTTCGATATATGAAACGCTGTTTCAAATTTAAGTATTATTTTTGAAACAACGTTATGTTTTTAATACTAAATACAATCAGGTAAAACCTCAATTATGAAAGAAGATACGAAGGAGCTCAATTTATCTGTAATAAAAGCATTTAAGATTTTGGATGAATTTACTTCTGGTCAACAAGAATGGGGTGTTAGGGAGTTGGCCAAAAAAGCTGGATACAACAAAACAACCACTTATAGACTTTTGAGCACAATGGAGGCGCTTGGAGTGCTTCAGAAAAACAAATCTGATAAATATATTTTGGGACTTAAATTATTTGAATTAGGCAATTTAGTATCTATTCATAAATCATTGCGTTACTTTTCTGGAATACCATTGGATAAGATCGCAAAAGAGATTAATGAAACCATTCACTTTGGCGTTTTAGATAATAATAAAGTATTATACTTAAATAAAGCTGAAAGTCTACAAGGATTAAAAGTTAGTACACAAATAGGGTCTTCGCAAAGTGCCTATTGTTCGGCATTAGGAAAGGTGCTCCTTGCTTATTTATCTGAAGATGAATTGTCGAAATATTTTAAGGAAGTAAAATTAACTGCAAGGACGACTAATACAATCACAAATGAGGAAATGTTGCGTACAACCTTTAAAAAGATAAGGACGCAACAATATGCCTTAGATATGGAGGAGTTAGAATTGGGATTGATATGTATTGCAATTCCTGTATTTAATCAACAGAACCAACTTGTAGCGAGCATAAGCGCTTCAGGTCCTTCCAGTCGCTTTAAAGCTGAAAATATTAACTCATATCTGTCCATCTTGCAGAAAGGGCGTCGAGAAATAGAGGCAAAGTTGAGTGATTATAAATAAATGTCTTGAGTTATTTTTCCATAATGACCTTTAAATTGGTGAAATTGAGATTCCAATTTCCATCCATTTTTTTATGTTCCTGAGCAATTTTAATACCATTAATATTTTGATAACTTTCCCAGCTACATATTAAAGATGCTTCTTTTGAGTTTTGTCGTCTAAAGACCCATTCTTTAATAATGTAATCTTCGCCATAATAAAAATCATAAGCATCACCAGGAGTATAACCGCCTTCATTAGAATATGTTAGTGTAATTTTGTGTAGCTGTTTTTTACTTATAGGAGCTTCTTTTAACATAGGCTCACTAATAGTTGTGCCTTCATCCCAAACTAAATTAAAGGGCGCTAATAACCAATATTTGTCATTGATAAAGCTTCTGTCTGCTTTTAAAGTTGTGCTGTCAATTTTTGCCCTATTGAAATGTGTCGTTTCATCTCCTGAAATCATGGTAACCATATTGGTTTTAGGTTCCCATTGCCAAGATCGTTCAAAATGACTACTGTCCCTGTCGACATTAAATGTGAAATCAATTCTTGAGACCATATCCCAATTTTGAATTCCGTGAGCATTGGCAATTTTTTGAGCAACGCTGAGTTCAGTAGTAGGTATTTGTGTTTTATCTGACTGTTTGCAAGTGCAAAACATAAGAAAAACTAGAATCGGAAATAAGTTCTTCATGGTTAGTGGTTTTTTTCAAAAGTACTAAACCAAATTTAATTCCTGAAAAAGTTTCAGCATATAATGTTTTAAGTCGTGCTAATATTTGAGAATGGAAGTGTTTGAAAATGGTATATGCTGAGGTATTTAATGCTTTTGCTTAAGTAAATTTGGGAATTTATTTTTAAATTTATTTAGCCTTGGAATTGAAATGCGTTGAATGTAACCGCTTTCAGGGTGTAATCGCTCGTAATTTTGATGGTAATCTTCTCCAACCCAAAATTTTAAGAAGGGCATAATTTCGGCAGCTAATTTTTTATTAAGCCTAGCCGAAAGTGCTTGTTTCTTTTTTAATATCACTTGTTTTTGATTTTCATTTTGATAAAAAATAATAGAACGATATTGGGAGCCCATATCAGGTCCTTGGCCATTGAATTGTGTTGGGTTTTGTGATCCAAAATAAACATCAACTAAGGTGTTGAAACTGACGATTTTTGGATCGTATATCACTTCTACAGCCTCCGCATGTCCTGTTTTCCCAGTGTTGCTTGCTCGGTATGTAGGATTTAAAGTGTGTCCGCCAGCATAACCACTAATAACTTCATCTACACCTTTAATGCTTTCGTAAATAGCTTCTACACACCAAAAGCAGCCACTTGCAAAATAGGCTCTAGCTTTTCCATTTTGGAGTGGTACTTTAATAGGATCTGCGTCGAAAAGACCTTGTTCAATATTATTTATTTGAGATGTACTTTTTTGATTTACTTGAGCATTGTTTTGACAGCTGAAACTTAGTATCAATGCAATGGTAAAAATGGAAGACTTTAGATTCATAATAATCGATTTCAGTTTAGGTCGTAAGAAACAATAAAAACTTAAAGATAATCGATTAAAAAAAAGCCTTTACAAGTTGTAAAGGCTTTTTTTATTTATAGTGTGCTTCTAATTAAAGTTTAGATAGCATTTTTTTCATTTTTTCTTTTTGTTCAATTGCTAATGCCTGGTCAACAAGGATACGACCACTGTGCTCATCAGTAATGATTTTTTTACGAGAAGCAATTTCAGCTTGAACTTGTGGTGGAATTGTAAAGAAAGATCCACCAGCAGCACCTCTTTCAATTGCTACAACGGCAAGACCATTTTTTACATTGCTACGAATTCTAGCATAAGCAATAACAAGTCTTTCTTCAATTGAGGTTTTGTAGTCTTCAGATTTCTGTAAAAGAAGTTTTTCTTCTTTTTCCGTTTCAGCAAGGATTGCATCTAATTCACTTTTCTTGTGTTTCAAATGTGTTTCTCTTTCTTTGATTCGTCCTTTTGTAGTTTCAACTACCACGTTTTTTTGCTCTATTTGAACATAAAACTCTTTGATGTGCTTATCGGCCAATTGAATTTCAAGATCTTGAAATTCTGTTTCTTTAGTTAATGAGTTGTATTCTCTGTTATTTCTAACATTTTT
>CAJXVU010000058.1 GCA_913062555.1 uncultured Bacteroidota bacterium
GTTAGAATTTATGCTAAAAGCTAGCAATATATTATATGCGTTGTTGGCCTACCTTACTTTTTTATAAACTTAATTATTCGTTTGTTTTTGAATTTAATGAAATAGAATCCGTTTGTTAAATTTTGAATATCAATTTTTTCATTATTGGAAATTGTTCCTTTGTGAGTTTCCATTCCCAACACATTATAAATAGTATAATTTTCAATTTGTTTTAATCCCGATATTTTAATGAAATCATGAGATGGATTTGGAGATAAATTTATTGTGTTTGATTGTTTATTGAAATCATGATTACCCAAGGGAGTTTCTCCTAATACTATAATGTCATCAATAGAAAAAACAGGATCAGCTGCAGTAGATGCAGTATTGTTTACAAATCTAAAAGCAAAACGTAAGTCAGCTTGATTGTCCCATACAGGATTACTAATTGATGTTTGAACCCAAGAGGATTGATTATTGAAATTAGTGTTATTTAATACCCATGTATTCCCTCCATCAATGCTATAATATAATTCTCCAAAAGCATTGGCACTACCAGCACATAGCCACCAAAAATCGATCGAAACATTGGTATATCCTGTTGTTGAGATCGCTGCTGCCATTTTTGAGAAATTTGATTCTGGCAAAAAGCAAATTCCATCAGCAGACATATAGGATGAACTATGGATATTATCGTTCAATGCTTCTTGGCTTAAAATATGCAAATAGCTACTGTTAGGGGACGCTGTAATTCCACCAGGTTGATTTGGAGTGCTTTGGATAGAGTAATTAAACGGGAAACCTAAGCAGATTAGAGATCCATTACCTCCAGCATAAGCATTATTAACAACCCAAAGATTTGATCCTGAAGTTGCTCCTCCACTATCTGATGTGTTTAGAGTAAATGAAGTACCACCTGTTTCGAAATTTTCAGAAAATAAAGTTGTTTGTGCATTAGAAGTTAATCCAAAGATTAGGGCAAAAAATAAAAGTTTATTCATGCTTTTTTTTGATTTAGGGTTGTATTTTTTTTTTTTTTTCAAATATAGAAATAAATTTACCGAGATCGTCCTGTCCGGTTAACTATTATTACTCGTAATTATATAGTGCGTATCTAAAGAAATAAATTAACAAAATTGATTAAATAATAGTTCAATTTCTTTGAAGTGATAGTATATATGCTGGCATCTACTACAGGACAAAGCGTTAAATAAATGTCTGGTAGACATTTTTAGCGAATGGGCCAGTTGGCGCGTGGCTAAATATACCATAGTCTATAAACAAAAAAAAGGAACCTCGTATTGAGATTCCTTATTCTATATTATGAAATGCTGAAACAAGTTCAGCATGACGTTAATCTATTCTACAACTTCAACAATTAATGCGTCATCGGTTTTAGTAACCTTGGTAAGCCCATGCTTCCCTAAGCCTTTCAATCCTTTGTCCCAAGCTTTGTTGCTTAGTCCTGATTGTACTTTAAGGTCGTTAAGCGCCATGCTCTTTTGTGATTTAAGGATTTCGAAAATGGCTTTTTCGTTATCACTCATTTCTACAGCCTTACGCTCAGGTTTCATTTGAGGGAAAAACAATACTTCCTGGATAGAAGGATTGTTAGTCATAAACATGGTCAATCTATCAATCCCAATCCCAATCCCTGAGGTTGGTGGCATTCCGTATTCTAGCGCACGTAAAAAGTCATGATCTATAAACATGGCTTCATCATCGCCTTTTTCTGAGAGTTTCAATTGGTCTTCAAAACGTTCGCGTTGCTCAATAGGGTCATTCAACTCAGAATAAGCATTGGCTAATTCTTTACCGTTTACCATGAGTTCAAAACGTTCAGTCAGTCCTTCTTTAGACCGGTGCGCCTTTGTTAATGGACTCATTTCCGTTGGGTAATCAATAATAAAGGTTGGTTGGATGTAACTAGATTCACATTTTTCACCAAAAATTTCATCAATCATCTTGCCAATCCCAAAGGTTTCGTCAGCTTCAATACCTAAAGCATGACAAGCTTTGCGTATTTCATCTTCCGATTTTTGATATAAATCAAATCCGGTATGTTCTTTAATGGCATCTAAAATCCCAATACGTTTGTAAGGGGCTTTATAATCAATGATATTGCCGTCAAATTCCACTTTTGAAGTCCCATGTAATCTCATGGCAATTTTTTCCAATAGTTCTTCAGTCGTGTCCATCATCCAATTGTAATCCTTATAAGCGGCATACATTTCCATAACCGTAAACTCAGGATTATGAGTACGGTCCATCCCTTCATTTCTAAAGTCTTTAGCAAATTCATACACCCCATCAAAACCCCCAACAATAAGTCGTTTTAAATACAGCTCATTGGCAATACGTAAATACAAGGGCATGTTCAATGCATTGTGATGTGTAATAAATGGTCGTGCCGCAGCACCTCCAGGTATAGGTTGTAAAATTGGTGTTTCTACTTCTAGAAATTCCATATTGTTATAAAACTCACGAATGGTATTTGTGATTTGTGTCCGCTTTATAAAAGTGTCTTTTACTTTTGGGTTCACTACCAAATCGGCATAACGCTGTCTGTAACGCATCTCCGGATCATTGAACTCATCAAAGGTATTTCCTTCGGCATCCGTTTTTGGTAATGGTAGTGGTTTTAGTGATTTACTTAAAATAGTAAAGCGGTTTACTCTCACACTTTTCTCACCCACTTGGGTTGTGAATAATTCACCTTCAATACCAATAAAATCACCAATATCTAGTAATTTTTTGTAAATGTCGTTATATAAGGCCTTGTCTTCACCAGTACAAATTTCGTCACGATTAAAATAAACTTGTATCCGTCCTTCGCTATCTTGAAGCTCGGCAAAGGAAGCTTTTCCTTGAATACGTCTTGACATTAATCGCCCAGCAATTACCACAGGTTTCTTCTCCTCAAACGACTGTTTTATCTGTTTTGATGTGTGATCTACAGGATAGAGGTTGGCGGGATAAGGATCGATGCCTAAAGCACGTAATTTAACTAGCTTTTCGCGGCGTACTAATTCTTGTTCTGATAATTGCGACATTGTAATAGTTTGTATAATAAAAATTTAAACGCAAAGATAATTACTATTTATTACAATCTAATCACTGGGGCATCATAAATGTAACAAAACAACGTTATTAGCGTCACATAGATAAACGCGTATAAATATAAATTGGCTTTTAAAAAGTATAAGTTTATTTTTGTAAGCGCATCATCAATCAACTAAAAAAAATCAACACTATGAGTATTTGGAGAGTATTGCTTTCTATTTTTTGTCCCCCATTAGCCGTCTTAGATAAAGGCTGTGGTTCTATTTTTATTGTCTTTTTATTATGGCTTTGCGGATGGGTTCCCGGGGTTATTGCAGCCCTTGTTATTTTGAACAATCCGAAACGTTAATCCGTATTCATATTTATTTATCCTCACTGGGTTTTTGAGCCCTAGAAATGATATCTTTGTGCCTCATTAAGGATTAGATATGACTGATGAATACATTTCATGTTTTGGCTTTAGGCCTCATATTGAACTGTTTTGCTAGCAGTCAGTTTTCTGAAAAAAGTGGTATCAATGAAGCCGGTTCTGGTAAAATGTAATTTGGTTTTTAAGATGAGTTGTCCAATCTGGATGTATTAAATTTAGAAGTTAGTGGTTTGAATAAAATTATAGAAATACAAGATTTAGGTTTAAAAGATTATAAGGAAACTTGGGATTATCAGGAGCAGCTCTTTAAAGCCGTTGTAGATACTAAGATAAAGAATAGGAGAGAAGATGCGAATCTTGAAACTACCAATCATTTTTTATTTGTCGAGCATCCACATGTGTATACCTTAGGGAAAAGTGGTGACTTGTCTAACTTATTATTGAATGAAGCACAACTGAGTCAAAAAGGGGCTACTTTTTATAAAATAAATCGCGGTGGTGATATTACTTACCACGGTCCGGGACAAATTGTTGGATACCCAATATTAGACCTGGAAAACTTTTTTACTGATATTCATAAATACTTGCGTTTACTTGAAGAAATGATCATCCTTACCCTTACGGAGTATGGTTTAAAAGCAGATCGTAGCCCAGGTGAAACGGGAGTTTGGTTGGATGTAGGGACACCATTTGCACGTAAAATTTGTGCCTTGGGAGTACGTGCAAGTCGCTGGGTAACCATGCATGGTTTTGCATTAAACGTAAATGCAGATTTGGGGTATTTTGATAATATTATTCCCTGTGGAATTCGCGGAAAAGCCGTCACATCTCTCAATGTTGAACTTGGTAAGCAAAAAGTTGATGAAGCTGAGGTGAAAACCAAACTACTGAAACATTTCTCAGTGCTATTTGAAGCAGAGTTGACTAAAAATTAAAATTGTTAACGCGGACACTAGGTCTAATTGTGCTCTGTTAAAAATAGTACGCATGTATTAGAAAAATAGTCACATTTTCATATACTAAAATATTAGTTTTTATTCATCCATACCGGAATGGTTGCCGAAGTATGTGGTTTTCCAATGATGCTGTCGTACAATTCTGGTCGCCTTGCATTTTTATAACGCCATCCTCCAGAAAGTTCTAATTTATCTTTTGTGATTTCATGCATCGTAATCGCATTTTCAAAAGACTTTATTTCCGTTAATACATCGCCATAAGGGTCAATAATCATTGAATTTCCATTTTTTAGATGCTCTCCGTCATAACCAATAGGATTGGTGAATGCATAATAAACGCCATTATCAAAAGCTCTCGCCGGAAGCCAACGCATTAACCAGGCTCTCCCTTTTGGCCCATCAAACTCTGAACGTAATGCATCAGGATTAGATGCTCTATTTGCCCAATAACTATGGTCAACATAATCTCTGCCCGGCATAGCAGAAGGAGTACAACAGGTAACATGTGGTGCGAAAATTAACTCAGCACCTAAAAGCGTAGTGGCTCGTACATTTTCTATGATGTTATTATCGTAACAAATAAGGATGCCACATTTCCAACCTAAGATATCGAAAACACAATAATCGTTACCAGAAGACATATGTTTACTTATAAAAGGATGGAGCTTTCTGTACTTTGCAATCACCCCATCTTTGGAAACGCAGATATATGTATTGTAAATTTGATCTCCATCCTTTTCAACCAGTCCCGCTAAAATTGGAATATCAAATTCAGTAGCAATACCTATCAATGTTTGTACACTTTTACCATTTGGAATGTCCTCCGCTAGGTTCGTGATCTCGTCCAAACTGAGATCTTTGGTAAAGGTATAAGCCGTAATTGACATTTCATGAAAACTAATCACATCTGCACCTTGTCCTTTTGCTTTTTTAGTCAGCGTTCTTATTACCGATAAGTTATAATCCTTATCACCATCTCTGGGCTCAAATTGTGCGACTGCTAGATTCATCTTATTTATTTGGAATTGGTTTTAAATTTAGTCAAATATATAATCCACTACAAATACTTTTTCCATATGTGGTTTTAAAATAGTTTGAAACTTTAAATGTGCTGGGTGATTTTGGTAATCATTTAGCAATTCTAAAGACGGAAACGTCAAAGTGAAACAATCTGTAAACCCTTGATGATAATTCTCCGGACTTATGTTTTTACCCCATTCAATGTCTATTAAAGAATCAATTTGGTTCTTTAACTGAAGAAATTCAGAAATAAGATGCGTAATTGACGTTTCACTCGAGCTGTCATTAAACTTAAAAATCACGATGTGTCTTAACATAATTTTGATTTATATAATCCCAGGAATTGAACCACCATCAACTTTTATGGCAGCCCCATTGGTTGCAGCCGATAATGGGCTAGCTAAATAAACGATGGTGTTTGCTAGTTCTTCAGTACTAATAAAACGTTCCAATAGGGAAGAGGTTCTTACATTTTTAAAGAAATTATCAGTAACCTCCTTTTTACTAAGATTTGTTTTTTCGGACTGTTCTTGCAGAAAATTTTCAGCGCCTTCAGAAAGTGTAGACCCTGGAAGCACAGCATTCACCGTGACATTTGTGCCTCGAGTGGTTTGCGCTAATCCCCGAGATAAACTTAATAAAGCTGCCTTCGTAGTGCTATAAGCAATTAAATCTTCTGGGACTAAGGCCGCACATTCGCTGGAAATGAATAAAATTCGTCCCCAGTTCTTTTCTATCATTTGTGGTAAAAAAGCTCTCGATAGTCGTACACCACTCATAACATTCACCTCAAGCATGTCGGTCCAATCAGTATCAGTAGTCTCTTGAAACGATTGTGATTTGTAAATCCCTACATTATTAATAAGGATATCGACCTGTTTAATACTGTCAATTAAATTGCTAATGGAATTCTTGTCAAGAAAATCGGCAACAACCCCACTGATATTAGCATCAGGAAATTCGTCTAAAATTAATCCGATAGCCTTATCAATATTTTTTTGTGAGCGTCCATTAATTATGACTGAAGCACCTTCATTAATAAATAACTTCGCCGTAGCAAATCCAATTCCAGAAGTTGATCCTGTAATTAAAACGCTTTTATTTGTTAAGTGTAAATTCATTCTGTTTTTTTTATGCGATTCCTAAAGGACTAAAGATTACCCATAAGAGTAATACCATGGCGATTAAGATAAGGGTTAAAACTGTATCCGTTGAAAATTTAAATTTAAGGTTCAATGTCGATTTATCAAAAGTAACCATTCGTAATTGTTCAGGATCTTGTGCAAGCCCAAGTTTACTAACAATCATTAAAATGGATGTACTAATGATAAACAGAAGAATGGCAAAATGGAGAAAGTTGATATCAATCAGTATCTGTAAAATAGAACCATCACTAACCGCAATAACTCCTTCTTTACTTAAAAATTCTGCAACAAGACGGAGCATGCCTAATGCGAAACCTATCCACAATGAAACAATTGCACCTTTTGCATTAATCCATTTAAATAAAAGTCCGAATAGAAAAACAGCAGCAATTGGTGGTGAGATATAAGCTTGAACACTTTGTAAATAATGAAAAATTCCACCGCCCATTAAGGTTTTCATGAAAGGAATCCAACCAAGACTGACAATCACCAAAACAATCGTTGCAATTTGTCCCACTCTAATCAATTGTTTATCGCTGGCATTTGGATTTTTTTGCTTGTAAAAATCGAAAGTAATTAAGGTTGACGACGAATTGAATGCTGAGGATAATGAACTCATTAAAGCCGCCAATAAACCAGATATTGCCAATCCTTTAAGTCCTATAGGCAGGAACCCTGTAATCATTGCTGGTAAAGCTTGATCTGGATTATCCAGTGAAAAATTAAGCATGCCTTTTTGTGATAGTGCATAGGCAATTACGCCAGGGATAAAGAATAAAAACACCGGTAATAACTTTAAAAATCCAGCAAATAAAGTGCCTTTCCTGGCATTGGAGATGTCTTTTGCTGATAGCGTTCGTTGTACAATAAACTGATCCGTACACCAATACCAAACCCCTAGAATAGGAGCGCCAAAAAGCATTCCTGTCCAAGGGTAATCCGTATCACTCATGGGTCTCCAAAGATTAAAAAATTGATCAACAGGCGGATTGTTGGCTTGTAAAGAGGCTTCCGAAAGTGTGTCAATCAAGGCATCCCATCCCCCCAATTGGTTAAGCCCAAAATAAGTTACTGCGCCCGTACCAAGGATTAAAATAAACGCTTGAACCATATCCGTATAAATAACTGCTTTTAAGCCTCCTAATACAGTGTAAAACCCTGTAGCTAAAACGGTGATGATTGCACCAGTCCAAAAAGGAACACCAATAGTTTCAAAGACTAAGGCACCAGCGAATATAATGAGTGAGATTTTTGTAATGATATACGCCAATACTGAAACCATCGATAAATAGTTTCTACAGGCTTTAGAATAGCGTTTTTCCAAAAATTCTGGCATGGTAAAAACACCAGTTCTTAGATAAAATGGCACAAATACCCAACCTAATAAGATAAGAATAAGTGCTGCTAATATTTCAAAATTGGCTTGTGGCATTTCTGCTCGTGCTCCTGCACCCGAGACCCCTAATATAATTTCAGATCCAATATTTGATGCAAAAAGTGAAGCCCCGATGACAAACCACCCAGCATTTTTTCCTGCTAAAAAATAATCAGATGAATTATTCTCCTGACCTTTTTTGCCTCTGGAAGCCCACCAGGCGATCCAGAGTACAATTGCGAAATAAATAAATATAATAGTGACATCCCAGAAATGAAGATTTTCAAACATAGGTTTTTAGTGTTTAGTGATTTTAATTACGGTTTCTTATATTATTTACTCCGGTTAAAGCAAAGATTAAGAATTACCACTTGTCTAGTCCAAGTAGTTTTTTGCCAAGTGCATTCAATTCAGCACGCTCATATTTTTCTTGTTCGAAATTTCTAGGATCACCAGGAAAAGCATAACCCGTAGGGGCAATCCTGTTTTTCCATGAGTTGATGCGCCAATCTTTTAGTTCTTGATTGTCTTCCTCGGCAGGCATCATAGATATATATTGTGCAATTCTAACTTTATCCTTAGAATTATTTGGACGAATACCATGTGGTTGTGAACTATTAAATATTAAAAGATCTCCAGCATTGAGTTTTACCTTTTTAATATGGTCTTCAAATCCAGAAGTATCTGGCTGAAAGCGATCACGATCTTCAGGTTGCGTTAGTTTCCAGCTGTCATAAGTTCTAAATAATTCTGGAATACATTGAAATCCGCCCATATCTTCATCATTTTGATCCGCTAAGGCCAAAACACCTTGTACATTTTGAGGTTTTGTTTCCGGATCGTAATCCCAATGAATAAAACCTTTATAGTCGAAACCAGGTCTAATAGGAAAATTAAGATTCGCCCGATCAATTGTTACCCATAATTTTTCAGTTCCCCATATATCTACAAAAGCATCATAAACTTTTTGCATTTGCCGGTTGCTCCAAAGGGTCTGATTATTATAAACTTCCACCATACCTGTCCCTTCCAACTCTTTCATTTCCATTTCAGCACGAGGTGCTTGGTACCAGGTGGCTGAATCATTTTCATCTTTTTCTTCAAATTCCCATAAAAAGTCAGCAGTGCTTTTTGCTTGTTCAGTAGAAACCGCATTTTTAATGACGATATATCCATTCTCAATCCAAAAATCCCAATCGGCTTCACTTAATACTCTTAATGGTTTGTTGTTAGAGCGGTCACTAAGTTTAATTTTACTTGAGGATGCTGTTGAAGGATTTCCAGGTATTTTTTTGTGATTTTTGTTGGGGCTGTCGGTTTTCAATTCACTATCGTAATGTGATTTCATGAGCTTTGATTTTATAATTGCTAATTTCTTCCAATACAAAACTAAAGCAGATTTTAAAGCTGTGCTACATCGATATTTACAATTAATTGTACAATATTGATATTTTTAACTTTTTTATACCTTATAAATGTATATTTTGTGCGTTTTTAGGTGTTGGTTGTCCTTTTTTATATTTTGAAGTAGGTCTGCCTAATATTAATTACCTCTCAATTTGAACACTAATAATTACTAATGTACGTCTATAAATGAAGTCTAAATTAGAAGAAATAGGGCCACCAGTGGGCAGTTCATTTTCCGTATTGGTAAATCCTAAAATGTCTGAACTCTTCTTTTGGCATTTTCATCCCGAATATGAATTGGTCTTTTTTATTGGTGCCGATAGTAATAGGCATGTTGGAACTCACCTTTCTAAATTTAAGCACAGTGATTTAGTTTTAATAGGCTCAAACATTCCGCATCTTAATTTTGATTATGGGGTAAAATCCGATTATGAAAAAATTGTGATTCATTTACGACCAGATTTTCTTAATAGTGCTTCCGAGTTTACGCCTGAGTTTAAAAATATTGAAGCCCTCCTAGAATTGTCAAAGTATGGTGTTGCTTTTGGTGAAACCACTAAAAGCAATATAAAGGATGCTATTTTTAATTTGCCTAAGCTTTCTAAATTTGATCAGTTTTTAGAATTACTACGCATTCTAAATGACTTGATGGATGCTAATGATAAAGAATTATTGCATGATCAACCCGTAAAAAATCAGTATACGCATAAGGATCGTCAGCGTATTCGTATTATATATGAGTATATAGATAATAATTACAACAAGAAAATAGAGATTAATGACATTGCCGAAATTGTAAATCTATCTAATCCCGCATTTTGCCGTTACTTTAAAAAAATGACCCTGTTAACCTTTGTACAGTTTGTAAATCATTATCGGATAGATAAAGCAAAAAAATTACTAATCAACGGAAACAATGTAACAGCGGTTTGTTACGATTGCGGATTTGAAAGCTTGTCCTATTTTAATCGGGTGTTTAAACGCATCACGGGCCACAATCCTCAATTGTTTAAAAAGAAACATATGTTATAAGATTTTATTTCTTAATAATTTAAAAACCAATATCTAAATCTAAGCGCAGTCTATTCCCATTTTCTTTCGCTATTCCGTATGGAATAATTTGATTTACATTATAATAACGTAATTTTAAAGTGAGTTTTTTTGCAATCACATAACCAGCCGTGATTTCAAATCCTTTAAAATTTGTGAGTCGACCATCTGGAGAACCAGAAGACGAATAGTCCCATCTTACCCAATCGTTTTGTGCTAGAAAATCAACAGCAGAAAAACGTTCCATATGCGTATAAGTAACTTTAAATAGGAGATCGTTTTTTTCTTTTAAAGCCCCGATTCCTATTGCTGAAGTAAATCCGTTATTTTCTTTTTTAAAATTATCGGAGATTAATTCATTTGAGTCATAGTTTTCTACATTATGGTAAACATCCAATTCAAAATTTATAAGGGGTTTAGGAAATAGTTTGACTTTTGTGCCAAAGTGAATGATAGAATAATCGAGCAAATGAGTTTCATTTCCATCAGGAATATTTGGAGTGTTTTTAAAATAATATATGGAAGGAAAAAATTCTAACTTGTTATCTAAATGTGTCGTGTGAATTTGAAATCCTCTAAAGAAATTATCCTTTTCTAAAGAAGTGCCTTTGGTACTAATTATAAAATGCCCTGCACTAAGTTTGAGTGTTTCAAAGATTGAAGATTCGAAATTAAAAAGTTTACTTATAAAGACACCCTCCGGATATACATTGTCACTCCAAAATAATTCATTTTGCTTTTTAAACGGAAAGCTGTTTTTACCTAACCACAGCAATAATCCATTATGTTCACTTTTGAAATAAATTTTTTCAAAGCCTATTGGGAGCGTTCCAAATTCGTTAAAACCATCGCCCAATGTTAATTGAGGATCTTGCTGTTTATGTTGCTGACCAGTTCTTAATCGTAATCCAAAAGAGAGCCTGGAATTGTATTGGTATTTAGCCCCAAACCGAACACGATACCGTAGGCGGGTTCTATCGTCTCTATAAGTCCCATCTGCTTTGCGGGAGTCCCAATCTTGTTCTAATCTAAAACGAAAATCTCCGGTAAAATCGAGCTTGCTTTTTAAGGAGTCACTTTGAGCCTGTACCAGAACAGGTAACAATAAAAGTAATGCTAAGTAGATAAATTTTCTCACACTGCTATAGTCTATATGAGACCAAGTTAGGCGATTAAAATTTTAAAATCAAGAGAAACAACAAATAAAAGACAAATCAGTCTTCTTCATTAAAAAACACCTTGTAATAATGCATTTTTTTGTCTTCGTCATAGCCACGTTCCAGATATTCACTTGAGGCTTCAGGAGCATCAATATCAAGTTTGATTTGAATATTAGTATCTAGCTTGATTTCAGTTTTTATTTTTTGTTTCTGCTTTTTTAAGGCAACTTCTGAAACATCAAATTGATTTCTTATAACGACATTCTGCTCAGATTCATAGGCTTTCTTATAATCGTCAAAGAGGCTGATATGTTTGTCGTCTTCAAAAACCTCTTCTTTAAACCGTTCCATGTTCACTACTTCATTTTCTTTGAAGTGATCTATGGTTTTCGCTAAAAATGTGCTTTGTTCTTGTCCGCCATAACTCGGCTTTAAAACCTCTTTCGAGAATTCACTACAAAGCTCAATGTAATTTTTGGTGTGTTGATTGTTGTCGTCTGGATACTTTATATTAAGGAAGCTTTTTATCCAATACTGTGCGTCATAATTATTATTATCTACACTAAGTACAATTTTACCTTCGCCATCAGCGGTGTTTAAAATCAAACATCCTTTGTCAACTTTTTTAGCACTAATTCCTTTCTGAACGACGACATCATAGCTATTGTCTTCCAAATAAGTTTGGAAAAAGCTCGTTTTATTTTCAATTTTGAAAATACCAATAGCATTAGTAAACAGATCCTGATATTGTATATCTTCAAAAAGGACAACCATAACATCACCAGTTTTGATCTGCGCTGAGTTTGATTGTTCAAATAAATGGGTAACTATATGTTTCGAAATATCTAAAAAGTTGTTTTCATCTTCAAATATTTGAGCGGCATAACTATTAATTTCGTTAAGGTTTATGTCAGCATGATGATTAAAACGATAGTTTTCACCTAATGATCCAAAGGGCCTTAACAAAAAAGGGAGCATGAGTTCATAACTTGGTTGATCGAAATTAACTTCCTGTTCAGAAAACGCATTTTTGGTGCTATTGAATTTATTACCAACCTTATGAATAATAAATTTTTGAATTGAGGCTTTTTGTCGTTTAATCATTTTGAGTGCGTATTTTTTACGTATGCAATACTACTAAATTAGGTTGAATAAACACAAAAAAAAGCGCCAAAGCAAAAAGCTTTGGCGCCGCAATAGACTAGGGCTTCCGATTTGGTTACTGTAATACTGAAATGTATGTTTTATATAAAGTTTTAATAGGATCGTGTGTTAGTGTAAAAAGAACTTTTATCTTAGAATATAGAGCACCTGTAAAACGCATTATAGAGTCTTAAGGAAGCGTACCCAAATCTACAAAATTAAAGCGTTAAAAATCAAATATTTACCCTAATTTTTTTGATAAACAATTATGGAGTTATGCTCACCTTTGGTAACAATTTCCAAATTGTTATCAATGTCAATATTCGCGAGGTCTATAGCAGAATTACCATAAATAGGAAAGTTGTTTATTGGCTTTAGTTGGCTATCAAATAGATAGACTTTTTTAGCTTGTAAATCGGTAAGGCTAACATAAATTTTATCATTGAGATAGAAAATTTTTGGATGTGTGTAATTTCCATAATCTAACTCCGTACTTTTTTGTTTTATAGTTAGTTTGTTTTCTGCTAAGGTTACCAGTGTTTTATTTGTAGTCTCTATAAAATGACTGTTTGTTAAGTTTAATGATTGTTTGCTAACGGTACCCTTTAAATTAACTTGAACAAGTTCTCCATTTGATGTTGTAGTAGAAAAGGTGTTTTTATATTTAAAAATTTCATTACCTGAAAAATCAATATTTTCTTTTACAGTAACTCTGGATTGTCCTTTACGGTTTAATAACATTAGTTTATTTCCCGTGGCAAAAACAAGAAAGTCTTTATTATTTATTTTAAAATGTTTGGGTTGTGTTGAGATTGTATTCACGGTTTTTCTATACCTAAACCCATTCACACTCTTGCCTTTTTTATCATACATTAAAAGAGCATTGTTTTGAGTCACTACAAAGCGATAGTTTTTCTTATTATCATAATCAAAAATTGATAGTGGTTGTGTAATTTCATCATTAAAACGCAGCGGGAAAGGGGAGACCTCATTGCCATTTCTATCAATAATATAAACCCTTTTTGATGTGGCAAATGCTAGTTGTAAACGCCCGTTTTTATAGAGGTCTACTTGTTGAATTCGTCCTAAAATATTTCCATTGAGCTGTTTTTTCCACAGTATTTTCCCATGGTTGGAAATTAAATAGAGTTTGTTTTCGATATCTTGAACTACAATCTCTTTTTGTTTACTCCTATGATTGATTACAAATTGAGCATCAGTGAGTACGCCTGCATCTAAAGTCACATTAAAAACTTCACTAATTGAGTTTTGTGCTACCATCGAATTAGCCTTTTTAATGACCCCATTAAAATGTAAAAATGTATCATCCTGAACCAATTGAAAACCTGAAAATTTATAATCTTTAAAATTGACTGTTTTTAATTCATCATTAAATGTGTTTTCAAGAATTTGTTTAAGCTTATCTGGTTTTCCAACTATTAATAGAGATGCTTCGTTACTTAGGTTAAGAGCTGTTTGAAGGTATGCTTCATTAGTATGTAACGTCAAGCCGTTTTGATAATCACTTATAATATTTTGTAATATATCTTCTGAATCTGAAAATATAAAAAAATCTTCTATATTGATATATTTAGAAACACTATCTGTTGTAATGAGCATTCCAAAGCTGTCTTTGAAATAAGAAGGATTCTTAAATTCTAAAATGTTTATGTCTCTATAACTAGAGACTATATTTTGATGTTCCTGTAATGCATCTATGCTTGCAACTGCGTCAATGGAATTGAGTACAAGTGCAGTATTTTCTTTATAATAGATTTCCCCAACTTCATTTATGGTTTCAAACAGCTCAAACTGTATAGTAGAATCAATTGCTTGCTTTTGGTAATCCATCAAATTTTGATAGAGCGTACTATAATCATTAAAGGTGAAGCTTAAAAAGCCTTCACTATTTGAAGAAGCAATTTTATGAATTGTATTTTCTTGAGGTATCGTCCCCTTAAAAATATCGACAATTTCTGATAAGCTATCATTTGTGGTGACTATACCATTAAAGGTGATTTTATTTGGACTGACTTCAGTATCAAGCATTACCAAATTAGAAAATGTTGCCCCAGCATTAGCCAATAATGAATTCCCTATGGGATTAGTTTTTTCTTTATTTAATAATATTGAAAAGGAAGTCTTGGGATTAGTAACGAGTTCTAATGTGTTTTGCCAAGAGGATTCTCTTTTCCTAATATTATCGATTGTCGATTTGGAAGTAGACCCAATAAATATACTGTCTATTTGTGTTGTAAATATATGGAGGGAGTCTATCTCCTTATTTTTGAATAGGCTATCCGTATATTTTGTAATTATAGTATAATTGCTTTGTTCCGAAGTGTTTTCAAAACATATTAAAATTGGCGTATTACTATTTAAGCTTTCAAGAGGATTCGAAATGACATGCTGTAAAGATGAAGACAATAAGTTGTCAATTAGAGCATTATTTTTAATATCGCTCTTAAAGGATTCAAGGTCATTTATATTTAGAATGATTCCGGCAGTGTCCGGTATATATTGTGTGATTTTAGAAGTGCTTCTTTTAGAGTTGTTACAACTAGATATTAATAAACATAAGGTTATGATATAAAGAATTTTCTTCATTGAGATAGATTGTTGAAAATAACACTAACAAATGTATAACTTAAAATTCAAAAGTTAATTGTTCTGGTAAAAGTCTGAATGATTTTCTATGGTATTTTGTGATCCCGTATTTTCTAATAGCCTCACGATGTTCAATTGTTGGGTAGCCTTTGTTTTGTTTCCAATTATACATAGGAAACTCTTCGTGAATGGTAATCATATACGCATCACGACAAGTTTTAGCTAATACAGAGGCGGCAGCTATATTCATAAATTTGCCATCACCTTTAATAATTGTTTCATGCGGAATGTCTTTATAAGTTTTAAATCTATTGCCATCAACACTAATAAATTCGGCCTTCTTGTTTAATAAATCAATAGATTTATGCATGGCCAATATAGAAGCATTTAAAATGTTAATACGGTCAATATCTTCTTGAAAAACATGGGCCACAGCAAAACTAATAGCTTCACTTTCAATGATGGGCTTTAAGAGTTCACGCTTTTTATGTGAAATCTGTTTTGAATCGTTTAATATTTCGTTTTTAAATGAGAGCGGAAGTATCACAGCAGCAGCTGTTACTGGTCCAGCAAGACAGCCACGGCCGGCTTCGTCTGTACCACATTCAAAATCAAAATTAGAATATTTTAACTCTAACATTTTAAATAATTAGTTATAAAATGGCGTTATTGTAATCTGTATTTGTCTTTATGGTATAAAAAAAGCAAAACCATTTGATAATTGCTATTTTTGCACGATATAATATTCCGGTTCAGTTTTTCTGATGATAGAATATTAATTACAAATCGGCTCTAGATAGTGCAAGATTAAAAAATATTTATGAATAGAATAGTTTTAGTATTGTTTTCTTTTTTCACAATGAGTATGCTTACTGCTCAGGTTAATCCCATTAAAACAAATCGAGATTTTGATGAAAGGAATCTCAATGTTAATGATACTTTAAAGGATAGGGCTAGAATGAAGGCTGGTGGAGCTGGCGTTAAAAACTTGAACGCCAAAATTGAGATGTATAAAATTATATCTAAAGATCATGACACTATTATTGTAGATACAACACTTACAATTTATAAGGACTATAAATTTAATTATTTGCGTCGCGACAATTTTGATGTATTGCCTTTTTCTAATATTGGTCAAACATATAATACCTTAAGTTATAATTTTGGAAGTAATGCATTAATGCCAAGTTTTGGTGCCAGGGCAAGACATTTTAATTTCATTGAACAGGAAGATGTCAATTATTATTATGTTCCAACACCATTTACAGAGTTAATGTATAAAACAGCTTTTGAGCAAGGCCAATTACTAGATGCTTTTTTTACTGTAAATACTTCAAAACAATTCAATTTTTCAATAGCATATAAAGGGATGCGATCCCTTGGTAGATACCAACATATCTTAACCAGTTCTGGAAATTTTAGATTTACTATAAATTATATAACCAAAAACGGAAGATACAATGTTAGAGCACACACTGTAATGCAGGATTTGCTCAATGAAGAGAACGGTGGAATTCTAGATGAAGATGTTGAAAATTTTAAATCTGGTAATCCCGAGTTTCTCGATCGTTCAGTTTTTGACCCCGCTTTTGAAAATGCCGAGAGTGTGTTGAAAGGTAAAAGGTTTCATATTGAACACAATTATAATTTAGTTCAGCAAAAAGATTCTACTGGAAATAATACATTGAGTATTGGTAATATTATCACTTCCGAAGAGAAATACTATCAGTATACACAAACAGCAGCATATGGTGAGCTTTTTGGCGATTCATTTGTGAGTTCAAATCTTAAGGATAAAGTAACCTTAACAGATGTCTATGCCGAAGCAAATGCTAAATACCAACATAAAACCTTAGGAGAATTAAAGTTTAATATAGGGTATAACTCATTTAATTATGGATATAATTCATTAGTATCATTAAACGAAGAAAACATAACCAATAGATTAAAGGGAAATGTTATCTCTGTGGGAGGTGGCTATAAAAATGTAATCGGTAAAGTACGCTTGCAAGGGAAATTTGGTGTCAATATTTCAGGAGATTTCGATGGGAATTTTTTAGAAGGACAAGCCAAGTATAATTTGAATGACTCTACCAGCGTATTGGCGAGTTTAAATATTAATTCAAAGGCACCAAATTATAATACGCTCCTTTATCAAAGTGATTATATAAATTATAATTGGCAAAATGGATTTGATAATATTGAAACAAAACAACTAGGGTTTCAATTTAAATCAAAAAAGTGGGTCGATCTTGCATTGGATTATACAAGTATAAATAATTTCACCTATTTCGAAAAAACTGAAGCCAATAATAATCTTTTAAAGCCAAATCAATTTACAGACGCGGTTAATTACTTTAGGCTAAAGCTTAGTAAAGAATTGCGCTTTGGTAAATTCGCATTAAACAATACCGTTCGATATCAAAAAGTATTAGATGGAGAAGGCGTCTTGAATGTTCCAGAAATTGTAACTCGTAACACATTGTATTATTCAAGCCATTTCTTTGAGAAGGCATTGTTTCTTCAAACAGGAGTAACCTTTAGTTATTTTAGTAGTTATAATATGAATGGTTACGATCCATTGTTGGCAGAATTTTATGTACAAAATCAAAATGAATATGGTGGCTTTCCAAGATTGGACTTTTTCATTAATGCAAAGATTCAACAAACTCGGATCTATTTAAAGGCTGAACACTTCAATTCTGCTTTTACCGGATACAATTATTATTCGGCACCAAACTATCCGTATAGGGATTTTGCCATTCGCTTTGGTATCGTCTGGAATTTCTTTTTATAATATATAGGACACTTTTGTTGGGGGAGACTTAATCTGTTCTCATTTTTTGTTATTGGTTCAAG
>CAJXVU010000059.1 GCA_913062555.1 uncultured Bacteroidota bacterium
GAGGTTAATATTTTAACAGTTAGCAATTAAACTAATACGTAAATTTAGAGTCTAATACACGTTAAAAGCACGCTTTTAATAAGTAACCTAAAAGACTAAATTACGATGAAATCAAATTCTATTAAATTAATTGTTAGCTGTTTAATTTTATTTTTACCGATTACAGTTTTAGCTCAAGATTTTCAAGGTCAAGCATATTATTTCTCGAAAACAAGTGTTGATATGGACAATTTTGGCGGTCGACAAATGAGTGCCGACAGGAAGAAACAAATTGCTGAGCGTATGAAAACGATGTTTGAGAAAACATTCGTATTAACCTTCAATAAGGAAGAATCTATTTATAAAGAAGAAGAAGTTCTTGAAGCTCCAGGACAGGGACGCGGATTTAGAATGATGATGGGGAGTTTTTCTGGAGGAGCACAATACAAAAATGTGAAAAACCATAAAATACTTCAAGAGCAAGAATTTTTTGGCAAACAGTTTTTAATTAATGATGAGTTGAAAGCTCTGGAATGGAAGCTTGGTAGTGAGACGAAACAAATTGGAAAGTATTTATGCATGAAAGCAACTGCCATGAAACAGGTAGATGGATTGGATTTTGGGAGTTTGCGTCGTAGAGGAAACCAAAGAGAAGAGAATGCAAAAACTGAAGATTCTACCGCAGCAAAAACGAATGTCGATGAGCTTGAAATGCCTAAAGAAATAGAAATTACGGCATGGTATACGCTTCAAATCCCAATTAATCAAGGCCCTGCAGAATACTGGGGGTTACCAGGATTAATACTTGAAATTAATGCAGACAGAACTACCATTTTATGTTCTAAAATTATTATGAATCCTACGGAAAAAGAAGTCATTAAAGTGCCTTCTAAAGGTAAAGAAGTCAGTCAAAAAGAATACAACGAAATTATAAAAAAGAAAATGGAAGAAATGCGCGAAATGAATGGTGGTAGAGGCCGAAGAGATGGCATAAGAATTCGCGGATAATTTCAAAATTCAATCAAAAACTATCTAAAAACACATCTGAATGAAACGAATTTTAACTACAGTACTAATATTAGTAGTAGGTACTACTTTTGCCCAAGTTAAAGTAGAAGGCATAGTAAGAGACAGCATTGGAAATCCATTGGAATTGGCAAATGTTATCGCTATTAACCAAGACACAAAAGCATTAGATTCTTACGGAATTACTAATGATAAAGGGCGTTATAAGCTGAATTTAAAAAGCAATGTAGCCTATAAACTCCAAGTGAGTTATATTGGGATGAAGACTTTCGAGGAAATCATCAATACTACAGATCAAGATCTTATAAAAGATTTTAGTTTATCTACAGATACTGAACTGGCCGCAGTAGAGCTCACTTATGAAATGCCCGTATCCGTAAAAGGAGATACTTTAGTTTATAATGCAGATTCCTTTAAAGATGGTTCTGAAAAAAAATTAGAAGATGTTTTAAAGAAACTTCCTGGCGTAGAAATTAATGAAGATGGCCAGATTGAAGTTGAAGGAAAAGCAGTTAGTAAGTTAATGGTAGAAGGAAAAGATTTCTTTGACGGTGATACCAAACTCGCTATAAAAAACATTCCTGCAGATGCCATTGATAAAGTGCAAGTACTCAAAAATTATGATGAGGTAGGGCAATTAAGAAATGTGAGAAGTAATGAAGATAATATGGCTATTAATATTAAACTGAAAGAAGGTAAAAAGAATTTTTGGTTTGGTGAAGTGACTGCTGGAGGTGGTGGAGATGATCGATTTTTAGTTCATCCAAAACTGTTTTATTACAATCCTAAATACAGTATAAATATTATTACTGATATGAATAATATTGGTGAAATGCCATTTACAAGACGTGATTATTTCAATTTTACAGGCGGATTTAGAGGTATAAATAGAAACAGTGGAACGAGTTTTAATGTGGGTTCCAGCGATATGGGTTTTTTAACCATGCGTAATAACAGAGCCCAAGCCATTGACACCAAATTTGGAGCGACTAACTTTAGTGTGTCACCCAAAAAGGGATGGGATTTAAGTGGTTTTGCAATCTACTCTGGAACACGAACAGACATACAGCAAAATAGTTCCAAAGCATATATACAATCCGAAAATGGAACAATACTTTCCCCCGATGAATCGACTCAAAGCGCGACCAATCAAAAAAGTGACTTAGGATTGTTTAAATTAAGCTCAAGTTTTAAGCCAAATGCAAAGAATCATTTAGATTATGATATTTTTGGACGCGTATCAAAACAAAATGAGTTTACAGGTGTATTCTCATCAGTATTGAAAAACATTGATGAAACTCAAAACCAAAATCCATTTAGCATTAGTCAGAATATAAATTACTACTATACACTTGACGAAAAAAATATTTTCGCTTTTGAAGCACAACACTTAATGCAAGATGAGGATCCTTTTTACAACGCATTGTTAGAAAAAGCAGATGATGGAGATCCGGAACCCTTTAGATTGGCTAGAGAATTGGGGTTAAACGAAAATCAATTTGGTTATAATGTAGCTCAAGATAAGCGTGTAAAAACGAATAAATTAGATGCTAAACTTGATTATTGGTACGTATTAAATCAAAAGAGTAATATCAATTTTACTTTTGGAAGTCTATTTAGTAAACAAGATTTTGACTCAGAAATTTATCAATTACTAGATAATGGGAACATTTTTGAACTCAATAATGCTTCTGGAGAGGTTGTTAATGACATTACTTATAATTTTAGCGATGTATATTTAGGATTTCATTATAGATTAAAAGCGGGTATCTTCACATTTACACCTGGGTTTTCTACGCATGCCTATGCAACTAAGAATAGACAGTTTGGATCGGAAACCAACGATAGCTTTGTAAGGCTACTTCCAGATTTTGATATGAGAATTCAACTTAAAAAGAGTGAAAATTTAAGTTTAAGATACCGTATGCAAACCAGTTTTACGAATGTAAATCAACTCGCTGAAGGCATGGTGTTTAATAATTATAACTCATTATTTCAAGGGAATAGAGATTTAGAGAATTCATTATCTCATAATTTAAGTTTGAATTATTTTAGTTTCAATATGTTTAATTATACCAATGTATTTGCACGCATTAATTATAATAAACGTGTGGATCAAATTAGATCGATGTCAGAATTTTTACCAGGGTCGACAAATAGATTGTCAACACCTTTTAATTCCAATTTTGCCGATGAAACAGTATCTGCTAACGGTCGATTTGAACGCACATTTGGGAAGATAAAAACTTCAATTGGAGGTAATTTCACTTATTCTAAATTTAATCAAGTTGTAAATAACCAACAGAATGTAAACGAGTCGTTTACACAATCCTATAGAACAAGGATTAGTACTAATTTTAGAAGAGCACCAAATGTAGAGATTGGCTATAATTTAACCATTAATGAGTATGACCAAGGCGGGGGAAATACAAAATATTACACCCATAGTCCATTTATAAATGTAGATGCTTACATCTTAAAAAGTTTTATTTTTAATGCCGATTATTCATATTATAATTACAAAAACGAGCAAGAAACTTTAAATAATTATAGTTTTCTAGATGCAAGTTTATCATATCAAAAAAAGGATAGTAAATGGGAATATAAAGTAGGCGTTACTAATATTTTAGATACAGCCGCTCTAAATCAAGACAATACAAATTCATTGTACACAAGTACCAGCGAATATTTTATTCAACCACGTTATACCGTATTTAGTGTAAAATATGATTTGTAAAAGTTAGCTAATTTTTTATTGGTGTAGTTCAAAAACTATAATATATTTGCGACCGCTTTAGGTAATACCAGAGTAAATGTTGGGGAGATACTCAAGCGGCCAACGAGGGCAGACTGTAAATCTGCTGACTACGTCTTCGCAGGTTCGAATCCTGCTCTCCCCACAAATAAGCACAAAGTCTGTATGAGAATGCAGACTTTTTTTATTGTTCAAAAATCAGGAACTTGTTTCTAGATTTTAGGACAGTAAAAAAAGGCAATGCACTAGCATTGTAACTTTGTATTTTCAAGATGAGTGGCAAAGGATATTCAATCTAGCTTTTATCTTAATTTTAAGAATACCTTAACTTTTATCTAAATATTATACTTACTAAATGTTGTAGCTTGGGCTGTTAAATAATTGGGAGTCAAAACCATATCAATAAAGATGAGGAATTGGCTAAAAATTAAAAAACTAACAACAATCAAACTAACATTTTAAAAATGAAACATTCATTGAAACTATTGCTACTGGTAGTATTACTTGCAAGTAGTAACTTTTATGCACAGGACAAAGATCCGGTAATTGAGAACATCATTAAAGAAGCGAATGAAAACTCGCAATTAGAACAATTGGCACATGAATTATTAGATGTAATTGGGCCAAGACTAGTTGGGACACCACAAATGCAACAGGCTAGTGATTGGGCGATAGCACAATACGGAAAATGGGGTGTAACAGCCAGACAAGAAAAATATGGAACATGGCGCGGCTGGAATCGTGGTGTAACTCATATTGATATGCTGTCACCACGCGTACAAACATTAGATGGTATGCAATTGGCATGGAACCCTGGAACCTCTAAAAAAGGAGTGACTGCTGAAGCGGTGGTTTTACCAGAGTATATTACAGACTCGATGGCATTTCAAAATTGGTTGCCTAATGTAAAAGGGAAATTTGTGTTAATTTCAATGAAACAACCAACTGGACGTCCAGATTATAATTGGGAAGAATTTGCAACAGACGAATCGTTTACTAAAATGAAAGATGCCCGCGATGCACAAACAAAAGCATGGCGTGAAAATATTAGGCGTAGCGGATATTCAAGTCGTTCAATAATAGGCGCTTTAGAGCGTGCTGGTGCGGCAGGTATTGTAACCTGTAACTGGTCTAAAGGATTTGGCGTGAATAAAATATTTAGTGCAAGAACGAAAGAGATTCCTGCTGTAGATATGGAGCTTGAAGATTATACCATGTTGTATCGTTTGGCTGAATATGGTGATAAACCAACAATTAAAGTTGTAGCTGAATCAAAAGAACTTGGTGAAGTGCCAACTTTTAATACAATTGCCGAAATTAAAGGAACTGAGAAACCAGAGGAGTACATTGTACTATCTGCGCATTTTGATTCTTGGGATGGTGGTACAGGAGCAACCGATAACGGAACAGGTACTTTAGTTATGATGGAAGCGATGCGTATTTTAAAGAAAATGTATCCTAACCCAAAGCGTACAATAATTGTTGGACATTGGGGAAGTGAAGAACAAGGATTAAATGGATCTAGAGCCTTTGTTGAAGATAACCCAAAAATAGTAAATGGATTGCAAGCTTCGTTCAATCAAGATAACGGAACAGGACGAGTAGTTCGAATTTCTGGTGCAGGATTTTTACATGCTTACGATTATATTGGGCGATGGTTAAATGCAGTTCCTAAAGACATTACGAAGCATATTAAAACAACATTCCCTGGAACACCTAGTGGAGGAGGATCGGATAACGCTTCTTTCTTAGCTGCAGGAGCACCGGCTTTTGGTCTTAGTTCATTGAATTGGTCTTACTGGAACTATACTTGGCATACCAATCGTGATACTTATGATAAAATTATATTTGACGATGTCCGTAATAATGCCATATTAACAGCAATATTAACTTATATGGCTTCTGAAGATCCAGAAACAACATCTAGAGAAAAAATAGTGATGCCTATTAATTCTAGAACAGGAAAACAAAGAACCTGGCCTAAACAACGCTCACCTACTCGTAAAGGAGGCATGTAGTTTGGAATAACATTGTAAAAATTAAAAGCCTTCTCATTTGAGAGGGCTTTTTTATGAATATCGTTTAAGGTCTCGTATAACCATCAGTTACGGGTTTATATGCGTTAATTTTCTGTTTGACACTGACTTTGGCAATTCCGAGTGGATTTGGACGTAGTCGAATCCGCCTTAATTGCGGTTATACATTGTTACAAAACGTTTTTTATTCGTTTGTCAATTAAATTCAAATATCGTTCTTTATTTTTTCCACTTAACACTATTTCCGCCATCTTTATTTTGTCTTGAGTAGATTTATAATAATTCTCAAAAGATTTAGATAGAATATTCATATTGTAATTAACATAACGTTCTGTAAACTTGTAATATTCAAGACTTTTAGAATTCCACTTATGTTTATTGTACACCTGAAAAATATCCAAATAAAATTTTTCAGATTCAGGGTTTTTAATTGAGCTTTCCACTACTTTAGGAAAGTTTTTCTCAAACCAGTTTAAGTATTTATTCAAATGTCCCAGATAAATTTCAGAGTATAAATAATTATCAAAACTGTTTTCTGTTTTGATGTTATTCAATTCAATTGTTTTCAAATCAAATTCTTTCTCAATTAGCATTTGCTCCCAATTAGTTTTGTAATCCAATTTTACGTCATAATCTAATTTACTCCTGTCTATCTTATTCGAGTTTAAATAGAAGTCTCTCAATTGAACTTGTAAAATACCAGTATTGTCAGGACTGCTAATTGAATCTATACTTTTTGTTTCAGTCCAATTTATGTTAATTCTCTCCTCATTTGAAATGTAAAAAGTGGGTATTGATGTGAAAAATTTTTCACAATTTCCAAAAAAATATGTTTGAGGTGCTGAACTATATATATGGTAAGTAAATGGTTTAAATTTTCTTGTTGAGATTGAAACTAATTTTGAATTTAGGTTGTGTTTTTTGAATTTGAATTCTCCATTTTTTGAAATAGATGTTGAATCGATTGTATAATTTTCGTTCAAATTGTCAAAATGATTAACTTCATTAAGGTAAACCGTTCCTGAGTCGGTTGAATTAATTTTTCCCGAAATTATCGTACCACTTTTTTCGTTCTCTTTCTCACAGGATAGAATTGTTAAAACTAAAATTGTTGTTAAGTAAAGGTTTTTCATCAAATGTTTTGTAACATAAGGCTATGAATTCGTTCTAATGGTTTATAGACAGTGTAAAACGAAGTTAGGTGTTTTTTCTTACAAAGCCAAATAGTCTCTAAACAAAAAAAACCTCATAACATTCAAGTTATGAGGTTTAGAATATTCTAAAAATAGTATGATTTACAATCTGAATGCTGCTTTTACTTGGTCAACATAATCTAATTTTTCCCAGGTAAAGAGTTCAACCTCTAAAGTTTTGGAAACCCCGTTTGGCTGCGTAAATGTTTTAGAAACTACTTCGTTTTGACGTCCCATATGTCCATAGGCTGCTGTTTCTAAATAAATAGGCTGACGTAATTTTAAGCGCTCTTCAATTGCTGCTGGTCGCATATCAAAAATGTCAGTTAATTTATCGGCAATTTCACCATCTGTCATATTAAAAGGACAAGTACCATAAGTATCTACAAAAATTCCCATAGGTTCAACCACACCAATGGCATAACTGACTTGTACTAATATTTCATCACAAACACCCGCGGCTACTAAATTTTTAGCAATATGACGTGTGGCATAAGCAGCACTTCGGTCAACCTTAGATGGGTCTTTTCCTGAAAATGCACCACCACCATGGGCGCCTTTTCCACCATAAGTATCTACAATAATTTTACGTCCCGTTAATCCTGTGTCTCCATGGGGCCCACCAATTACAAACTTACCGGTTGGATTGATGTGATAAGTAATATCATCAGTAAATAAGGCCTTTGTAGTATCAGACAGTTTGGAAACAACTCTCGGGATTAAAATGGCAACAATATCTTTCCGAATTTTGGCTAGCATCTCATCATCTGGACCAAAGTCGTCATGCTGTGTAGACACAACGACAGCATCAATGCGTTGTGGTACATTATCATCACTATACTCAATAGTTACCTGACTTTTAGAATCTGGTCTTAAATAGGTGATGTCTTTATTTTCTCTACGTAAAGCAGCGAGTTCTTTTAGGATAAGATGTGATAAATCTAAAGCTAAAGGCATAAGGTTTTTAGTCTCTTTAGTGGCGTAACCAAACATCATTCCTTGGTCTCCTGCACCTTGTTGCTCTTTGCTATCTCTGTCAACCCCTCTGTTAATATCATCAGACTGTTCATGTATTGCCGAGAATACCCCACAAGAATTACCATCGAACATATATTCGCTCTTGGTATAGCCAATATTATTAATAGTTTCTCGCGCTATTTTTTGAACATCTAAATAGGTGGTCGATTTTACTTCACCAGCAAGTACAACTTGGCCAGTGGTTACAAGCGTTTCACAGGCTACTTTCGAGTCGCTGTCAAAGGCTAAAAAATTATCTATAAGTGCATCACTAATTTGATCTGCTACTTTATCTGGATGACCTTCAGAAACACTTTCTGAGGTAAATAAATATGACATAATTATTTTATATTAAGGCTAATAAAAATAGAATAATTTGGTCAGATTGCTGGTCGTGCTAGAGAAGTTTAAATTACTGCTTTAGCATTTTTTTACGAGGTTGCAATCAGACCAAATTATTCCTCAATTTGACTGCAAATGTAAAGATTAAAACCAAACAAAAAAATGGATTAATATAGAATTCTTGATAAACCGAAAAAAAATCGGATTTTTTAAAATAATAAGCCTTGAAACAGAATATTTTTCTAAAAAGAATTATTTGGTTATTATATAAATTTTAGTAACCTTTGAACTATCAAATGAAAAAACAATTTTTAAATATTGTCTCTATTATTGTCGTGGTGATTATTTCACAACGCTAGATGGAAGGGTATTGTAAAATTTTAAATACATTAAAAAGCCTTCCTTGTGGGAAGGCTTTTTTTGTTTAAATAATATAGAAAATGAATTTTAAGATTAACATCGTCGCGATTATTATAGTCATTATTTGCTAGAGCTGAATTGATACAGATTGCTATAAAAAATATCTTAAGCCTGTATCCTCTCGATTCAGGCTTTTTTTATCGCATTTTTTTGAGACATTGGACATCATAAAAAAAACAAGGTAAATATTTGAAAATCAACACTATAAGCCCATTGAATAATGAATGAATTTAAACACAAATCAATATGACTAAAGCTATTAAAATAAGTAAAAATTTAATTTCGAAGATTCTAAGCTTTGCTTAGTATGATATTATAATAAAACAATGAAAGAATTAAATAAATATAGTAAGGCAGTTACGCAAGATCCAACACAACCGGCAGCTCAAGCAATGCTCCATGCAATTGGATTAACAAAAGAAGATTTTAATAAACCATTGGTTGGGATTGCGAGTACTGGTTATGAGGGAAATCCTTGTAATATGCACCTTAATGATCTGGCTAAATTAGCCAAGCAGGGCACACTTAACGAAGATGTCATAGGTTTAATTTTTAATACCATTGGTGTTAGTGATGGTATTTCAATGGGAACTCCCGGAATGCGTTACTCACTACCGTCTCGTGATATTATTGCAGACTCTATGGAAACAGTGGTTCAGGGAATGAGTTATGACGGATTGATTACTGTTGTAGGCTGTGATAAAAATATGCCAGGAGCACTAATGGCAATGATTAGGGTGAATAAGCCTTCTATTTTAGTATATGGAGGAACAATTGATTCAGGATGTCATAACGGGCAAAAACTTGATGTGGTTTCTGCTTTTGAGGCTTGGGGAAGTAAGGTTGCCGGGACTATGAGCGAAACCGAATATCAACATATTGTAGAAAAAGCTTGTCCAGGAGCGGGGGCCTGTGGTGGGATGTACACTGCAAATACTATGGCGTCAGCAATTGAAGCTTTGGGAATGACACTGCCGTACAATTCTTCTAATCCAGCAACTGGAGAAGAGAAAAAACAAGAAGCTGTAAAAGCTGGTGAAGCAATGCGACTGTTATTGGAAAGAGATATAAAACCTTCCGATATTATTTCAAAAAAATCCTTAGAGAATGCCATTCGTTTGGTCACCATTTTAGGGGGTTCTACAAATGCTGTACTTCATTTTTTAGCAATTGCTAGAGCTGCACAAATTGATTTTACGTTAGAAGATTTTCAACGCATCAGTGATAAGACACCATTTTTGGCCGATTTAAAGCCAAGTGGAAAATATTTAATGGAAGATGTTCATGCCGTAGGAGGAATTCCTGCAGTACTTAAGTACTTACTGAAAAAAGGATTACTACATGGTGATTGCTTAACAGTAACCGGAAAAACATTGGCTGAAAACCTATTGGATGTTGATGATTTAACCGAAGGACAGGATGTTATCAAGCCGCTAGATCAACCAATAAAAGCATCAGGACATTTACGAATGTTATATGGAAACCTTGCCAAAGAAGGATCTGTAGCGAAAATTACTGGCAAAGAAGGATTAAAATTTAGAGGAAAGGCAAAAGTATTTGAAGGAGAATATGATGCAAATGATGGTATTCGTGATGGAAAAGTAGAAAAAGGAGATGTCGTTGTGATTCGTTATGAAGGACCAAAAGGAGGCCCTGGAATGCCAGAAATGTTAAAACCTACAGCGGCTATTATGGGTGCTGGACTTGGTAAAGATGTGGCATTGATTACCGATGGACGATTCTCTGGTGGCACACACGGTTTTGTCGTAGGTCACATTACTCCTGAAGCGCAAGATGGTGGTGGAATTGCTTTGGTAAAAGATGGAGACATCATTACTATTGATGCCGAAACAAATTCAATTTCAATAGAAGTTTCAGAAAGCGAATTAGAATTAAGAAAACAACAATGGACTGCGCCAGCATTAAAAGTGGAGCGTGGGGTACTTTATAAATATGCAAGAACAGTATCGTCAGCATCTAAAGGATGTGTAACCGATGAATTCTAGAGCTCACGAAAGTGAGGATTTAATATTAAAATTTAATATGGAAACACAAACGGAAAAACAAAATAAATACTTAGAGCAACCTAAGGAACGTATTTCAGGAAGTGAAGCAGTCGTGAGAAGTTTATTAGCGGAAGGCGTAGATGTGCTTTATGGATATCCAGGAGGTGCTATTATGCCTGTTTATGACGAATTATATAAATATCAAGACGAGATTCACCATGTACTAACAAGGCATGAACAGGGAGCGACACATGCTGCTCAAGGTTATGCTAGGATTTCAGGACGGGTAGGTGTTGCAATCGCAACCTCTGGTCCTGGCGCAACAAACCTCATTACTGGAATTGCTGATGCTCAAATTGATTCTACTCCTATGGTTTGTATTACAGGACAAGTGCCTTCACATTTATTGGGGAGCGATGCGTTTCAAGAAACAGACATTGTTGGAATTTCGACACCGGTAACGAAATGGAATCATCAAGTAACAAGTGCTGCTGAAATCCCTGAAGTGATAGCAAAAGCTTTTTATATTGCTAAAAGTGGTAGACCAGGGCCTGTGTTAATTGATATTACCAAAGATGCACAATTTGAAGAATTCGATTTTGAATATAAAAAATGTGAAGGCATTAGAAGTTATAATCCAGTTCCAAAAACAGATCAAGCTTCAGTTGTCGCTGCCGCTAAATTAATAAATGAGGCAAAAAAACCAATGATTATTTGGGGGCAAGGCGTGATTCTTGGCGAGGCTGAAAAAGAATTTAAAGCGGTTATTGAAAAAGCTGGAATTCCTTCGGCTTGGACAATTATGGGGGTTTCTGCAATTCCAACATCGCATAACTTAAATATTGGTATGGTAGGGATGCATGGGAATTATGCGCCTAATAAACTAACGAATGAGTGCGATGTACTTATTGCTATAGGTATGCGATTTGACGATCGTGTTACTGGCGATTTAAGTAGATATGCAAAACAAGCAAAAGTGATTCACTTTGAGATCGACCCCTCTGAAGTTGACAAGAATGTAAAAACAGATGTAGCAGTGCTAGGTGATGCAAAAACAAGCCTTGCAGATCTATTGCCCTTGTTAAATGAGAATTCACATCCAGAATGGTTACAGGAATTTAAAGATTTATATGCCATAGAGTATGATCAGGTGATTCGGGAGGATATCACACCGACTAGGGATGGCTTAACTATGGGAGAGGTATTAAATGAAATTAATATTAAAAGTAAAGGAAAAGCAGCAATTGTTTCAGATGTTGGTCAGCACCAAATGATAGCCTGTCGTTATGCAGAATTTAATGAAACTAAAAGTAATATTACATCTGGTGGATTAGGGACTATGGGCTTTGCGTTACCTGCCGCAATAGGCGCAAAAATGGCAGCACCTCAAAGAGATGTTGTAGCTATTATTGGAGATGGTGGATACCAGATGACTATTCAGGAATTAGGAACCATTTTTCAAACTAAAGTGCCTGTAAAAATTGTTGTACTAAACAATGAATTTTTAGGTATGGTACGCCAGTGGCAACAATTGTTTTTTGATAAACGATATGCTTCTACCGAAATGACCAATCCTGATTTTATCACAATAGCGAAAGGTTATCATATAGAAGCAACCCGTGTTACAAAACGGGAAGAATTAGCAGATGCAGTTGCTAAAATGATGGCTTCAGATGATGCATATTTCCTTGAAGTTTGTGTAGAAAAAGAAAACAATGTATTTCCAATGGTCCCATCAGGAGCATCGGTTTCAGATATAAGATTAAGTTAAGCCTTAATAGGCATTTAAAATCCACTAAATGGAAAACAATATAAACACATATACAGTTTCAGTTTATACCGAAAATAATATCGGATTATTAAATCGAATTTCAGCAATATTTCAACGTAGACGTATCAATATTGAAAGTTTAAATATATCAGTTTCTGAAATTGAAGGCGTGTCGCGCTTTACAATTGTGGTAAATATGACCGAAGTGCAAGTCAAAAAAATCATCGGTCAAATTGAAAAACAAATTGAAGTCATCAAGGCGTATTATCATACCGATGAAGAAACTATTTATCAGGAGTCCTGTATGTTTAAAATAAAGTCGGAACTACTGTTTGAAACACCTCAAATTCAGAATATAATAAAGGAAAGTAATGCAATAATTGTGACTGTAAATAAAGACTTTTTTGTGCTAGAAAAATCTGGTAGACGTCATGAAATAGAGATGTTACATAGAGAATTAAGCACTTTCGGAATAATGCAGTTTGTGCGTTCAGGTCGCATTGCTGTAACTAAAAATGAAATGAAAATAACTGAAATGCTAGCCGCATTTAATAATTAATAATACAAGAAAAATGGCAAATTATTTTAATACCCTTTCATTAGGACAAAAACTGGATCAGTTGTCTAAGTGTAGATTCATGGAATCTTCAGAATTTGAAGATGGAGTAGAGGCTTTAAAAGGCAAAAAGATCGTAATCGTTGGTTGTGGTGCACAAGGTTTAAACCAAGGATTAAATATGAGAGATTCCGGATTGGATATTTCTTATGCACTACGTGAGCAAGCAATTAAAGAGGAACGTCAATCATTTAAAAATGCGAACTCAAATAACTTTGTTGTAGGGACTTATGAAGAGTTAATTCCAACGGCAGATTTGGTATTAAATTTGACGCCAGACAAACAACACTCAAATGTAGTTGATATGGTTATGCCAATGATGAAACATGGGGCAACTTTATCATACTCTCATGGATTTAATATTGTTGAAGAAGGCAAGCAAATACGTGAAGACCTTACCGTAATTATGGTAGCACCAAAATGTCCTGGATCAGAAGTAAGAGAGGAATATAAACGTGGATTTGGAGTGCCAACATTAACTGCAGTACATCCTGAAAACGATCCTGAAAGAAAAGGATGGGTTCAAGCAAAAGCGTATGCTGCAGCAACTGGTGGACACAAAGCAGGAGTTTTAGAATCGTCTTTCGTTGCTGAGGTAAAAAGTGATTTAATGGGAGAGCAAACCATTTTATGTGGAGTGTTACAGACAGCTTCTATTTTGTCATTTGATAAAATGATTGAAGAAGGTATTGATGCTAATTATGCGTCGAAATTAATTCAATATGGATGGGAAACTATTACCGAAGCATTAAAACACGGTGGAATTACAAACATGATGGATCGTTTGTCTAATCCTGCTAAAATTAAAGCTTACGAATTATCAGAAGAGTTAAAAACAATAATGAAACCATTGTTTGAAAAGCATATGGATGATATCATGTCTGGTCATTTCTCTCAAACGATGATGGAAGATTGGGCTAATGATGATGTAAACTTATTAAAATGGCGTGCTGCAACGGGAGAAACAGCCTTCGAAAAAACGGCTGCAACGACCGATGCGATTTCTGAACAAGAGTATTTTGACCATGGTGTGTTAATGGTTGCTTTTGTAAGAGCAGGTGTTGAATTGGCGTTTGAGACTATGGTGGCTTCAGGGATTATTGAAGCTTCTGCATATTACGAATCATTGCACGAATTACCATTAATTGCAAATACGGTATCAAGAAAGAAATTATTTGAAATGAATCGAATTATTTCTGATACTGCTGAATATGGATGTTACTTGTTTGATCATGCCTGTAAACCACTTTTAGTAGACTTCATGAAAACGGTGAGTACAGAAGTTATTGGGAAACCATTCGCGTCTTATAATGACGTTGACAATGCAGAATTAATTGCAGTGAATGATGCCATTAGGCAACACCCTATAGAGGCTACTGGAAAAGTACTTCGTACGGCAATGACTGATATGAAAGTAATAAAAACTGAATCTGAAGAAACTCCAGTTTTAGCATAATAGAATAGATGCAATTTACAACCACATACTTTCCAAGTGTTGCAGATGTGACAAAGGCTTCTGAAAAATTAGAAGAAGTTGTTACACGTACACCTTTAAGTCAAAATATGAGATATTCAAATCAATTTGAATGTAATGTTTTGTTCAAAAGAGAAGATTTGCAACAAGTACGTTCCTATAAAATTAGAGGCGCTTATAATAAAATGTCTTCCTTAAATGAGGGCGAAATTGAAAATGGAATTGTTTGTGCCAGTGCAGGAAACCATGCCCAAGGTGTGGCCTTGTCTTGTAAATTATTAAAAATTAAAGGCACCATTTATATGCCTGCTCCAACCCCTAATCAGAAGGTGGAGCAGGTAAAAATGTTTGGCGCCAATTTTATAGATATAGTATTGGTTGGAGATACCTTCGATGATTCGTATCATGCGGCAATGCTAGAATGTGACCGCTTAAATAAAAGCTTTATTCACCCTTTTAATGATGAAAAAGTTATTGAAGGTCAGGCAACAGTTGGTCTAGAAATATTGAATCAGAGCCAAACGTCTATTGATTATATTTTTATTCCCGTTGGAGGCGGTGGTTTAGCCGCTGGTTTGTCAACAATTTTTAAGCAAATGTCTCCCCAAACTAAAATAATAGGCGTAGAGCCAGAAGGAGCACCATCAATGTCGTCTTCCTTACAAAATGGGGCTGTTGTTGAACTCAAAAAAATAGAAAAGTTTGTCGACGGTGCTGCAGTTAGACGTGTTGGCGATAAAACTTTTGAAATTTGTAAAGAGAATCTGGATAATATGATCACCGTTCCAGAAGGTAAAGTATGCCAAACAATATTAGAACTTTATAATAAAGATGCTATTGTGGTTGAACCAGCCGGAGCTTTAAGTATTGCTGCTTTAGATAAATATGCCGAGGAGATAAAAGGGAAAAATATCGTATGTCTTATTAGCGGTAGTAATAATGATATTACCCGAACTCCTGAAATAAAAGAACGCGCTTTACTATACACCAATTTAAAGCATTATTTTATAATAAAGTTTCCGCAACGTGCCGGAGCTTTAAGAGAATTTGTGGTAGAAATTCTTGGAGCCGATGACGATATTACACATTTTGAATATACCAAAAAAGCCAATCGTGAAACTGATGTCGCGGTGGTCGGTATTCAATTAAAATCCCCTTCCAATTTAGCCCCCTTAATCACCAAGTTGAAATTGCATAACTTCTATGGGGATTACCTAAATGATAAACCAGATTTATTCCAATTCTTGGTATAATTATTCGAAAACGCGTTTGAATATTAAGATTTTTATTTTTGAGGAAATTGAAAATTGATGATTCCATTTCACGCAAACGTTTAAGTTGTAAGTATTTTGTTTACAATGGATTAAACCGCTGAGAATATGGTATTTCTTTAGGGTATCATGTTGTTAAATGGAAATTTAAAAAGAAATATAGGTATCTTAGCAATTGGTTTTTAACAAAATTCTAAACACATGGAACCATCATAACCGAGAATTAGATCCTCAAGGATTTGATCAAAAGTATGGCATCATGTGATCAGTACAAAACACTAAATTTGACACATGAAAACTCCCTTTTTAAAAATTCCACAAGATTATAAAATTACATCTCAAGTACATCAAAGCACTTATTTAGTCAATGGTGATTTAAAACCATGGAAGGGTGATGTTGCAGAAATATATTCTACAATATCTTCAACTGAAGCCTATCAACCAACATTGTTAGGGACTATTCCGCAATTGGGAGAAAAAGAAGCATTAGAGGCACTAGATGCGGCCTGTAAGGCTTATGATAAAGGTAAAGGCTTATGGCCTACCATGAAAGTCATAGACCGTATTGCTTGTATGGAGAAATTTGTAGATCAAATGAAAACAAAGCGAGACGAAGTCGTTAAGCTTTTGATGTGGGAAATTGGAAAAACACTTCCCGACTCCGAAAAGGAATTTGACAGAACTGTCGATTATATTTATGATACTATTGAAGACTATAAGCAGATGGACAGAGATAGTGCCAAATTTGAGAAAAGTGGCGGTGTAAATGCACATATTAGACGAGGCCCTCTTGGAGTAGTATTGTGTCTGGGACCTTATAACTACCCTTTAAATGAAACATTTTGTTTGTTGATTCCTGCATTGATAATGGGAAATACAACTATTTTTAAACCAGCAAAACTGGGGGTCTTGTTACTTTCGCCATTATTGGAAGCATTTCAAAATAGTTTTCCTATAGGCGTAGTCAATATTGTATATGGACGAGGTCGTGTATTAGCAACTCCGATAATGGAATCGGGAAAGATTGATGTGTTAGCATTAATTGGTAATAGTACTTCAGCAAATGCACTTCATAATAAACATCCAAAGAAAAATAGATTGCGATTGGTATTAGGACTGGAAGCAAAAAACCCTGGGATTATTTTGCCAGATGCTGATCTTGATTTGGCAATAGAAGAATGCTTGGCCGGCACGCTGTCGTTTAATGGTCAACGTTGTACGGCCTTAAAAGTATTATATGTACATGAAGCTATTGTCGATGAGTTTAATAGCCGATTTTCTGCTAGAGTAGACGGTATGAAACTTGGGAATCCATGGGAATTAGGAGCTAAATTAACACCACTTCCTGAACCAGGAAAACCAGCATATATTAAAGGATTAATTGATGATGCTATAGAAAAAGGGGCGACAATATTAAATGAGAAAGGCGGTGAAATTACAGACAACTATATTTTTCCAGCAGTATTATACCCTGTTACAAAAGAGATGAACGTTTTTCAGGAAGAACAATTCGGACCAGTGATTCCTGTTGTTTCGTTTAAAGATATTGAACAACCTCTGGATGATATGGCTGAATCGAATTATGGGCAACAGGTGAGTTTATTTGGTAGTGATATTAATACCTTATCGCCATTGATAGATACCTTAGTTAATTTGGTTTGTCGTGTGAATTTGAATAGTTCCTGCCAACGTGGACCTGATACATACCCCTTCACAGGAAGAAAGGATTCTGCATTTAGTACATTAAGTGTTCATGATGCACTGAGATCGTTCTCCATAAGGACATTTGTAGCTTCAAAGGATAACGATTATAACAATGCAATTTTGGGTCAAATTTTGAAAGAGAAAACATCAAATTTTATAAGTACAGACTACATTTTGTAATGATTAAGTATTAAATTTACAGCACACTAAAACAAAAAACTATGAAACATTTTAAATACCTTTTATT
>CAJXVU010000060.1 GCA_913062555.1 uncultured Bacteroidota bacterium
TAGTGTTAGCACTTTAGTTTGTGTTATGTTACTTTCTTTTTCTTTAGTAATTGAATTGTGTTTAGGTACTGTTTTGTTATTCTTACACGCACAAAAAATACTGGCAATAAAGAAAAGGCCTATTAATTTTTTCATATTAATTTAAAATTTTTACTCAAAGACAGTATGAATTTTAAATTGTTACAGTTTACAAAAAATATAAACTTAGGAAGGCAGGCTACATTAGCAATATCGGATGTATGTAAAGTTGAAATATTTCTCTATCAGAAATTAAACCATTTATAGAATAGATAGTCTTAAGTAAAATCAGAAATTAATCCTTATATTACTGATACATGATTTCGGCTTTTTTTATAACAGTTTAAATCAACAGACATAGCATTCAAATACAGAATGCCTAATTATAATACATTAAAAGAGATACATTTATGATTGATGCAAGCAGTACAAATTTTAAAATAGGTAAAACTCTTATTCTTGGATTTTTATTCTTTTTTTGCAGCAATATGGTATCTGCACAAACACCAAATTTTGTAATTATTGTACTTGATGATCAAGGTTGGACAGGGTCTTCTGTTCAAATGGATGCAGGAATAGCTGGTTCTAAAAGTGATTTTTACCTAACGCCACAAATGAAATTAATGGCGCAGGCTGGAATGACTTTTTCACAAGGATATGCTCCAGCTCCAAAATGTGCTCCTTCTCGTGCTAGTATTATGACTGGAAGAACTACCGCTCGTAACAATTTTACGAATACAGATAATAATATCTCTACCGGAAAAATTCTAATTGAAGCGCTTACTGAAACTTCTTTAGATGGAACTGCCACCACCTATGCAGAATGGCTAAAATCTATTGGATTGAATTATAGAACTGCACATTTAGGGAAATGGCACCTAGGAAACGCAACAACATCAAGTCCATCAAGTAATGGTTTTGATATTAATGATGGTACTACTAATAATTCTGATGGTAATAATGGAGCAACAGTTCAAGTAGATCCTAAAAATATATTTGATTTAACAAACAGGTCTATTAGTTTTATTCAGGATGCAGTTACAGATGGCGTTCCGTTTTTACTACAACTTTCTCACTATGCGGTTCACAATAATATAGAAGCAAGGCAAGAAACAATTAATTTGTACAATAACCCAGCTCTAAGACCGCTAGGAACAAATCATACAGGAGTTGAATATGGCGCAATGACAGAAGATACAGATGATGGTATTGGACAACTATTAGCAGAAATAACCAGATTAGGACTCGATAGTAATACTTATGTCATTTTAGTTTCTGATAATGGTGGACAGATAAACTTAACTGATAATACGCCATTATCTTTTGGTAAGACCTTTATATTTGAAGGTGGAATACGAGTGCCTTTTATAATTAAAGGGCCAAATATCACTGCCAATAGTTATAATACAGAGGCTGTGGTTGAGTATGATTTATTTCCAACCATAGCAGAATTAACAGGTAGTACAGCTGCATTGCCAGACAATATTGATGGGCAAAGCTTGGTTCCGTTATTAACAGGAAATACATTTAATCGTGTAAAACCTATTTTCTTTCATTCTCCACATTATGATGACAATCCAAATAAAACTCCGAGATCTGCGGTGATAGATGGAAAATACAAGCTTGTGGTAGAATATGAAACTGGAAGTAGTTATTTATATGATCTTTCAACTGATATTGGAGAAGATACTGATATTTCTTCTTCGCAAGCTACTATTACTAAAAATTTGCAGCTGCAGTTAAGAGATCATTTAAAAGCGGTAAATGCAACGATGCCTACTTTAGATCCAACCAATGCATTGTTCTCAGGAACAGGAGTGGACGTCGATAATGACGGATTAGATGATGCATGGGAGTTTAGAGAATTACTGTCTTATACCTACGGACCCAATGACGATCCTGATAATGATGGAGATACTAACTTAACTGAATTTACCAATGGAACAGATCCTTTTGCAGCAGAGACTGTTGTAGAAGTGTGTGATCCGGCTGCAATATTTGCAAATGAAACAACAAATGCTGTTTGTTTTACCATTGTAGATCATGTTAGAAAAATATACACCAACAATATTCCTGCACACGAATATGGTCCATTTGGTGGTAACAATACCATTGCTGGACAAGATTTTGATTATTCTGTTTGTTTGCATCCAGAATTAACAACCACTGCCACTGAAATCTCTGAAGATCCATTATCTCAAACTTGTGGGGGAGGAACCATTTTTGGTGTTTCTGATCAGGGTATAAATTACTCGCCTTTTGCCCGTTTATACTGGGTAAACCCGAACACTCAAGAAGAAAATTTAGAGTGGCATATTGAAGCTGACTTTGCTTTAAATATGGACTTAAACGGAGGCCATGTAAACAATGTAAGTCGTTATCATTATCACAATATTCCGACTGATTATTATACGAATGATTTGAAAATAAACGGAGCATCACATTCACCACTTTTAGGATATGCAGCAGATGGTTTCCCTATTTATTACAAGTATTTATATTCGAATCCTACTGATTCAAATAGTAGTATTTCTAGTTTTGATAGTAGTTTTCAATTAAAACCTGGGAATAGACCTGGAGATGGAGTTACGGCTCCAAATGGGGCTTATAATGGAAATTATGTAGAAGATTATGAATATGTAGAAGCTCTTTCTGATTTGGATGAATGTGGCGGACGTTTTGGCATAACACCAGAGTTTCCAGAAGGAACCTATTATTATGTTTTAACAGACAATTGGCCATTTATTCCAAGATGTTTAAAAGGCTCTAGCATAGATAATTCATTTAAAATTGGACCTAATTGCCCAGATTCTACTGCCATTTCAGATTGTAGTAATGTCGCATTGTCTGTTGAAGATTTTACAACATCGGAAGTTGCTATTAATCTGTATCCAAATCCTACAAGTAAGTACTTTAATATTGAATTAAGTAAAGGCCTTGATCCAACAAAAATAAAAAGTGTTAGAATATTTAATGCAAATGCGAAAATGATGTATTCTTCAGAGACTTTTGAAAAGAAAATTCATGTAGATACGTATAGCAAAGGAATGTATTTTATTCAAATAGATTTCAATAACAAACAGCTTACTAAAAAATTAATTATAAACTAACAGCCATGAAAACACTATCTATATTTTTATTTTCAATGGCATTTTCTTTCTTCCATCCTGAACATATAGCAGAATACACATATCAGATACATGATGGGCAACTCAACTTGAAATTTGTAATTGAGAAAGCAGAAATCGATAATTTCAATTTTAATTCAGACTGTAGTATTCAACTGATGACAGCATTATGTTTAACAAAGTATCTAAATGATAAATCACAACTTAAAATTAATGGAGAAGAGGTTGATTTTAAATTAAAGGATTCCTACACCGAAAAAGAGTATTTAATTATAAATTTAAGTGCTAAAATTACAGCATCGCCCATAAAGGAGTTAACGATAATTAATAATTGCTTTTATGAATTCAACCCGAAATTTAAGAATAGAATGATACTAGATATTGCTAAATTTCAAAAATCATACCTATTGACAAATAAAAAAAATAGCATTCATTTAAAGTAATTGAAGCACTTTTCACAAGACAACATAGGAGGGTGGCATCCTATATAGGAATGGGAGTTAACGCTACTTTAATTTTGCCAAGGCCTCTAATTTTTCAAACACATTCACCTTATACATCGCACTCACAGGAACTTTAATGTTTTCAATAATCAAATGTGTTCTAGTTGCCTTTGTAACGCTGGCTAAATTAGCAATATATGATTTATGTGTGCGTTGAAAACTCTCAGGTAAAAGGCTCGTAATATGAATCAATGTTTCAGAGATCAAATACATTCTTGCATCTGTAAATATTTTCAAATAGTTTCCAAAACTCTGAATATACTGGATGGATGCAAATGAAATATTAACAGGCATTCCATCATGTTTTATCTGCAATTCTTCTGCTTCGCTATTTTTTTCAGGTTGTGTTATGGTAGCCGCAGATACTTTGTTGATTGCCTTTAAAAAGCGTTCAAATTTTATAGGTTTTAATAAATAATCTACCACACCATAGTTATAACTTTCTAAGGCATATTCAGAATAGGCAGTAGTCAAAATAACTTTCGGTGGATTGAGCATAGAACGCAAAATTTCCATCCCAGAAAGCTCTGGCATTTCTATATCTAGAAAGATGAGATCAAGTTTTTTTTTCTGAATAAAATTGATAAACTCAATTGGGTTTCCTGTACTTAATACCAATTCTAAGTTGTCAATTTTAGAACAATATTCTTCGATCACTGTACGTGCTAGTACTTCGTCATCTACGATTCCAACTTTAATCATTCCTTGTTTTTTTTTGTGTTGAAACAGATACATCAATAGATAAATCTAACTGATATGTTTTTTCTTTATCCTCAATTTTTAAGAGGTGAGAATTAGGGTATAATAGACTTAAACGTCTTTTTACATTTTCAAGACCTAGTCCTTTTCTTTTAGAGGCAACAACCAAAGAAGGTTTTGAATTCACGACACAAAAATAAAGGGTGTTGTTTTTTATTGCCATAGAAATATCAATGGTACTCTGTTCATTGGTGCTTTGGGCACCATGTTTAATTGCATTTTCAACAAACGGAATTAGCAACATAGGAGCAATCCGTAACTCCAATAAATCGCCATCAATTAAAAATTCAACAGTACAGCGTTTACTCAATCTTTTTTCTTCCAATAACAAATAGTTTTCTATAAACTCTAGCTCTTCTTTTAATAAAACGCTGTCTTTTTTAGAACTCTCTAATTGATATCGCATTAATTCTGAGAGCTGCATTACAAGATCTGGCGTTTCTAGTGATTGCTGTCTGGCGAGTGAATAAATGCTATTTAAGGAATTGAATAAAAAATGAGGATTCACCTGCTCTTTTAAATAGGTAAGCTCTTGTTCTTTTTGTAATTTTTCTTTCTCAGCATTTTCTCTTTGGATGATTATATTTCTTCTTAAAAAGAAAGCAGCCATACCAGTACAAGTACTATATAAAAGAAAGAAAAAGTATTTATTAACCCTAACCAGGGCTAATGAATTTGCTTGTAAAGATGCGGCAATAATTATGCTGCAAATAAGTAGGATTACGAATAAAATATACCGTTTCTTGTCTAAGAAAAATGGAATCAAAACAAAATGATTTATCCAAATAAGCCCCATAATATAAACGGCATAACCAAGGGCCCAATCAAAATAATTATACGTAGAATCAAATCTTTCTCTGATTAACCACCCACTTAATAATTCAAGTATCAGTACCAATATAAAGGCACCAATATTAATGAGTAGTGTTTTCTGCAACGATTTTTTAATCATAAACGTTTTTAGTAAATATTTTGCAAAGATAATCTATACATACAAACTTCTCTAATTTCTTTACAAAAGCGGTATATCAATGACCAAATGGTTTCATCATTAAATGTTTGTGTTTATCAAGTTTAAAAATGAACACATGGATTATAATTTACTTTTATCCAATATTTAAGTAGAGCTGTCGCGCTTTTAGGCACGAAAGAGTGCCGCTAGATGATTAAAAACTAATAACTCAACCCCCTTTAATACGCAATCCTTCCATGAAAAAAAATAAATATTTGAAAAATACGATCACAGCGCTCTTGATCCTATTTTTTTTACAATCCTGTGCAAAAAAATCAACTACAGCATCTACCATTGATTTCATTAAAAAAGTAGAAACAAGCCTTATACCTTCGGTATATATAGAAGGTGATGCAACTTGGTCCATAGAAGAACGCATGAAACATTATGGAATTCCAGGTGTTAGTATTGCTGTGATACATAAAGGTAAAATTGTGTGGACAAAAGGCTACGGTGTAACCGACTCCATCAATAAATCTCCTGTGACTGATAAAACACTTTTCCACGCATCATTACTGGGCATGCCTTTAACTGCTTATGCTGCATTAGGTCTTGTAGAACAACAAAAAGTTGTCTTAGATGCAAATGTGAATCGCTATTTGAAATCTTGGAAAGTACCTGAGAATGAATTTACCAAAGAACATAAGGTTACTCTAAAAAATTTATTGAATCATTCTGCTGGGTTCGGACTTCACGCAATTCAAGGATATACCAAAGGTGAACCTGTACCCACACTTACACAGGTTTTAAATGGTACAGCTCCAGCTAAAAACATTCCAGTTGTTCTAAATAAAGAACCAGAAGAAAGTATTTATATTTCAGCTGCTGGCTATGCGATTGCGCAACAAATGATGGTAGATATTGCCGATAAAAAATTCCCAGAGCTTATGCATGAATTGGTGTTTCAACCGTTAGGCATGAACAATAGTACATTTAATCAAACACTTAGTTCAGTACAATCAAGTAGGGCAGCAACGGGTTATTTGACAGATGGTTCTATGGTAAAAGGGAAAGGACATAACTATCCAGTGATGGCTGCAAATGGTTTATGGTCAACTGCAGAGGATCTTGCGAAATTTGTAATCAATATACAGCAAACCCTTAAAGGAACTAGTACAAAAGGATTGTCTAAAGAGATGACGGAATTAATGCTTACACCTTATGGAACAAGTAGTTATGGACCCGGATTTAAGTATGGACTAGGAATGCAACTTATTGATAAGCAAGGTGAAACCTACTTAAGACATTGGGGATGGAACAGGGGCTTTTTTGGTCAGATAGCTGCTCATAAAGACAAAGAATTTGCTGTGGTTGTGTTAACCAACTCCACATACCCAGCTTTTAATGAAGAAGTGATTCGTTCTGTTGCTCTTGCTTATGATTGGGAGAACTATGTTCAAGTATATCAAAAGAAAGACGTACAACTTTTCCTAGATGGCAACTTCGCAAAAGCACTTGAGACTTATAGAAATTTACTAAAACAAAATCCAAATAATCCTGCTATTAGTAGGGCAAAAATAAACAGCTTAGGATATCATTTCATAAGAAACGAACAAACCAATGTTGCACACGATGTTTTCAAAGTGAACACCATGCTGTATCCTGAGAATGCTGATGTGTACGATAGTTATGGAGAAGTTTGTAAGATGCTAGGCAACATTGATTTGGCAATTTTAAATTATTCTAAATCACTTGAATTGGACCCTCAAAATACCCATGCCAAGGAGATGCTAACCGAATTGCAGAAAAAGTAACTATAACTGGCTTTTATGTAGCATAATAAAACATGAAGTCCCAAATAAATAGAAAAAAATATCAATAAATTTTATCAAAACTAAGAAACAAATTATGTTTAAGTCCTACACATCAATTGCAAAGGCAATACTATTCTTTCTGGTTTCCGGTGCGCTATTTGCTCCCCCGGCATCCGCACAAAAAGATAATTTTAGCTTCAAGTCTAAAATTTTTCAGGAAACTAGAGAGATTGTGGTGCATTTACCAGAAAAGTATAATCCAAACAGCAAAGAAGGGTATCCAGTTTTCTATATGCTTGATGCAGATCAGGAAACTGATGAAATTGCAGCACAAAGGGCTGATGACTTGCCAGAGGTGATTGTAATCGCTATCCACAATGTTCGTCGGGGAATGGATTTTCTGCCTCATCACATGAGTAGTAAGAGGGACGGGAAACAGGTGTTTGGTAACGGAGGCAAATTTCTATCCTTTATAAAAGATGAATTAATGCCTTTAGTTCAAAAGAAATTTAGAACCAATGGCCGTCGGTTTTTTCATGGACATTCTTGGGCTGGCCAATTTGTGACTTATGCCTTAAGCGAGTCACCAGAATTATTTGATGGTTTTTTCATCACCAGCCCGTCTATTGGAGAATATGGAGACCAAACTTTTAGTAACTTGAAACGTGTCTTTAAACAGGATTTGGATTTCCCTGCATTCGTTTATGTTAGTGTTGGTGGTAATGAACGTCCACGGCTTAAAACGGACTATGATCGATTGACCACCGTGTTAAAACAACACCTTCCAAAAAAGGTGAAATTAGTGTATGAAATAAATGAAGGTGCAATTCACGATAATAGTGGTAGCATATCTATTCCCAAAGCCATGAAACTTTATTTTTCAACCGCTCCCGCAACTACTATTCAAGAGGCATTTCCAGTGTTGGAAGGTCCCTATCTTGGGCAAAAGCCTCCAGGCTTAACTCCCGAAGTTTTCGCTCCTGGTATTGTTTCGACAGAGCATCATGAGTGGGGCCTTGTCTTCACACCCGACATGAAAGAGTTCTACTTTAGTAGGAGAAACAACGAAAGTGGAAAAGATTCGCATTTTGTTCTTAAATCCGAGAATAATCGATGGCACGAGACAATATTGGATACCCGGATGGGTGGGGCTATCTCACCTGATGGTAAGACTATGCATAATGGAAAACGATATAGGGAGCGAACCGATGATGGATGGTCAGAGTTAAAAAGTCTTGGCTCTGCGTTTGAAGACATCGACATCATGCGCCTTACGAGTTCGTTCAAAGGCACTTATGTTTTTGATGATGGATATAAAGATGGAAAGGCTAAAATTCGATATTCTCGACTGATAAATGGTGAACGTGAAGCCCCGAAGCCACTTAGTAAAGAGATAAATACCGGAACACCGAACGTCCACCCCTTCATTGCACCTGATGAGTCCTATATTTTGTGGGATAGTAAAAGAGATGATGGCTATGGTGGTCTTGATATGTACATTAGCTTTCGACAGGAAGACGGTACTTGGGGTGCTGCCATTAACTTCGGAGATAAGATAAACACAAGTACCTCACAAGGTGGAGGATACGTAACGCCAGATGGAAAATATCTTTTCTTTAATGGCCCAGCTAGCACAGGAAAAGGAGATTTATTCTGGGTGGATGCACAAATCATTGAGACACTTAGGCCCTAATGATGAATCATATAACAATTGCAGCAAGAGCGACGCCGAAAGGCGGCGCGCCTTCTGCGGGCGTTATCGATACAAAAACTTATCCAAATCAGCTTTCTCCCTTCTCATGCTAACATCGGGTTTGTGGTAGTTAGTGAGATTGAACTCACATGGCTAACTCGCCAGTCGAGGGAATAACCAATTAGGATTATTAGCTCTATGCCTTCTGCAAGCACATATCCGCCTTTAGTATTTAAATTCTAAACGCCCCCCAATTGAGCTAAAAAGCATGTCTATTGTTGAGCATATGCTTGAACGATCACACTTTTGACTGCATCAGCAATTAATTCAGGCTCATCCACTTGAATAAAGTGGCCACTATTCTGCGTAACAATATGGCTTCCATGTGAAAATTTACTAAATAATTTACTGTGTTCTTCACGCCAATATTGTCTGGCTTCTGGAGTATTGGCCAAAGATTTGGAGTTACGCTTTTTCGCTGCCGTCAAAATAACCACAGGCACATCAGGAAATGAAGCAATCTCGAGAGCATTTAAAGGCGTGTCGTAATAATTCGCCATCATCAATTTGTATTCCTCAAGCTTATTACCGGACAAACGCTCAAACATTCTTTTTCTTGAAGCTTCAATACGAATCGGATCAAGTTCTCTCAACCTTTTAAAATAATTTTCACTGGCAGGTTCGACAAACACTAAACCTTTAACGTGGGCCGGATGAATTTCGGCAAATTTTCTAACAATTAAACCACCATAACTATGGCCAACCATGATAAAAGGCCCTTTCAGCTCACTCATTTTTATAATCATTCTAAGGTCTTCAACCGAATCATTAAGCGTGTTTGGAGTGGGCGAGGGATTTGATTTTCCATATCCGGCTCTGGAATAAATAACCACTTTGCAAAAAGTGGAAATATACTTTGCAAAGGTCCGCCAATCATCTAATTCGCCCATATAACCGGCTTCGATAATAACGGTATTTTCACCATGCCCCATTGTGACAACGTGAAGTGAATGATTGCCAACCGATACCATGGAGTCGGTCTGTATTGCTTGTGTATTTCCATGTACCTTGAAAGATAAAACCAAAATAAAAAATATTTTCATGAAATTTAGAGCAAGTTTATTATAAAAATTCATAATTCCAATTTTTAACCGTTGATGTATATATAAAAGACGTAAGAAAAATGAAAAGGTTGAGAATTATTTAAAATATTTATGTCCACTTAAAAGTCGATAGTGCGAGCAGTTTCAAGGAATAAAAATTGTTGGACATATAATTTTTGAAGGGGTAACTTGCCAGTACACCAATTGTGTTATCTGAACCCCATCGGTTACAAATTTATTATAAAAGGGTTATATGGAAATGAGTACATTTAAAGCACTAATTATTTGTTTATGCATGTTAAGCAGTTCCCATAGTTTTTCCTCTACATCTCCATGGGATAATATTCGCAAGGAGCGTATCGAAACCTTGTTACCTGCGGCACTAGAGGCGGCAGCTGTGGATGCATGGATTGTTATTTGCCGTGAAAATAATAACGACCCGCTTGCTGAACATGTGGGCGGGGAAAACGCCGGCGGTGTGGCAACCTTTGTTTTTTATAATGATGTTCAGGGCTTTCATTCACTCGTGTTCTCACCGTCTAGTGAAGCGCAGGCCATTGATGACTTGAACATCCATGATGAAGTTGTCCATGTTGACCGCAGCGTGTCGACAATAAAAATCGCTGCAAAGTTCATTCAAAACAAAAATTTTAAAACCATTGCTATTAATTCATCTAATAGCAATGCCCAAGCAGATGGCTTGTCGTTTACCCAACGCTTGAGTTTAGAAAAAGCATTGGGCGAAGAATTTTCAAAGCGATTAGTGTCTTCAGAAAATTTGGTTTACGAGTGGTTATCTATTAAGTTGCCCGCTGAAGTGGATATATTGCGGCAAGCGGCACAAATGTCACGTGACTTTCAAATAGAGGCTTATAAACAAATTATTCCCGGCAAAAGTACAGATGCTGATATCGCCCGTTTTTTAAAAGCAAAGATGAAAGAGCATGGTGTTAAAGATGCATGGGCGCCTGCTCAAAATCCGAACGTGAATTCCGGTCCTGATCGTGGTCATTCGCATTCAACGGATAAAGTCATCCTGGCAGGTGACGTTATTCAAATCGATTTTGGTGTAAAACTCCACGATAAATGGGTAAGTGATATTCAACGCTTTGCCTATGTGCTACACCCCGGAGAAACCAAAGCCCCGAAAGACATAGAATATTACTGGAAAAGTGCTCGTGATGGTGGCAACGCTGCCTTTAAGGCTATGCGCCCTGGTGTTAAAGGGGAAGACGTTGACCGCGCTCAGCATATTTTAATGGATAAGGCTGGCTCAGCCCCAATTCCATGGAGCACTGGTCATCCCGTAGGTTATGTGGCTCATGATACGGGGCCAAACCTCGGCGGGTCACAAAGTACCTCCCCCCGTGCCAGTGCACAAAAACTGTTGAAGCAGGGCATGGTGTTTGCCTTTGATGGTTTCCATGCATGGAAACGAAAGGATGGTACTTTTAAAACTATTTCGGTCGAGGAAATGGCAGTGATCACCAAAACGGGAGCGGAATACCTCATTCCTCCACAACAAAATTTAATCTTGATCCCATCAAGGTAATCTTAACGACTTCTTAGTGCGCATTGGAGAAGTAATAAAACCGCTTTCCTTAAGGTCTACTTCAAGCTACTTTGCTGAATATCGAAGCTAACGAAAAGACAATAGCAGCTATAGCGATAAGGTAAGAAATTAGTGGTAACGTCTGGTTAGTAATATTTCTAGCATTGATTAACCTGTGGTCGTTTTATCATGATTTTCAACTAAATATACACAATTAACAATATTTTTGGTAATGCCATCTATCCTTTGAGGTGTTATTTGGTCTGTGAACATATCGTGTTGTTTTTTTAACCGATACTTGTCTTGCTAAAGTTAACCGTATAATTAATAATCACAGCTGTTTCACCATTCTTTATTTCATATGATTTTTTTATAAAAAGGTAATATCGAAAAAATAATGCAGATATATATGGTTGATAAAAGGATCATAAAGGATCAGGGAGTTATAAGGAAATTATTTTTTACCATGATAATGACTTTATTGATTCAGGTGCCTTCAGTACAGTCAGAAACGCTCGCTCATGCATCACAAAGTCATGAAATTATCGTTGCATTAGACACTAGAGTTATAAACACAATAGCAGCGGTCAAAACAGATCCTTGTTTGCAGCCTGATGATTTCCACCTTTATTCTGAAAAAAAACATTTATTGAGTCTTAATATCTTTTGTCGTGCGTTAAAAGCCGTAAATTATAAATTCACCCTTAAATATTTCCCCAGCCCAAATGTTGCAAGGGGGAAAAGGCTGTTACATGAAGGGAAAGCACATGTGTTTTTACATTTATTACAGAGAAAACCTCTAAAGAATACCAGTGTAGACGGTATTGTTTATTCTGACGTGGTAAGAAATGATAATTATCGTCTCAGTGCTTTTTTCGCCTCGATAAATAATCACAAAGCTTTAGCTGCAAACTCACTTGCCGATCTTCAAAAATTAAAAGCCGCCGTAGCTCTTGAATGGCCATGGCAGCAAAAGTGGTTAGATATATTAGGAATTGATTATTACCCGTTACTATATCGAAACATATTTCAATTTATTGAGAGTCAACGAGCAGATATTATTTTGCTGGATATGAAAGGGGAAACTCCCACCGAAATAACTTTATTTGGCGTTAAACTTAAAGCTACTGGGAAAACATATTTTGTCGGGAATAAAGCTGAGCGTTTTGCCTTATCTAAAAAAATAAAGGGGGCAGATAAATTATTGAGTGCTTTGTCAGAGGGATTAAAAAAACTCAAAACATCAGGAGTTATTGACAAGGTTTTTTCTGGGTTGAGTCTTGAAAAAAGTCAACTAAACAGTTGGCAAAAGAGATTACACCCCTCTAGAACAAATAATTAAGCAACTATTTGTTTTTATGTTTTTTTTAACGGAAAGCCTGCTGCTATTTATTGTAGGCGTATATGGTAAAAGATACTTATTGGAAAAGGTCTGCTGACTAGATTAAAGCTGTCATCTGTTGACAGTTATAATTGTATCTAGGAATGTCAGTAAAATGGTAGCTAAAGAAGTATCTAATGATCACTAGTTTAATGTTAACAAAGATACGACCGGACGTAAGCGTCCATAGATATTTAAGCTATATTTAGTGTCCTAATACATTGAGCTACCTTTATCTTGATAGAGAACTAAGCCATCATTACAGACTTCTGAGGTAACAAATTTAATTTTTCAGAAAGGCGTTAATTATTGCTTCCATAGCAAACGTTGTCAGACCGTATAATACCGTTAACCAACACAAGGAACTACTAGTCGTTAGTTATCATTAAATTTATCCCTAATAGCTAAAAACTCATCTAAATTGTCAAAAAATATATCAATTAACTTGGGATCAAAGTGCTTTCCTTTCTCATCTTTAAATAGGTTGAATATTTTTTCTTCATCCCATGCTTTTTTATAGCAACGTTCGCTACCAAGAGCATCAAACACATCGGCCAATGCCGTTATACGCCCGTATATATGAATATCTTCGCCACTAAGACCTTGCGGATAGCCACTACCATCATATTTTTCATGATGTTCATGAGCTACGATAGCTGCCGCTTTTAGAAGTGGTCTTGATGAGTCCATTAGCATATCACGACCAATCTGCGCATGTGCCTGCATGATTATCCATTCTTCAGCATCAAGCTTACCGGGCTTATTTAAGATAGCATCGGGTATGCCTACTTTTCCAATATCATGCATTGGACTTGCCTGCTTGAGAAGCTCTGCTTCATCGTCACCTAAACCAGAATGAAGAGCCAACAACTTGGAATACTCAGCAACCCTTCTTACGTGATTGCCGGTCTCTTTGCTACGAGTTTCACCAATCTCACCCATCCTGAAAATAACTTCACGCTGCGTTTCTTCGATTTCTTTGTGGAGTTGTTCGACTTCTTTTCTATCTGTAATATCAAATCTTGTGCCGATATATCCAACATGATTGCCATAAGAATCGAATTCAGGTTCTAATTGTGAATCTACCCAATATTCCCCCCCACATTTCTTTTTATTTTTCAATACAATGCGGAGACTCTTTTTTTCCTGTATTGTTTTCCATAAGTTTTCAAATACTGATGAAGGCATATCTGGATGCCTTACAATACTATGTGACTGCCCCACCAACTCAGTCAGTTCGTAACCACTTATTTCACAAAATGCCTTGCTAGCATGTGTTATTTTTCCGGTTAAATCTGTTTTTGAAAAAATAACATTCCTATCAAAATCATTGAGTGTTTTATTTAATGCTTGCTCAGTATTAAAGCGGTCTTCAACGTCTTTTAACAGCATGCCGAGGAATGCTGTAGCAGGTGTAAAAATAAGAATGAGCGGGAAGGCAACCGTAGACATTACCCTCCAAACAACATCGCCTGGTAGCTGAGTAAATAATAGTATTACGACAACGTGTACCAATAGGCCAAATAACAAGAGCTGTATGGTGTTAACTTTCATCAAGCCTTTATGAATACAGTAACGATAGCCTAAACCAAAGCAGGTAGATGCTATAATGACTGTAACACCAACATAAACGCCCCCACCACCAAGAAATAACCGATATCCTCCTGTAAAAGTAGCAGCAATAACTGAAACAATTGGGCCACCAAATAAGCCCGCCATACATAAGACTACCGTACGGGGGTCGAAAATGACTCCTGGGATAATTTCAATAGGAAGCATCATGCCGATAATGCAAATCCCTCCAAAAATCCCTCCTGACACAACTTGCTTTGTAAGTTTATTTTTGTTTATAAAGCGAACGGAATAGCTTTGTAATATACAAAGTGACAGTAGTAGAGCCGTAGCTTTGATGAGTTCAATTATCATGAGCGTAAAGAGGGGGTATTACTAATAAAAGATCAGCATTGTAGCTTGAGCAAAAACAACATCAAAGCTAACAATTGATGTAAATCAAGATAAAAACTAATAATATGATCTAAATCAATTTAAATACTAATAAGCAATTAAAATAAATCTAACTGCTAAATAAATCACATGGTAATAACACGCTATGAAACAAAGCATAAAATAATAATAGTGATTCTGGTATCTCAGCAATATAAAAAGGTGGTCAACGGTTAGCCCATTATTAATATCTCACAAAAAAGAGTGGGGTTATCTTTCTAACGGGACAAGTTTCCTCGTACTTTACGGGCAGAATTAGTGCATAGCCTTTGATTAGTAACGTTCTGAGATGGAATGCTACAGGCAGTTATGAACTTAAACCTGCCTCACAAACGAGTAATAAATGTCGGTTAGTATTACCCTGTAATATCATCATGGCTTTGCTAAGGCTAATGTCAGCTAGCCATAAGCGGCAATTAGCTTTTGTGCACTCTTGACATATTTAGAAGAATATTGGCCAAGACTTTATTACTCTTCCACACCAGCGTTGCGGTACTTGATAAGGGAATAACCATTATCTGCGTAACGCGCCTTGACCAGATCTCCTAGCTTAGTTTGAAATTGCACCTTGAAGTATGATGGGTATAAATGGGATGGCGAACCTATAGGTGTTAAATTATATAATCGTTATTTCACCTTTTATTGTCTTTTCATGTTGCGTGAAAGCTTTAGCTAAAAAGTCTATCAAGGCTCTTACACGAGCATTTCTGGCCATATCTTTATGCGCTAAAACCCACAGCCAATCTCTCGCAGTCGGTTCTGACCCAGAAATACGTTCAATACCACTAACATTATCTGCCATATAACAAGGCAGAGATGCTATGCCGGTATTCGCCTGAACGGCAGCTAATTGTAAAACATCAGAATACATATTAGTGCTAACGGGAATGCTAGGGTATTTAGCCTTTTCAGCCCATTTTAAGTGATTGCTTTTATCGCCCCAACCTAACCAATTACATTTTTCAGGCTGATTGATTAAGTCATGTTGCTCTAAGTACTCTGTACTGGCGTAAGCACAATTATATAAGCGGCCAATACGTTTACCTGTTAAGGAATCAGGAGGATTGGCAACATGGCGAATAGCAACATCGGCTTCTCTGCTGGCGAGGTCACTGACACTGTATGACATGTTGATTTTTAGGTGAATTTCAGGGTATGCCAGCATAAATTTCTGAAGATCTGGCATTAATAGATGACAAGCTAAACCATTGCTTAACGTTAAACACAAATCACCGGCAATACGTAAATCTTTACCAAGAATATCTCGATCGATAGTATTAAACCCCTGTTGTATTTGCTCAGCTGAGATCAATAACTCTTCGCCACTAGGGGTAAGTGTATAACCCGCGCTTAATCGATCAAAAACCTTTATGCCGAGATCTTTTTCCAAGGCATTAATACGTCTTGAACACGAAGAATGGTGAATGCCCAATTGTTGAGCGGCTTTTTTTAAACCTCCATTTTTAACAATAGCCAAGAAAATTTTTATGTCATCCCAATTCATCTTTCAACCGAGCCCATTAATTTTATTAGAAAAATATCGTGATGCAAATTTGCAACAAGTAAAAGCAAATATACAGTCTGTTCATCATTTTTACTACCTATATACTGAAGGAAATTTCAATGTGATAGCGCAAAAGCTATTTTAAGGACAAATCTATGATTAATTTATATACAGATGCAACGCCAAATGGTTTAAAAGTTTCAATAGCACTAGAAGAACTTGGCCTTGAATACCAAGCTCATCATGGTTTGAGAGACGGTAACAATGTTAGCGCTGAGTTTACTGATATGAACCCGAACCAAAAAATTCCGGTATTAAAGGATGGGGATCATGTTGTGACGGAATCGGGAGCCATTTTATATTATCTTGCACAAAAAACCGGAAAATTAATGCCTGAAGGTTTGCTACAACGAACCAAAGCTATTGAAATGTTAATGTTACAAATGAGTGGTTTAGGTCCAAACTTTGGTCAACTATTGGTTTGGGCTGGTGCATGGAATAATGAACACCCGATAGCAACACAAAGGTATCTCAAAGAAGTCATACGTCTTTTTAAGGTCTTAAATAAACAGCTTGAAGGTAATGACTATTTTGCTGGTAGTCAATATTCAATTGCAGATATTGCAACATTTCCTTGGATCGCTAGACATCCAATTCATGATATAGGTCTGAATAAATATAACAATTTATTACGTTGGTATAATCAAATATCACTTAGACCTGCTGTCTTAAAGGGATATGATCTATTTAAAGATGGCTCAATACCACCACCCGCATAATCAAAATGAAAGTATACTTTAATGGTTCATGTAATATTTGTAATGCAGAGATAAGTCACTATAAAAAGAAAACCTGTAATATAAACTATGTTGATATATCAAAAAATAAAGACGAATTAAAAATTACTTATAAAGATGAGGGGAAGGGTATTTCTAAGGAAAATTTACCAGAAATATTTGAGCCGTTTTTTACCACTAAGTCGGTAGGGGAAGGAACAGGCTTAGGTTTGGCACTAAGCTACGAAATTATTCAGCAACACAGTGGCGACTTGACAGTTGAAAGTGAAGAAGGTCAAGGGGCAACTTTCACACTTACTTTACCACTTACTGAATTAAACAATAATCACCGAACAAAAGAGGAAGTGTAAATGCAGCTGATAAAAGCAGTCTTTTTTATTTTGTGCACTTTCATGAGCTGTGTTTTAT
>CAJXVU010000061.1 GCA_913062555.1 uncultured Bacteroidota bacterium
CAAGTAGCTCTTTCCAACAAGCCTTTTATATAGCTTTAGTGTTTTCTATTCAAATCAATCATTTTAATATTTAGAAAAGGACGGTTATTGTCCCTAATCTCAGTTTCTTTCAAAACAGCATTTAAGCGCTTAAATTGGTCTGTAAACTCAGTTGTAGTATAAAAGTCTGTATATAGTTCTGATACTTTTCTTGAACAATTCCAAACTTGACATTCAATTTTATCATTATTCTTTGTTACGTATTTTGTAACATAAGATGAAATCCTTTTAATATTATTGGTGTTTAATTGTTTCACATCAAAGGCATAGGACGGTTTGAAATCCTTGTCCCTTGGAATTACTCCATTTTTTTGTTGGAGTGCTAACCAATAATTCCACCACTTTTCAATTTTCCAATATTTATTAGTTATCATATGAAAATGAACTATTGTGCTAAATTGAGTTGAGGCTTTTTATTTTATTGCATTTCAATATTCTATTAGCGATTTTTATTATCAAATGATGACTGAATTAAGACTAAAATATTAGTGTTTACATGGTTCGTAATTAATTTTTTCTCATATTTACCATATTATTCTTACACAAAAAATGAAGGTAACCACAAAGACCAACTGAAGACACTTAATAAAAATATAGTTATATATCTGCTGTTATTTTTTCCAATTATAACGATCGGTCAAATTACATTAACTCATAATGTTGGAACTACGCCTATAAAAACAGATATAACTTCTTGTAATTATGAGGAATATTGGGCAAGAACATTTACACTTTCAGATTTTGGAATATCAACATCTGATCAATTTATTATTAAATCAGGACAGGTAGCTCTAAGTAATTCTTATAATGGTGCTAGGTTGGTGTTTAGTTTTTATAGTATTGATTCAAATTTTCCTGATTCAGCTCCTAAAGCAATTAATTCCAGTAATTTGGGATATGCTCCTTTTATTGGTGATTCTCCTGAAATTGTTCAGGTTGATTTTAGTCCATCTATTGTTATTCCGGCAGGGGTTGAAAGAATTTTAGTAGTAGTGCATCAAGATGATGACATTTATAATCCTGACTATACAAAAGCTGTTATTGCTGGTACCGCACAAGACAATGATACTTCTTGGTTTAAAGGGTGTAGAGAATTTTATAATTATATATCTACAGAAAACCTAAGTACTCCAGTTCCAAATGCTAACTTTTTTATAAATGTTACTGGAGAAACATTTAGCACTTCTGATTTTGGGTCAAACACCACTTTAACGCATAATTTTTGTGATGATATTGTTCAGACCATGAATCATTCTTGCTCATCTTCTTACACTTATTTCGCAAGAGATTTTTATTTAGAGGATTTTGGGATTTCAACTAATGAAGAGTTTGTGATTAATTCTGGACAAGTTGGTCTTAGTTATAGTTCTTGGGGAGCAACAGTTGAATTTAATATTTATAAAATTGATGAAAATTTTCCAGATTCCTTTTCTGAAACTGATTTAATCGGCAGTAGTCAGGAATATCATTTTCCTTATAAGGGAGATCTTGTAAGGATATTAAATATTAATTTTGAAACTTCTGTTATAATACCAGCCGATGTTACTAGAATACTTGTAGAGGTCCGGAAAGGACTTACAAGCGGATCTCCATCTGGACTAGCACATATTGCTGGAACGACTCAAGACGATGGAGCTTCATCGTGGTATAAAGGCTGTGTAGCTGGACCAAATTATATTAATACAGATAATTTAACTTTATATCCTCTTTGGCCTGGTGAAGACTATAACCTATATATTAATGTTACAGGCGATGTAAATCATGTCACTAACAATTTTGAAATGAATATTTCAAATATTTGCTCTGATTTTTTAAAGGAGTTTAGTGTTCAGGAAATGTCGAATATAGCTTCAATAGCATGGGACTTTGGAGATGTAAATTCGGGAGCTGATAATACGTCCACAGATTTATCCCCTTTTCACGATTTTTCAGAAGATGGAAAATACATTATCACTGCAACAGTAACTGCAAATGACGGAAGTATTGAAGTATTAACCGAAACAATAGATGTTATAGAACCACCAGATGCATATGGAATAAATAATTTAGAAATTTGTGAAGATACTTTTGGGACAGGTGTGTCGGAGTTTTTTGATGTGTCACTTATTGAACAGCAAGTATTGGGAGATCAAACCAATAAAGTCGTTACGTATATAGACGGGAGTGGTAATGAATATGAGGCTTTACCTAATCCTTTTACTAACACCGTTAGAGATAGAGAAACAATAAGTGTTAGGGTAGCCCATTTTGATAATCTTTGTTGTTATTCTGAAACCACGTTCGATTTAATTATTAATCCTTTACCAGTACTAATAAGTGCTCCAGATTTAACTAGTTGCGAAAATAATACAGATGGTTTTGCAGATTTTGATTTAAGTGATATTGAATCTATTATATTAGGAGGCCAATCAGGAATGACAGTTGAGTATTTTAATGGCAACGGAAACCTAATTCCTAACCCTCTACCAAATCCTTATATAAACAGTATTCCAAATCAAGAAATCATTACAATAAGAGTAATTAATGATGCCACAGATTGCTATAATGAAACAACGTTTACTTTAAATGTGAATGAACTTCCAATAGCAAATGTGGTAGATGCTTTAATAGGCTGTGATGATAATAACGATGGTATTTCAGAATACTTTGATACTACAAATGTTGAAAGTATAGTTTTAGGACCTCAATCAGGAATGGAAGTGTCTTACTTTGATACTCTTGGAAATATATTACCTAGTCCACTACCAAATCCATTTACTAATACACAACCTAATACACAAAATATTACTGTAAGAGTTACCAACCCACAAACGAGTTGTTATTCTGAAACAATACTAACTCTTGAAACGGCAACACAGCCTGAGATTGTTCAACCAAATAATTTATTTGCTTGTGATGAAGGTGATGGTTTTGCACATTTTGACACATTAGATGTTGAAAATATCCTAATAGGAAATCAATTAGGTTTAGATGTTTTTTACTTTGACGAAAGTGGAAATGAGCTACCAAGCCCATTACCAAGTTCTTTTTTAAATACTACTTCATATACTCAAACCATAAATGTTAGAGTTGAGAATAGTTTGAATTCTTTATGTTATTCAGAAACAAGTTTTAATTTGATTGTAAATGAATTGCCTGAAATTAGTTTAGAGGATGAGTATTTAATTTGTAACCTTGATCCTTCACTTACGGTTTACATAAATCCTAATTATGAAACTTATGAGTGGTTATTTGAGGGCAATGTAATTATTTCTAGTACATACGAAGCAACCCTTGTAGATGAAGGCGATTATGTAATTAATGTAACTAGAATTGAAAATGGGGTTATCTGCGATAATTCTTTTACGTTTCACTTAACAAGATCTATTTTACCAAGTATTCTGGAAGTTAATTATGATGAATTAGGCAATAATTTTATTGAAATAGTTGCTTCAGGTGATGGTGATTTTGAATATTCAATAGATGGAGTTAATTATCAAGACAGTAATTTGTTTAATGATATAATTGGAGGAACGTATAGTGTTTATGTTCGTGATAAAGATGGATGTGGCGAAGATTCATCTGAAGTAACATTATTAGATTATCCAAAATATTTTACTCCTAATGATGATGGGTATCATGATTATTGGCAGGTATATGGAGTTAAAAGTTATCCAAATGCGATTATTTATGTTTTTGATAGATATGGTAAATTATTAAAGCAACTTAATCCTAATAGTATAGGTTGGGATGGCACATTTAATGGTGAGTTTATGACAGCAACAGATTACTGGTTCACAGTTGATTTAGGAGAGGGAAAAACATTTAATGGGCACTTTTCTTTAAAAAGATAAAAGCTGGTTACAGCGTCCCGTCCAGATCGAGAAATTGCTAAAAATTGAACATTATAAAGGATTTGTGAAACAATTAAATTGTGTAAATACCTGAAATAAAGTATAATGCCGTCCATGGTTCGAGTCCATGTGGGCCCTGTTTATAAGCCTGTTACATAATGTAATGGGCTTTTTTTGTGCTTCAAAACTTACCTTTTGGAAATTCTGTATCTTTAGAAATACTAACTAACTAACTTTCTATGATTAAATTCTTTAGGCGTATTCGCCAACAACTGGTATCTCAAAACAAGTTTAATAAATACATGCTTTATGCTATTGGCGAGATTGTGCTTGTGGTAATTGGTGTTTTTGTATCTTTTGCTTTAAATGAAGGAAGATCATCTTTATAATTAGAGAAGTAAAAAAAGGCGCCTTACTTAATTTAAGAATGAAACTATTTATCACATTCATATTTGTACTAATCTTTTTTGGTAATACTTTTGCTCAAAAAGAAAAAGATTCACTTTATAATATTTGGTATAATATAAAATTAAAAGACTCAACTAGATTTGATGCGATGAGAGGTTTGATTCAAAATCACTATCTATTTCAAAAAACCGATAGTGCTCTTATTTTAGGTAAACAAATGCTTGATTTAGCGCAAAATAAAAATAGTATTAAATTAGAAATTGAAGCGAGCACATTAATTGGTAAAGTTTATTTTGAGCTTCAAAAATTTGAGCGAGGAGAAAAAATCTACAATAAAGGATTAGAATTAGCCACTACTAGTAAAGATAGTTTTCTTTATGCCAAAAAATTATTTGATTTGGGATATATGTATTCTAAATACCATGATTATACCAATGCTTTTAAGACATTACAAAAATCTCAAAAGCTTTACAGAAAATTAGAAGACCCATTAAATGAAGGATGGAGTATTGTGCACCAAGGCTTTATTTTTAGGGATTTGGGTGATTATAAAGAGTCAGAAAAATATCATTTAGAACATTTACAATTAAGTGAAAAACATGGAATAAAGAAAAGTATATCTGCTGCTTATGGTAATTTAGGAGAGGTTTATTACAAATTGGGAGATCTACCAAAATCAATATCCCATTGGAAAAAAGCTATTAGACTATCAAAAGAAATTAACCTTGAAGAATATGCTAATGTTGGGACAGGCAAACTTGTTGAAATATACATAAATGAGAAACAATTTTCAGAAGCAATCACCTATTTAAATGAATACATAGCAGTTGCCAAAAAAGTTGAAATTCCAAAATACGAAAGAAGTTTTCCTTTAAACATTCATTTGTGGCAATGTCAAATAGACTTTGGTTTAAAAAATTATAACAAAGCATTAATAGGGTGTGAAGATTGTTTGAGAATTTATGACGCTAATAATTGGAATCCCGAATCTGATCTATTAAAAAGCCTTTATGAAGTCAATAAAAAATTAAATCGCCCAGCAACAGCTCTAGATTATTTTGAAAAATATCAATTTGCTATAGATGACGAAATAGTAGATAAAGCAAGAACAGAAATTCAATCCATTGTTTTTAATAATCAATTAGTCACAGACAGCATTGCCCAAGCTCAAGAAAAAGAACTATTAAACCTAACTTATGAAGAGGGTTTACGTGAAAAAAATCAAGAAAAGAATTTATTTTTAATACTAGGGTTAGTAGTGCTTTTATTAATTGTAACCTATTTTCTAGTTTCAAGAAGAATTTCCGCTGCTGAACGCAATAAACTTAAGGAAGTAAACCAACTAAAAAACTCCTTATTCACCAATATTACTCATGAATTTAGAACACCACTTACAGTTATTAAGGGGATGGCAGATACAATGAAATCGAACTTAGAAATCAAAAAATTAGATGATTTAGAAAATTCTCTTGACATGATTGAACGTAATAGTGATGGCTTGTTACATTTAGTAAATGAGATGCTAGATTTGGCTAAGATAGAAAGTGGCAATATGGAACTACAACTGGTTCAAGCAGATGTTATTCCATTCCTAAAATATGTATGCGAGAGTTTTAATTCTTTGGCTGAAGAAAATCAAGTTAGCCTAACAATACATGCTGAAACAGTAGCACTAATAATGGATTTTGATGGTGATAAACTATCGTCAATAATTTCAAATTTACTTTCCAATGCTATTAAGTTTACTCCTGAATTAGGTAAAATAATTGTACATATTAATCAAATTACGAAAAACGAGAACACCTATTTATTTATTAGAGTAAAAGACAACGGCATTGGAATGCCCATTGAAGAACTTCACAATATTTTTAATAGGTTCTATCAAACAGACACAACAACAATTCGGAAAAATGAAGGAACAGGAATTGGTCTTGCACTAACAAAAGAACTTGTAGACTTAATGCATGGAGCCATAAAAGTAAAAAGCAAACTCAATAAAGGAAGTGAATTTAGCATCAAGATTCCTGTCACAAGGAATGCTCCTTTATCGAAAAACATTCAAATTGAAAGTGTACCTCATACTCATTTATCTAATACATCATCCTTTCATACAAAGCACATTCCAGAAACAGATTCTGAATTACCATTAGTACTTCTTGTTGAAGATAATATAGACGTTGCTCATTATTTAAAAACCTGTCTTAATAATAAGTACGAAACATTACATGCTGTAAATGGAATTGAAGGGATAGAAATAGCATTAGAAAAAATACCAGATATTATTATCTCTGATGTTATGATGCCTGGTAAAGATGGTTTCGAGGTTTGTGCAACACTAAAATCTGATGAACGTACAGACCATATACCAATTATAATGTTAACTGCAAAAGCGACCATAGAGGATCGGTTAACAGGATTGTCTCATGGTGCTGACGCTTATCTGGCAAAACCATTTAATAAAGAAGAATTATTTACACGATTAGATCAATTAGTTTCTCAGCGAAAAAAACTAATTAGTAAAATTCAAAAAGAAGGATTTACTACCATATTAAAGAAACGCACCAAAAATCCAAAATTACAGTTCCTTCAAAAAGTAGAAAAGCTTATTAACGAAGATATAAGTAAATCTAGTTTTGGGTCAGGAGATCTTGCAAAAAAGTTGCTCATTAGCGAGTCTCAACTTTATAGAAAAATTAAATCGATAACAGGAAAATCAACTGCCGTATTTATTCGTTCCATTCGTTTAAAATTTGCCAAAGAACTATTAACTACTACAGACAAGACTGTTTCTGAAACAGCCTTTGATGTTGGCTTTAACGACCCATCTTGGTTTAGTCGTGTTTTTAAGGATGAGTTTGGATTTTCTCCTAGCGAAACACCTAAATAAAACATCACAAAACAGGTATTTATTAAACCTTCCCTTTTTTAACTTTTCACAAATACTTCTAGAGATTGAATAAATAATACATGCTGTTTGAATGGGGTTGGCGTAATCTTGTAACCTAAGCAAATTCAAGTGCTAAAGTATTTGCTATAACATTTAAATATATTATTATGAAAACAAGATTAACATTTACATTAATTATGATTATTGGCTTTTTATTAACTAGCTGTATGTCAAAAATTGATCTGGTAAACGAGGAGTTTCCAGAAGCAAAGCAAGAAGTAATGGAAACTTTTGGTGCTATTGCCCAAAGTATTAAAGATGGAGATATTGATAAACTTATTGCTTTTCATGCTTACAGTCCAAAATTTACAGAATTCAAAAATGGCGAACCACGTAATGGTGGTGATGCTAATGAAACCCATGAACGTAATGTTTTTGGCTCAGTGACCGAAGTTGTGAAATTTGCTGCTAACGATTTGCAGATTGCAGTTTATGGTGATGTTGCTAATCTAACTTTTCACTCCGATTTTCAGCTAAAATTTGGAGAAGATTTAGTAGTAGTTAATGATCAAATCACATTACTATTTGTAAAAACTCAGAAAGGATGGAAAATGGTACATGAACATCATTCTTCATTAAAAAAGTAAGTATAATAAACAATAACAGCTGAATTTCTTATATAAATTCAGCTGTCTATTAATCTTCTTCTGGATTAATAGAAATAGTTCCGCATTTAAATTTACTGCTGTGCTCAATTAATGGGCATAACCAACACCGTAATCTGGAATTACAACCCCAGTTTCTTGGACATATCTTTCCCACTCCTTAATTAGAGCATTCAATTTTTCAGGTTCTTGTTTTGATAAGTCAACCTGCTCACCAGGGTCTGTTATTATGTTGTATAATCTCCAATTATCCCCTAAGGTATTAGTATCTCGAGCACCCCATGTAATATCGGAAGGTTCCCAAACAATTTTCCAATCGCCTTGTCTAATTGCACGACGACCAAAAAGTTCCCACCCCATAGTGTAATCTTCTGAATGAACGACATCTTTTTCTCCTTTAAGAACTGACAACATTGACGAACCTCTCAATGGCAAAACCTCTTTTCCTTTAAAAGTTTCAGGATGTTCAATCCCTGCTAGTTCTAGAATCGTTGGTAAGACATCCATAACTGTTGTAAATGTTTCTTTGATTTCACCACCAGGAATATCTTTAGGATAATGTACAATGGCCGGAGCTCGGATCCCTCCTTCAGTAGTGAACGCCTTAAACATTCTAAACGGAGCTACTCCTGCCCGCGCCCAGTTTGGACCATACCAGAGATATGAATCTGCCTCTCCCATATTCTCCAAACTGTTATCACAGCATTGTTCAACCCATTTACTGAGTGCATCCCAACCAATTTCAAGAGGTGCGCCCTCAGGTCCATTATCCGACATAAAAAAAATGAAAGTGTTTTCAAAATCACCATTCTTCTTTAGGGATTCTAATACCTTTCCTAAGTGACGATCTAAATCATCTACCATTGCTGCGTATATTTCCATTTTCCGAGCTTCATTTTTTTTCTCTTTAATACTCAATGAGTCCCAGGATTTTTCATCTGGATCTTTTGGAGCAATCATCATTTCGGGAGTAGCTAGCCCAAGATCTTTCATCTTTGAAAAACGTGAATTCTGTAAGGCATCATATCCTTCATCATAACGACCCGTATATTTTGCCACCGATTCTTTAGGGGCCTGTAGTGGCCAATGTGGCGCAGTATAAGCGAGATAAGCGAAAAATGGATTCCCGTCGTCTGGACGATTTTCAAGATATTGAATTAGACGTTCACTATAAGTTCGTGTAGAATAAAATTCATCTGCAAGTTTAACCAATTTACCATCTTCTCGATAAATTGCTGGATTTGGACCAAGTAATGGCATATCATCGAGATGACCAGCCCCCCCTTGGACCAAACTAAAAGATTTTTCAAAACCTCGAGCTGCTGGACTTGTTTCCTCTGTCAATCCTAAATGCCATTTACCAACCATGTATGTATGATAGCCAGCATCCTTTAACAATTCAGGCATGGCCGCTAGACGAAAATTTAAATATCCTTCATATCCCAGAATATCTTGTTGATTCTCTCGGAGTTCTTCAGCCATATTCCCAAGACCTACTAAATGATTATCGGAACCAGATAGTAACATAGCACGCGTTGGAGAACAAGTTGGAGCAACATAAAATTGAGTTAGCCTTACACCTGATCTAGCTAAGGCATCTAGATTAGGGGTTTGGATCTCTCCACCAAATGTACCTAGATCAGTAAATGCTAAATCGTCTGCAACTATCAATAAAATATTAGGCCTATTATCCTGGGGTGATTTACAACTGAATAGACAAATCATAAAAGAAATACCAAATAACAATTGTTTCATAAATAGAATTTTCGAAATAGATTTACCACCAAAGGTCCCAATCAATATAGACAAATTTTAATTAACAAATCTGCATATGAATTTCTATAGTTCAGGCCCTAGAGAGACCATGCGTTTATTGAGAGGCTTAATTCTAAACATCTGTTTTGTAGGGTAAAGCGGTAAGTTGCAAAACATTATATTGACTTAGATTAATCAATAGACAGTACTTCTTGTCGGAACCGAGTTGGAGTCATACCAGTTTGCCTTCTAAAACATTTTCCAAAAGTTGAAATATCTGAGAAACCAATTTGAACGGCTATTTCGCTAGTTAATAGGTTTTTATTTTTAAGTAAGACCTTAGCCTTTTCTATTTTATGATTAAGTATATACTGATAGGGAGATAAATGGAACACCTCTTTAAATTGTCTTATAAAACTATATTCCGACATAAACACAATTCTAGCAACATCTGATATTTTAAAGTTTAATTCAATATTATCATGTATATATTCTTTGGCCATATTAATCCGATTATATAATTCAAGCCTAGTACTTATTTTTAGACTTGAAATACTTTCGATTCTTTTTAAATGTGGTAACTGAGCCAGAATCATTTTTTCCGTTAAATTATAAAAAAGACCTTTTGATTTTAACTCTTCATCATTTGATTGACAAATATTTAAAAGTAAAGCGCCTAGAGTATCAATATTTACAGATGTGTTTTTTTCGTAAAAGAAAGGGGTTTCATATTCAATATGCTTGTCAAATTGATAAAGAGGGTCCTTACGTTGCATGCCAATAAAAGTCTCTTTTATAATATTTTCACCAAGAAAAACAGAAATTCCCTCACAAAATTCTTCGCTATCTGTACGAAAAGTAACCTCATCTTGAGGATTAAATATGCGATAATGCCTTTGGGGAATTATAATTCTTTTTTGATTTATATAATAGGTTTCTCTATTATTAACCGAGAATTTTATAGAAAGACATGGGTTTTTGACAGTTAATTCAAATTTCTTTACACGAGATCGAAACAACTTGTTTTGATAGTCTCCATTAAAACTATCGAAAAAACTTGTATCTCGAAATGAATGTATACCCATCATTGATTTTTAGCAATTTATGACTAATGATTTTACAAAAATAAATTTTTATTTGCATTTAGCAACTTCTTAATTTTTAGGTCCTCTTTGTACATGAGATCGCAATAATTAGTGTAATCTAAATTCAGGATTGAAAAAAGATTAATTTGATTGTAATTTTAGTAACATTAATAGTAGAGAAAATCAAAAAGAAACATATTTAAAGATCATCGGAATAAATTATAAAATAATAGATGATTACTAATCAAGTAACAAAAATCATTATAATGAAAAGAATTAAAATTATTATCATTCTAGTAATAACTACTCTTTTTTTCTCTATGTGTCAGAAAGAAAAACACAACAATAAAATTGATATTATTAATATAGCCTCCTCGGTACCTGATGAATTATTTATGATGTATGGCAATAGACCTTTAGAAAGGTTAAACTCAGATTTTATGAAAAACCTGGGGGGTTTAGGGAAGTCGGTTAATGATAAGTTTGGTTTCAATGATCTTAGTAAACTGTACAATAAGCCAAAAAATGATTTATATCTGATATCATTTACATTAATTCCTTTTGACATGACGCTTGTTGCTTACCCAGCAGAAATAGATACAATTAGCATGATGACATATTTTAAAAACCACCATTCTGATAAAAGTTACTGGAAGGGTTATACAAGTAATGAAAAGGATTCTATAAGGATTTTCACTAGTAATAATGATTCTACAGGGTTAAAGAAATCATTTTTAAAAAGAAATAATGCTTATTTATATGGCAATGAAAATGCAATAAATAAAAATATATCAATTAATCAAAACGAGGCTAAAAAACTATCCGATAACCCTTTATTTATAGAGTCACTTGAGCTAATTGATCTTGAGGCATCAGAATTTTTGATTTCATTTGGTAAATATGCAGATTACTTCAAAAGTGATGTCGTCAAGACTATGAATCCAAATGTTGCAGACAGTCTCTTAGCGGCAAGTAATTGGAATTCATTATTAGCAGGAGGTAAATCCGAATATTGGAGTGATAGTTCTTATAAGTTAGTATGGAAATTTAAGTTTTCTAATATTAAAATCGCCAAAGATATTACTGCTAATTTGGAAGCAAGCCTTTCTGAAATTTTACATAAAAATTATAATTGGTTTTTTTATGATTTTTTTGGGCCAAACACTGATAATGTTGATGGAGTTGATGGCTTAGCTCAGTTCTGTGAAGTTACTAGAATGGATAATATGGTCTCAGTTGAATTTGAATTTACATTTGATATGATTCTGCCAATTATAGAAGCTTCTTGGTAACAGTAATTCTAGCTAGTTATGAAATTTAGTTGTGTTGTTCCCGAAATTAATGTTAGACGTCAGCAAGAAGTGAACTTTTAAAGGGTTAATAAGGACATTACATTATTGTAAGGATAATTATTTACCTAAAAACCAATATATAATCCTCCATGGTTCAAGTCCATGTGTGGGCCCTGTTTATAAGCCTGTTATATTATGTAATAGGCTTTTGTGTGTTTAATTAGGGTTTGTTTTTTATGGGTGATTACTAATCTTATTAGCGTTAACAACCTTACAGTTGTCATCAATCCAAACCTGAATCTGAAATACAGTAGGGCTGGGATTTCTTTCCGACATAAAGCTTACAACTTGGCTTCCATGTCTTTTCTTAGATAAACTTGTGCTATATGTAGAAATAGTTCTTCCAAAGTTGTTTTCAGCATAAGTTTTAGCTTCAAATGAGCAGCCAATATTTTTATTGTTGGCTTTAGAAATGTTGCTTGGTTTATTATTTGATGCCGACTGATTACTTCCACAAGAGAATATAATGAGAATCAAGATTGGATAATAATACAGTTTCATGGTTAGAGGTATAGTAATTAGTTGTTAAGTAATTGATCTAAAGATAGTTAAATTAAAACAAACAAGCCTTACGGAGATGTGAGGCTTTTATATGCTCAATATTGACTAAAATATTAATTGGATCTATGATTCATTTTCTAATAATTTTGGAACAGCATCAGCCATTCCTGCATTATATACAAATAGAACGGTAGCCAATTCGAAGGACATATCTTCAATCCATTTGGCTTTTGTGTTTTCTTCACCCGATTTTAATGTAGGTAAGCCTAGCATAACTATTTTAGAACGTTTACTTCTTTCCTTAATAATGGTATTCACATGTTCCTGACTTACAATAACCTCAACTTTAGCAGTTATTCGTCCCAGGCTTAATTGACTTTTAATATAAAATTTTAGATCCTTTACTTGATCATGATCTTTAACTATAGAGAGAATTTCAACTTTATAATCTTGATAATCCCTATTCAATTCTATTAAATAAGCAAGCAATAACATTAAGTCGGCATTACTATCCTGGCCTCTCCACCAAATTGTAATGGTATTCTTTAAATATTTTTTAATTCTTGGGTTAGTATGGGCATATATTATATTTTTGCCGGCCATTTCCATCTCCTTAAGCTTTATTAACTGACCTATTCTTCCTTTTGATGTTGTAGAAACACCTTCCATAATGGTGTTGGATTTTAAGCCGGCAATACCATGAGCCTTAGCAACTTGTATGGTTCCGGATCGGATATCCTGAACGACATTGACTTCGCAAAACACGTCTAAACCATATTTTTGAACCTCTTTCTGAAGTTTTATGCGCAGGTTTTCTACACTATCAAAAGAGGAGTGTTCATCTAGCGTTACTAAATGACAAATTGTTAATACTCCGTGGTTTTCACTTATGGCAGCACCTAATTTGATGATTTGAATACTTTCATTAATATTACGAACAAAAAGCAAGGTTTGTGGCCTCCAGTTTCTCGGGTTTCGTTTGCGCTTATTATGATTTAACAGAGCGCGTTTAGCAATATTTAACAAGAATCCAGAACTTACATCTCCCCAATTTTGTTCCAATGATCTACGGCGTAAATAAAAATAGATTCCTATTTCTATAGTAAGGGCAATAACGCTAGCTATTGGACTTATTAAAAGCATAACAGCAATGGCACCAATAGCACCTGTTAGAGAGATATACCACGGAATTTTTATCTCGGGCCTATAATGAGGTTCGGCAACTATGACTTCAAGTGCAGCACTGAGATTTATCGTGATATATAAGGTTAAAAACAGCACCGAAACTAATACGGCTATGGTATTTAAATCACCCAATAACACTGCAAAAAGCGCAATAGCACCGGTCACCCAAGTCGCTATAGTTGGCTGACCTGATTTACTCAATTTTGAAAATTTCTTTGGAACCAGACCGTCTGCCGAGAGTGCTTGTAAAACACGGGGGCCATTAAGGATGCTGCCCAGTGCAGAGGATAAGATGGCGCCTAAAACGGCAGGAACTATTAAGGCAGTGCCTAAAAAGGCTACTGAGGTCCAATTAATGATACCTCTTTCTGCGTCTAACAATTGGGTTGATTCCAATTGATTGCTTAATGAAAGTACAATAGGGATTAAAAGATAAATAATGAGGCAAATTAAAATTGCTCCGAGGGTTCCTTTTGGAATGGATTTTTTTGAGTCTTTAAGGTCCCCGCTCATACCAATACCAGTAGTAAAACCAGTTACAGCAGGGAAAAAAACTGCAAACACATACCAAAAGCCTTCCGGAGCTGTAGCATACGAGGCCTCAAAAGAAGGAGATTTCATAGGGCCAGAAAATACTCCTGCAAATAAAGCAATGATTGATAAGCTTACCAGTATTAATATTGGAATCTGCAATTTTAAAACAAAATCTGCACTTTTACTCGATACTAATGTAATTATGATAATAATACTGGCGGCTATTAGCTGCACGGTATATGTTGGTATGGGACCCCAGTCTGGTGGCCAAAACATTAGAGTCGCTTCGGCCAAACCAAAACAATAAAAGGTAACACTTAAAGTACGGCAAAAATACAAAGGGATGCCAATTGCTCCGCCAAGTTCAATACCAAGGCTTCTGGAAACCATATAGTACTCACCACCGACACCAATATTCATATTGGTAGCAATCGCCGAAGCACTTAATCCCGTAATAAATGTGATACTACTGGCTAAAATTACAATAATAAGCGTCCATCCAAGACCTACATTTCCAATCACCCAACCAAAACGCAAATACATTATTAAACCCAAAATGGTTAAAACACTTGGAATAAAGACCCCTAGAAGAGTTCCAAATTTTTTGTGCTTTACCGATTTAGTTTTAACCATTGTATGTATTTATTCCAATTTGAATTTTTTGGCTTATAAAATAAGAGACTGTTTTACAAAGCTAATTAATTTTTATAGAAATGTTTTTTCTGGTATGTAATGCTGAGTGTTATTTTATCATGATAGCCCTAATTTCCAAAACACTTCAACAGATAGACCAGCTTTTATAAATATTTTTTCTGGGCGCAGAGAGGAACCCATACCGTTTTGAGTTAATTTACCTCGAGCCAGCCTAAGGTAATGATGGGGTACACGGGACCCCCTGGTTATGAAGAGATTTTTGATAATTTCCAAAACCAGAAACATCTAAAATTCAATCAAAAATATTACACAAAAAATTGAAGAGTGTTCCAAAACGGGTTCAGTTTTGTGTTCACTTTGGTTGTTAAAGGTGTTAATGTAAAATACCTAAAAAATGATAAATTGAATCCCTATTAATATCTTAATTCGGGCTACCTAGTATTTAGCAAAAATAAATTGTCTGAATTGTATAAAGTTATGTAATTAGAACTGTTGCTTTCATGTAAAAAATTTCATATATTTGATTATCAGTGTAATATCACTTTTACTTACCCCGTATCTTTACAGCATTTAATGTGCCTATTGTATTGATTCCCCATATAACTAAAGCCAGACATGAGTTCTGACTAATTTAAAAATTGCTTGCCCCACTAAAAGAAGAGTTGTACTAATCTATTTAATGATGCTTTGGCTGTAAATTGAATAGCATTTGAACTATTAACATTTGAGGCACTACCCTGATTAAATATTTGAAGTATATAGTTACTGGTAATTATATACATCCGTTTTGATTAATTAAAAACAACCAACCATGAAAAAAACAATTTATTACATTTTATTATGTATCGGATTAATTTGTTCCCC
>CAJXVU010000062.1 GCA_913062555.1 uncultured Bacteroidota bacterium
CATAATCAGGTGGTCCTTGGTTCGAGCCCAAGTGGGCCCACCGAAAAGCTTCTCATGCAAATGAGGAGCTTTTTTTGTTTTTCAGGTATTTCAAAATTGATCATCCCCTATCGAAAACCCTACAGCTTAATTTTAAGCATTATTTGTCCAATTTTTGCTGATATTATACAATCAATTCGTCATAAAACATTTTGTTCCATCCTGTATAAATGTAAGCCCTTACCCCAATAGTCATCAATGGATTCAACCAATTCAAATCCCAATTTCTGATAAAAAGCATATACCAATTGGGAAGTCCTCACCTCTATCTTAATTACTTTTGAATTCTTTTTTATCTCGTTGATTCTAAATAAAGTTAGTCCTGACCCAATGCCTTTTCCTTGCCAATCTGGATGAATGAGGTCCCAAGATATTCTTGCGGTTTCACCATTAGAGAAACCAAAATTAATCCCACCTGCTCCCACCAATTGACCAGCAATTTCTACGACATAGTATTCTTCCAGGTCTAATTTCAAATACTTTATCAAATCTTTTTCTTCAGAAGGATGAAAGTATTTAGGGCTATTTAATTGAATTAAAGTCAAAACAGCCAAAAAATCGGATGGGACATATTTTCTTATCATTTATTCTCTAGGATAGTATTAGTTACAAACTAAAATTATTCAACTTCACTTATTCATCAAATTTTAAGGAATATAACTTTTTCTTGAATAACGATTTAAAAACTCTAAAAGCATATCAGAATATGCCGAAAAAACATGCAAAAAACGTGCAAACCCAAAAAACCGACGAAACACATACCCTTATTAATCAATCAACTAAACCAAAAAAGGTAGTTTACTCATAATCAGGTGGTCCTTGGTTCGAGCCCAAGTGGGCCCACCGAAAAGCTTCTCATGCAAATGAGGAGCTTTTTTTGTTTTCCAGGTATTTCCCTAGATATGTTTCTTAAGTAAAGAATCCGTAACCTAATTTTAAGCTTCAGTTCTCCAACTTCTACTGACGTTATACAGTATGGGACTTTTTTATTTGTCATTCATTATTCTTAAAGTAATGTCGACATCAGTCATTTTTTGTATAATAACTGCGTCTTTAAAAAAACGTTTTTTTAGCTTAATTGATTCTCCAAGGTATTTTTTTAAATCTATTTCATTAAATTCTGAAATTGGAAATCCAAAAACGTGTCCTAAAAATTCAATTTCCGAAAACTTTTCATTTGAATGTAAGTAATTCATTCGGTCAAAGTATAAAATTGGGGTTTCCGCTTCTCGATTGAACATCATCATTATTCCATATGCTCTGTTAAAATATAAAACAGGTAATTCCCCCTTGTCAAATCTCGCATATTGTCGAATAACGTCATACTTTGATTCATAGCCAATCTTTTTTTGTCTATTGAGTTCTTCAAAGAACATTTTATAAAGTCCACGTTTAAATGAACGACACAAATCTTTTTGAAAACCTGGCTTGAATTGGAAAGTGGGCTTTATTGTAAGTCGATATTTTCCTTTTCTTTGTTTTATTTCAAAGAATTTAGATTTAAAATCTCCGACTTTCCTCTTTGTTTTACCTACATTCAGTAATCTTTTTCGAGAAATATTAAAGGCTTCTTTTAAAGCTTCTTCAATTGAGTATTTCCCGTTATTACAGTTTCTGTTTCCAAAATATTCGTTGCAATTATCACAAATGTTATTATTATAATTCTGTCCTCCTAAAGATTTTGGAATTGTATGAGCTTTTTTATTAAAAGTGATTTTTGGTTCTTCCTCAAGACACCAAAGACATTTATTATTCATTATTTCTATTTATAGAGTTCCACAATTTTCTTTTTGTATAACGTCAGCAGAAGTTGGACTGTAATTTATTTCTTGTGCGTCGTTTTTATTCAAAAGGCCAATTTTCAGCAAAAGCTTCTCTACTTATTTCTGACTCTTGTTCCTCCGTAATCTTATACTTTATTAAAACTTTTGATTTATATTCATTCTTCATATTTTCACTTATTTTATAAATTTTACCAAATTGAACTTTTAGCTGTTCTTTAATTTTATCGTCAAATTTTATATTCTCTTTAAGTAATTTATCAAGTATTTTGTTCCTTTCTAATCTTTCATAATCGTCCGCTTTATCTTCAGCTTGGACCATATCTTTAAATATAAGTTTTCTTTCATCTTCTGTGTATCCAAATTTAATTTCAGATTTTAATTTTTGTGTTAGATATTCATCAAGATTTTGTTTGATTTGGAAATTAATATTATAGTCTTCACGAATATTATTTTTTGCAATATTAGCATCTATATTACCTAAATCTCCAAATGGAGCCCAAATTGCACTTCCAATATCAGAGGGGTTAGATAAATTATTTTCACTATATAGCTCCAATATTATTTCATCAATATCACCATCGTCAAATTTTATTTGATTAATAATTTTTTCAACGGTTGGTTTAATTTGACTTTCCTTTACACCTACTGACATGACAATTTTATAAAGAATTTTTTTATTTGTAGGTAAACTTTTTAATTCTAAAATAGAATATTCATTAAATGACTTTTTTCCAAATGCTTTTCGACTTAAATCTTTAACATCTACAATTTCATAATTTGCAGGCTCAATACTGAATTCTTTTGTTTCCACCTTTTTTGCAGACTCAATACTCCCTTCATTACATCCTATGAAAGAAAGAGTTAAAAATAATACTAATGACAATAATAATTTTTTCATGCTTTGTTATAAATTAAAGTGGAATATAAAACAAAAATCAAATTAATTCAATCCCTGAATTCAGTGATTTTTCAAACAAAATATAATCACAAAAAAAGCCCCTTAATAAAAAGGAGCTTCTAATACTTCCAATAATTCATCCTACAATGAATGAAGGTAATCCTGTTGAATTTAAGGTATGAAGCCTGCTAAGCATAATCATTACTTTGCAGGCTAATTAATATCATTATTGTCCTAATTTAAGAAGAGGTTTATTACTGTTCCAATCAATGCTGATAAACCATTTACACTTAACCCTAGCAAAATTGTAACCCCTATCCTTCTTATTAATTTTTTATTCTCTTTGCTCACTTCCTTCATCCTATTTTCATCACCTTTAGTAAATTCAAATATGGGATTTCTGACCAATTTTCCAATTTGTTTTTTAGCCATCCTTTCTGCGAACAATCTACCTGATTGATAGAATAAATAAAGTACAGCAATTGAAGAGGTCAAGAACATAAAAGAACGATGTTCAATATCTCCATTAACAAATTGCAACAACCAATCATTTAAAGCAAAATGCAAATAATTCATCAAAATTATTGATGATATAATGAATGACAAAATTATGGTATGTTGCAATTTAGCTTCATTGCGTAATATAAATTTGATTAATTTATGATCCTCGCTATTATTTGTAAGAGCATCATACCATCCTGACACAACAACCTTGATATCTTTAGATATTTCAGTATTTACAAAATCAATTTTGCAGCTCATTTGTGCTGCAGCTTCTTCAAAATCATACTCTTCCCCTCCCATAAAAATGACCTGTATCATTTCATTGGGCTTCAAACTATTCCCTATACGTACTCTAACAGTGTGAGTTTGCGGTACATTATGTTCTTGATTTGGAAGTATAATATTGAAATCCCATTCCAATGTAATATATTTAGTATTTGCTGATATTTTCCAATCATAAGTAACAAATTCATTCCATGATCCAAATGAAATAATTTCCTTATTATCTAGACCAACGGTTACAGTAACAATATCTGTTACCACCCTATGAATATCAAGCTTTTTGTACATTTTATTGTTCAATTCAACAATATCATCGTATGAAAATTGTTTAACGCCATTAAACAACTTAATATCAGTATCCCTCTTCCCTTTTAACAAATAGTAAAGTGACTTAAATTGCTCAATATGACTATCATTCATTGTAGCAATTTCTCCATCTTTCAATTCTAATTCATTTTCCATTTCCTCACTTTAATTATGAAATAAACCTATTTTAACTTTTACACAACTTTGAATATACATCAAATTAATATGGTAAAGCCTCATTAATTCCATGATATTTTTCAAATACCTGAATACAGTGACAACAAAAAATATCTACAAAAATTTTTTGAGGCTTGATATAGCGAGCATGTAAGCCTCCCTAGCAAAGTACCCCCACTAGTTCCTGAATTCCTTCCTCCCCCACCAAAGCTTTTCCTTTGGGAGGAAATTTGAGCAGGATATATCAATTGATATACAGCCTTGTTCTATCTATTATGGAGAAGCATAATCATTCACCTTAAAATCAACTTACCATGTTACAGATTACAAACTATCATCAAAGACAAAGAACAGATGGAACTTCATTTTTCACACTTGAAATACAGGGTGGAATAGATATGGTTCAATCAAAGCAGACAAATCAATTTTATGCAACTGTAAAGAAGGCATACATCTCATCAACTTTTGATGAATTGACTTGTCAAGCACTTATTGGAAGTCCTATTCCAGGAGCCATAGGAAAGGAGGATTGTGAACCTTATGAGTATGAACATAAGAAGACAGGAGAGATCATTACCATGACTTCTCGTAATGTCTATATCCCACAGGAGCTTCTACCAGAAGTAGACAATGGTGTACCATCTAATCTACCTATTGGAATGTTACAATCAATAAATTCCACAGAACATCAAGCAGAACTATAATTAACCAAGCACTTGCACTTTTTCATCAGCCTTTAAAGGTAATATGGATTCTGCAAGTGCATTTTATTTGTACACCATGAACCAATTAACTGAGATACACGTATCCTATAAACCAACCATTTTATCACATAAGAATATAACCAACTCTAGAGAGGCTTATGAGACAGTTTTAAAGCACTGGAACAAACATACTATTGAATTGTATGAAGAAGTGAAAGTAATGTACTTTAACAGGGCTAATAAGCTTCTTGGAATACATGATCTATCCAAAGGTGGAATCTCCAGTACTATCATTGATGTACGTAGAGTATTGAGTGTAGCATTGAAGTGTAATGCAAGTGGATTTATCCTTGTGCATAATCATCCTAGTGGAACATTATCTCCTAGTAAGGCTGATAAGGACATTACGGACAGAATGGACAGTTGTGCTAAGCAGATGGATATTGAATTACTAGATCATTTGATTATCACTAGAGATGGGTATTATAGTTTTAGGGATGAAGGGGTTTTATGATTTAACACCAAGAATGGATAAAATGGTACTCTATAACATTTAGTCTTAATACTGTCCAGGAAGACTAAAGTTAATTCACCACATACCAACACTTTTGCTACAACACCAACTATTTAACCTGATCTCCCTCATTCCTAGAGTTGTGTAGATCCCCTAACCTTCCAAGTCTAGTTAGATCTCTCACATCATATCCTCCAATATATGAACCTTCAGAAACTTCAAATTGATGGGTAGTTAAGTATTTAATTAGTGCACCAATATACTTCATATCTTTAATAGAGAACTTTAATTTCCCTTGGTTACCAGTATTCCCTACATAGGACGTATCAATGGATTGTTTTAATACCTCTTCCAAATCAGAAGATTCAAAAATACTGTTGTAATAAGCTCTATCAACAACATATTCACTAAATATTTCTGCATTTTTAATATATTCACCTTTAAGCCCATTTATAAGTAAAATCACACTAGAATATTCGGGGATATTATTATGAGATCCATTTAGTTGATGAAAGGAGCCTGAATTAATACATATTTCTTCTTTTTTATGATTTATTATTACAGGTAGAATAACAAGTTCATGCTCTATTACGTAAAAATTCAATTCAACTACTTCCTCCAATAAACTGGATGGATAATCAGAATAGGTTAATCGTATTGAATTGCAACACACTAAAGATGTAATTATTGTAGTGATAAAAATAATTATACTAATTTTCTTCATCTAATGGCTTTTTATCTCCGCGTTTAGTTCTAAGTGGAATGTTTGTATTATTTTTTTTGTTCTGTGCTCTAATTATTTTATTCTCAAAATGAGTTGCATCAGACTCTTCCTCCACTGGATGTCGTTAGCAACTACCCCTCTCATATAGCCTCAATTTGAATTGACTATCCAGATAAAATCTACAATCACACTCAAGAATGTCCACCCCGTCCATTTACATATGAACCACTAATATAGCCTAAAAGGTCATTAAGGACAAAACTGTCACTTGTGCTAAACAGAATGGTATTATAGTTTTAGGGATGAAGGGACACTTTAAGGTAAAGCCTTGAGAAGACTATTTCTTGAAGAGTAAATGCTCAAAAGATAATTATTAATAATCTTTAATAATTATGATTTATTTTTTTGAAATTTATTAAAATCTTTTCTTACAGCGTACTTGCACAAATGAAACCCTATATACAAACCAATTCCAAAAAAGACTATATACCCCATTTTGCTTTTGGAAATATATTCAATTAACTCATCAGTAAAGGCAACAAATAAAAAGCTAACCATAAAAGTTATAGTTATAACTTTTTCAACCAGTTTCAACATGATTATTTATTTGATCTTTTTAAAATAAAAATGAACAACCTGCTAAAAACCATGAATCCTAACAATAAAGCTAAAATGGTTATATAAAACACAGGTTCAAATTCCAATAAGAATTCTTCCAACACCATCACTCCACCTAGAGAATAAGTAGAAAATAATGAAACTCTATTTAAATTTAAGATGTGAAATTTATTCATACAAATTATATTATTTATGTAAAGATAATTATTTCTTCTTCACGAGCACACACAAGAATGTCCACACGCGCCTTTTTGTCCTATTTGACTCTTTATCAAAATGTACCCTACATATAGTTATAGCGTTTTTGCATTTTGATTTAGGCTGAATTTAGCTAAAAACATTCATTTTGGGCATAAAAGAGGTGTACAGCATAAAATATGGGCTATAAATGGTAGTATTCTGAGTAATATATAGCTTTTTTGCTTTTCACAAGGCTAGGACAAATCAACATCAACTAGCTCCTTCAATGAAACTTCAAGAGCTATTGACAATCTATAGAGAGTATGTACAGTAGGATTAGTTCTACCAGCTTCTATTCTAGAAAGATTAGACTTATCTATACCACCTTCTATTTTACCCACTACATCCATTAAAGATAGGCCTTTTGCTTGTCTGATGGACTTAATCTTTGCCCCTACTTTCTTATAGAGTATCTCCTTTTCCATGTTGTATTATTTGACAACCTCTAAATAAAGGAATACATTAGCTGACGGAGTTATCATTTATGACAACCAACTACTAATACAAAGTATCTATCATGAGAAATTTCTTACAAGCCATATATGGCGTATTTGCCATTACATCCATCATCACTCATCTATGGACAACAATTATTGGATTTACGGAAGGAGGCTTCTTTGGAGGCGTTATAACGCTCTTTCTACCAGCTTTGAGTGAAGTCTATTGGTTATTTGCTATGATGGGAGAAAACAACTTTTATGTAGTGATAGCATTGATCCATACTGTACTTGCCTTTCTATATTTTATAATAGGGAGAAACGTATAGTCACCTATGTAATTCTAATTTCTAAACCACTACACAACCTCAGTACTGAGAGGTATTCAATCAACCAATAAAACCATTAATATGAATCTAAATTTAGAAACCAAATGGAATGCCGCTAGAGCAATAGCAGTAATTCTAGCCTTTGCACACTGGTGCTACAGACTACCTATTGTAGATAATATGCACTTCCCTACTGAAGCTGCTAAAGGTGGATATGTGTTTGGAACATTTCTACCTGGAATACTACTAATACTGATTGTATATCTACTGAGAAGAAAAGCTCTCAAGCAAACAGACGAGAGCTAATATTACAATTCTTACGCACGGTTTTTTCCTACGTACCTATATAGGCATGAAAAAAAAGTAGTGCATAGATTAGAATTTGACAACAACATTTTGTCATGGGTTATATAAGGTCTGTATAAAACTGTTGTCAAACCATATTATGATGATAGAGGAAGCATCTTGTTGCAGTACCCGGGTTTTATAATAGACAACACCAAATGGTGAAAATTAAAAAGACCTAAGTACCTATAGAGGAAAAGTTAAATTCCACATGAACACCTTTAAATTACCAAGCCACTCTACTACGGAGTGGCTTTTTTATGAACTAAACACAACAACATGAAAAAACACAAATTCCCATTCAAACTGGGTATGCAGTATGAGAACTGGGAGTTTGACTTAGAACCTATCCCAGACAAGTACAAGGGACGAGATTCTTATAAGTATATTGGTAAGGAACAATTCTACTATTATGGAATTGAAGTAAAGGAAATTGAATTGACTTTTGAGTTGGATATATTGGTTGAGGTCACTTACAATTTGGATATACTACTTTAACAAAATGTGATTCATTCCAATCTAAAGAGTAATTTTTAATAGGTCCCATTTTACTATTCTTGTTTAAACCAGTACACGATGCAAGATCCTTCAATTTCCAAAGAAAAAGGTAAAATTCAACATCAGAACTTTTATATCCAACCTTTTTATATGACTTAGTTTTTACTAATGAACTTTCATCATTTTCACAAGGATTAGGAAAATTAGTAAAATGAATATTAGAATCGAACAATCTAAATGGGCTACGAACACATCCCAATAAAAAAATCTCATCATCCTCATTCAGAAATATATGATTTCCTCTTTCTAACCTTTTTTTAATTTGATCAAACTTGGCTTGACTCATAACATAATTGGAAAGTGTCTTTCTTGAATACAATTCTACAGGATCTAATATTTTCAGAGTATCAACAAAATAAATGGACCTATACCCCATATCCTCGTGAGAAGAATTTTGAAAATATTTATTAATATATGGTCTCTGACAAGAGGCAAGCAAAATAGATAAAACTACACCTAAAAATAATTTCATATCAACATTTTATAATAAGACAATAGTGCTCAAAAGGACAGTTAGGACAGTTCTACTTTTTCTTATAAGTTTCCTTATTCTTTGGATCATAAAGTTCTCCATTTTTGAACTTCCACTTAGAATTAAAAAAGTAAGTATAATAATCAGAACTCTCCTCCATATAAATCTCTATGAAATCTGCACCTCTTATATATGCATTGACTGATTGATGGCTAACGTATTCCACTCTCAATTTATCAACATCAACTTTAGGGAATTTAAATTCTCCATCTACACCAACAGAACCAACAACCTTAACTCCTTTGCCCTTAACAAAGCAATTCGCCCCAAAAAGAGGTGTTCCTTCTTCATCAAATACCCTTATTGTTATAGAATCTTGCTTTAAATTCTTCATGCATATTGAATAATTCCAATTTCTATCAGATGGAGGTTGCTCATCACTTGTTAGATACAAATTATTATTTTTCATATTCCATGAACCAGTGGTTCTACCAGAAATTAACCCTTGAAACCAATCAAAAATAAAAGTACTATCACCTAAAAGTTTAATTTCTGAACCAACACCATAAAAGTCTTCATCAAGTTCATATTCCCCTATAACATTATCAACAAGAGTAGGAGTACTACTCTTACAACCATACAATAACAAAATCAACAGTAAATATCTCATTCAATGAATATCTTTTAAGTATCCAATATACAAATAATACCTAACTGACCATATTGTCTTTATTGTCTTATTCTATGTGATGAGTAGGTATATAACAACCATAAAATTTCATTACTTTTAATGCAACCCTTAAAATCAGTCATTATGAAAAAATTACTTTTCACAACCTTATTAACCATCCTGGCCTTTAACAATATAATGGCATGTGAATGTGAATGTTTTGGAGACTGTTCTTTTAAAGAAGTATCCAGCAATTCTGGTTTTGTAGCCCTTGTCAAAATCATATCTCATGATGACTTTATAGAAGAAGAAATCCCAGGATATAACGATAAAATGCCTAGATCAATGACTGTTGAAATTATTAAGAAATATAAAGGATCAGAATTACGTGATACAATAAAAATTTGGGGAGATGATGGAGCTCAATGTAGACCCTATATAGCATATTTTAATGTAGGTGAATACTATCTAATTGCTCCAAATAAACTAGGATCAGCTCACCTTAATGGTGAAAATGAAAATGATTATGATTTCTTCAGTTGTAGTACAGATTACCTCAAAGTAGATTTCAACAAAAAAATTGCAATTGGACAATATTCCAAAAGGAAAAAACAAATATCATTAGAAAAGTTTAGAAAATCTCTCATATCTGATTGATCCAACCTATAACTAATAAATACTAGGTATATAATTTGGGTACACCTAGAGGAAATTGCATTAAATCAATGACCTTAAACCACCATTCCAAGGTGCACAAATAGGTGCACATAGCAAATCTGCAATAACTCTCCCTCATGGGCGAGATTCCACTGAGTTTGATGCTCAATTGGTTAGTGCACCTGACTCATAATCAGGTGGTCTTTGGTTCGAGCCCAAGTGGGCCCACCGAAAAGCTCCTCATTTCTAAGGAGCTTTTTTGTTGAGAGGTATTTCGTGATAAACCTTTCTTCAGTGAAGAATTCTTAACTAAATTTCAGGCATCATTTCTCAAAAATATTTGACGATCTACAAGTAGCTGAGGAATTGATAATTACAGGTTTCTATTTTTTTATCAACTTGTAAACTAGTTGGTGATTGTCCGATTTAATTCTCAGAAAATAAATTCCAGAAGGTTGATTTAATTCTATAGTAAATATTTTAGTGTTTTTAGCATCATAAGATTGTATTTCATTGTCAAGAATGTCAGTGATTGATAAGTTAATTTCACTGTATACCTGCCCCAGGTCAATAGTAAAGATGCCATTTGACGGATTAGGAAAAATGTTTATTTCACTATGCATATCGTTTTCTATTATACCTACATTTGACACCAGGTGACATGCTGAAGTATCAACACAGCCATTTTTAGTTATCTCAACGGAATAAAAGCCATTGGAAGACGCTATAAAGGTTTGATTTGTTTCTCCTGGTACGGGCAAGTTCATTTGGTTGCAATTAAGCCATTTGTACGTACTTCCGGTTGAATTGGAACTTAATATATACCCACTGGTTGTAACAGAAGTATCAATCTCTACAATAATTAAATCCAAAGATATAATAGAGTCGCAATTGAGTTCATTTGTTATTGTTGCGATATATACACCGCTTGAGTCATATATTGCACTGTCAACTGACCAGATGAAGCTATCACAGCTGTAGACTGTTTGATAATTGTAGCTGGTAAGGTTCACGATCAGTTCTTGTTTTAATATACTGTCAGCCCCATTTATATCTGTTAGCGTATCATAGAAAAAGTTTGATTCTGTTTGATAGTGGCCAAAAACAAGGGCACTATCACCTTCGCAAATTTCAATATTAGGTAAAGGCGTAAGTGAAAATTGTGTAGCTGAAATTTGGAAATTATCCATTCTAAAACCGTGTGTTGATGGCGAGCTAGGATAATTATTTGATCTGAATTTATACCTAAATCTAATAGATGATTGCCCCGAAAGAAATGTTAAGTTGTAACTTGCGGATTGCCAATTTGGTATGTAGGTCCAACCTGGTTCTAAATTTAAAGAACCAATGCTAGTTTGATCATACCAATTCTGAGCATTTGGATCTTGATTCAGTGTTAGCACATCCCAATTTGTTCCTCCGTCTACTGAAAATTGTAGGTTACCACCCATTGTTTCACTATCAGTACCATAATAGGAGCCTACACATAAGAAATCAAAATTTAATTGTATATCAGTCAAAAATTCAAAGTCAAATGCTGGTGATTCAATGTAATGTGTTGGTACGGTTGAAAAGTCACCATTACCATATTGCTTGTCTAGAAACCATTCTCCCGAAGATGTATTTCCGCTAACGAGTATGTCATTTGGATAAAGTAAATGCCTGAAACGGTGTCCGTGAATATTTGTTATTGAGTCGTGATACCATGTCCATCCATTCATTATGCTATCATTGAAATCGAATAAAATTGGATAATTAAAATTGGATGAAGTATCCATGTTTAATTCTAGAAAATGTTGGTTATTTAATTCATTGCTTTCATCTATATCTTCCAAAGGATCTATATCTAATACCAGATAATTATAAATTTCATAATTAGGTGGGCTAAGTTCCTTCAAATTGAATAAAAAGTTTTTGTTAGGGATTAACGCAGGTATATCTATACTTGTCAAGAAAAAATCAGATGAATCCAATAAATTATCCGTGCTGCAATAAACATTAACGCTTGTAGATTCTGATGGAGAGTTACCTGAATTTTTAATTCGAATATTTTGTCTTATGAGATGATCATTACTCCTTACCATAAATTTTGATAAGGTTGGAGAATTTAGATCAATATGTGCCTCTTTTATTTCAAAATTATCTATCATTATTCCTTCCGAAATACTATTTTCATTGGAATAGGTGAACATAAATTGAATTTGATTATTATCAGTAATATTTGAGACATCAATACTATGGTGATAAATATTATCCATGTCTTTCCCCCTATACCAATTTGATGGTATAAATGTCGGTATATCTTTTCCGTATAATAAATAGTTCGATTCATAGAAAGAAGTTGGTGCTGAGTAGTAATCAATTCCATCCCCAGGGAAAAAATCATAGGTAACACGATTATAAAGGGGGTTGAAGTATTCCGGATTAAAGACTGTATTCCAAGTGAAACCATTGTCTGTTGAATACATTAGATTTGAGGCGTAGAACTGAGAGAAATAGATTAGTGGATGATGGAGTTTCATATCAAACTCTACAATCGGCTTTTGTAATTGACTTAGGTCAAAAATTGGGCTAAATAGATGTAATCGAGTGTTGGGGGAGACAGCACCTGTGTCATTAGTTATAAATGCTTGTACTCCTGAAAAACTCGTATCTAAACTTGCTCCTTGAGGTAAGGTTAATTGCCATTCATCTTCACCTAGAGTGGCTTTGTGACTCCAGCCATCAGTATTTCCTTCAAAGTTATTATTATATGGTAGGCTTTGAGTAGATATTTGTTTTACTTTAAAATAACCTATATTATTGTATTCTCTCATTTCACTGATTTGGTTAGCCGAATCAGCTTTATAAAATATGAAATAATCACCATTAACTAATGTAGGCTTTGTGTAGGTAAATTCATTTTCCTGAAATGAGGTGTCGGTAAGTAATGGCTCTGTATTGGTGCCCAAATAGGTATCTGTGCTATCTAAAATATCATCGTTGGACCAATAGAATGCAGTGTTAGTAATAGGTAGTTGTGAAAGACCACTGTTATAAACAGTATACTTCAAACTGTTCGTGGCAATATTGGAAGAAGTAAACCGAAAATGTTTTTCACCCTCTAGACTAATATCTGGCTTTGGAGACCCAACATAGAAATCATCAAAAATGGAGTGATATGGTAAGTTAGGAGATGAATTATATCCTGATTCAATTAAAAATTTAAAATAGTTTTCACCATCATAACTAGATATTTCCTTGCAATAGCAGTCATAATCATAGTTTCTGTTGTTTCCAATGAAAAAATTATAATCATCCCAATTAATATATGTGCTTGGAGTGGGGAAAATAAAGAAACTGGCCAATGTAGTGTCTATCACAGGTAAAATTAATTTTAATTTCTGCTCAGGGTCCATATATGGATTATCGATATAAGTGTTTTGTGCTCTGTACCAAAAGCACAGTACTGTGTTAATTGAGGTATCCAGATTAATATATGGTGATTCCAGATAATTTTCAAAGGATAGAGTTGACTCTCCACTTTTCCATGCCTTCCCTCCAGAATGGGCATTTGGTTCAAACATTTTGTTTGGATCTCCTAATTTCCACAATGAGTTATTCGTGTAAATCCCCGTGTTCCAACCATTGTTTCCACTATCGAAATCTTCGATAAAGGGCGTAGGGTAAATACTATCTACCTCAATTACGGCATATGAAATATTATCAGTTTCATCGCCCTCAGGAACTGTATTCAAAACGTCCAATTCGTATAAAATATAGTGTGTACCAGCATTGATTCCTGTAGGGAGAGTTAGCGTGTTTGTCCAATTTTGATAATAACTATAGAAATTAGAGCTTACTGAGTCTAGGAAGATATCTGTTGCGTCAATTATAGTATCATTAGAGAAATAAAAATTATTAATGGTATAATAAACATCATTCCATTGATTATTGAAATTATAGTTGAATGAGATATCGAATTGAGTGAAATTGGAATTGACACCTAAAATGGTGTCTCCTTGTTCAGCAACAATATTGTAGTACTCTTCACTAATAGAAAAATCATCTATCATCCAGCCATCACCATAAATACCTCCTGTATTGTCAAACCTAAAACGAAATTTAATGCTATCATTACCTTGGATAAAACCAATATCAATCGCGGAGTGTTGAAACCAAGAAAGGTAGTAATTACCGTAGAAGCCCGAAGATCCTTGCCAATTTTTCTTAGTGGTATTGGGATCATCCATATGTAGCCAAGTAGATCCAGAGTCCGTTGTATATTCAAGATAATAATGTGTATTATAATTATTATATGCCTTTCTTTTTTGAAAGAAAGATAGGATATATGATGTGCTGGTATCCGATAGGTCAAAGTAAGGCGTTTCAAGAATAGTTATAGAGTCCGTACTTGTTGGACCGTCAAGGTTAGTTACCCAGGCATTTTGGTATGAATGAGCAGTAGAAAAGTAATTTGTATTTGGAATACCCAATTCCCAGTCGTCCGTTCCACTTATAGCATAATGGGACCACCCAAGAGTGTCCCCTGGATTGTCAAAATGATTAGTATAGGGAATGGTTTGTTGACTAAAACAAAGTGTTTTTATTCCCAAGAAGAGAATAATTAAGAGGAATTTTTTCATGCTGAATATCTTATTTTACACGAGATACAATATATATGTCCTTTGTTGTGTTTATTTCTTGTTGTCAAATATAGTTTATTATTCTAAGGAGGTAAGTGAAATCCCTTTGAATTCAGGGTTTGAATGGCCTTCCTTTTAAAAGGATCTTGAGCTGGTTTTAAAATTAAGATATAAACCCAGTTGAGAAAGAATCAATTATGAATACTTGTTCCCATATATGTGTATAACGTCAGCAGAATTTGGACTGTAAATCATTAAATTTAAGTTACAATCCACTTTGTCAATACAATATTTTCAAGCCGATAAAATGCATTAAAATATGCCGAAAAAACATGCAAAAAACGTGCAAATTCAAAAACCTCACAAAACACACAAACCTATTAATCAAACAACTAAACCCAAAAAGGTAGTTTACTCATAATCAGGGAGTCCTCGGTTCGAGCCCATTGGGCCCACCTTAAAAGCTTCTCAGAAATGAGGAGCTTTTTTGTTTTTGGGTGGTTTGAAAGATTGTTGTGGGTATACTACTTGTTTCCCACGAGTTACAAACTCGCGGCAGCGGGGCTGGTGGAATTATTCATAGAAGCTTATAACATTCTATAGATTTCCTTTTTATTTGATATTAATTTTTCCTTTATTTTTTCATTTTCTCTTTCTACATAAGTTGGAATA
>CAJXVU010000063.1 GCA_913062555.1 uncultured Bacteroidota bacterium
ATCACCACGTTTTAAAGCCTCATTTATCATATTGAACGCAGGTCTATCTTTAACGCTTCCCCCTGGGTTATTCCCTTCTAATTTCAAAAAGAGACGTAATCCTTTTTTTTTGAGAATATTCGTCGCTTCAATAAGTGGTGTGTTCCCTATTAGACCGGTGAGTTGTTTCCCTGTTATCATGACTTTCGCGTGCTTATTTTATTATCTAATTCATAAGTTACCAATGAATTTTCAGGTATGGACTTTGTAATCCAAACATTGGCACCAACAATACTATTAGCACCCACACTAATATCACCTCCTAAAATAGTCGCATTGGCATAAATGGTTACATTATTCTCAATGGTTGGGTGTCGTTTTATATTGGACATGCTTTTTTTAATTTGAATCCCTCCTAAAGTCACTCCTTGGTATATTTTTACATGATCTTTAATCACTGCCGTTTCTCCAATAACGATACCGGTAGCGTGATCTATAAAAAATGAAGCGCCAATGGTTGCCCCTGGATGTATATCGGTTCCTGTTAAGCCATGGGTGTACTCGCTCATCATTCTAGGAATAATGGGCAAATTTAATTTATATAGCTCGTGACTTAAACGATATATGGAAATCGCATGAAACCCAGGATAAGCCAAATAAATCTCTTCCAAGCTCTTAGCTGCAGGATCATTTTGTTCAAAAGCCAAAGCATCCAAATCCAGTTTGGTTCTTATGGTTGGCAATTGATTTTTAAACTTAGCCCATAAGTCTTCACCATTATCAATCCCTATTTTTGAAGTGAGCTTCAGAAATGTTTGCGCCACAAATAACAACTCTTTTTGTTGTTGTTCATCGTCATCAAATAAGGCATAAAATAGGCGTTTGGAAAACACCTCAATAGTATCTTTTAAATGCACATTATATGCTTTAAATTCACTGACTTTTTTTGATGACTGACTCATAGTGTTAGAGTTTAATAATCTGGTGCGAGTTCTACTTCAAGGCCTTCAAGTTGTGATGTGATTGGAATTTGACATCCCAATCGACTATTAGATTTCACAAAAAAGGCTTCCGACAACATCGCTTCTTCTTCGTCTTGCATATCTACTAAATCGTGACTTGAAGTCACGTAACATTGGCAGGAAGCGCACATTGCCATTCCTCCACATGTTCCTTCAACTGGAAGTTCATAAGCTTTAAAAACTTCCATTAAATTCATCGCCATATCTGTTGGCGCGACTATATTATGTACAGCACCTTCTCTGTCGGTAACTGTAATATTTACATCTATCATATTCTTAATCACTACTAATTAATGGCTTGAACCACTGCTTTTGGCGCTTCCTTTCTGGTTCCGTCAAAGCCATTAATTCCACTTACTGTAGTATATTTAAGAATGTACTTTTTTCCTGGATTAATAATTTTATACGCCGATTGGCACATTAATGTTGCTTCATGAAATCCACAAAGAATTAATTTTAGTTTTCCAGGATATGTATTCACATCTCCAATTGCAAAAACCCCAGGGATATTAGTTTGATAGTCTAAGGTATCTACTTTTATGGCATTTTTTTCAATTTCCAATCCCCAATTTCCAATGGGTCCAAGTTTTGGTGATAGTCCAAATAATGGAATAAAATAATCGGTTTCAAGTAGTGATTTCTCACCATCCTTTAAAATACTAATACCTTCCAATTTGCTATTTCCATGCAATGCAGTAACCTCTGCTGGGGTAATAATATTTATTTTATCCAATTGTTTTAATTCTCTGGCTTTTTCAACAGAATCAAGGGCTCCTCTAAATTCATTTCGTCTATGAATTAAGGTTACCTCTGAAGCGACATCTGCTAGAAAAACACTCCAATCTAAAGCGGAATCTCCGCCTCCAGAAATGACTACTTTTTTATTTCGATATACCTCAGGATCTTTAATAAAATAAGCCACGCCATTATCTTCATAATTAGCAATATTTTCTATCAAGGGTTTTCTAGGTTCGAACGAGCCCAATCCTCCAGCAATAGCAACTATAGGGGCATGGTGTTTTGTTCCTTTATTTGTCGTTACTATAAAAGATCCATCCGCAAGTTTTTCAATTGTATCAGCGCGTTCTCCCAAAGTAAATCCAGGTTCAAACTGCTTACCTTGTTCTAGCAAGTTATGAGTTAAATCACCAGCCAATACTTCTGGAAACCCCGGAATATCATAAATTGGTTTTTTAGGGTAAATTTCTGAACATTGTCCTCCAGGTTGAGGCAATGCATCAATTAAATGGCATTTTAATTTTAGTAATCCCGCTTCAAATACAGTAAATAAACCTGTAGGTCCTGCTCCAATTATAAGTATATCTGTTTTAATCATTATCTTCTTTTAATAATCCTTTTGTTAGTGTGTTTAATTTAGTCACTTTTTCGGCAAAGTCTCCTTTTATCCCTTTTCTAAACCGATTTAAATTCTCGGCAAGATCATCGATCTCATCGGGAATAACTGCTTCAAAAAATTGACGCAGTCGTTTTGCCATAGTTGGGGATTTTCCATTAGTGGAAATCGCAACTTTTATTTGCCCTTTGGTAACAATACCTCCGAGATAAAAATCGCATAAATCTGGTGTATCAGCAACATTAACCAGTAAGAATCTTGCTTTAGCATCGGTATAAATTTGTTTATTCACTTCCCGATTGTTAGTTGCTGCAATTACAATATGCCGCCCTTCCAAACAATCAATTGCGTATGGTTTTTTAATTATTTTTACATTGTGTTCAATTGCCAATCCCTCTAAATCTTTCGAGAATTCCAAAGCAATTAATGACACTCTAGCGTTCGGGCTGGATTTAAGTAAAAAGCTGAGTTTTTCATGGGCCACTTTTCCACCACCAACAATTAATACGTTTAGTTGTGATACCTTTAAAAATATAGGATATAATTCGTTTTTTTCCATTTGTTAAGTCTCAAGGTGACCACGATCAATTATATGGTGAAATTAAAAAATATTTGGGTATTTATTGATGCTAAAAAAGTAAAATTTCGAGGGCAATTAATGTCAAATAACTAGCATTTTGTATTCAACTATTAATTTGGGTTTTTATGCTTCATGTACAATTCATTGATTTCTTCATAAAACATTTTTAATTTATGACTGTGTTTTACCACCTCTCCAATAACTATGATTGCAGGATTTGCCAGCTTCCTATTTTCAACAACTGCTTCGATTGAATTGATAGTGCCAACCCCCGTCTTCTCATTATCCATAGTCCCATTTTGAATGATTGCTGTTGCAATATCTCCTTTGTCGTTGGCCTTAAAAATGCTTACAATTTCAGGGAGTTTACTCATCCCCATTAAAATCACAATGGTTGCCGACGATTGAGCCGCTAAGGCTATATCATCAGACAGTTTTCTTGAAGAAGTTGTTCCTGTAATCACCCAAAAACTTTCTGACACCCCCCTTTTAGTAAGCGAAATTCCTTGATATGCCGGAACTGCTACAGATGAAGATATCCCTGGTATAATATCACATTGTACGCCAAAAGCTATTGCATGATCTATCTCCTCACTTCCCCTTCCAAAAATAAAAGGATCTCCTCCTTTTAATCGAACCACATTGCCATGAGCCAATGCTTTATCAACTATAAGATTATTAATTTCATCTTGTGAATAGCTATGATTGCCTTTACGTTTACCTACAAATATCTTAATGGCGTCTTTTGGTGCATATTCTAATAAATCAATATTTATCAGCGCATCATATAATACCACATCAGATTCAGCCAATGCTTTAGCGCCTTTTATGGTTAACAAGTCTGGATCTCCAGGACCTGCACCTACCAATGTCAATTTTGGTGTTTTATTATACGGCATGCTTTAACTCCTTTCGTCTGTAAGCTTCAATAGTTTCAAAAAAACTAAGGGCTTGATTAATATAACCCTTAGCAAATTTAGCTGTTGGCTTATTTTCTCTAATTTGATAAACCAAATCCTTAAAAGCAGATTGAAACTCAATTTTTTGAGTTTCTACAAAGGTTGCATCAAATTGGGATATAATCCCAGCATGGGTATTTGTTTTCTTGTCTTCCGTCAATAATAAGGCTTTAGCCCCATTTACATATGCTGTATAAGCATGATAAATTGCATCCGACCATTGTTGATCTTTAAACGATTCCGAAGCCAAATCAATTTTTTCTTTTGCTTCCAAAATCAAGGTCGCCACTAAATCAATAACCACCCCTGCACATTCGCCAACTCCAACGGCTTGAATATATTTATTGTTATTTCCCCAATCAATAAAATCATTTTCAGTAAGATTATCGGTTCCCGATAATGTCAATAAAAAGTCATAGAAATATTTCTCGCCCTGACGATCATAATAATCTAGAAAGGATTCCTCTTGCTTATGATTTTTTTCAAAATCGTTCAATATTAATCGTAAGGCCTGAGGCCCTCTTTTTGCAGGTAATTTTATAACCTTATCTGAAAAGCGTCCTTGACCGTTCCCCAATATGCCTCCTCCAAGTAAAATTTGTACTGCTGGAGCTACTAATTTTTCTTTGGTTTTTATAGACATCCCTTGAAACCCAATATGTGCCATATTATGTTGACCACAAGCATTCATACAGCCACTAATTTTTATCGTGACCTCTTTGTTATTAAGGTAATGTGGATACTCTTCTAAAAGAACACGTTCTAATTCTGATGCCATCCCGGTACTACTTGCAATTCCTAAATTACAGGTATCTGTTCCTGGACAAGCCGTAATATCTGTCGTAGAGTTATATCCCAAGTCAGTAAATCCTAAGGCCTGTAATTCCTGATAAAAGAAAGGTAATAATGCCTCTTTTACATGTCTAATCACCAAGTTTTGCCTAAGTGTAAATCGTAATTCATCGGCCGCATAATTTTGAATTAAAGCGGCTAATTTTCGTGCTTTTTCTGTTGAAAAATCCCCAAGTTTAACTTTAACGCCAATGGCGAATAAGCCTTTTTGTTTTTGAGGAATGACATTAATATCCTTCCATGAATTGTAATGTGTTTCATCACTTATAGATATTTCTGGAATTGATACTTCCGGAATATCTATATCAATTGCATCACTTGAGATATCAATAACAACCTCTTGTTGCGACAATGCTTTTTGCTCTGCATCAACAAGTGATATGAAACTTTCTAAACCAATATCTTTGATTAAAAATTTCATTCTTGCTTTTTGACGTCTAGCTCTTTCACCATGACGATCAAAAACACGTAATATACTTTCGGTAACAGGAATTATTTTTTGTGTTGGTAAAAACTCATAGAGCACATCGGCTTGTCTTGGTTGTGATCCTAGGCCACCGCCAATCAATACTTTAAATCCTCTTTCATTATTTTCAATTTTAGGAATAAACCCTAGATCATGAATAAAACTCAAAGCTGAATCGGCATCGGATGAGGAAAAAGAGATTTTAAATTTTCGTCCCATTTCCTGGCTAATGGGGTTTCTTAGAAAAAACTGAAACACGGCATGCGCATATGGTGTAACATCAAAAGGTTCCTCTACATCAACACCTGCTAATGCACTTGCGGTTACATTTCTAACGGTATTACCACAAGCCTCCCTCAAAGTAACATCGTCACGTTCAAGTTGTGCCCAAAGTTCTGGTGTTCTATCTAAACTCACATAGTGAATTTGAATATCTTGCCTGGTAGTAATATGTAATTTACCTTTAGAATATTCATCAGAAACATCACAAATTCTAAGCAATTGATTCCCTGTCACCTTACCATAAGGCAACTTAATACGAATCATTTGCACCCCAAATTGACGTTGCCCATAAACACCACGCGCTAATCGTAAACTTCTAAAGCGCTCTTCATTAATTCGTCCTTCTTGAAATAATCGAATTTTTTTTTCTAATTCGATGATATCTTTTTCAACTATTGGATTTTCTATTTCGGTTCTAAAACTTTGCATAATTCCTACCCGACCTCCCCAAAAAGGATGTGCTTTTTTCCTGGGCCATTTTTAATTAAACTTCTATTATTTTTGAATAAATCCTGCTCCCACTGTACTATTCGACTGTGTGTCTATTAGTATGAAAGATCCATTCGTTCTATGCGATTTAAACGCGTCGTAAAATATGGGCTTGTTAAGTTTAAACGACACCGAGGCGATATCATTCATGCCTAAACTATTAGCTTCAGTATTTACGCCAGAATAATCTGTGTTAATTTTATGATTGACTATATCTACTTTTGCTAATACCTTATTCACCCCATGTTGTAACACATATTTTTCTCCAGCTCGTAAGGCCTTAGAATCCATCCAACATATGGTCGCTGTAAATTGTTTATCTATTGTTGGTAAATCATTTTCCTTAACAATCATATCGCCTCGACTTACATTGATATCATTCTCTAAGGTGATGGTCACTGAGGAGCGCCTAGAGGCTGTTTGATATTTTTGATCGTAAAAATAGATCTCCTTAATTTTCGATTTTGTTTGTGATGGTAGCACCACAATATCATCTCCTACACTCAACTCTCCTCCATAAATCTTACCAGCATAACCTCTAAAATCATGAAACTCATTCGTTTTTGGACGTACTACATATTGTACCGGAAATCTTGGTGTACCGGAGTTATAAATATCTTTATTATCTAAAAGCTCCAAATGCTCTAGCAAGGTTTGACCATTATACCAAGGCATCTTATCTGACCCATGAACAACATTATCTCCTTTTAAAGCGCTTACAGGAATAAACGTAATGGTCTGATCTTGATAATCCCTTTTATCCATCAAGGCTTCAAAATCGGCTTTAATGGCATTGTATGTTTCTTCTGAGAAATCAACTAAATCCATTTTATTAACGGCGACGATGACATCTTTAATTCGCAATAAATTATTGATAAAAAAATGACGATTAGTTTGTTCTATCACCCCTTTTCTAGCATCAATTAATACAATTGCAGCTTGAGATGTTGACGCTCCTGTAACCATGTTTCTTGTATATTCAACATGACCGGGAGTATCTGCAATAATATAACTTTTAGTTTGTGTCGAAAAATATATATGCGCCACATCTATAGTGATACCTTGTTCTCTTTCTGCCACTAAACCATCTGTTGCGAATGAAAAATCCAGATAATCAAACCCTTTTTGTTTACTAGCCTTTTCAATGGCTTCCAATTTATCGTTGGTCAATGATTTTGTATCGTAAAGCAGTCTTCCTATCAACGTACTTTTACCATCATCTACACTTCCTGCTGTTGCTATTTTTAATACTTCCATTTCTATACTTACCTTCCTCAGTGGAAGGATTTTTTATTATTTTTTTATTTTCTGTGCTATATCTACAAGGCTAGATATTGAAACCAGTTCAGCTTATGATCTTTTCATGAAATCAAACAGATCTCAAATGACCTTTAGAAATACCCTTGTTGCTTTCGTTTTTCCATGGCAGCTTCCGAGCGTTTATCATCAATTCGTGCGCCTCTTTCAGAAATTGATGAGTCTCTAATTTCCTGAACTACGGTAGCAATATCTACCGCATGTGATAGAACAGCTGCAGTACAGCTCATATCTCCAACGGTTCTAAATCGAACAATACGATCCTCTATAACTTCATCTGCTTCACGATAGACAACATCATCATTTGTAGACCAAATCAATCCATCTCTTATAAATGTTGATCTTGTATGAGAAAAATAGATTGATGGAATCTCCATTTCTTCTTTTTCTATATACGACCACACATCGAGCTCTGTCCAGTTAGAAATTGGAAATACCCGTACATTTTGTCCCAAATCAATTTGTCCATTTAGCAAGTCGAATAATTCCGGACGTTGATTTTTTTCATCCCATTGTCCAAAATCATCACGAACAGAAAAAATACGCTCCTTCGCTCTTGCTTTTTCCTCATCACGTCGCGCACCACCAATACATGCATCAAATTTAAACTCTTCAATAGCATCTAATAGTGTGGTTGTTTGAAGCGCATTTCTACTGGCATATTTCCCTGATTCTTCCTTCACTTTCCCTTGATTAATAGACTCTTGCACATGACGAACAATTAGATCTAACCCCAACTCTTCAACTAGGGCGTCTCTAAATGCAATCGTTTCAGGGAAATTATGACCAGTATCTATATGCATTAACGGAAATGGAATCTTTGCAGGATAAAAGGCTTTTTGTGCCAACCTAACAAGTGTGATAGAATCCTTTCCTCCTGAGAATAATAACACGGGCTTTTCAAATTGTGCTGCTACTTCTCTTATAATGTATATGGCTTCGTTTTCTAATGGATTTATTTGTGATGTATTTTTCATAAGTCTCTTTCTACTGTTTTAAGCTCTCTTCTAACTTTTAAGTTCATTGTATTAAGCGTGCAATCCACATTCTCTATTGGAAAGCACTTTTGTGGGGTCGAAATATTTAAATTCATTGGGCAATTTATTCGCTTCCAAATATTGATCTAGTTCTTCATCGGAATAATGATAAAATGGACTTACTTTTAAAGTACCATCTGCAGCATAGGATACGATATTGATACTATCTCTAAATGCTGTTTGCCCTTTTCGTAAATTGGTAAACCACACATCTGGTTGATGTTCGGCCATGGCACGTTTAAAGGGCTCAAGCTTAACCTGCTCTGTAAAAACCTTATGATTAGGATCTTCTACTTGTGGAATTCCAAGTACCACATCTCTATGAGCCGTGGTTTGTTTTGGCACGTATAATTGTATGTTTAGTCTCAATTGTTTTATAAGGGTCTCGGCATGCTTATAAGTATTGGGTGTATTATAACCAGTATCGCACCAAATCACTTTTATATCCAATTTCACCTCGGCCACAGCATGTAATATAGCTGCTTCATAGGGTCTGAAATTTGTGGTTACCACAGGGTTTTTAGCATTAATAATCGCCCAGGTAATAATTTCCAACGGCGACTTATTAGCCAAATTCTTATTTATTTTTTCTACATTTAAACTCATTATTTTCCCCATTTTATTTTATTCCAAGTTCGTTCATGAAAGAAGTACAGTATCATTTTTGACACCAACTCTATTGCTCCAATTGAAATCGCTAAAGCAATTGTCCCTGTAATTAACCAAGAAATTAAGATTGTATCTAAAGTCCCTATAACTCTCCAACTTACTGTTTTAGCTATACTCCTCTTGATTTTCTCCTCAGAAGCATCTTCAACGCTCTTCTTCGATTTTACATTTAATACATTGTCAATAATCATATTACTTCTTATTTACTATTACCCTATCGGATAACTAGGCTATTGTGCAAATATATAGCAATTATCGGATTAACAAATAATTTTATCGTTTAATTATGAAATTAAATCGGCCAAAGAAGTATTATTGAATATATTAAGAGTGCTATCTCTTACTTCTATCATCAAATTATGCACTGCACAGGCATTTTCATCGGGACAGTCATCACACTTTTCATAAAAGTTTAAGCTCACACAGGGTACCATAGCTATGGGTCCTTCTAATATTCGCATTACCCCAGACATTTTAATATCTTTAGGATCTTTTAACAAATAATAGCCACCACCTTTGCCTTTTTTAGAGCCCAAAAAACCACTTTTACGCAGCGTCAATAAAATACTTTCCAAATATTTTTGAGAAATATTTTCACTTTCAGCAATGAGACCAATTTGCACTGGGGTTCGTTCTTCTAGCCTCGCCATATAAGAGAGTGCCTTTAAGCCATATTTTGTTTTTTTGGAAAGCATACCACGAATATAAACAATTAGCTCAGAAAACACATTAGAAAATCAATTCCATCTTAAGCCCTATAAATACTAGGCTTCCAGGGCTTGATTTAAATCGTTAATAATGTCGTGTACATTTTCTAAGCCCACAGAAACTCGCACTAATCCATCGGTGATACTCACTTCTAAGCGATCTGCTTCACTCAATTTACTATGTGTTGTTGATGCTGGATGTGTCACAATACTTCTGGTATCTCCCAAATTTGCCGAAAGTGAACACATTTTAATAGCGTCTAAAAACTTACGGCCGGCTTCAACACCTCCCTTTACCTCAAAGGCCACAATACTTCCGCCTTGGCTCATTTGCTTTATTGCCACTTTATACTGTGGATGCGATTTTAAAAATGGATATTTTACCCAATTGACTTTCCCATGACCTTCTAAAAATTCAGCTACTTTCAAAGCATTTTCACAATGTCTATCGACACGAACAGTTAAGGTTTCTAAGCTTTTTGAAAGCGTCCAGGCATTGAATGGTGATAATGCTGGTCCTGTATTTCTTGAAAACAAATATATTTCCCTTACCAAATCGGCACGACCAACAGTAACCCCGCCTAGTACACGCCCTTGACCATCAATTAATTTTGTAGCAGAATGAATCACCAAGTCGGCACCAAATTTAATAGGTTGTTGTAAATATGGCGTCGCGAAACAGTTGTCAATTACCAGAATAAGATTATGCTTTTTAGCAATATTTCCGAGCAATTCTAAATCCAATATGTCTACCGCAGGGTTTGTTGGTGACTCTGCATATAAAATCTTAGTATTTGGTGTAATTAAGCTTTCAATTTTGTCGACTTCATCAACTTTAAAATAACTAGTGGTAATATTCCACTTAGGCAAAAATTTAGTAAACAAGGTATGTGTTGATCCAAATACAGATTGTGCAGACACAATATGATCCCCACTATTTAACAAAGCGGCCAATGTTGAAAATACTGCAGCCATTCCTGTAGCAAAGGCATAACCATCTTCGGCTCCTTCCATCTTACACATTTTTGCTACAAATTCTGAGGTATTTGGATTTGTAAACCTACTATAAATATTACGTTCCTTTTCTTCAGTGAACGAGGCTCTCATATCTTCGGCGTCTTCAAATACAAAACTCGATGTTAAATACAAAGGACTTGTATGTTCCAAATATTGTGAACGTTCCAATTGTGTTCTAATGGCTTCTGTTTCTATATGTTTATGACTCATCTCTGTTACTTTTATGTTTAACCCTGCTAGGATTTAATTAATTATTGATTTCAGTTAATCTTAAAATATCTCCAAATACTCCTCTTGCGGTCACCTGTGCTCCTGCTCCTGCTCCCTGAATTACTAAAGGTTGTTCTCCATAAGATTCGGTATATATCTCGAATATAGAGTCTGATCCTTTTAATGCCCCTAATGGAGAACTTTCTGATACCGAAACCAATTTTACATCGAGTTCAGCACCATCATCATCAGCCAGATTACCGTGTAAATCACCTATATAACGAAGCACATGTCCTTCTTCTTGTTGCTGCTTAATTTCCTGATATTCCTCGTTCATACTTTCCAAAGAATTTAAAAAGACCGCTGCTTCGACAGTTCTCAAATCTTTGGGGATTAAATTCTGAATCTTAACATCTGTAATTTCATTGTGTAAATCTAACTCTCTTGCTAAAATTAATAATTTTCTAGCGACATCGTTCCCTCCAAGATCTTCCCTAGGATCTGGTTCGGTAAATCCCTTATCAACAGCTTCTTTTAAGACTTCAGAAAATGGTCTGTTTTCCGAAGAAAAATTATTAAACAAATAACTTAACGACCCTGAAAACACCCCTCTAATTCTGGTAATGTTTTCTCCAGAAAGATGCAATAGTTTTATGGTATCTATTAAGGGCAATCCAGCACCTACATTAGTTTCGTACAAATATTTTTTCTGATATTTAGAGAGATTTGCTCGTAATTCATGATAATAGTCTAAATCTATAGTATTTGCTATTTTATTAGATGACACTAGGTCAAAACCATGAGCAACTAGGCTGTTATAATTTTCAACAAATTCCTGACTCGCCGTATTATCAATAGCGATTAAATTCTCAAGGTGATGCCTGTCTGCATATTCAATTACATCTTCAACCGTATAGGATTCACCATGAGACACAATATTTGTTTGCCAATGTTCATCGGCCCCATCTTTATTTAATAATATCGACTTTGAATTTGCAATCGCAAAAATATTCAGTTTTACCCCTTTTCTTTTTTCAATTCCTTTTGCCGAAGACACTATTTGATTTATTAATGCGCTACCTACCAACCCATGTCCGAATACAGCAATGTTGATTTTTTTAGAAATTCCAAAAATCTCTCCATGAATAACATTTACGGCCTTATGAAGTTGTGCTTTTTTCACCACAAGACTTACATTTTTGCCACTTACAGTATTGTTAAATAATAATGGTACAATTTGATTCTTAATTAAAGTATTGAATGGTTTATGAAAAGTACTTAGGTCCTGTCCAATTATTGAAATTACCGAGACATCATCTATTATATCTATACTATTTACATCTTTAGAATAAAAATCATTTTCAAATTCACGCTCTAAAGCTATAACAGCTTCCGAAGCTCTATCGGCATCAATAATAAGACCTATTCCTCTTTCTGAAGAGCCCTGAGAAATGATACTAACACTAATATTATGATTACTCAAAGCTCTAAAAATTCTAGCATCAACTCCTACCTGGCGTAGCAGTCCTCGTCCTTCAAAGTTTATTAAGGCTACGTTTTCTAAAACAGACAAGGATTTAATGCCTTTGGCATGGGTTCTTGCTGTAATTAAAGTCCCATTGTCTCCAGTATTAAACGTATTTAATATTCGTAAGGAAATATTTTTTTCCAGAAGCGGAATAATGGTTTTGGCATGCAACACCGTGGTTCCAAAATTCGCCAATTCATTGGCTTCACTAAAAGATAATTCTTCAATCTTTTTTGCGTCTGGAACTAAATCGGGATTTGCAGTGTAAATACCATTCACATGTGTAAAATTTTGAAGCTCTTCGGCATCCAAATAATTAGCTAATAACGACGCTGTATAATTGCTCCCATTTCTTCCTAAGGTTGTCGTTTCATTTTTTATGTTCGATGCTATAAATCCGGACACAATATTTACGGTATTCCCATTAAATTGTTTAAAATGATTTAGAACGTTCTCTTTAGTTAGTTTTAGTAAAGGTTGAGCATCACCAAAATTTTCATCTGTTTTTATCAGCTGTCTGGCATCAGTTGGATTGGCCTTTATATCGCGCTCATTAAGTAAACTCGATATCAATTTAATGGACAATAGCTCACCTTGTGCTAACAGCTCATCTTTAGTTTTCTTGCTATAGTCTCCCAATAATTTCACCCCGGCAAATAACTTGTCTAAAGTGGCAAACTCATCAGAAAAATCAACCGTAGTTGATATCCCTGTTTGATAGGTTTTGAAAGCCAATAATTGCTCTTTATACGATTCGTTATTAACTGCTTTCTGCAATATTGCTTCTAGTTCATTTGTGGCTTCACCTCTGGCCGAAACCACGACTGTAATTTTTTCTCCTGCGTTAACCTTTTTCTCAATAATAGACAACACTCTATCCAAGCCTTCTCCATTTGCTAAAGATTTCCCTCCAAACTTTAATACTTTCATTCTTTTTTGTTTTGAATCTGGCTTAAAAATGCCTTCAACGATATGTTCTAATTGTTTGTGTTCTATTAAAAATGCATCATGACCATGTACCGAATTAATTTCATTATAGGTCACATTAGGATGTGTTAATGCTAATTGCTTATGTGTGTCTCTATTTTCTTCAGCCGTAAAAAACATATCGGAGTCTACACCAACAATATGAATATTAGCTTTTATGCCATCTAATATTTTTAAATAGTCACCTTTATCTTTGGTCACATCAATTGTTTTGAGCAATTGATTCATCAGTTTATAAGCGGATAACTGAAAGCGTTCCTGTAATTTATTACCATGATGTAGCAACCAACTTTCCACATTAAATATTTCTAAATCTTCATTTTTAGAACGCTGAAACCGTTCTTTAAAAGATTCCGGTGTGCGGTAACACAACATGGCATGCATTCTGGCATCATGTACGGGATTGTTAGAATTCAACAAAAACTGCTCCTGAATTTGGCAATTTGCTATAAGCCAATCTGTAGATTTCCAATCTGTAGCCACAGGAATTAAATGGGTAGTAATTTCAGGGTTCAATACGGCCATTTCCCAAGCAACACCACCTCCCAGAGAACCTCCAATAATAGCGAAAAGTGATTTTACTTGAATGGCTTTTAAGCCTAATAAAAATATATGAGCAATATCTCTAGCCACAAAATCTTTATAGTTTTCAATCACATATCTATCAAATCCATTTCCAGGGATATTAAAAGCCAACACGGTATACATGGTGGTGTCAATGACTTTGTTATCCCCAATTAATTCCTTCCACCAGCCATCATCTCCAGCGACATTACTGTTCCCTGTTAAGGCATGATTAACTAACACCACAGGAGCTGTTCCCAAGGATTTTCCAAATACCTGATAACTCAGTTTAATATCGGTATACTCGGCACCACTTTCAGTAATATAATTAGTGATATATGTATGTAATAAATTCGCTTTCATCGGATTGAAATCAGTTCAAAGTGTCATTAATAGGTTTGTTAATCCACGTATAAGTATTGCCAGCTTCTGCCAATGAAAATAAATTTACAGCATGATAAGAATCATTGATAACATAGGCTGAAGATTGGTAAATAGGAACAGTCCTGGTGCCTCCATTTTTTTGAACTTCATGTCCAGTGTGTAATGCCTTAGCGGCAAATTTTTGTGTGCTCATTTTTCTTTCTTTTTCAAATTAATACAATAATTAAAAAGTCTTTGCGCCAATTATAGCGTACTCAATAGAAAAATGTTATAAGAAGTAATAGAAATTACTGAAAGTAATTTCATTGAGTTATCTATCCATTAGTTCCAGAAATAAATTCTGGACAGGGTAGAATTTAGCACCTACTTTACGAATAAAGGGTTGCTAAGGTTTCAAAGGGTCTAATCCCTCCACCTTTCTTGATAACATTTCAATAAGTCTTTGAACTTTGTGAGTGCAAATATTCAGTCATAAATATTTAATAACCAAATTTTTTTCTGTTTTTTTTA
>CAJXVU010000064.1 GCA_913062555.1 uncultured Bacteroidota bacterium
TTTATAAAGAATATAAAATTCATATAAGTGAAGAACAATTAAAGTTAATTTTCGAATATATTAATAGATAATTTATGAGTATTTTACAAGCGAGCTCTGATGGTAATTATAAAGCAATTGTACAAAATAGAATCTCGATGTTAAACTTGGCCTCATGAAATTTTGATGAAAACAATAGGAAAAAAGAGCGTCGATATTTTAGGGGTTTATTAATACAGTTTCTTAATAGTTTCAATTATATAATGGATTTTAAGGTAATGTTAGCCAGTTACAATGTTTCCTAAAATATAGCGAATGAGCCGTTCATTGTTTCCAAAATTATATGCAGCCTTGAATTTTTGTTTCTTTTGTTTCAAGACAAAAGATAGAGAGTTTAAACTGAAGATTAGCAATTTAAATATAAATGTCAGCATGAATAAAAAAGAAATAGAAAACCATCTCAATATTTTAGAGAATGAACATTTCAAGCTGAGAGTTGAAGAAGGAAAATTAAAAAAAGCAGAGACAAGGACTGATAACATAAAGAATAGATTAGAACAAATTTCATTAGAAAAAAATATGCTCGAATCAAAGATTATAGTAAAAACTTCAGAATTGAAAAATCTATAAAGTGCCAGTAAAATCTATTTTACATAATAATAGAAGTTCCAAAAAGAAAACTTCTATAGTAGTTCTAATTATAACAAGTGTATAGAATTTTATTTTTCTTAAAATTTATGCTCTTGTGGCAATCCACGAGAATCGTCTAAAATTTTTTATAACGTACATTTTATCGAATACGCGATTTTTAAACAGAGCAAAAAGGTTAGCTTTTATTTTGGCGTTGGCAAGCGGCTGCAAATTGTGGTTTAAAAATAATTGCATTAGCAATTTTGTTTTAAGCAAACAATAAAGTGGTTGGTAGCGGCTATTTTACATAATGGCTAATTATAGATACAAATGAAAAGAAGTTTGCGTAGCGTACCGATTATAAGTTTAATGACCCAAGTTCGAATTATTCTAATGAAAATGAATGCTCATGGGATATTTTACATAATACTACATTATAGCTATCAAATGGATAAACCACTATAAATACAAAACAATACATTTGTACTATAATTTATATTATGTCAAATAGGTTTTTAAGGAACTACTCTATCGTATTGAAACCCTTAACTCTGTAATACGTTCTCACATTTGAAACTCCATGTTATAAAATAACTTTAGTCCTTAGCATCTCAATCAATTCTTTAGAACCATATTTATAAATATCATTAATGTTGAGCACCGTTATCTTACTATAATAAGTATTACCAAAAATAGCTTTAATCGCTTTTAGATGTTTATTTTCCATTACAAAGACTTTATCAGCACAATTTAATTGCGCTGCGTTTATGAAGTTTGTGCCTAGTTTATCACAAGTGTTTTTATTAGTTCCAGCAGAATCAAAATATAAATCTGGGTAACACTTACTAAAATAATCTTCGGCGGTCTTCGAACGGTCTTTATTCGCTGAGCAAACAAATAAGATATTTTTCATTATTAGTATTTTGAATTATTTAAGGCAATTAGCATTGAAGTCTATTAATCCACTATCCCGTTTAAATACCAAGTTTTTCCTTAATATAATCGCTAGTGAGATGTTTAACGACATTAAATGGTTCGCAGATACTACCTTCTATTTTTATTGGGATGGGCCCAATTAATTTTGCGACTTCCAATGCCGCGGCATTCAGTTTTATATTGCGTTTACCGATGCCTAATAGAGCACCTCCCATTGATCCTAATACTCCTAAATGCTGCATATTATAACTATTACGAATAAGTTCGATTTGCTCTAGAAAAAACGCATCATCGGGTGCCGTTTTCTTCTTAGATTTGGAAACTTCGTAAAGAAGTCCGTAGCCGCAGCGCTTACGCATATTATCTTTACTGTTTATCCACTCAATAGCGAGTTCAACCACAAAAGGTGTTTTGGCCAGTGACGCGTCACACGAAGAGAATACATGAGCCAGGTGGCCTTGATTCAAATGTTCAACTTGCATTTCGGCCTGTGCTCGGGATATTTTTTTGGGTTCATCAATGAGGAGCCCTATTATTTTGGCATCATAGATATTGCTTTCCCAGAGTTGAAGTGCTAGCGCATGATCTCTGCCAATTTGCTTGCTTAATTTGCGAAGTATTGTCAAACCAATACCATAGCTCTTAAGCTTTTTGGCTTTTATTTTGCGTTGATTCCACTGATGGATCCCTTTCTCATTTTTATTTGCCTTCAGTAGTGCAATTACCTGAGTGTAATTCATAACTCATAATTTTAGAATCGTATGTATTACTTGGTTTATAAAATTTCCAGATATCAACTTGCAGTCATTCTTTTTAAGCTTGTCGTAAAATCTTCTCCATCTTCCTCCCTTTTACCAACTCGTCAACTAATTTATCCAAATATCTTGTCTGTTTTGTCAATGGTGTTTCAATTTCTTCTATCCGGTAGCCACAAATTACGCCTTTAATAAGTTGTGCATTGGGGTTTAATTTTGCCTCTTTAAAAAATGTTTCGAAAGTGACTTTTTCTTCAATGAGTTCTTGTAGCTTTTTGCTGCTATAACCTGTTAACCATGTAATCACTTCATGTAATTCTTCTTTTGTTCGGCCTTTTTTCTCAACCTTAGTGATATAATGCGGGTATACCGATGCAAATGTCATTTTTGCAATGCGTTCGTCATGTTTAGCTGTTGTTTTCATATGCTTTATTACAAAATTGTTATCATTAAATAACGGAGTCTTAAACTGCTGCCATTGTAAATATATAGTTGCGGTAAACTATATGTATTACACACGGACTAAGATAATAAATCTTTAGTTCCCTAATGCTTTGATGCTTTATTGTTTCAATAAAACACCGCAGATTGATCAATGAAAAGACGCGCTTAACACCAAAACAAAAAAAGCCCCGAATTGGAGCTTTTTAGATTTTTAATACGTTTCTAGTTTTCTCAAGCTTATTTTTTAGCACGCCATGATGCCCACGTTTTCAAACTTCCGAAGAGTACATTTCTGCCAGCATCACCATTGGTAAGAATAATTATGCCCGATTTAGAAGCAAAGTCTAACATAAACCCAGAATGCCATCCTTCATTCGAGCCCCCATGTCCTGTTAATGTGAAATCACCGAATCGGTTCATAACCATATAACCCATCCCATAATCGCCCTTAGACAAATCCGTAGGGCTTATTAATTGGTCAATCCCTGTTTGTGATAATACTTGATTGTCTGAAAATGAAGCCATAGCAAAGACAATCATATCTTCCAATGTGGTGTGCAATCCTGCGGCTGCTTTAGCGGTAAATTGTCTTAAAGGAATCTCCTTCGCATTCTCATCATAGGCTTTTGCAGAATTTTTTAGAATTCTTTTGCTGATGTTAAAGCTTGTGTTTTTCATTTTTAAGGGCTTAAAAATGTTTGCATCCATATAATCTGCAAACGTGTTGCCACTCACCTCTTCTATTAGCAATTGCAGAATGGTATATCCCCCACCAGAATAATCCCATTTGCTTTCCGGAGCCCTAACCAATTCCACTTTCTCATCAGGATTTGTGATTCCCGACAAGCACTGGATTAATGTTGGTAACTCAGTTTTAGATTCATAGCCGTCATAACCATGTACATTAAGCCCTGCTGTATGCGATAATAAGCTTCTAATGGTGATCTTATTAGCATCGAAAGTGCTTTCAGGTAATTTCCAGCGTTTTAAATAGATGGATACCGGATCGTCTAGCTTCACTTTTTGGTCTTTAACTAATTTCATAATTCCCCAAGCGGTGAACATCTTTGAAATGGAGCCAATATTGAATCCACTCATTGTACTCACTTCTTTCTGATTGGCCACATCTGCAAATCCGAAGCCTTTTTTAATTACTACACTGCCATTTTCAATAATGGCAACCGCAATTCCCGGTACTTTATTGGCGGCTAATGCGATTGGTGTTTCCTGCTCTAATATATTGATTAGATCTTGCTGTGTCTGCTTTTGTGCTACTGACATAAAAGGTAAAAACCCTAATAAGATAATTGTAATAAACTGTTTCATTTTTGTTGTTTTATAAATTCTGTACAAACGTATTGCTGAAAACTGCAGTCTATAAAAAAATATGACGAACGGCATTAGTCCATTGATAAGGCGACTCATAAATGGTCTAAAGGTCATTTATCAGGTTTTTAAAGGTGTTTACATTCTGATTTTGTCTATTGGTCAAATAAAAGATTAGGCAATAAAGACTTGTACTAGTTTTGAGGCTTAAACTTTAATATATTTGAATTATGACTTTAAAAAAAGTAATTAATGTGTCTGCGATCCTAACTGGAATCATCCTTGTATTGATGATTATTTTTAGACATGCGAAAAGCGAGCTTTTTGTGTTTTTATCCATGGCTTTGGGAGGTACCTTTTTATTTACGGTATTATATTATCTATTTATCACCGAGAAAATAAAACACAATTCGTCCTTGCTTAAGTACAAATACATATTTTTCGGAATTAGTATCCCCCTTTTAATATATGGGATAGAAATAACAATAGATACAGACCAAGACTTTATTCCTAATATCCTAAGAGTGCTCTTGTTAGTAGAAATATTTTATCTGATTTTTTCTTGGAGCTTTACAAAATGGAAAAATCTTCAAACGCTTAAAAGTGAAAAGGCAAAAGCTGAATTAGCGCTATTGAAAGATCAAATTAATCCGCATTTTTTCTTTAATACCCTCAATTGCCTGTATGCATTGATAAAGAAAGACCAAGACCAAGCACAGGAATATGTTTTAAAATTGTCGGATATGATCCGTTTTACGGTATATGAAGGCAATAAAGAAAAAGTTTCATTGGCTGATGAACTGAGTTATTTAAAGAACTATATCGACTTAAACGTCACTAGATATCATAAAACCATTGATATTAAATTCACAGATTCAATTAAAAATTCGCAACAGCAAATCGCACCACTTTTATTTATTATCCTTTTGGAAAACGCCTTTAAACATGGGGTTGAGAAACTTACCGATAATGCTTTTGTTCATCTTAGTCTGGTTGAAAACGAAGACAGTTTGACTTTTGAGGTGAAAAATAATTTTGAAGTCGATCCAGAACATAACAGTCCTGGTATTGGACTTACAAACCTTAATAAGCGTTTAGAACTTCTCTATCCTAACAAGCATAAATTTGAAATATCAAACGATAAATCTGTATATTATGCGAGCTTAGAAATAATTTTAGTATGATAAAATATATTATAGTAGATGATGAAAATGCAGCGCATGATAATATTGCTGACTACGCAAAAAACTTGCCGAATCTCGTTTTAAAGAAGCATTGCTATAACGCATTTGAAGCTATTGAGTATCTTAACAATAATAAAGTTGACCTCATATTTTTAGATATTAATATGCCTAAACTTTCGGGATTCGAATTTCTAAAAACACTGGCTATTCCTCCTAAAATCATTGTTACGACCGCCTATTCTGAATTTGCGATTGAAAGTTATGAATTAAGTGTCACTGACTATTTGCTAAAGCCATTCAGTTTTCAGCGCTTTATTGCTGCAGTAAATAAAGTGAGCGAAGCACTGAGTCCGAATGCTGTCGGCCAAAATAAGGATGAACCAGTAACTCAAAGTGCATCGAGTTTATTTTTGAAAGACAATAAAAAATATTTTAAAGTAAAGATTGAAGATATATTATTTGCTGAAGCCTATGGCAACTATGTTAAAGTGCATTTGCCAGATCAAGTGCTCATGACCCACCAAACATTATCAACCTTTGAAGAGGCGCTTCCCGAAGGCCAATTTGTAAGAACCCATAAATCCTATATCATTTCAATTGATAAGATAGACCTCATAGAAGGGAATAGAATAAGTATTAAAGACTATAAAATACCAATAGGGAAAATGTATAAGTTGAATATTAGTAAGCTTTTAAAATAGGATTATAAGAACCCTGTTTCAATACACCACATTCAATTAATACAATCGAAGTACTAACCAAATTATGGCAATTCCAGTAATGATACAACCGATGAGTGAGACACTAAATATTAAAAGGCCAGTAGATGTTCCAAAGGTATTGGTAAACCAGTTTTTTAAGCTTATAAATAACATCATGGCAGTTTAGTTAGTGCTAATGCAATTATTTATAAAGATAACAAAATCAAAATCAATGTATTAGGATTCATTATATTTCAAGATTCACAAATTGAGATTACCCAAACATCAGCTTTAATAATTCAGTTCCAATTTATAACCAACCCCGTGTACATTGGTTAATTTTATACTGTCATCGGCTTTTAATTTCTTACGTAGTTTCGAAATATAAGTATCTAAACTTCGGCCGACAAAAACACCATTGTCTTCCCAAACCTTTTTGGTGAGTTCATCGCGTTTAATGATTTGATTTGGACTGGCTATAAAAATGGCTAATAACTCACACTCCTTTTTTGAAAGACTAATTTCTACGGCTTGTTTTACCAATTTATGCTGCTCGGGATAAAACTGAAAACTACCAATAGCATCATACTTCTCATAAGTTTTTTCTACTGTTGTCACCAATTTGTTCTTGTGATTTAAATAATCCAATACAAATATCAAGACCAAACTAATTAAGATCAATAATAGCGTTTGTGTGCTAAAATAAAATCCTGACCTACCGATAAATTTCACGGTAATAGTATAGCATTTTTGAGTTAAAAAGCGACCGGCACAAGGGATAATGGTACTTTCTTCTGACCCAGTGATTTCATAGCTATAGGCAACTTCCTGATCTGAACATTGGATAACTTCCACGCGATAATGCTCAGGAAGAGCTGCCTTTTTAATGCTTTCGTCCATTATAGACACCAAAACATTGGGTAAAAATGAAAGTTCTTGTTCAAAGGAGAGTTGATACTTTGATTTGTTTAATGCAATTATTGGCAATACCAAGGACGTAGAGTCCTGGTTAGAATATAATAATTGATGGCCTGTCTCTCGCAAGGCGATTTTCGCTGTTTCCGAAAAGGCTTCATGGTCCTCTCCAGTATTTGAAAACAACCAAGTCATTACTACAAAAACGACAATACCACAGTATAAATAAATCCTTCTTTTGCTCATAATTCCTGTAAATAACATACAATTTCATGACTTTTTACAATTGTTGACACTTCTTTTGCACTTTTTTGACATTTCACTTCCTAGGTCCCTCTTAGTTTTACAGAAAAAATTAGATACTACATGCTTATGAAAAAAAACAATCACAGTTATTACTCAGAAGGTACATTGTATAAAAACCAAAATTTCATCAAAAAACGAATCAGATAAAACATATAAAATTATGAAAACCAATATTATAATAACGAGCCTCCTACTCTATTCAATGCTGGGGTTTGGTCAAGAACAAGAAGACTTATACGTATTAGAAACCGATAGCACTTGGACTAAAGAACTGTTCACCTTCCCTATTAGCTTTGCACAAGGCATTGATTATAAAGGCATCGAAGACGCCCGATTCCCAGAAGGATGGAATGCTATTGAGAGTCCTGATTTTTGGTCTTATGTTTTTGCATGGCACATCAATTTGAATACAGAACCCACTACGGCTACGCTGGAAGCCAATCTGCAAACCTATTTTGATGGCCTTATGGGCATAGATATAAAACGAAAACAAAATAAAGAATTGCAAAACACGATGGCCCTATTCATTAAGAATGAAAATGTTAATGGGATTTCCGAGTATTTGGGAAAGGTCAAGACTTGGGACGCCTTTTTTACTAAAAAATCCATGAGTTTAAACGTTACCGTTAACATCCATTATTATGAACAACAAGAAAAAGCAATAATCCTATTTAGATTTTCACCAAAGCCTTTTGATCATGACGTCTGGCTAAAGCTGAGAGCCGTGAAAATTAATGAAGCTATTTGTGAAGATTAAGATTTGATATAAAACTGAAAATAAATTATGAAACTATACAAAAGAATAATGTGTAAAAACACCTTGAAACTGCTATTAATACTAGGATTATTTCAAGTTTCCTGTCAACAGTCAAATACACTAATGATCACTTCTGACACTACCAGTACTGATAAAATAGAAAAGATAGAAAAACTGGTTGCTACTTACTCCAAATACGGGGATTTTAATGGCTCCATTTTGGTAGCAGAAGCCGGTGAAATTATTTATAAAAAGGGCTTCGGATTGGCTAATATGGAATGGGAAATTGCGAATCAAACAGATACAAAATTTAGAATAGCCTCGGTTAGCAAGCAATTTACAGCCATGTTAATTATGCAGCTCGTTGCAGAAAACAAATTAGATCTTCATACACCCATCATCAACTATCTACCAGAATACCCCAAGCCTAATGGCGAAAAAATAACCCTGCACCACCTACTCACCCACACTTCTGGGACTCCTAATAACTACGCCTCTAATGATCAATTGGACAGGATTCCTGATCGTCAAAAACCTGAGGATTTGATGGCACAATTTGCACATCTCCAGCTTGAATTTTCACCTGGGGAAAAATTTGACTATAGTAATTCGGGATATGTCATATTAGGCGTCATCATCGAGAAAATCACTGGTAAACCATATAAAGAGGCTTTACAAGATCAAATATTTAAGCCTTTAAATATGATGAATACGGGTTTCGATAGTCATAGAGCTGTTCTAAAAAATAGAGCCACGGGTTATTTTAAGAGTTGGGGAGAATACTATAATGCCAATTATATTGATATGTCTTCTGTTTATGCGGCTGGTGGTTTGTATTCAACAGTCGAAGATTTATTCCTTTGGGATCAGGCTCTTTATTCAGAGAAATTGCTGCCACAAAAATACCTAGACTTGGTTTTTACCAAACATATTCCCGATCCAGGTTATAATGGACATTATGGTTATGGCTGGGAACTCGTCTCAAAATCTATTGGCAAAACTAGTGAACAAGTACAAGTTATTGTACACGATGGCGTGATCGATGGTTTCTGTGCATTGATCACTAGAATACCGTCCAGTAAGTCCTCAATTATTTTATTAAGTAATGCCCGAAGAGGTGCTCTTAACGGTATCACTAGAGCGATTACCGGAATTCTTAATGATAAACCCTATGAGTTTCCAAAGGCGTCAATTGCTCAAGATTTTTATAAAATTATCTTATCTGATGGCATAGAAAAGGCAATGTCATTTTATAAAGAACATCAAGATTCAGAAGATTACTATAGCTCTGAACAAGAACTCATTCTTGCTGGCTATAAATTACTGCACGCTGGAAATGCTAAAGATGCGGCTTCCGCTTTCAAATTGAGTACTGAAATCTTTCCATATGCAGATAATCCATATGATAGTTATGCAGAGGCACTTATGACACTTGGAAAGACTTCTGAAGCGATTCTAAACTATGAAAAATCACTTAGTATTAATCCAAATAATAACAATGCTGTAGCAATGCTTAAGAAATTGCGAAATATGAAAAGCAGTGAAAAATGATTTCTGTGGAATCTATAACACTGTAATCCGTACTTTTTTCTTTTTCAATCGGGAATTGTTTAATTTTTTTACTAAATCACCCGATATTGCTAACGGTACGGCAACAAATGCACAATCTTGTTTGAGCTCAATAGTGCCGAGTTGATCTCTAGTGATCCCGCCTTGTTTAAAGAAGAGTCCGGCGATATCGCCTTTAGAAATTTTATCTTTTCTGCCTCCAGAAATAAACAAGGTTTCCCAGAATTGTCGTTTTTTAGCTGCTTTCTTAGAAACATCGATACCTTTCGTTTTATCAATAAACTCGGGTAGTCGTTCGTTCTCCCATTGCAAAACATAAGCAATCCCCTTTGCTTTAACCCTAGCTGTCCGTCCGTTTCTATGGATAAATTCTTCTTTAAATAAAGGCAATTCATAATGAATGATGAAATTCATTTCAGGAACATCAATCCCTCTAGCCGCTAAATCTGTAGCAATTAATAGTTGATGGGTCCCATTTCTAAACTTAATCAATGAGCGCTCCCTATCTTTTTGCTCCATGCCGCCATTGAAACAACCATGACTAATATGATGGCGCTCCAAAAAAGCACTTACCGTTTGGATACTGTCTTTTAAATTACAAAAAATGATTCCTTGTTCATTGCCGATGTGAAGCAGCAAATCTAATAGGGTCTGCAATTTATTTTTGAATGGAGAAACAACAGTTTTAATTTCTAATTTTGAGACTTTATTTTCCTCTGAAAAATCAATTATTGTCGGTTGAACCATTTCTACAAAATTCGGAATCTCAACACCTTGAGTTGCAGAAGTTAACACGCGCTTATCTAAACTAGTTAATTCACCAATAATAGCCCTCATTTGGTATTCAAAACCGACTTCCAGAGACTTGTCAAATTCATCCAGTATTAGGGTTTTAATACTCGCTTTTGAAAAACGTTCATTACTAAAATGATCCTCAATTCTACCCGGAGTACCGATTAAAATTGCTGGTAAATGTTTCAATTCAATTTTATCTTTTGATATTGGTCTACCACCATAAACGGCATTAACCTTATAACCTGAGCCCATAGAACGAATCACTTGTTCAATTTGAATCGCTAATTCTCTTGAAGGCACTAATATTAAGGCTTGAATATCTTTACAGTCTGGATCCAAACTGCTCAATAGTGGTAATGAAAAAGCCAAGGTCTTCCCTGTCCCTGTTGGAGACAACAGAATTGTATTTGGCGTTGTTTCAATAACAGAAATAGCCTTTTCTTGCATTGGATTCAAGGCATGGATCTTTAACTTTGCTAAAATATCCTGTTGTTCTCTAATGGTATTTGCCATAATGACTAGTTCTTTTTTTGCTTTTTAGAAGACTCCGTTTTTGGATTTCCAAGACTTGTTTGAGTCAATTGATTGGCCAGTATTTTTTCTACCAATTCTTCTTTCGTTAAATGATGAAATACCGTTCTTATTTGTTTTCTAAATTCCTCAGAAATTGTACGATTGGGTTTGGTCTTAAATATTTTCCGAGCCCATAATAAGGCATTATTTTCTTCAATACTCTGTGCATCCGCCTTTTCAAAAGCATTAAATACAATTCCTAATTCATTTTCAAAATCGGCAATATCTTCAACTTCTTCTTTTTGTAAAATAGTGATCGAAAGCCCCTTTGCTCCTGCCCTTGCCGTACGTCCGCTTCGATGTACATAGGCATCATAGGTGTCTGGCAAATGATAATTAACCACATAGGCAATGTCTTTAACATCAATACCACGCGCCGCTAAATCGGTTGCAACTAAAATATCAATATAACCTTCTCTAAACTGTCCCATAATACGATCACGAATACCCTGTGATAAACTACCATGAATGGCACCAGATGAGAATTTATTTATGGCTAAGTTTTTTGCTAGTTTATTAACAGCGGCTTTGGTTTTACAAAAGATAATCCCTCGTTCACCCGCTTTAGAATTTAAAAAGTGTAATAATACCTCTAGTTTTTCTATAGGTTCTACAACCACATATTGATGCTCAATTCCTTGATGACCAACAGTTGCCATATCGGCCTCTATCTGAACCACCTCTTTCGACATGTAATTTTGAACCAATTGTTTAATGGTTCCTGGCATAGTGGCCGTAAACAATAAAGTTCTTCTGGTTTTTGGGATGTCTTTGATAATAATATCCAAGTCCTTTTTTAAAGCGCTAACCATTTCGTCAGCTTCATCCAATACCAAATACTTTAAGTTTTTGATGTTAACAGCACCACGTTGTATTAAATCAATCAATCGTCCTGGTGTTGCTACTATGATATGAGTGTCTGTTTTTAGACGTTCTATTTGAGGTTTGATAGGAATACCACCGCATACCGCAGCAATAGAAACAGCAGGCATCTGGGAAGCAAAATCAACTAAATTCGAATGTATTTGTTGTCCTAATTCTCTTGTTGGCGCCAATATTAAGGCCTGAACATCGCTGCATTCTTGGTCAATCAATTGCAATATTGGCAATCCGAAAGCCGCAGTTTTACCCGTACCTGTTTTGGCCAAGGCCACGACATCGTTATCCTGATCTAATACTAACGGAATTGCCTTTCCCTGAATATCTGTGGGAATAGATATCTTTAAATCGGCTAAACTTTGTTGTAATTGTTCGTTAATTCCTAAATCAGAAAACTTTAGAGTCATAAAATAATTTTCGGCAAAGATACTGACACTTTTGCTAGAAAGCCTATCATATGGTTTATTATTCTTCTATAGATGAGTGTTATAAATACATTAAAAAAATGCCCAAGCTTGGGTATTGTATCCTATAGCTCTAGCGCATTACTTTGTATAACAAATTTAAGAGCAGTATAAAGGATTGTTTAACAATAAATTTATATATAATGAGCAAATTTCCGAATGACGACAAACGATTGGAGAAGCTTTTAGTGAAAATGGATCCCACCGATTTTGTAAAGTTGAGAGAAGATTTTTGGTCTGAAGGTAGAGTTCTTAGAATTCATGGGGTTGAGATCACTCAAGGTATTCAGTCCTATCGCGCTTCAGAACATTTGTCAGGGATACCCGGACAACGCTGGGATAACACTGTTAGAATTGTTTCTAGTAAAACCACATGGGCAAGGGTCTATGTACGCAATCTGTTTTTTCCATTATTTAGCAATGTTGGAGGTACATTGAAGGTCTATAAAAGACGTTTCGGTTTTTTCTGGAGTGAGATTGCTCAAATATCACCAGAATCACCAGGGATTGTTGATGCGCCATTAAATGCAGATTATGCAACTGAACGTGGCTCCCTAGACCATACGTTAAATTTTATAATTCCGTCAAACCTCATGTGCGGAAATCTACGCTTTGATTTTGAAATAAGTTCGGGATCCTTAAAGGATAGTTTTTCTCGTCGTGTGACAGCAACATTGCGCCAAACTTTAAATATGCGTATTCTTCCTGTATCATATTCTGGTCCAGATGGCTCCGGAAATCAAACTAATTTACCTGCACCGAGCCTCGCAAATTCGCAGGCTACTGCGGCATTATGTCTGGCACTTTATCCTGTGCAATCAAACCCTAATATTTCGTTGGCTACAGGTATACAGCTTAACTTTCCGTTGACAGGTGCTCCCAGCAACCCAGGGGGTTGTGCACAGAGTTGGCTCGATCTCAACGCATTACTCAGTGCTGCCAAGGTTGCAGACGGCAATATTTCACAAACATTTTACTATGGTCTCGTACCAAGTAATGTCCCCATTGGCGTAAATTCGGGCTGCGCCTCTAGCGGAGTCACAAGTGGACGATCTGGTCGCCAGATGACCATGGCTCATGAATTTGGGCATGGACTAGGCTTTGGCCATTCCAATTGCGGAAATGTAGGTAACTCAGCAGATTCCAGCATTCCTGTATATGAACCATATGATGCTCCAAACCTCTCCATGGCAAGTATCGGTGAATATGGGCTCGACATCCGTAATGGTAATATAATGGACCCAAATATGACCCGTGATTATATGAGTTATTGTGGCCCTAAATGGATTTCACTCTATAACTATGATCGCTCAGTTCAACATGGCCGATTTACACCACTATGGGTTTGCAACGACAAGCCTATTGGTGGTTTTAACCGCCCAGTTTTAGATGATAGTTTTGTATTCACAGATGATTTCCCTCGTCCCGAAACACCTCCAAATCCTCCACCATGGTTTGATGACTATGTGAAGATAGCACCTCTAAGTAGAGAAAAGATGATTTCATTGATAGCGATTCGGAAAACGGATGGTCGATTTGATCTCCGTTCGTTGACCCGGGTCACTGCAGAACCAAACATTGAAGATGCTATACCAACGGGATTGACTGTTGGACTTTTCAATAAAGATGATAAACTCATGGAGACTACAGCATTAATGAGACACAAATCAAGCGGGAATTGTGGTTGTGGTGGTGGACATAATGATCGTGATTCGGGAGCCTATATTGTTCAAGCAATGCTCCCTGATGTTGGTCAAGGCAATGATCTTAGAATTATTAAAGGGAAAAAAGAGCTCTGGCGTATTGAATGTCCAAAAAAAGAACCATCAGTACCAAAGCTGAAAGCAAGAGAAACTAAAGATGGTAAAATTACAATAGCCTGGACAACACCAAAATCGGATGGGTCAATTGAAATATGGCTGCAATACAGGTCTTCTAAAAAAGAAGAACCTAAAGTATTACTTATTGGGTCTAACCATGGTTCATATGAAATTGAGCCTGGAACTCTACCTCCCGGAGAAGGTGTTTTTCAAGCAATAAACCACAATGGCTTCTCAATAGCAGCTTCTAAACCACTTATGGTTAATATTCCAAAAGGGCCTCCAAGCATTGCTATCTTACATCCTTATCATCATCAATCATTAGAGTATGGACGTTCTATGCAACTTCATGGTATAGCTTCTGACTGTTTTGGTAATTCAATTAGTCCTGATTATTGCTATTGGCTATTCAATGGAGAAAAAGTTGCAAATGGATTGGATATTTTTGTCCCTGTTCCAGCTCCTGGAATCTATAAAATTACACTCGTAGTTGAAGAAAAGTCAGGACAAAATTCGACTGAATCAGAAATAATGGTAATCGATTCGCGCCCAAAATTTAAAGACGACTAATAATACATCAATTTGGATACAGATAGAATCTAGAATTATTAAGCACAGCAAATCATTTATTTA
>CAJXVU010000065.1 GCA_913062555.1 uncultured Bacteroidota bacterium
CGCGGGATAGAGCAGTAGGTAGCTCGTCGGGCTCATAACCCGAAGGTCACTGGTTCGAGTCCAGTTCCCGCTACTAGCAAAACCAGTTGTGAAAACAACTGGTTTTTTTGTGGTTAAAATGTAGTGCTTGCACTAAAATATTTGACCACAAAAAAAACAATAATTGCATAGCAATTGGTTTCGCTTGTAAAGCTTCCCCCAAGGCCCATTATCTGTTGTGTGCAACAGATAATGAATCCAGTTAGTTGAAAGAGTAATACCAGTGCTTGCACTAAAATATTTGACCACAAAAAAACCAATAATTGCGTAGCAATTGGTTTTACTTGTAAAGCCCCATTAGGCACATTCCGAGTTGTGCTAACAACGAGGAATGAATCCAGTTCCCGCTACTAAAAGAGACTCAAGTACTTTTTGTATTTGATTCTTTTATTTTTATCTAACCTTGTATAAGCAATTCAATGACATTTCTAGGATCATAATTTTCTGTTTCAAATAATTACAGTAAACAACTTTAAGCATAGTTTTAAGGCTGTATTTTAATTTGCTATTTGGCTGAAAATTAGTGATATAGTAAATTATTTGTTACAAATAGTAAATATAACTTGTCAAATAGTCAAGTAAACATTACATTTGTAATATGATAAAATACATTATGTTATGAAAATAAAATATTTGTTACCAAATAAATTCAAAGTGATAGGTTGGATCTTGTTGGGATTAGGTTTAATAAGTGGAGCCTTTCTTTTTTTTGGAGATTTCGGGAATAATGCGATGCAATTAAATGAGTCTGTAGTCATAAACGATATTGATCTTCTTGAAGGTAAATCTGCTTTTTATAATATCGTAGGTAATAGTTTTCTAGACGAAATTATAGCGCTGTTAATAATATTAGGAGGGTTAATAGTTGGCTTTTCAAAAGAAAAAATTGAAGACGAGTTTATTTATAAATTGAGAAACGATTCTTTAGTATGGGCGTTTATCTTTAATTATGTGGTATTAATTATTACAGTATTATTTGTTTATGGTCTTAGTTTTTTTCACATACTCGTTTTTAATATGTTCACATCATTATTGTTTTTTATTATTCGTTTTAACTTTTTAAAATTTAAATCTACGAGTAATGAAGAATAGAATTAAGGTAGAGCGTGCCGAAAATGATATGACGCAAGCAGATTTAGCGTCTAAAACGGGTGTTAGTAGACAATCTATTAATGCTATTGAGAAAGGGAAATATGTGCCATCTACTGTTCTTGCCATGAAAATTGCTAGACTATTTAAAAAACCAGTAGAAGATATTTTTACCTTAGAGGATACTGATTAATAAACCATAGACAAACACGTCGTTAGCAATTCGAAAATTAGAATAACAAATAGTATTGGAATTGGATTATTTTCCACTTTGATTTCATACAAGTCACAAATGATTTTTAATAATAAAAAACAGGTTATGTCAATCAAAATAAAATTTATCACCCTAGCAATAGGGTTGTTCATATCAGTGAGTCATGTCGTTTCGGCTAAACAAATTAACGATCAAGAATTAGTGACCTCATGGAAAGAAATTGATAGCTTATTTAGTGCGCTCGATAATACAAATTCTCCCGGGGTCAGTTTATCAATTTCGTGGGATCGTCAGCCTGTTTACATTAAAGGTTATGGAATGGCGGATATTGAAAACAAAGTTAAGGTCAACAAAGAAACCGCATTCAACTTAGCCTCGCTTACAAAACAGTTTACGGCCTATGCTGCTTTACTTTTGGCAGAGCAGGGTAAATTATCATTAGACGATCCAATTACGAAATATCTCCCTGAACTCTCCTTTGATGCAGTATCCATACGCCAGTTAATGAATCAAACTTCTGGTATACCCAGTGATAAAGTCGCAAGCTATGGTAGCTTTACAAGTAGTGGAGAAACTGCGCTTTTACAGCTTTATGGAGCACAAACACTCGTTGGTCAACCGGGAACTAGATGGGCGTACAACAATAATAATTATAATTTGCTGAGCATTATTGTTGAACGAGTCAGTGGTAAACCACTTCCTTTCTTTTTGTCGGAAGAAGTGTTTACTCCCTTAGAAATGAACCAAAGTTATTTTCCGTTCGGACCAGGTGCAACTAAGGACAATCGTGCATATGGTTATATGAAACGAAATAATCAATTCGTCAACGTAGATAGGAATGATAATTTTTCGAGTTTAGTGGGTGCTGGAGGAATGTATTCATCAATTAGTGATTTGATGCGCTGGGATAAGGCTTTTTATAATGAAAACTATGCGGCGAAACAAAGACGGATTGATGGAAAATATTTGTCTGGCGAGGCAGTAAGCTATGGTGCTGGTGTGAATGTTTCTCACCAAGAAGGCGTGCTCTCTATAGAGCATGGAGGCACCAGTGGCGCAACTAGCACCTACATTGCACACTATCCGGAATATGGAGCTTCAATTATTATATTAGTCGCTTCAAACTATTATCATGCAAATCAAGGCGCAAAAAAATTAACCCAGCAAATACGACAGGAATTATTTAAGCGTTTTGAGTGCTCACCTAATCCTAAAAGTGATAAACAGGCGTGGAAAATTTGGCCGCTAGATAAAGTAAAGGCAACAGCAGGTGTATGGTTCGGAGAGTTAAATGGGACTTTGCAACAGGTTGATGTGGAAGTGAATAATGCCAGTATTATAAAATTAAAATTTTATGATGGTTTCAATATTGAATTACATCAAGTGGGAAGTGATACTTTCCAATCTGAGGCATATCCAGATATTCTAGCTCGAATTAATAGCAATGGGATGAGTTTTTTAGATGAAAAAAAATCACTTGGGTTAATCCGAAAAATCACTATCGATAAACCTCACGTACCCATTCTAAATTTAATTGGGAATTTCACCGCTTCTGCTTTAAATAATAGTGTTTGGGCATTTTCAATTCGAGATGAAGCACTAGTGGTTACTAAGCCATCCGGACGAACTATGACCTTAGAACCCATTTTTGCAAACATTGTTGGCAATACGAAAACCAATATTTATTTTGAACAAATTGAGCTGACAGAAGGCAAAAAAACATGGGTGCTAATGGGCGGTCAGATTCCGAAAATACAACTGCATAAAACCAATATCCAACAGGCGGTTCCCTTGATTAGTGCAGCCTTAGAATCAGGTGGTTCTGAAGCTGCTTGGAATCAATTTAATAGCATGCGCGAGCAAAGTAAAAAGTTTGATTTTGCAGAATCTGCATTGAATAGCCTTGGTTATGCTCTCCTCCGAAATAAGCATCCAATAGAAGCTTTGATAGTGTTTCAAATGATGGTCGAGACATTTCCAGTATCCGTGAATGCGCTTGACAGCCTGGCTGATGGTTTAATGGCTAACGATAAAATATCAGAAGCGGAAAAAACATATCAGTCCATTCTCGAGCTAGATCCAAATTATTCGAATGCGCGACTTATGTTGACTAAATTGAAAAAGTCTTCCAATTAGAGAATGTTCAAAAGCCAAATACAGCATACTTTGTTACTGTCAAATTTGTTAAAACCAACTATGGTGTTTCAAATAATCACAGTAAACACTTTTAAGCTTATTTTGGGTTGAATTAGTATTTGCAAGACCGTTGAAAAATAAATATATTTAGAATCCAATACTAGGATCTAAGTCTCCTTGTGTTTTATGAGTTAAATTAATATAAAACTCACAGAAAAGACGTCTCATTAACTTTATCGAGACTACTGTTTTTTTTACTAGTTTTTAGTTTGTCTAAACTTTTAAATAGTAGAAACATGAAGATCAAATTAATAATACCCCTAATTTTTATTGGATGTTTAATTTCTTGTGCTGTAGAGAAAAAAGAAAATGAAATTTCACTTATTTCAAGGATCAAATTTATTTGCGTCTTACCGCTTGATCTTTGTTTCTTATTCTCCTGACGGCTTTAGTTATTGTTTTTAGTGACAGGCTCCAGTTTGGAGTTTCTAATATATTTTATTTAGTCTTTACTATTTCCTCCTTAAGTCTCCCAATTTTGTTGGTTTTCATAATACTACTTTTGAAAAAATGGTGCTCCCTTCGTTTATTAGAGAGCGTATATAATATTCTGTTTTTGGTGCTATCAGTTAGTTATTGTTGGCAATTGTATTACTGGAACCTTATTGGTCTTCATTTTTAGACAAATAGAAATTTAAATCCACATAAATCTTTGGCTTGTTAAACATCCTAAATGACAGTTTAATCGTATATAAATAAGTTTAGATTTTGTCCTCAACCTTAACATTGAGTTTTTTAAAATTAAGATTTAGACATTATATTTAAATAATACTGATGATATGAAGAGAGGATTATTATGTGGGTTACTAAGCCTAATGTTGATTTCAGTGTCTTGTTCTAAAGAAGAACTAGCAGATTCAAATGAAGAGCTTATAGAACTAATAGATGATGTAGATGAAGATGAAAATGATGGGGATCAAGAGGATATTGAAAATGAAGGAAGTGATGCCTTGACTATATCAGAGGAAATTTTATCATTGGTAAATCAACATCGAGAAAGCATTGGTAAATTAGCATTAATAAGAAATTCTGAAGCGGATAAGTTGGCCGCAGATCATTCTAATTATATGATTTCTAAAGGCGCGATTAGCCATGATAATTTTGGACTTAGATTTCAAAAATTGCAACAAGAAGTAAATGCTAATTCTGCCGGAGAGAATGTTGCAGCAGGTTATCCTACAGCCCAGGCCGTGATGCAAGGGTGGTTAAATAGTCCAGGGCACAAAGCAAATATTGAAGGGAACTTCACCCACATTGGTATTGCTTCCATAAAAGATTCAAAAGGAAGATATTATTATACCCAGCTATTTTATCGTTAATTTAGCATTTTTATAAGCTATATTAGCTTAGCCAATAGTACAACGGACCGTAATACTTCCATAAACTATTATTGTTTTTTGTAACGGCACGCTATTTGAAGTGCTTTATTACCTATACACAAAATCAAAAAAATATTAATATGATTTCCTATAATAAGCACTTGTATTCTAGACTATTCAATTTGGTAATTATAATTGCCATGTTATTTTCAATAACTTCATGTGACGAGGATTCTGATGATGACATGTTTCAATTTGCAGATCTCGAGGTCTATGTTTCTGGTACCTTGTCGGGTAACCCTAGAAGCGGACTTAGAGTAGCGGTATACGAGACAGAGGAGGATGCCATAAACGAAGTTAATGCATTAACTTTTTCTCAAACTACAGATAGTGATGGATTTGCTTTTTTTCAAGATCTGGAAGCTGGATTTCGATATTGGGTTAGAGTTGATACAACGCTATTAAATAATATCAATCGAACAGGACATCTTGATGAAGGATTTAACGAAATCAGCATGACAATTCTTTAATGCTCGACAATTCATAGTCTTCTACTACAAGACTTCCCCTTAAGGCCATTATCTGTTGTGTCAAACAGATAATGAATCCAGACTTAGCTACAAAAACCACTAGTTTGAGGGGCTTTTACCGTCTTCAAATTTAAATTAATTACAAACTTTGATGTCTAGACGGATTCCATTTTTAAGTTTCTTATTTGCGTCCAATGGTAGATGTAAATATTAGAGATACCACAGAAAACAAAATCGCCTTAATCAGCCACAAATGTAATGCTGAAAATATTAACGCTATAATTGTGAATTATTAAAAAAATATTCATTTAATTATGTAATTGGTAAAATTTTAGTATTTTTATTAACAATATGACTTTGATGTATTGATTGTCATATCACGGAAAGCATAATAAATCTCCCCCCTAAAGCTGATTTGTGGATAACTTTTAAACGATTTATTCATTCTGAGAAACCTAAATTTATTTTATAAATTTTAACTGAATAACGACCAAAATAAATTGTTATGATGGATGTGGATTTATTGTTATCTGATGACCTTAAACAAGGCATAAGTATTGCTCAATCTTTGGCTAAAGAATATTCCAATAAGAATATTTCGCCATCTCATTTATTAAAAGCACTACTACATAAGGATATTGGACTGAGATCTTATTTAGAGAATCTAGATAAAGATTTGTATTACTTAGAAGAATGGGCAGATGTCAGGATAGAATCTTATCCTAAAAACTCAAAGATTGAAGAGAATCCTCAGGCTGATAGCGAACTATTAGCGGTGCTAAACGAAGCCGACAATATCCGATTGAAAACGAATATTGACCATATAGATGGTATTTGTGCGCTCGCTTCTTTGTGTACACCCGGGGTTGGTTTTACTTACGAACAATTAAAAACATTCCCACTTCGAGGGGAGGAGATCATCAATTTAATGGTAGAATCTTCTGACCTCAATCAGGTGTTAGGTATACCAGATAAAGATGAGAAGTCATCATTAAAGAGTAAAAAACAAAATGCGCTATTTAAGTATTGCATCGATAAATCAGGCATTGCCAGACAGGGGAACCTAGATCCGGTCGTAGCGCGTGACAAGGAAATACGGATGATAACCGAAGTTCTTGGCAGGCGATCAAAACCAAATGTAATTATTACTGGTGATACTGGGGTGGGCAAAACAGCAGTTGTTAATGGGCTGATTCAAAAACTTGTAGATGATAAAATTGGAGGCTCTCTCTCCGGAACTGCCGTTTTTGAACTTGACTTTGGCGCTCTCATTGCCGGAGCAGCTTATAAAGGGGAAGTGGAAGACCGACTAAAAAACATCATTAAAGAAATCAAGCAGTTTGAAAAAGCTATTCTTTTTATTGATGAAGTACATACGTTATTAGATAAACAGGGTGGTGCATCGGGAGCAGCAAACCTCTTGAAGCCTGAATTGGCAAGAGGGGAAATAACAATCATTGGTGCTACATCTGTCGATAATTACACAAAATTTATTGAATCTGACGAAGCCTTTAGTAGAAGCTTTGAGATTATAAAAATTGAAGAACCTAATGAAATTGTTGCTTTGAGGATGTTAAGAAAGATCATTCCAAATTACGAAATACATCATGGGTTAAAGGTTGATTCTGAGGTTATAAAGGAAACAATTCGCCTTTCTAAAAGATATCTAAAAGAAAGAGCGCTACCTGATGCGGCTGTTGATTTACTTGACAGAACCATGGCTGTAGTGAAAATGGTTTCTGTGAGTTCTACAGATGATCTAAACGCCTTGAAAGAACAGTTTACTGAGTTGACGGTAAATGAAATAGGTCTTGAAGAGGATGAACTGATGAGTGAGCTTCAATGGTTTAATATTTATATTAAAAATAAGATCAGTGAAGTACTATTTACAGTGATTGAAGAAGATCAGGATATTCTTAAGATGGATACTTCTAAGGAGGTCATTACCTATATTGAGAATATTCTTGAAAAGTTAATTGAATTTGCGAGTCAAACTCGTGAATCAGTCGAAAAATCGGATGTGGCTGCCGTTGTATCTCATAAAACTGGGATCCCAATGGGTAAACTGCAATCACAGGAACGGGAACGATTACTCAATACCGAAGAGCATCTTAAAAAAAGAGTAGTCGGGCAAGATCACGCTATAAAAACAATTACCGAAGCCATTCTCGAATCACGGTCAGGATTAAGTAAACCAGGACAGCCAATTGGGTCTTTTTTCTTTCTAGGGCCTACAGGAACCGGTAAAACAGAACTTGCTAAAAGCCTTGCTGAATTTTTATTCCAAAATGAATCGGCTTTGATACGTTTTGATATGTCTGAATTTAAGGAAGAGCATTCTGCAGCACTTTTGTATGGTGCCCCACCGGGGTACGTAGGTTATGAAGAGGGCGGTTTATTGGTGAACAAAATTAGGCAACAACCTTATGCTGTAGTCCTGTTTGACGAAATTGAGAAAGCACATGCCTCGGTATTCGATATTTTTCTGCAAATACTCGATGAAGGAAAATTGCATGACCGCTTAGGTAAGGAAGGAGATTTCTCAAATGCAGTCATTCTTTTTACTTCCAATATTGCGAGTCAGGTGATTATTGACACTTTTAATAAAGGTGAAATTCCTAAATCGAATGATATCATGGAGATTATGTCTGGTCATTTCAGGCCTGAATTTCTTGGCAGGCTAACTGAGATCGTGCCTTTTGCACCAATAAGCAAAGAAGTAGTCGTTATGATATTTAATATACATCTAAAGAATCTTTATAAAATGCTTGAAGTACAAGGTATTGGACTTCAAATTGCTGATAATGCAAAAGAAAAACTTGCGATGTCTGGTTTTACACCTAAATATGGGGCCCGTCCTTTGATAGGCGTTATCCGGAAAGAAATACGCAGGCCGCTTTCAAGAAAAATAATTACCGGAGAGGTGAGTAGAGGAAGCCAGGTAAGTATTAGCCTTGATAAAAATGATGAAATAAAATGGAAAGTTTCTTAATTACAATGAGTTAAGGGACTTCAATAAAATTGATAATTAATTACGAACCTAAAATTATTATAAAATGGCAATCTATGACATAGGCGGATCCGAAGTAAAAGGGGATGCCAGCGAGGCAATGAGTGAATTACCTCAAAACAAAACTTTAATGATAGAAAAACTATCAAAAGAACCACCTATTAAACCCGAGGTTGTTGGTGGTTTGAAATCCATCAATGAGGTGTTCGAACACTACGCACCAAATGTTGATATGGAGTTTCAAGACAGTGAAGGTGGCGCTCGAAAAGAGAAACTTCAATTTAAAAACTTGGGGGATTTCGGTGTAAAGGGCATTACCAATCAAAGTGATTTTTTAAAAAATCTTACAGCTCAAAAAGAACAGAACCAGAAAATGATTAAGCAGTTCAAAACCAATAAACTATTAAAAAAAGCATTGGAAGATGAAGGACAGAAAACAGCACTGCTTAATGCGATTAATTCACTGATCAAAGAATTGGAAGACAATAAGTAATAATCTATTTAAAAACAATCTAAACCCTATAACTATGTCTGAAAAAGATTCAATAGAACAAAATACGGGAGAATTTAAACAATCTGAAGTTTTATCTATCGAAAAGATAGACAACCCACAAGCCATTCTTGAAGAAAGTATAGATGCCCTCGCCGTTGTTGGTGGATTCGATCTATTGGAAATGGCCATTGATGGAATACAAAATGTAAATCCTGAACGAAAAGCCAGAAAAAGGATATTCCTCACAGAGTCTTCCAGAAAGGGTGAGCGTGAAGATTTAAAACGCAGCTTGAAGATCTGGGCAGATGCCCTGACATCAGGCGGAAGTGTTTCTGAACTGGTTGAAAAATGTGAAAAACAAGCAGATACGGCGGAAACCACCTTAAAAAGCAACCTGAAAAATGCCATTTCAGAAATAAAGGACATGGAAAGATCTTACCGATCTGTGGCTTTGTTCTTCAAAAATACAACGCAGGAAAAGCTTAAGAATGTTTCATTCTTAAACGCAGACCTCGAACAGCTTAAAGATTTAGACAATACCCGTTTTTATGAAAAAGTTAATGAAGAGCTTGTCGCCAATTATGACAGGTTAGATTTAAGAAATAACTATAGCATTCTTGTTATTCCTGGGTACTTGGGTTCCAATAAAGTAGTTGAGAAGTGGGCAAAAATGGCACACGATAACAAAGTGATGATGGTTACAGATTTTGAACACCTTGATAACCCAGATGATGTCATGGAGATGTTTGAAGGGGCTAATCTTACTGGTGGAGATATGTATCGCTCTAACGTTATGATGTCTTGCAACTGGTTGGTAGGACGTGATAAAATAGATGAAGTAGGCGAAGAGGAAGTGTTATATGTACCGCCAGCTGGTGCTTTGGCAGGGACCATTTATCAGACACTTATGTCTCAGGTGGCCGCAGGTAAAAAACACGGTAGCTTAAGCGAAGTTGACGGGGTCGCTTTTCAGTTGAAAAAAAGTGAGATTGCAAGTCTTGAAAAAATGGGTCTGGTACCCATGGTAAACGAATATGGTAAGGTTATGGCTTTCTCTGCCAAAACCTTGTTCAATGGTGACAACCTTGGCTTACAAACTTATTCGGTAGTTAGAGTTTTTGATTACGTAACCAAAGTAATGATGGATTTCCTCAACCGCAGGGCTTTCGAAAACTTTAATAATATCACTAAGAAAGAAATTCAAAGTCAAATAGTTCGTTTCCTGAGCGATATTACAGGGCCAGGTAAATTGATAGAAAATTTTTCAATAAAAAGATTTGAACAAGACCAACATCAAAAAGATAGGATCCACCTCGATATTAGTATGAAACCCTATTTTCCTGCTAAGAATTTTATGATTAAGATGGATGGGCAAAAAGGGGATGATGGTACTGAATGGAGTTCAGAATATGACCAGTCATAATATCTCAATTAAATTATTTAAAATATTCATTATTAACTAAAATAAATTAAAATGGCAACTATTATAACTTTAGAAGTAGATGGAATATCTGATAAATTTGAGGTTCCGGCCTTAAACTTTGGGCTGAATTCCCATGCAGATGTAAGCAATACCACTCAGGAAATAGATTTTTCACCAATCGATGTATCTGAATTTTCATTTTCCATTGTTTCACCATTGCCTGAAACTGCTGAGAAATTGATAGTTTGGATCACCGATCATGAAATTAAAGGTTCAGCAAAATTCAGTATCAGTAAAGAGTCAGGGAAAGAATCTCCAAGAGTTATCGAGCTGAAAGATGTATGCTTAACCAGCTATTCTGAAAACATTGACTCAAACTATGCTTCCACTAGCCTTTCATTGGTTGGGCGCGAGGTAAATATTGGCAATAATGTTAAAATTAATCTATCTAAAAACCGCTAATTTATTACTCATAAGTGATGCGGTTAATAATTGGATCACTTATGAATTAATTATTTAGTTCAGCTATTTATTTATCATGGTTCTATCAGCAAAATTACATATTGAAGGGCATCAAAATGAGGAAGAAGGCATCCAATTGCTTTCTTGCGATTATCAGTTTTCGCAAGAAATTGATCAAAAAGGATTGCCAACCTCTAAAGTAAATGGAGGCATTATTAACCTCTCTTTTGCAAGTCTTGAAGATAATGAGGTCATACAATGGATGATCTCTGAGGATGCTGATAAAAGTGGAGAAATTTCCTTTTCTGGAGATACCAATTCCAAACCCTTTAGAACTTTGGAGTTTAAAGATGCCAGATTGGTCTTTTATCAAGAAAATTTTATGGACCAATCAAATATGGTAACCGCTTTGTCTATTTCCACACGTGAGATGACAATTTCGGGTGTAAAATATACCAATGCATGGATGGGGTATTGAACCCAGCAATTTTTGTCTTGATTTTAAATGATTTAATAACACTATAGTTTTATGGCGCTGGCATCGAAAATACAAATTGAAATTGACGGGCAAGAGTTGAAAGATTTTCTGAATCTCACCATCAATCAAAATATGTATACACCTCATGAATTTGAGGTGATTTGCCGTATGGATACCTTCGAAGAAAGAGATAGTTTCGTCATGGAGACTTCTAAAAAGTATATTGGTGCTGTAATAAGCATATCCATTGAGGCCAATATTATGAGTAAATCTAATGTCTCTGATCATTTGTTCAAAGGAATGATCACTTCCATAAGAACCACAAAATCGCATACTGGTAAAGCAGATCATGTCATCCTCTCAGGGAATAGTCCAGATATTTTATTGAACAACAACCCAGGCAGCAGTTCATTTGAAAATAAAAATCTGAAACAAATTACCGATGAAGTATTGAAACCATACCCGAAAGATGTATTAAAATCAGAGATTGATCCTGCAAAAGGTGACCGCCTGCTATATACCGTACAGTATAACGAAAGCAACTACGACTTTATAAGACGTCTAGCTACCCGCTATGGCGAGTGGTTTTTCTACGATGGTACAAAACTATTCTTTGGTAAATTACCAAATGCTAAAACCGATTTAAAATTAGGGCTAGATCTTACCGACTTTAATTTTTCTATAAAAATGGTACCATCTAAGTTTAAATATATTGGATATGATCCTTTAAAGGCCGAAACTGTCGAAAAGAAATCTACATCCGCTGGTAAAGCTAACCTCAATGAATACGGGGGACAAGCACACAATATCTCTATGAGAGAGTATGGCCAAGAATCAACGCGCTTCTACAATCTCGCTGAAAATTATCCTTCTACAGAATTGGATGAGGTTGTGAGCCTAGAGGAAGGCGCTTCCGCGCTCAATATGTCAGTCGTACAAGGGAGTAGTCAAAATCCGGCCTTAAAATTAGGTAATAAAGTAAATATAAAGGCTCTCAAAATGGACCAGAAAGGCGATGTTGATTATGGGGAATATATTATTACCTCTTTAAAACATAGCTGTGATAACACCATGAATTACCAAAATACTTTTGAAGGCATTTCTGCTGCGGCAAAAATACCCGATTATACCAACCCACATGTCATTCCGCACTGCGAATCGCAGGGTGCTGTGGTAGCAGAAAATGATGATCCTGATAAACTGGGCAGAATACGGGTTAATTTTTTCTGGCAAGAAAAGAACATGATAAGTCCATGGTTACGGTTGGCCAATGTTTATTCAGGTAATGGAATGGGGTTTTATTTTATACCGGAGATTGGCGATGAAGTATTGGTGGATTTTGAAGGTGGCAATGCAGAAAAGCCTTATGTAATAGGAAGTTTATACAATGGTAAAAAGAAGCCTATACCGGAATGGGCTGATAAGGATAATAATATTAAGGGAATCTTGACTAGAAGCAATTTAAAATTAGAGTTTAACGATAAGACAAAGCAAACAACCATAGAAACTCCGGGAGGAAACATAGTGATTTTAAGCGATGATGATAAGTCTATTATACTTCATGATCAGAATAAGAACAAGGTAGAACTCACTACAAAAGGAATTAGTATGGATAGCTTAAAGGATATAAAAATTTCCTCGAAGGGCAAGATCATTATAAAAGGAACAACAGGTATAGATATTTCATCAGCGGCAGATGCGAAACTATCTGGACTTAATGTAAATTTAAGTGCCGATCTGGGAATAAAAGCAAAAGGAAATGCAACAGCCGAACTCTCTGCCGCAGGACAAACTACGGTAAAAGGAGCCATGGTAATGATTAATTAAAAAAATAAGATAATGGGAAAACCAGCAGCAAGATTAACCGATATGCACACCTGCCCTATGGTAACACCGGGAGTGCCACCAATACCTCATGTGGGAGGGCCAGTTTCAGGACCTGGAGTGCCTAATGTGTTAATTGGCAAATTGCCTGCGGCAGTAATGGGAGATACATTGGTTTGTACAGGCCCACCCGATGTAATTGCCAAAGGATCGGCAACGGTAATGATAGGCAAACGACCTGCAGCCCGTATGGGCGATCAAACCGCCCATGGCGGGGTGATTGTGCTGGGTTGCCCAACGGTGATGATTGGGGGTTAACACAAAAACACATGTTATCAAAAAAAATGCTCATGCTATTAGAATTATGTAATGATCATTTAGTTATCTGATTAAAATTATTATTAAATATTGCTAATCTCAAAACAATAGAATTTAAATCAATTTAAAATTTATACAATGACTGGATGGACAACAACTAAAAATTATGACATTTTACTTCAAAAAGATGAAATGTCATGTGGATTATGCTGTGTAGGTATGATTGTAAAATTATTAGATGGATACACCAAATATTCGGAGAGTTCATTAATAAATAAAAGTAGAAAACTAGATTCAACGTCTACAGGGTATACTATGGCTGCCACTAATCGTGTTGGTGCTGTAGCAACACCCTTCGCAGGTTTAAAAAAAGGAGAAGCAACATTCGCAGGTACTATAGGATTAAATGATGGGCCCTCACATTCCGTTGACGGCACATATGGGGCACATTTAGCTAAATTATTAGTAGAATTAGGATTTGAAGCTACTTACGGGCAAGGTAATGTTAATAAGGCGATGAATAATGTAAATAAAAGGAAACCATTAATAGTTCGGGTTGGAGAGCCTGGTCATTGGGTGGTTGTAGCAGGAAAGAGAAGTAAAAATGGTGATTACATTGTTTTAGACCCATGTATGTCTAGAGAAGTAACAATTACAAAAAACAGTGCCCATCATTCAGATACAAGGTCCTTTACTGATTTTTATGTTTCGTGTAAGCGCTCAACATCCATCTTTAAAAAAGTAAAAGTTATGTGATAGTAAATATATTTTTTAAAGTCGTAGAGAATTTTTTATGGATAAAATATCGAATTAAGTATAAAATAAATTATGATAAACAACATTACAATAGTATATAGCCTCTTTTTTATCCTAACCTTGGTATGCTTTGGCATCTATTTGGCA
>CAJXVU010000066.1 GCA_913062555.1 uncultured Bacteroidota bacterium
TTATTTCTCCACTTATTTTTTCAGTTGAAAGCGATCTGGTGTTTTTATCTTTTCTTCTCTTTTGGGGAATGGTTGTAGTTGCAGATTCACCTCTTTTTTCAACATTGGTAGCTCAAAATGCACCTGATGAAATAAAAGGGACAGCACTCACTATAGTTAATTGCATTGGTTTTTCAATAACTATAATTAGCATTCAATTAATAAATGGAATGCAAGCATTAACAGATTCTAATAGCATATATGTTATTCTGGCGTTAGGGCCTTTTCTGGGTTTGATTGCTATTGGAAAAAGAAATAAAATTACATCAACAAAAACAAAACTGCATTGAAATGTATTTTACATTTTCCTCCTCAAGGTCTCCTTACTGGCACCTGTTTTAGCCAGAGTTCCTACAATTCTTTACAACTCCTATATTTTTTATGAAATTATACAAAACTATTTATTACATACTGCTTTCGATTTCAATTTTGGGAATACCAATCTTTTCATTTGGCATTTTGAATACAATGGTTAGTATAAAATATGAGACAGAAAATCCAAATGATTGTATATCCCTATTAAGTGGACAGGATTTATGTTTTACAATCAATGTACTTGAAGGATTAATTGTTATCTGTGTAATTGCATTAATTCCTTTGCTGATAATTAGAAAGAGATTTCTAAAGAATTGAACTCCGTTTTTTGTGATCGTGAAAAGATTTTTTCAGGATCCTTGGGGTGCTTAAGTTTACCCCCCCCCTTCAGATTCACTCGAAGAGGACTCTGAGGAATTCTTTATTATTCGTAATATGTTCAGATAGCGGAGTGATAGCGGATTACTTCCGCTACAACTCATACCATTTATGGATGGATTTCATTACCAAACAAGTCTTTTTTTATACTATTTCTTTGCAGCAACAACTGACATCTCTACAAGTAATTCAGGACGAGCCATGCGCGCCTCAACACATGCACGTGCTGGCTGATAACCTTCTTCAACCCATGCATCCCAAACTTCATTCATAGCTGAGAAGTCTTTCATATCGCGCACATATATTGTAACAGAAAGGATGTTCTTTTTATCAGAACCTGCTTTTTTAAGCAATTCTTCAACTTTTTCAAGTGTAGTAATAGTTTGCTCTTTGATATTTTTAGTCGCATCTTTTGCTGTTTGGCCACAAAGATAAATGGTGTTATTGTGTTCGACAATTCTACTCATTCGTGGCGTTGTATCTATTCTTGTTATCGACATCTGTTTTTTTTTAATACGCTAAAATTAGTTATTCTTTCACAAAGACCAACTCTTAGGAAAATGTAATTTTAACGAGACTAACTTGCCTCCGCTGACATGAGTATTCTGCTCGTGTAAAAGATAATTTGCTACTACTATTAATAGTCATATGAAGGCTTACTAATTTTCTTTCTTCGTTTCAGGTAGTTTACTACTGGTGGCAAACATAGTAGTATCCCCCTTAAAGTCAATTAGTTCGTTTTAAAGATAGATCTAGGATGTTTTGAAAAGGATTACTTCGTGATCCTTGGAGGGATTATAAAATAGGAATTGTCCTCTTTGCAATGTTTTTTTAGTCTTTACCCATTTAAATTTTAATTGAGATAGTTAATTAATTTCTGACGTTATACATTAATCTAATAATATAAGTGTGGAAACTGCGGAATTCTGGTATTGATTGATTTGATTGAAGTATATTTATCTGCAAATGAAAGCAGAATAGGTATATTATTCGCTTATATATAAGTTCGGTGCACGGACAATAAATCAATGGTATACTTAACTAATAACAATAAACAAATTAATATGATCAATAAGACCCTATCATTATTCCTAATAACTATAATTTTTGCTTTATCATCGTGCAACAAGGAAGAAGGTAATATCGAAGAGCCTACATTCGATGAAATCTTAACCTCGCAGTTATGGGTTACAGAAAGTTATGTGGTCAAGTATGGAACAGCAGATCCTGATGATGAAAACGCTCCATTTGAAAGCTTTACGGGGCAGTGTCTTTCAAAATTACTGCTTTCCTACTTAGATGACGGAATTTTTGAGCAGTACCAACATAATGAATGCAACAACAGTATTGGGAATTATGACCGATGGGAGTCTGAATCAGGGGGGGAATTTCTAAGATACTATAACTCAAATTTTGTGAATTCTAAGGGCTATAAGGTCAAAAGCTATTCAAGAGAGGAGATTGTGCTTTACCAAGAGGGCATGTATATTCATGGTGGTGGTATATTCGTTACAATAATAACACTGGTACCATTTTATTAAGCAATTAAAAATATAACCTATTCGCCTAACAACAGAATAAACTGCATTCCCCCTCCTCAGGGTGGCTTGAAGAGGACGTTAAGGAATTTGCAATGTTTATTATTTGTAAGTTGAGGAAGTCTACTTATTTCTGTTGAAATACAATAATGTGATGATTTAATGTAAAATCCTTAAATTCAGGGACTGATAGGTAGATTTGATTGAAGTATATTTAAGTGCAAATTAATGCAGAATATGTATTGATAATACGGAGTATAATGAAGATTTTTCTTTGTAAGAATAATTGATAATTTGAAGGACTTATATTTTCATTGTTACTTTATTCCTGGTTGTTTCTGGGGTTGGTAGGGATTGAAGGAAATGTGTAATATTCATTTATATATAATTTGTACTTCATAAACTTGAATAAATGAAACATCTTTTATTTTTTGCTCTTAGTCTAATTTGTCTAAAAGGATTTAGTCAAGACTCTCCACTTTTTTATCTAGCCCCAATTGACTATGACGACCTTCAAAAAGGTGCATTTATCTCATTATCTGATGATCGTTTACAGTTTGAAAACGCGCATGATACAACAAAAGATTTTTTTGAGAACCGTCTACCAATGAGTTCCCAATTAAGCTAACCGAAAGCAAAAGGGCTTCATTTTTACAGCGTATTAATATCTCCGAAAATGACAAAATCTATATCTACAATATGTTTCTTGATTCCATGTTCATTTTTCCTGTTGAAGGTTCTGTTTTGATAGAAAAACCGAATACTTATTTTGGTACTGAAATAGGGTTTAAAGTTTCAAGCCTACCTTTAAATACAATGGGATATTTTGCAAGGAACACCTTTGTTCATATAGGAAAATCAAACCCTTTTAAAACAGGAGGTGTTCATCCAATAAAATGGATAGAAGTTGACAGTACCCTTTTTCCTAATAATATTAAAAGCACAAATCATAATGATTGGATTAATTCGCTTTCAAGAGGAAAAGTATTCAAATTTAAGACAGACGACTACACCTATCTAATTCAAACTTTAAAATACTCAGACAATAGACCCGCAGGAAGGCACCTTTTAGTGTTCCAGGACCATACTGAGACAATGGTCTTCAATCATGTTTATATGAATACGGAAAGCGCTGGAATTTCACCCATACTTACACAATACGAAAACAACCAATGGACAGGTCAAGTATTCAAAGATAAACCTCCTATTTTATATGGTTTTCTCGATATTTCATTTGGTTGCCCATTGATAGACTTTATTGGAGGAAATGAACCTTCAATGGAAATTCTATGTAACAATAGACATTAATATAACGTAAGCACAACATGCCGTATAAATCATGGCTGAAACGTATTGAACGTGACTCTACAGTTCCAAATTAGGTCCGTCAATCCTAAGGACTAAATCGCTTACGAGGAAGAAATTAGCAAGTCATAGGATTGACTAAGTAGAGACGTGGAGCAGAAAGCCAAATCCTTCCCTCGAAATCTTGAGTAATTTTTTGTTTTAGGTTAATTGTTTAATTTGTAATTGACTGAAATAGTGCGCTTTATGTATTTAATAACTATATTTACATACAGGATATAGAATTGTAATTAGGGTGCGTTCTCATCCAAAATAATATAGTCCAGAGATTCAAAAAAAAAATGAAATTGACAAAGCTGGATACTTGAAATTACAAAATAATGGGAGGCATTCTAAAAGCATAATAAGTAGAATCTTAAATAGTACCACTATGCCAAAATATGTAATAGAAAGAGATTTTCCTGAGGCAGGAAAATTATCTGCGACGGATTTACAAGGTATCGCTAGAAAGTCTTGTGATGTACTCGAGGTTATGGGACCTCAAATTCAGTGGGTAAACAGTTATGTAACCGATGATAAAATCTATTGTGTTTACATTTCGCCAAATGAAGAAATGGTTCGTGAACACGCAAAACAAGGCGGATTTCCTATAAATTCAGTAAGTAAAGTTGCTACCATCATCGATCCGATAACTTCTGAATAACTATTCAGTTGCTCCGGTTGATAACTATTTTCTTTCGACAATATTGAAAACAAGTCGATTGAAAGATATATGAAGTTATAACAATCTTTAAGGTGTTAAGGTTCATATACGGGTTGTTGTGCCCAACTTTTGTGATCGCGATAAGATTCGAACCCATGACTGCCTGATTACAAAGAAGTGGAATTTTTGTTGTAAATTACTGTCATCTAGTTTTTTAACTTATTGCTGTGGGGAGTTTGCAATGTTTTCTTCTCAAGGTTGTCGGATTCAGTTTGAGACATGTAGAAAACTAGTAGTTGATTTAAAAGAAGATATTATTCTGAAAATCTAAGATTAAATTACAGTTTAGTTATCCTAGAAATATTAAGCATTATCAAAACCAATTACCATGATAAATCTATTACACTCTATCGGCTATTTATTGATCATTGTTACAACAATTTCTTGCACCAACAGCGGAATAGAACAATCAGAAGCTCATTCACACTCCCACGACCTTACCAAGGAAGCCTTTTCTATAGAAGGTTTGGTAGATGAGATAAAGACAGTACCAGATTCAATCATCGAATATCTTCATGCTCAACATCATTCTCATAAGGTACTTGAGCGCCGAACAGTACCACAAGGTTATGAATCTCGAGAAATGAAATATTGGAAGGAATATGCCGCAGATTTAGATGAACTTCCAGTTATAAATCCTGGTCCAGGTGAGTACGTACATGTAATGGAAGGATATAAAAACGGATACCAAAATCTAGTGATAGGTATCACAGAGACTTTTCCAGGAGGAGCTCCTCCAATGCATACTCACAAAGGTGAAGAATCGCATGTTCTCTTGGAAGGAAAAATACTTTATGCACTTGGTGACACACTTTTTACAATTGAAGCTCCATATATCATTAATATTCCACCTATGATACCTCATGCATTTAAAAACATAGGTGACAAAACAGCTAACTTAATTGTAATATTTCCTACAAATGTCTGGAAATATGACGTGTTAGACTATTTTCCATTTGAGGAGGAGGATTTCGAATAAAACCTAAAAACAAAAAAGACTTAGATGAAACATGTAAGTCTTTTTGTGATCGCGAAAGGATTTTGTCAAGATCCTGGAGGGCTTAAGTTCTCAATACAAAAAGACACTCCCTCTGCTTATAAGGAAGTGGATATTTTTATTGTTTGCAACAAAATATCTAACTTGAGTATCAATTGAAAATCAATGAATTAAATTTATTCTAATGATCCTTTAATCGAGAGCTTGTGAAATGAAAATAGCAAGAGTAAAAGAAATATTAAATAAACCGATAGATATAGCGGGCCTGGTATTCTTTAGAATTGCTTTTGGTTTGATTTTATTGTGGGAGGTATTTCGTTATTTTGACAATAATTGGATTAAGCGCTATTGGATAGATCCTGTCTTCTATTTCACTTATGAAGGGTTCGACTGGGTTACACCTTGGACAGGTGATGGTATGTACTACCATTTTTATTTGTTGGGGATTTTTGCTTTTTTTATCGGCATTGGATTTCTATATAGAATAAGTGCCATTTTATTTTTTTTAGGTTTTACATACACCTTTTTACTAGACAAGGCCAATTATCTCAATCACTTTTATTTAATCATTCTACTCAGTTTTATGCTGATTTTCCTACCTGCAAATCGAGCATTTTCATTAGACGCAAAGATTTTTCCAAATATTAAAAGAGATTGGGTGCCAAACTGGACCTTGTGGTGGTTGAGAATACAATTGGGAATCGTCTACTTTTTTGGTGGACTAGCGAAAATAAATGGTGACTGGCTGCAAGGTGAACCAATAAGGAAATGGCTCTCATCGCGAACTGACTTTCCTGTAATTGGACAATGGTTTACGGAAGAATGGATGATCTACCTTTTTTCATACAGTGGAATGTTATTCGATTTACTAATTTTTCCTTTACTGGTTTTTAGAAAAACACGCTTTCCTGCTGTTATTGTATTAGTATCTTTTCATTTGATGAATTCTCAGTTGTTTAGCATTGGAATTTTTCCCTGGTTTATGATAGCCGCTACTGCTATTTTCTTTCCACCAGAGAAACTCCGATTTTGGAGAAGACTTAAAATTAAAGAACCTGATTCCTTTGTGACATCAAAATGGATTTTATGGGGATTGGGAATCTATTTGTTCATTCAAGTAACCTTGCCACTTCGGCATTTTTTATTTGAAGGAAATGTGAGCTGGACAGAGGAAGGACATCGGTTTTCATGGCATATGAAATTACGTAGTAAGTCGGCTGAAATAAGATTCTTTGTTGTGAACCGAGAAACTAAAAGTGTCACTATCATTGATTTATCTAGTTACCTTACAAAACGGCAACGCAGAAAAGTAAGAGCTAAACCGGATATGATATTGCAGTTTGCTCATTATCTGGCAGACGAAGTAATTCAAGATGAACCAAAGAATTTTTCGGTAATTGTTAGGTCTCTATGCAGTCTTAATGGTAGATCTAAAGCAGATTTAATTGATACTAGTGTAGACCTATCTAAGGTTGAATACCCTTTCTATAAAAAGGCAAATTGGATACTGCCCTTGAGAATTCCACTCAAAGAATAATTTGTTTTGTCACGAAAAGGTGGTCATAAAGAAAAAATGATTTATAGTGTGATCGAGAAGGGATTAACTATTTTTTTTAGTGAAAATATTGGGGTGAAAAATTTGCTATGTTTTTGTGACTATTTGTTAGAGGTTGTTTATAATCTTAAACCAAAATAGTTATTTTTTTAATTATATACAGTCCAACTTCTGCTAACGATATACATAGAAAGCCAGCCAATGACCAAAATCAGCCTTTAGCTTTTAGATTTCAACTACTTTTGTCTGGTATGGAGCAAAATATATCAGATTATATCAACAACTTAGGAGCAAGCTACGGAACTAAACTTCCTACTCTGGCTGAAACGATGATTAATACATTACGTTTATTTGGCTGTAATAAAATGTATGGTGTTGGTGGTGATTTCGCAGCAAACCTTATTAAAGCCTTTGAGAATTCTATCGAGGTTTGTGGGTCGAGTAACGAAATGCATGCTGCTTTTTCAGCATGCGGACAAGCTGAAATTGAAGGTTTAGGTGTTTGTATGACTACTTATACAGTAGGTAGCTTACCTTGCTCTAGTGCTGCCGCCTTGGCTAAAACCGAAAATTTACCTCTTATATTCATATCTGGTGCTCCAGGAGAAAACGAGATAGGTGACTTAGCATTACACCATACTACTACATCCTTTTCATCGTGGAATGTGCAAGTAAATGCTGCCTTAGATAGTTTTAAAGCACTTGGTATCAGGAGTGAAAGATTACAAGGAGCACGAAATGTTGGACAACCCAATATTGCAGGATTGCAATTTTTTAATTTGGTAGCTCATGCTTTTGTCAACAATGAGCCAGTTTTTATTGAAATCCCCAGAGATTTAGTCTTTAATAAAACACAAGCCATTGATCTACCTTCTGATAAAAAAGTCGTTCTAACAGAATTTGCTAACATAAACGGACTTGAATTAATTGCCAATAACATTATAGAGAAACTCAAAAATGCTAAGAATCCTTTAATTTATCTTGGCTCCAATGCTAAACTTAATCAAACATTAATTAAGATGATTGAGAAGTTTAGCCACCAAAATAACATTCCTTACGTTACAAGTACTGTAGCTAAAAGTAATCTTAATGAATTTGACGATTTAAGTTTAACAATTTATAATGGTGCCTTTAGTTCTGCTGCTGCCAGATCATACGTAGATAATGAGGTTGATTATGTGTTGGAAATAGGAACCAGTATCTGTAAAATGGATATAGATATGGCATACAATACAGGAACTCACAAAATTGACTCATTTGAGAACAAAACTTTATTGAAAGGAACTGCTAATCATTGCAAGGACATACAGAATATATTTGAACATTTATTAAATGCCAAACTTGATAAATTTGATTTTACACCAATCAAAAAATTATCCTCAGAAATAGACGAACAAGAAGTTGTGGATTTTCATAACATCGCGGATATATTAAACAACTTACAAGCCAAAGACAATAATCCTTATATCTATTTCCCTGAAGTTGGTAACTCGCTATTTACCAGCTTTAGCTTACTTACCAAAGAGTCTTCAATTGGTAGAAGCTGGTATACAAACCCATGGTATGGAGCAATGGGAACAAGTTTACCCTATGCCAGAGCCGCATGTAAAGTCTTAAAGGAACGAAATGCTAATGATGTACCAGTTGTACTAACTGGTGATGGAGGTTTTAACTTTCAGTTAAACGACTTAATTGAGTTCATGAAGGATGAATTAAATGTCATTATCATTTATATGCGTAATAATATTTACAGCCTCGGAAAAAATAGTGATGCCAACATTTACAATTGCTCTTCGGAAAAATTTGATATTTTGAAATTGATAAGTGCTTATGGTGGCGAAGGAAAATGCTGTACATCTGTTAAGGAATTCAACGATTACTTTAGAGAATGTGCCACCATTAATAAAGGAATTAAACTGATTGAAGTACCTTCAAGAACCGAAGACGAATATCAATCCAAAGAAGTAAAATTGCTTAACCTTTATATTAAAGCCAACAACGGCAATGAAAGGGCTAAAGAGCAATGGAATAATATTGCAAATGTTGAATACTAGATTTTAGACTAAGAAGAATGTGAAATTGCTTCTCCTATTTATTTTCCTAGGGTATTTGATAAATCTCTAATTGCTCTTTTTGACAATACTTTAAATAGTAATTCCAGAAAGATAAACCCGAAGACAATAAGTACTATGAGAGTTTTGCCCAATTCAGTAATAATATCCGAAATTCCCCCCATAAATAATACTTGAATAATTTCAATTGATGCCATTAAAACCAAACAATAAAACAAATATTCTATCACTTTATGGAACTTCAAATCAATTGATATGGAATTATTATCATCTGAGTATTCACCTTTCATCTCAATTAAGGTTCTTAAAGGCTTTCCTGAAGTGGTCCTTAATGTGAAATCGTTATTAAAGATTTCTCCGGTAAATTTCTCGGATAATCCAATTAGCCCCTAGAAAAAACCGGATTCCGTATTGTTTCTTAATTTGTTCCAAGCTTGGCTTTGTTCGCCTTTGAGTGCTAACTCAATAGTTTTATTAGGGAATAGTTTTATCATTTTTTCTTCTCTCTTGGGGGCAAATTTATTTTTTTAATTAAATCCAAATTACTCAAAAGTATCATATTCCATGACAGTAGGGTGTTTTTTTTATGGAATTTGGTGATGTGTTATTCAGAGACACTCACAGAGGACCTAGTACTAGCTTATAATTGTAAAAAATATGAATTTTATTTTCATAAAATTTAAACAAGATTTCTTTTGCAATCTTTTTGCAACGTTTTACTACGGATTGATACGAATAAAGACATTTTTCATTGTAAAATAGTTTTGAAAATTTCTTTTTAGAGAGAGGGGAGAGGGTAAACGTCAATCTCTACTATATCGTAGTTAGGTCCAGTGAATAATGGCTATAAAACAAAAAAGACTTACATGAAACATGTAAGTCTTTAATTTAGTATTTTGGTTATTAGAAAGTTATGATCCTGCTGACGTTATACAATTTATAGGGACCTTAGATTTACACCAATATAGATCGCTCGTGGTAATCCAGGTCCATAGACATAGTTACTATCTCTATTTTTACCCGAATCGAAATCGGATTGATAGGCATTCGTGATATTTTTTACACCACCGAAAATTTCCAAGGCGGTTTTTGTTTGTTTCCAATCTACGGTATAAGCAATCCGCATACTGAGTTCCATAAAATCGGGAGTCACCTTATAGGCATCTACTTCTTGCTCAGGAGCTCCGGCAAAATGAGCGATATCCATTTTCCCAGTATAAACCGCGTTTAGGGCTATATTCCATTGTTTGTTTGGCATAAAAGAAAGTGTGGAATAGCCATATGTATTTGGTGTGCGCAAGAACTCCTTTTTCGTAGGAAGTCCTTCGATATTTTCTATGGCTTCATCGTACTGACTTGTTTGAAGCGTTAGTCCGGTTTCAATTTGAAGCTTTTGATCAAAGTTGGCACGCACTTCCAATGTAAATCCCTGTACCGTTGCTCCGTCGCCGTTGCGTTTTTCAAAGGTTTCACCGAATTCATCTTCACCTGTGTGGTGTTGATAAAATGCATCGTTCAGATGCGTATAAAATCCCTCTAGTGTAAATCCAGCAACCATATGTTCAGTAGCCTTATCAAAGTTGATGGATCCACTAAAACTATTTGAGCGTTCTTCTTTTAAATCCGGGGATAAAGTAATTCTGGATATTCCCCCTCCGGCAAAAGCGATATGTAAATCGGAATCAAAAGCCTGCGGAGCTCTAAAACCTGTACCCCAGGTTGCTCTTATCTGTGTGGTCTTTTTCAATTTATATAACAGCGATACGCGAGGACTCAAAATGGCCTTATCCAATAAATTGTGTTTGTCCATACGAACACCTGTTAAGAGGTTCAAATCTGGAGATACCTGCCAGTCACTTTGTAAAAAGGCACCAATTGTATTGGTTTCCTGATCAATTTTGTAATTATAAGCTTCAATTTGATCTGACACATCGTCCGAAACATATTCTGTCCCCAGTGTTAAAACATTACTTCCTTTTAAAAAATCTTCCAATCGATGATTAATCTGTATCCCCGATTGATAGGTTATATTATCCGAATTACCGTAGGGCGGATTTTGAATAAATTGTTCATACTGCACTGGTTCATCCGGAATGATACCTGTATAGTGCTTACGTTTGGTTTTTTGTCCTGATATATAAGTTATAAAAGAACTGTTTTCCTGGTTGAAATTGATTTGATAGTCGGCACTTCCCATTAATACATGATGTGTTCTTTCTTCGGATTGTAGTGCCAGATGTGCTGCTTTGTCAACCATTTCTCCTCCGTATCGATATTCTGTAATACTGCTTATACTGGTTTCCAGTTTTTGGTTCTTTTTTGGAAGAAAAAAGAGATTGGCACCAAATGAATTCGTCCTTAGTTCCGGTAACTCAGAAAAATTGTCGCCATTTTCATCATAGGTCTCTCTAAAACGTTTGTTGACAAAAAATGCGGCACCGGCCTTTTCATTATGCGATAAAACAGATGCATTTCCACTTAGCATATTATCCATTGCTCCATCTCCGATCCATTGGTTTGAATAGCTGAGTTCATAGGCGCTTTCCTTTGGAATCTTTGTCAAGATATTAACCGTCCCTCCAATAGCACTGGAGCCATATAGGGCCGAACCACCGCCTCGAACAACTTCAATTCGATCAACCATATTGGTCGGAATTTGCTCCATTCCATACAGTCCTGTCAACGGACTAAAAATGGGACGACCATTGATTAAGATCTGAGAATATGAACCTCCTAGCCCATTCATACGTAATTGCGTATAATTACAGGTTTGGCAGTCCGTTTCAACACGTAATCCCGGTTGGAATTTAAGTCCCTCGGAAATATTGCAAGATTGAGTTTCCGACAAACGGCGGGAATCAATGACGTTAACAATAATCGGGGAATCCGTTTTTCGTTTAAAGGTCTTTGTTCCCGTTACCACAATCTGATCTAGTAGTTCAATATTTTCCTTCATTTTAAACTGAAGATCAACAAAATCAGATTCCAAATTGATCGTTTTTACCTGTGTTTGAAATCCCATAAAAGAGGCTTGAACCTTATACACTCCATAAGGAATGTCTGAAAATTCGAATTGTCCATTCTGATCGGTTGTCGTTCCCTTCTTCAGGGATTTGACATAGATATTTACAAACTCTTGAGGTGTATTATTGAAATGAACCGTTCCACGAATTTGCGATGTTTGGGCTTGAGTAGCAAAACAAAATGCAAATAAAACAAAAATTCTAATAAAGGATATCATGACTTATTTTTAAGTGTACCGTAATATGTTTTTCCAGCGGCAAATGTATTAAAATTAGGCGAGCCTAAAAATTATTTCTTGTATAACTGTATGTTGTCAGCAGAAGATGGAGACGGTTGGATAGAACACTTGTTGTTAAGCATAAATATATGACCTAATTTTAATTATTCCTGGTAAACTTTAGTTTGAAGTATTACACCCCTTGAGTGTCAATCGGAGAGGACGCTGAGGTATTATTTCCTATCCGGATTTTTTCTTGATTCTTGTTATCTCGAAAAGATTTTTTCAAGATCCTCGGGTGGCTTATAATGTCAGCACAAAATGACACTCGCCTTGCTCGCTAGTTCTTTTTTGTTTCCCAACCTTTACAAGTAAACTTAATTATGGTATTTAATGGAAGATAAGGAAGGTGTTGATATCGGATTACTTCGTGATCCTTTGTGGGCTTAAGTAGTAACACAAAAAGCTTCACTCACTCCGTTCGCTTATGCCTTTTTTGTTTTTCTATCCCATTAGAGTA
>CAJXVU010000067.1 GCA_913062555.1 uncultured Bacteroidota bacterium
TGACGAATTTTTTTCGCCATTTCTAAAATTTGAGGTCTTAAGGATTCTGATGTTTGTTTTAAATCGAATGCACATACTATTCCACACATATCATTTTCTTTTAATTTGATAGGACAAATATGATAACTATGTTTCAATTTATAAACACTTAAATTCATTTTAATTACATATTGTAACTAAATATTCTTTTTTTGAGGAAATTTAAAATTAAAACAAATAATTAATTTCAATAAACACACAATCTGTAAAATTTAACAAAACCTTGAGTATTTTACATAATCAAAACTATAATTTTAACCCACTAAAAAACAACAGTTTTCTGCCAAAACACATCATTTGTGATAAACAAAAGGTAGAAATTAAAAAACAAATTCAATGAAAAAATCAACATTTATTACAACCATCGCATTCGCATTTGTAATGCTATTATCATCTAATGTAAACGCTCAAAAATTCGCAGGACTTGATGCAAGTCCGTTGGACATTGCTATGTCTAAAGACAAATCTGTTAAAATAGTTTACAGTAGACCACAATTAAAAGGAAGAGCATTAAGTACATTAGTTCCTAATGGAAAAATGTGGCGTACAGGAGCTAATGAAGGCACTGAAATTACTTTTAACAATGACATGAAACTGGGAGGTAAAAGTGTAAAAGCTGGAACTTACACATTAACAACTATACCGGGAGACAACGAATGGACGATTGTACTTAACACAACTCTAGGCACTTGGGGTGGTAACGCAGGAAGTCGTTATAAAAAAGACACAGAAGCTGCACGATTTACAGCCAAAGCATCGACAAGTAGTGATGCTCTTGAAGCTTTTTCAATTACATTTGATGAGGCTGGAACCATGCATTTAGGATGGGACAAAGTTAGAGTTGCTGTTCGTATGAACTAACATAAGAATTAAAGCATAAAAACGCCTTGAGAAATCAAGGCGTTTTTATGTAAAATACATTTGGAACAAACCAAAGCATAGGTTTCAAAAAGTATTACCTATTCAAATGTAAAGTTTAATATGAAATTTCGACCTTTAGAATACTATTAATTAATTACTATAATAAACTTAAAATTAAGATGAAAAAATCAACATTTATTTCAACAATTGCATTCACATTCGTTATGCTTTTAACAACAAATGTGAACGCACAAGAATTTGCAGACTTGGACAAAAGTCCAATGGATGCAGCGTCTTTTCCTAGCAGTTATAAGGTATCAGATAAAGCTGTAAAGGTCGTTTATAGTAGACCTCAATTAAAGGGGCGTTCTTTAAGCAAACTTGCTGCTAATGGAAAACAGTGGAGAACTGGAGCCAATGAAGCTGCAGAAATCACATTTTACAAAGACATGATGGTTGCTGGAACAGCAGTAAAAGCTGGAACATACACTTTATCTACAATTCCTGGAGAAAAAGAATGGACTATTATTATAAACTCTGATCTCAACACATGGGGTGCATATTTTTATAATAAAGATAAAGATGTTGCCAGAGTAAATGTAGCTGCAACTACAAGTGAAACATCACTTGATTCATTCTCAATTGTTTTCGATGAGAAAGGCACCATGCACATGGGCTGGGGAAATGTTAGAGTTGCTGTTCCTATGAATTAACAACACGAGATTAATATTAAATAAAAAGCCTTGAGAAATCAAGGCTTTTTATTTTATGGGATGTTTAAATATTTATGTGTTTGAAGTGACACCTTCCACTCGGGGTGCTGCATTACATAATCTACTATTAATGGAATAACTTTATCTCGTTTACTCCATTCAGGCTGCAAATACAATATACAATCCCTATTTACTTTGGCTGCCTGCTCTTCAGCAAAAATTAAATCTGCTTTATTATACACAATAACTTTAAGCTCATTGGCTTGTTCATAAACTTTTTGAGTTGGGAGTTTTAATTTTTTTGGTGACAAACAAATCCAATCCCAAATTCCGGTTAACTGATATGCTCCTGAGGTTTCAATGTGGACTTGTAACCCCTTTTCCTTAAATCCTTTTGTAAGCGCTGTCATATCCCAAGTTAAGGGTTCTCCTCCTGTCACGACAACAGTATTACTGTACTTTGCTGCATTATCTACAATTACTGAGGTTTCTGTTGGGGGATGTAAATTTGCATTCCAACTTTCTTTTACATCGCACCAATGGCAACCAACATCACAACCACCAATTCTAACAAAGTAGGCTGCTGTACCTTTGTGATAACCTTCCCCTTGAATGGTATAAAACTCTTCCATTAAAGGTAGCATTTCACCTTTATTAACTTTCTTTTCAATCTCTGCTTGCATAGACGGCAAAGATAGTTTACAGTTTCTAGTTTACTATTAAAAGGTAATTATTTTTTTATCGAATTGCTTAAGATTACTTATTTTTATGCAAAATTTCAAGACCATGAGCAGATCTGAGACTTTCTTCAGTCATATTACTGAAGGGAATAAAACTAAAGGTGATTTTTTAACCCTTGGGTCTGCAATATTAGATGGAGAAACAGTAAAAGAAGCTTTTGTAAAAGTACCTCTTAAAACATTGAACAGACATGGTTTAATTGCTGGTGCTACTGGTACTGGAAAAACAAAAACACTCCAAGTCCTTGCAGAAAACTTAAGTGACAAAGGCATTCCTGTGTTGTTAATGGATATTAAAGGAGATTTGAGTGGCTTAGCTCAACCCAGTCCTGGGCACCCCAAGATTGATGAACGTCATGAAAGTATTGGCTTGGCGTTTAATGCTAAAGCCTTTCCTGTTGAAATCATGTCGTTATCAGAAGAAGACGGAGTACGGTTACGTGCAACGGTTAGTGAATTTGGACCGGTATTACTATCGCGAATTTTAGATTTATCTGATGTTCAATCTGGAGTCGTTGCTGTCGTTTTTAAATATTGTGATGATAATAAATATCCATTACTCGATCTTAATGATTTTAAAAAAGTATTACAATATTCCACTAAACAAGGCAAAAAAGAATTTGATGATGCTTATGGACGTATTTCAACCGCCTCAACTGGTGCTATCCTTAGAAAAATTATTGAGCTTGAGCAACAAGGTGCCGATTTGTTTTTTGGCGAAAAGAGTTTTGATGTTGAAGACCTTTTAAGGACAACTCGAGATGGCCGTGGTTATATCAATATTATACGATTAACAGATATTCAGGATAGACCAAAATTATTCTCGACGTTTATGTTGAGCTTACTGGCTGAAATATATGAAACTCTTCCAGAACAGGGAGATGCAGATCAACCAGAACTAATCATGTTTATCGATGAAGCACATCTTATTTTTAATGAAGCTTCAAAAGCATTATTAAGTCAAATTGAAAGTATTGTAAAACTTATTCGAAGTAAAGGTGTTGGTCTTTATTTTGTGACTCAAAATCCAACTGATGTCCCTGAAGCTGTATTAAGTCAATTAGGACTAAAAGTGCAACACGCTCTTAGGGCATTTACTGCTAAAGATAGGAAAGCAATTAAACTTGCTGCACAAAATTATCCAGACACAGAATATTATGACACTGCGGACGTTTTAACATCGTTAGGAATTGGTGAGGCATTCGTTTCAGCTTTAGACGAAAAAGGCCGTCCAACACCATTGGCAGCAACAATGATGCGGGCACCCATGAGCAGAATGGATGTACTAACACCAACAGAGCTAAATGCGCTTTATGACGATTCAAAATTAGTCCTGAAATACAATGAGGACATTGATCGCGAAAGTGCTTATGAAATACTTAATGAAAAAATTAAAAAAGCAGAAGAATTAAAAGCTAAAGAAGATGCCAAACTCAAACTAGAAAAAGAAAAAAAATCAGTTCAAAAAAAGCGTAACTCATCACGGAGTAGTTCTAGACAAAACCCTATCGTAAAAGTATTGACAAGTGCTACATTTATTAGAGCCGTTTTTGGTATCATTAAAAAAGTAATGAAATAATATCAGCAATAATTTAAAATAAATATTCAACCTAATTTAAACACTAATTCAACCATCCATAAAGATTTAAACTCAAGTCAATATTTCTATGGAGGTCTCATTTAATTATTAAAAAGAAAAAAATTTAAACCTATGAAATATTCGCTTTTAAGCTTAATCCTAAGTATTACATTATTTACCTCTTGTTCTAAAGAAGTTGATCCTTTTTCTGTATCCAAACAAAACATTGGAACATTAAATGATTCTACTCAAGTAAAAGATTTAGAATCTGTTTTTATTAATGACTCTATTGTTAAATACATAGGTGGTGATGAATTTACAGGAAACATAAATGATATTACAATTTACGAAAAAGGCGGAAAAAAACTTTTAGTCCTTACGCCTTCACAATCATTAGATTCCACATCCACAATTAAAACTATTAGAGTCATAGATGAACGTTATAAAACAGCTGAAGGATTAGCCCCCAATAGTACTTTCAAATCAATTAAGGACAATTATACCATATCTGGAATTCAGAATACATTGAGTAATATTATTGTTTCGGTTAATGAAATCAACGCTTATTTTACTATAGATAAAAGGGAATTACCAGCAAATATGCGCTTCGATATGGATTTAAAAATAGATGCCATTCAAATTCCTGATATTGCCAAAATCAAGAATTTTTATATGTTCTGGCCAGAGAAATAATACGATGAAAAAGCATAGTATTGCTCACATGGCAGCACCTTCTGGTTGGAGTGAACCTTGTGAATATTTGTCCCTTTATTTGCCTGCTTTTTCTTTGGAAGCAGCATACAGAGAAGACTAGATTACAGTTTAATTATGAATAATATTATTCCAAAAATTGTTGGTTCTTACCTTAATGTTTTAAGCTACTTTTCGGCAGATTATGCGGCGAACAAGGCATTACACTTATTTTCAACACCAAGGAAAGGGTTCTTAAATGAAAAACAGCACACCTTTTTAAATACAGCTACACAAAAGCTTTTGTATTATGATGATTTACCAATCATGACTTACCATTGGAAAGGCAATAACAAAACGCTCCTTTTAGTTCATGGCTGGGAAAGTAATTCAGCAAGATGGAAAAAGAAAATTAAACCTTTCTTAGATGCTGGATTTAATATTGTAGCCTTAGATGCTCCTGCTCATGGGGCTTCAGGAAGCAAAGTATTTAATGCCTTATTGTATTCAGAATTCATAAATGTCGTGGTTAAAAAACACAATCCAGAAATAATAATTGGACATTCTGTTGGCGGCATGTCATCGGTGTTTTTTCAACAGAAATACCAACATAAATCCATAGAGAAGATTGTACTTCTAGGATCTCCTTCAGAATTCAAAGACATTTTAAAACGTTATATTGAAATGTTAGGTTATAATAAAAAAATTGAATCCCAACTAAACACTGTTATTTTTGATCAGTTTGGCGCACACCCAGAAGCTTTTTCTACTGCTAAATTTATAAAAAGTATCAGCAGTCAAAGTTTAATTATTCATGACACCAAAGATACTATTATACCATTTTCTGATGCGGAATTAATAAGTAAAAATCACAAAAATTCTTATTTAATATCCACGACAGGATTGGGGCATTCTTTAAATGACAAGTCAGTCACAAAATCAATTCTAGATTTTATAAATAGTTAAAGTTTATTGTATTTTTGTACAACCAAAGGCATCAATGTTTTTTTAACCCTCTAGCTTTTTTTTTGAATGGAAGAAAAATTAACACGACTCAACAAATATTTAAGTGAAGCAGGTTATTGCTCTCGTCGCGCTGCCGACAAACTCATTGAAGAAGGTCGTGTGACCATAAATGGCTTAATTCCAGAAATGGGAACCAAAGTTAAAGCTAGTGATGAGGTACATGTGGATGGAAAACATATTGCCAACACAAAGACTGAGTTTGTCTACTTAGCTCTTAATAAACCAATAGGTATTGTATGTACTACAGATACGAGGGTTGAGAAAGATAATATCATTGATTTCATTAAATACCCTAAACGCATCTTTCCTATTGGACGATTGGACAAACCAAGTGAAGGCCTAATTTTACTCACAGACGATGGAGATATTGTCAACAAAATATTGAGGGCCAGCAACAATCATGAAAAGGAATATATTGTAACTGTTGACACGCCAATTTCTCAAACTTTTATTGAACGCATGTCAAATGGGATCCCTATTTTGGACACGGTCACCCGCAAATGCGAAGTAAAACGCCTCAGCTCTTATGAGTTCAAAATTATCCTAACCCAAGGATTAAACAGACAAATTAGGCGTATGTGTGAGTATCTAAATTATGAAGTTACAGCACTAAAACGTGTTCGTATAATGAATATTAAATTAGATATTCCTGTTGGCGAATATCGAGAATTGACCAAAGAGGAGTTTAAGACTCTCAATGAATTATTGAGCCATTCTGATAAAATTCACAATGCTTCACGTCCTCATATAAGTAAAAATAGAAGATCAAAATCATGACAAATATTGCGCCTTTCCATCTCGCTATACCTGTAGATAATTTAGAATTATGCCGAACGTTTTACAGAGATGTATTGGGTTGTAAAGAAGGACGTCATGATAAACTATGGGTAGACTTTAATTTTTTTGGACATCAACTAGTTATCCATTACAAACCAAAGGAGAAACTAGAGCTATCAAATACAAATCCAGTAGACGGAAAACAAGTTCCTGTACCACATTTTGGAGTGGTTTTATCTTGGGATAATTTCCAAGAATTGGCTTCAGGATTAAAGCAAAAAAACATCGCTTTTATTATTGAACCCTATATCCGTTTTGAAGGACTTGTAGGTGAACAGACTACTATGTTTTTTAATGACCCTTCTGGAAACACCTTAGAATTTAAAGCCTTCAAGGATATCAATCAGTTATTCGCCAAATAATATTTCATATAAATCTTCTGTAATGAAAAAAAACCTATTCCTTATAATTTTTATAATTGGCCAGAGTTATTTGGCTTTTAGTCAACGTGTATCAACAGATTATGGTGCTATCGACATTCTTAATTATGAATTTCATATTCGGGTTAATGACAGCTCTAATGTCGTTCAAGCAGAAGCGAAAATTGATATCTTATTCAATAACACCTCAAATAGTTTTTCTTTAGATCTTGAAAACAAAGATGATTCAAATAAAGGAATGATTATAGATGCAATTAGTGAAAACGGAAACCCTGTTACATTTGATCATATTGACAATAAAATCACTATTCGTACAGCTATTTCATCGTCAAGGACTCAAAAGACATTTTCAATTAAATATCACGGCATTCCAAAGGATGGTCTAGTAATTTCTAAAAACAAATATGGCGATCGCACCTTTTTTGGCGACAATTGGCCTAACAGAGCTCACCAATGGTTACCTACAGTAGACCATCCTTCCGATAAGGCATTTGTAGAATGGCATGTTACGGCACCTTCTCATTATCAAGTAATAAGTAATGGCACACAAATTGAAGAAACCGACCTCAATAATAAAAATACTCTATATATCTGGAAAACAAATGTCCCTATCCCAACTAAAGTTATGGTTATTGGAATTGCGAGATTTGCGGTGCAACAGATTGGCGAAACCCATAATATTCCAATTTCTTCGTGGGTTTACCCCCAAAACAAGTTAGATGGTTTTTATGATTATGCTCAGGCTAAATCTATTATTAATTATTTCATAGATCATATAGGGCCTTATCCATATACTAAATTAGCCAATGTACAGTCTAAAACTCGTTTTGGCGGTATGGAAAATGCAAGCAATATCTTTTATTTTGAAAATTCGGTGAGCGGCGAACGAAAAGTTGAAAATCTAATTGCTCATGAAATAGCCCATCAATGGTTTGGTAACTCTGCTACTGAAAGTGATTGGACTCATGTATGGCTTAGCGAAGGATTTGCAACATATTTCACAAACTTATATGTACAAAACACAAAAGGAGAAGATGCATTTAAAGCACTAGTAAACAAACAACGCGAACAAGTTATAAATTTCTCTAAAAAACAGTTTACTCCTGTTTTAGACACAAATACGGAGAATTTAATGCGATTACTAAATGCTAATTCATATCAAAAAGGAGGCTGGGTATTACACATGTTACGAAGGAAAGTTGGAGACATTATCTTCTGGAAGAGCATAAAAGATTATTATAAAACTTACGCCTTAAAAAATGCTTCAACTAACGATTTAAAAAACATATTTGAAAAAGCCTCTGGGTTGCAGTTAAATATGTTCTTCTCACAATGGCTTGAAAAACCAGGACAACCAAGGCTTAAATCATCTTGGACTATTAAGAATAAAAAAATAGAATATACTGTTGAACAAACTCAAAAAGGGAATACAATATTTGAATTCCCTTTAGATCTCAAAATTATTTATACCGATGGTTCTTCAGAAATTACCACTATCGCGATCAAAGACAAAACAACTCAAATTATAGTAACTGCTAAAACTGATGTCCAAGAGATTGTTCTGGACCCCAATTCATGGTTATTGTTCGAACATCAAAAATCTAATTAATAATAAATCTATTTATAGCGCCAACTTGTAAGATCAGCTCCTTTAGGTGCACTTTCGGCAATGCGTTTCATTATTTTCGGCACATACATTGAATTGTATCTCAAGCGTGAAATATGATTTGGATTTACGGGATCTCCATTCCAACAATGTTCTGCTCTATCTCCATAAGCAACCTCGCCTTCGTAATAAGGATTGGTTGTACTTTCTAGAAAATCTTCCATTAAATACACTGCATTATTTAAATAATAGTTATCCATATCGCCACAATAGATATGTATTTTCCCTTTAAGTTTATCTCCCAATTTATCCCAATCACGTTCCAAAATATGCTTAAGATCATAATTCTCTTTCCAATATGCCGCTACTTCATGATTTATTTTCCCTGAGGCTTTATCCCATAATCGAACAGGATAACCATCATCACCTTGTGGGGAATAAGTGGCTTCCCAAATATCGTATTGACCCCCAGATCTGGATTTATTCCCAAGTACCATCTCCAAATGATTAGATTCTCGTACCGTGGAACTTATATTTCCCAAGTAATCTCGATGTCCTGGGATCTCAATTTTTTTATGATTACTCTTGGCATAGTAAGCATTTTCATCTTCATAAATATTAGTCAAGCAATAGGCGTTAAAGTCGATAGGGTCAGGACATGCTGCAAAACAGCCATTGTATTCATCTGGGTATTTAACCTGAACAGCTAGGGCTTCCCATCCACCAGTTGATCCTCCATAGAGAAACCGTGACCAACCTTCTCCTTGACCTCTAAACATTTTTTCTATATAAGGTATTAATTCGTAAGTAAGCGCATCACCATAAGGTCCTTGATTCGCAGAATTAACCGCATAAGAATCATCATAATATGGTGTTGGATGCTGAATTTCTATAATTAAAAATCGTGGATAATCGGGTTCATTCCAACGCTTATAAAAATCATAAGCTTCCTGTTGTTGCATGATATTGTATCCTTCAACCCCAAATCTAGCGGAATATTCTGGTTTCATATCAGGGTCAGGTGGCGTTGTTCTAAATCCGCCAAAATCTGAAGGAAAATGACCTTGAAACACCATCAATGGGTAATTAGCTTCTGGATGTTCATCAAAGCCTTTTGGCAATAGTATATGTGCACCTAGATACATGTCTCTTCCCCAAAATTCAGATAGCAATTCGGATTTAATTTTGATATGTTTGATCCATTCTGTATCCTCTGGTTCTTCAATTTCTGGAATTACCTGATCTAAAACAATGTCAAAATTTTCAATACCTTCTTTTGAGACTTCAACTTTAAAAGGCTTACTAAACAAATTTCCTGGAGAGGTGTTCCAGTGTTGCCCTTCACCATTATCCATTGGTAATTTTACCTCGTGACCTGTAGACAGATTAAATGTTTCATACACATGAAGTACAGCCTGTACGAAATATTCTCCAGGTTTTAATTGAGCTAAGCTCTCATATGGAAAGCCGAAAGTTGTTTGATCAAAAACAACTTTTTCATTAGCAGATAAACTTGAAACATTCATCCCAAATATAGGCTGAGCACTGAGTCCTTCTCCAACTTGAAAACGAGGTTCTTTTTTATTATTATCAGCAACTATTAACAAGAGTCTACCATCAATAGGCTCTGAACTTAATACCTCTGCAAAAGATACAGCGATAGCAATTTCATTTGACTTGTCAGAAGACGGTGAGTCACAATTATACAGAAAAACTAAAAAGAGAAGAGAAAGAGATTTTAAATACTTCATAAGACCTTAATTTTTCAAAAAAGGTACTCATTTTTAGGGGATTATAAAAACACTAATGTTTAGCCCAGAATTTATGACTTATGCATGCTTCGTGCTAAGAGCGTGTTTTTCAGCAACATAGCGATAGTCATTGGGCCTACACCTCCAGGTACAGGGGTTATATAACTCGCTTTTTTGCTCACGCTTTCAAAATCTACATCACCAGCCAGGCGATAGCCTCTTGCCTTTGTTTCATCTGGTACACGAGTAATTCCAACATCAATAATAACAACACCATCTTTAACCATATCTCCTGTCAAAAACTCAGAGATACCAATTGCAGCAACAATAATATCAGCTTTTTGAGTAAAGTGAGAAAGATTCTCCGTACGGCTATGAACTACAGTTACGGTTGCATTACCGGCTTTACGTTTTTGACTCATTAATATACTCATTGGGCGACCTACGATATGGCTTCTACCCATAACCACAACATCTTTACCTGATGTTTCTACATTATAGCGTTCTAATAATTCTAATATTCCATAGGGTGTTGCAGGTAAAAAGCAAGGCAAATCTAAAGTCATTCTACCAACATTTGTTGGATGAAAACCATCGACATCCTTATCGGGATTGACCGCTTTTAATACTTTTTGTTCATCAATATGTTTAGGAAGTGGTAATTGCACAATAAATCCATCGATATCACTATCATCGTTTAAATTATGAATTTTATCTAGCAAAACGGCTTCAGTAGTATCTTCAGGTAAATCAATTAAAGTAGAATTAAAACCAATACGTTCACAAGCTTTCACTTTTGCATTTACATAAGTCATACTTGCGCCATCAGTTCCCACAAGAATTGCAGCTAGATGTGGAGTTTTTTCACCATTAGACGTCATCGTTTTAACTTGGCTAGCAATTTCATCTTTTATATCATTGCTAACTTTCTTTCCGTCTAATAGTATCATATGTTATTGCTTTAAATATTTTTAGTATCCCTTTTTCAGAAGAATTAGCGCATATTTTTCATCATTTGCATCATCTTCTTTCCACCTCCACCTTGCATCATCTTCATCATTTTACTCATTTGATTGAACTGTTTCAGTAATTGGTTTACTTCTTGAACAGATGTTCCAGATCCTTTACCAATTCTCTTTTTTCTACTTGCATTAAGTACAGAAGGGTTTGTGCGTTCTTCTAAAGTCATAGAATGTATAATCGCTTCTATACCTTTAAAAGCATCATCATCGATATCAACATCCTTCATCATTTTTCCAGCACCAGGAATCATACCCATAAGGTCTTTCATATTCCCCATTTTCTTCACTTGCTGAATTTGTTTAAGAAAATCGTCAAAGCCAAACTGATTTTTAGCAATTTTCTTTTGAAGTTTACGAGCCTCTTCTTCATCAAACTGCTCTTGAGCTCGTTCAACTAGCGACACCACATCTCCCATTCCAAGGATACGTTCTGCCATACGATTTGGATAGAACACATCAATGGCTTCCATCTTTTCGCCTGTACCAATAAATTTAATTGGTTTATTTACTACCGACTTAATTGAGATTGCGGCTCCACCTCTGGTATCACCATCTAACTTTGTCAGGATAACCCCGTCAAAATTCAAGACATCATTGAATGCTTTTGCCGTATTCACAGCATCCTGACCGGTCATAGAATCTACAACAAATAAAGTCTCTTGTGGTTTAACAGCTTTATGGATGTTCGATATTTCGGTCATCATGACTTCATCTACTGCCAAACGACCAGCGGTATCGATTATTACCACATTAAACCCATTTGCTTTTGCGTGAGCAACACCTGCTTTAGCAATTGCAACAGGGTCGTTATTTCCTCTATCACTAAATACCTCAACTTTGATCTGCTCACCTACAACATGCAATTGGTCAATTGCAGCAGGACGATACACATCACATGCAACCAATAAAGGGTTTTTAGTTTTTTTATTTTTAAGATAATTTGCAAGCTTCCCAGAAAAAGTAGTTTTACCAGAACCTTGTAATCCTGACATTAAAATTACAGAAGGACTTGCAGATAAATTAACACCTTCGGCATCGCCACCCATTAAATCTGTAAGTTCGTCCTTAACAATCTTAACCATGAGTTGTCCAGGATGCAAGTTTGTAAGTACGTTTTCACCTAATGCTTTTTCTTTTACTTTTTTAGTAAAATCTTTAGCAATTTTAAAGTTAACATCCGCATCCAGCAATGCGCGACGCACTTCTTTCAAGGTTTCGGCAACGTTTACTTCAGTAATACTTCCATGCCCTTTAAGGACGTGAAGTGCTTTGTCTAGCTTATCGCTTAAATTATCAAACATATTCTACTTCAAATTTTAAGAAATGCAAAGTTAAAGAA
>CAJXVU010000068.1 GCA_913062555.1 uncultured Bacteroidota bacterium
ACATCTATCAAACAACACAACTAATCTTTATTGCCAAAAAAAGCTCCAATTTCTCGGAGCTTTTAGCAATCTTGCGGTCTAGACAGGAGTCTAGAACTAGCAATTAATTATATACGGTGTTGTATGTCACTATTTATATTACACCAGTAAAACACCTTGCATTTTACAAATGATAGGCCTGGTTATGAGCCAAGGTCGTACCACAGGTGCTACAGTTGACTGCTGTTCCAGCTCCTCCATCGCATCCTTTGCTACAGGTATAGTGCCAAACTCCAGCTGTATTTTTACCAGATTCGACGGCAGGTGGATTCATAAAAGGAATAGAACTTGTAGTTGGCGTACTATTTGCTTTAGCATGATAAGCCTGGTTATGTGCTAATAGATCTCCGCAAGTAGTACAATTAACCGCTGATCCAGCACCTCCTTCGCAACCTTTGCTACACGTATAGTGCCAAACTCCTCCAGTGTTTTGAGATGGATCAGGAGTAGCGTTGGTTGAATTTGGAGCATTTGGTAATGTGGGCAAATCTGAAGGCTCGAATTTTTTTGTAGCTTCTTCTTTTTGTGATTTAGTGTTGTCATTACAGGCATAGAAAGAAATGACCGAACTGAATAATAATATTGCAATAATTTTTAGCTGTTTCATAATGTATTAATTTTTATCCGTAATGTATAAAGCAAGATAATTTAGATTTTTCTTGTTTTGATTTAATAGTCTTTTTAAAAATAGATATTTTACAATGTAAACTTACATTAAATTTTTAATTACTTGGACCTATTCATATATTATCAAATTACAATCAACGGTTCGATATAGTTCCAGGCAACTACACAGCTCTAATATATGGAATTTACCTTAATCAACTCACCGCTTCGCCTTAAAAGTCAGTTGTTTAGAGTTAGTTTTATCAATAAACGTACGGTCTATTCTAGACCTCAAGATAACACCTCTACTAATTGTATTTGCTGAACTCCATCCCCTAACAATGAAAATGAACACCTCACAGATGTCCATTAAATTATAAAAATTATTTTTTTGAAAAATCATGCCACAGTTTTTTCTGTCTTTCAGTTGCCTTATCAGATACAAATAATTCATCATTTTTATATATAAGACCCATAAGTTTTGCATTTTCAAAAAATGGAATTTCATTAGGTGAACTTGTATAACTTCTCAACGCGTCAGAGATTTTCTTTCCATACAATTTAAAAGCATCGTCATAAATTTTTTCCAATGTCAATGTATTACCGTTCTTGGGATAAGTTTTTAGCAAATAAATCCAAAGATCATCCAAATTCTTTTCCCCATTACTTTCGTCTCTTATCAGAAAATCTAGAGATATGGCTGCCATGAGTCCACCCCAATAAACAGTTGTAGAATACTTGAATTTATCATTCCCAGCAGATACTAGTGTAAGCTCACCATCAACTTCCTTTTGATACTCCTTCATTCTGTAAATGATCCCATTTAAGAAATCCTCCTCAGTATAAGTTCTCGTTCTTAGCAGTGCTGAAAAAGCTCCATATTCAGCTCCAAATCCTTCATTAAACCATTCATATAATGGTGCGCTTTTTCCAGAATCATCAACTTCTAGTTGGTCAAATGCAAAACTATGATAAACTTCATGAGCAATAAGACGTGATGTACCTTTTGTCATACCTTGATTAGCAATCATCTCTTTTTTTGTTTCAGGACTGATGGAAATTGAAATGGCTTTACCCATAACTTCTCCTCCTCCATAGTTTCTATCTCCTATTATTAAAACCATCTGGGCTTCTAATGGAGACTTATATTGATCACCATAATATTGAAAATATTTCTCAACTTGTTCTTTTATCTTAATAGACATCTCATCAGTATAATTTCCTGACATCGCTATCCTTAATGAAATATTACCAGTATTAAGTTCAACATGTTGATGAGTACCAGCAAAAAATGCTGATTTAAATAAATCTTCATTTTTATTTGCCTGAAAGGCATTCTCTGAATTTGCTAACTTTTTCCACTGGGTAGTAACATTCCAATTATTAGGCAAATTGAATTGAATTTTAATATTAGTAGTTGGCCTACCTCCTATAAATAATGCTCTTCCAGCCCACATAACCCCGTCTTCATTTGCATAAGCCGCACCGTTATCTCCTCCTCTAATTGCTGGTTCAAGTAGATCATGTTTGAGATGAACCTGATATGACAGTGTTATAAATCCGTCTTTATAATTTTGTAGTTCCCAACTACTATTCTCTTTATATATAGTATTAAGTACAATACCATCTTTATCAACTACCTGAACATTTTCAACAAAGGTTGACCAACCTTTCTCTAGTCCATGTTCATTATGTTCATTCATTTCAATCACATTTCCATTAGGATGAATTTTTGCAGTAACTTTTGCTAATCGAGGTTGTGAGCCATTTATTGAAATAATGTATTCATCTCCCGAAGTTTTATTCTGGTTGGTTACACCATTCTCATTTTCTATAGTTTCTTTTGAGATTTGAGCTTGTTTTTTATCTGTACCACAACCAATAACTAGTAATGAGAAGATTAAAGCTATGGTTATCTGTTTTTTCATAATTAATAAAATTAAGTTGTAAAAGTTTATTTCAATACTAATGACAATCTGTTTGTTGAAATGTTACAGTTAGATTCATCTAAACAAAAAAACCCTGCCAAATCAATGGAAGGGTTTTTAAAATTAATTAGTTAGTTAAACTATTTGATCTAGTATTTCACAAGTCTTACATGTTTCATGTTTTTCCCTTGAACTACTTTCACAATATAAACGCCAACTGCTAATTCATTACCGAAGTTGTATTTATCTCCAGCACGGAACTCAGCGGTGTGTACTAAAATGTTATTCATATTGAATACATAGATGGTTGCTTTATCATCATAATTTTCAGATACTAACTGCACATTAAACGTTGTGTTCGATGGGTTAGGCCAAGCCTTAACACCGAATGATTGTTTATTTGCATTATCATCATGGCGCACATTAGAAGGCGCGGTAGGAGCATTAGGCTCAATAATAGGACAAGGCTCATATTTGTTTGTTATACAGATATTTAACAATATGACAACTTTTATGGCAACCTTATTACACTATGCCGTATGAATAAAATAAGTTGTTTTTAACTCAGTTTATCGTAAGGAATAATTAATAGACTTGACCTATTCTATTACTTGTGAAGATGATTGAAAGTTAAGCCTGCCATAAAGTATACGACAGGTCTAATAATAGTTTTATAACGAAACCTCCCTAAAACAAAAAGCATCCCAATTTCGATATCTCGAAAAAGGAAAGCTTTCCATAGGTTCAACTACTATACCCTTGATAGACTTTAACATCTATCAAACAACACAACTAATTTTTATTGCCAAAAATATCAATCAATATCTTACTTTACCTGAACTTGAAAATTAATATTTAATATAAAGTTTATTAATCTTCCTTACCTTCTATAGTATATTTAGAAAAGTAATCCCAAATGAGTTTAGTAGCATTAATATCTTTATTGCCTCGGTTACCAAACCAATCATGTCCACCACCTATAACCTTGTAATGAACAACATCGGTATTATTTTTGCCACCCGAATATGTGTGTTTTTCAACTGTACTACCATCATTCTTATCAATATCGGGAACAGCCTTCACTCTTGCTCTCGTTTGAATTCCGTTCTTCGACGTCCAAAAAGAGATAACCTCCTGTATTGATAAGGACCAACCTTGCCTGCCTTTATAAGGAACAGCAGCATCCTTTGTGCCATGTAACTGTAGAATACCGATGGGTTTATCTGTCTGACATTTCTTAGACATCTCTGGCGTCATAGACCCTGTAACAGAGGCAATAGCAGCAATTTTATCACTTAATTGACATGCTAACCCTAAAGAAAAATAACCCCCATTAGACATTCCTGCGGCATAAATTCTATTCGAATCTATATTGTATTTACCTTCAAGATATTCAATTAATACCCGAACAAAATCATAATCATCAACTTTACTGCCTCTGGCAGATCCACCAACATTCCAATGAGATCGCTCATTTAAAAACGTCCCTTGCGGATGTACTACTATAAAATTTTCTTTATCAGCTATATCATTAAAACCTGTGTTGTACATAAACATATAAGCTGTCCCTCCATAACCATGAAAATTTAAAACTAACGGTGTTGGTTTTTTAGGGTTATACGAATCAGGTAGGTACACAAAAAAATCTCTATCAATACCATTATGAACAATAGTTTGACGCTCGGGCTCAGAAGAAATATAATTGTTATTTGTAAATCCATTGGAAAATGAAAAAATTAATACAAATACACCTAAGTATTTCATAATCATGAATTTTGATTTAAGTGAAATCTAAAATTATTAGCACAACTGAATTTCACAATTAAAGTTAAGTGATATATTACAAAGGATATATATGAATTGTTGTTTTAACAAACATTTATAATTCCTTATCACCGATTTAATAATAAAATTGGATTCATAACCTGTAGAAATAAAAAAGATACGTCTTAAAACAAAAAAGCATCCCAATTTCGATATCTCGAAAAAGGAAAGCTTTCCATCGGTTCAACTGCTATACCCTTGATAGACTTTAACATCTATCAAACAACACAACTAAAATTTATTGCCAAAAAAAGCTCCAATTTCTCGGAGCTTTTAGCAATTTTGCGGTCTGGACGGGACTCTAGAACCTGTTTATATATATTATATTCCAAAAAAAATAATTTAGCAAAGTAGATTACTTCTTAAATATTTTTTACTCCTTCATTATTTTAAAAGTAGAAGTAGCATTTTCAGTTTTAATTTTTACAAAGTATAAAGCAGGCAATAAATTAGAAATATTAATTCTTCCAAAATCTTCTTTAATATCCATTATATGTTGACCAGTAGTAGAAAATATCTCTACATTTATTAACTTGTTAATATCTCCTTTTATATACAGTATCCCTTTTGTTGGATTTGGATATGCATAAAAGTCAAGTGAGGGGGCCATTACTTCAGCTCCTAATGTTCCATCATATTCAAATGAACCAATCTCAGTTAACCCGGCTCTAGCAAACCCTCTTTGATCTTCAGAAGGCACAGAAACGGTGCCATTTACAGTGATATTCCCTGCGTTAATTGCTATACTTCCCGTTGATAATGCTAACGTTTGCGTACCATTTAGTGTACTGTTGTCTGCAAGGGTAGAGCTTAAGTTTAAATTACTTTGAATCCCCACGATACAACCATTTACTCCATTTGTAAAAGTAGACCCATTTTGAACTTCAACCAAATTGTACCCATTATTGGTGGTTAATGAAGCTCCTGTGTAATCTCTTTGAATATTGCCTGTTGTTTTATTTTGTGCAATTATGGTGTTTTTTAGTATTACCCCGTTGTTGGGTGAATAAGAAGTCCCGCCAGTCATGGATGCAGCGATACCATATCCACTTGTACCAAGAGAATTGTATGCAATTGTTACATTTGTTAAATATGCATATTCCTTATAAGTGCTACTACCAGAACCGAAAGATACCGCCGTTCCCCCAGTATTGCCAGATATTGTTGTATTTGTAATTTTAATTCTAGGTGACCTTCCAGATATTGCCGTACCAGAACTTGCAGTATTATTACTAAACGTAGAATTGGTAATAGTTACTTCACCTGAGTTTGTATCACCCATTGATATATGCATACCACCACCATTTCCTCCACTAACGCCAGTACTGGAATTATTTTGAACTAGACATTTATCTAAGGTAAGGCTACCCGTTGATATATTCCCAACACCTATACCGCCACCTCCATAGTACCTGGTATCAGTACTTGTTGCATAAATATGGTTTTTTTCAATGATACAATTAGTCATCGTCAAATTTCCAGAATACCCCATAGAAACACCTCCACCTTTTCCATTACTAGTTACATTTCCATGCCTTATTGTTAAATCCTTAACAACAACTGTTTGTGAGTTACCTATAGACAGCACTCTTCTATCAGCACTGTTTTCCGAGCTATGTGCCTGAATAATGCTGTTCCCAGACCCCTGACCTTGAATAGTTAAGTTTTTGGATAAGGTATAACCACTTGTTGTAGCATCACCCGTTTCATCCGCATCTGTCCATGTGAATGTTCCTGTTAAATCAATGGTGTCTCCACTAGAGGCACTAGTATATCCTTTATGAAATGTTTTGTATGGTGTTCCTGAACTCCCATCACCAGATGTGTCATCTCCTGTGCTTGAGTTTACGTAAATAGTGGTTTGGCTAAAACCTATAATACTGAATAAGGCAATAAAGATTGTTGAAAATAATTTATTAGGTCGTATTTTAACTATACTTATTGAACTGTTGTTTAAAAATTCTCTTTTAGGATTAAAGTAATTTAGATTCATAGAAAATAGTTTTAGTAGTTATTATTATTGGATTTAGATAAACTGTATAGTCAAGGATCATATTTTTTATGTCAACGATGAAATCGGAAATTTTTAAATAATCCTATAGTATATTGCAGTAAAAAAAAGGTTAAAGCACTCTTTTTAAAGAGTAATGTAGGCAACATGATTTTAGTAATTTGGGTTAATATCCGGTAAATATATAAAAATAAACGACTAAAAGATTATTTCGTCGTTTATTTGTAAATATTTGTAATGCGTTTTTTACCTGATTAGATGTGTTATTTTCAATATTAATAACATTGGTTTCAAGATTAGTTCTTAATTCAGTTCTTTGTTAGTTGCTATTTAAATCCTCTTTAAGTTCTTTTTTTATCTGAATGAAATCTACCCAATAAATATTCCCATTACCCTTATTACCACCCCCCTCTATGAAAAAGGAAAGCTTTCCATCGGTTCAACTACTGAACCCTTGATAGACTTTAACATCTATCAAACAACACACCTAATCTTTATTGCCAAAAAAAGCTCCAATTTCTCGGAGCTTTGGAGCCATCTTGCGGTCTGGACGGGAGACTAGAACTAGCAATTAATTATACACGTTGTTGTGCTTGGTTTATTATAATGAAATTATTCTCTGTCATGACGAACCATCAACCTTTCTTGAAAAACAAATTCCAAGCTCTATGTCCATCATACGTAAAGCCTGTTATTTCACCTACAGAGTTTCTTTTTATAATTAAATTACACTGCATGCCATAAGTTCCACTCTTCCAAGAAGTCAATATGTCATCACCTAAATAATGAAGTTGGGTTCTCTTTTTCAAAATTCCCCATTGCATATACAGTTTTCCTTCTTCTAATAAAATTTCAATTGGAATTGATTTTGTGTCATTGGGGGATTTATATTTTCCACAGAGTACTTTTTTTTCAGAAAGGCTTAATTCAGGAACCCTATATCTTATTTCTTCACTTGACTTACTAGGGTCTACAATAATAATCTTCGATTTTTTTGAATCAATATTTATAAAACGTAATTGTATAGGTCTATTTAACCCTATCGCTTCAAGCGTAGTAGTACTTATAGGCTTTAAATCAATTGTATATCCATTATATACAATGTATTGCAACTTCCCTTCATTCAGAATTATTTTATTCACACCAACGCCACCAGAAGGAGGAATGACACCTCCAACATCAGCACCAGCTGGGTAATAACCAACAAATTTCTTCAATTGATCTAAAGATATAGACACCTCTGGTTGAGGCGTTATACTAGGCTCAACTTTTTTATTATCCTTATCTTTTGATTTCTCAGTTTTACTATTATTAAGCTTAGCCAGAAAATTCTTATTTTCAACAGAATATACAATATCATTAAAAAATGCATTGGTGATAGACTGTGACCAAATCTCATCCGTGTTAACAATACAAATTATTGAAATATCAAATTGTGGAAGCCAAAGCATAATTGATGTACCTCCTAAGTTTCTGCCTGTATGTTGAACCCATTTAACACCAGAATTAGTAGTTCCACTTACTAGACCTCGAGCATTACGAGTTAACTTTCCATTTGATAAAGTGTCCTTATGAAGTAATTGATCAATTAGTAAATTTTCATTATCTACTTTGCCTAATTTATAATTTGACATCCATTTAACAAGTCCATATATGTTGGCCTTGATACCACTTTCTCCATAAATATTTTTTTCTTGATAATTAATTTGGCCTACTTTTTCAGGAGTGAAATTAACCTCACCCTTCCCTCGTCTGTTATAACCTGTTGCAATGTCAACTTTTGAAGAAGTATAAAGTTCACCAAGTTGAATTTCATTTCTATTCATATTCAATGGTTCTAAAATATGTTCTTTTAAATAATCAGGAAATTTTTGCTTACTAACTCTTTCCACTAAATCTGCAAGTAAGGCATAATTAGTGTTACTATAATTATCAGCTTCAAGTGGATTAAAACCTAATTCAGTTTGGTTATATATTATACTAAATCTATCTTCATTTGAATAATCTGAAACTCCATCTCTTCCTCTTCCCAAAATCATTATTTCTGAAAAATCATTTATACCGCTTGAGTGTGTAAGCAATGAATATACGGGAATAGGTTTCTTGATTTTTATTTCAGGAATATAATATTGAATTGATTGATTTAAGTCAATCTTCCCTTCACTTGACAATTTAAGTACACTAGCTGCAGTAAATTGTTTTGAACAAGACTGTATACTAAAGAGAGTATTTAATGTATTGTTCTTTTTTGTTTCAACATTTGAATATCCAAATGCTTTTGCATACAATATTTTATTGCTTTTAGAAACTGAAATAACACCGCCAGGACCATTTTCAATTTCATAGTTATTAATAACGCTATCTATTTTGCTTTCCCATTGATAACTGCTATTTTGTTGACTAAAGAGGAATAGTGAATTAAACAGTATTACTATTATTACTTCATATTTTAATTTCATGATGTTATTATTTAGATAAATTATTGATTATTTTATTTAATAAATTGCTCAGTATTTTAATTTCGTCTTGAGATATACCTTTTAGTGAATTTGCCCTATTTACTAATATTATGGGCTTTAGTTTTTCAACAGCTAACATCCCTTTCTTTGTTATTTCAAGCTTAAATCTTCTTCTGTCCTTATGGTTAATTGCTCGTGTTAAATATCCTTTCTCTACCATTAATTCAATCATTCGAGTTAAAGAAGCATAATCCTTATAAAGGAAGTTCGCTATTTCCTTTTGAGTCAACTCTGGTTCTGAATTTAAAATCATTAAAACTAATGCTTGGTCAAGAGTGATATCCTCAATTTGTTTTGATATATTTTTTTGTGCATATTTTCTGTATTCCTTTATTGTTTGCTCAATAGTGTAAAAAATTGTTTGAACTGGGTTTGAAATCATTATAAACTTTTTTGATATGAATATAATTGATATATCAATTATATATAAATATTACTTCATTCTTGATTGTAAGTGTGATAATTATTGCTATGACTTTATACGTATGCTTTTGGTTACACTTAAAAATATGAACTGTAGTCAACTGTATTAAAATTGTAGTGAATTGTATAAATCAAGGATTAATTTTTTCATTTCATTATAAATATAATTTTGTTGATTATCAATATGGTACACCTCTGAAGAAAACAGGTACACCTATGGGTACACCTTTTATAGGTGAAAAACTTGTCAAAATTGACAATTGGAGGAATTAATTAGAAACCTCCCTAAAACAAAAAAGCATCCCAATTTCTTACGAAAAAGGAAAGCTTTCCATCGATTCAATTACTGAACCCTTGATAGACTTTAACATCTATCAAAAAAAACAACTAATCTTTATTGCCAAAAAAAGCTCCAATTTCTCGGAGCATTGGCGCCATCTTGCGGTCTGGACGGGAGATTTTAACTTGTCAATAATACTTTAATCTATAACAACTTTTTTGGAAGCTTTCCCTTTATTGGTGATAATTTCCACAAAATAAACACCTTTAGAAAACGCAGAAACATCTATAATTTTATTAATTGTTTTTTTTATTAACTGACCAAGGTTATTATAAATATTAATTACTTCTAATTGCAAACTTTCATTTACTTGAATACTAAATTGAGTATTTGTAGGATTCGGGTATAATGTGAATTGTGAAAACACAAAATCATTTGAAGATAAGACTATACTTAAATCATAAACACTTACATGACCAGATCTAGTTCCATTATTACTACTATTTCGTGCACCTGTAACTAATATTGTTCCATCTGAAGATAATGCTACATCTGATAGTAAATCGAGTGATCCTTGTCCATCGATATCTTGTCCTTTTTGAGTCCAAACACCTCCTATATTTTTATAAATGCGGATATGACCTGAATTACCAGCATTTCCAAAATTAAATATACCTCCTACGGCAAGAATAGTTCCATCTGAAGACAGTGACACATTTGATCCAGATCTATCTCCTGCAGCTTCTCCATCTATATCCTGACCTATCTTAGTCCATACTCCACCTATATTCTCATAAACTCTCACATGACCTGAATTTGAGCCATTTCCATCATTACCAATAGCTCCAATAGCGACAATTTTACCATTTGAGGATAAAGAAACTACGCCACCAGACTGATCATCAATGGCTTCACCATCAATATCAGAGCCTATTTGTGTCCATACACCTCCTATATTCTCATAAACTCTCGCATGACCTGAATTTGAGCCATTTCCATCATTATCCTGAGCACCAATAGCAATAACACTTCCATCTAAGGATATAGAAACACTTATTCCAAACTGATCAATACTGGCTTCTCCGTTTATATCAGAACCTATCTGTGTCCAAACACCTCCTATATTTTCATACACACGCACTAGTCCTGCCCCATCTACACCATTTGATCTTGTAGCAACTATACTCCCATTTGAAGATAAAGACACACTCCAACCTAAACCATCTCCAGCAATTTGACCGTCAATATCTTGTCCAACCTGTGTCCATACACTTGCTATATTCTCATAAATTCTCACATGGCCAGATGCGTTTCCGTTTGCGTCATTTGCGAAGGCTCCAATAGCAACAATATTACCATTTGAAGAGAGCGAAACACTGGCACCTGATTGATCATCAATAGCTTCACCGTTTATATCAGAACCAATTTGTGTCCAAACTCCTCCTTGATTCTCATACACTTGCACATGCCCTGAATTAGAACCATTTCCATCATTATATCTGGCTCCAAGAGCAATAACACTTCCATCTGAAGATATGGAAACAGCATGCCCAGCTTGATCTTCAGCTGCTTCTCCATTAATATTAGACCCTATTTGAGTTTGAGCAAAAATTAATGTTGGAAATAAGAATAATGTAAGTAGTATTTTGTTCATATTATTATAATTCAAAATTATTCAAACTCAAATATAGCAAAATAAAACACAAAGAAACCTATGACAAAAACAATGTGTTTAATTGGTTCTTAGCCAATTATGGACTATTCCAATACAAAAAACAGAACCAAACGGGATTTCTTTTATAAAATTATATCCCCTATTGGCTTACCTAGAGCGGTGTCTATTGGCGTAAGATTTATTTTATCTAGAAAGAATAAGGAGACACCCTAAAACAAAAAAACAACACACCTAATCTTTATTGCCAAAAAAAGCTCCAATTTCTCGGAGCTTTGGCGCCATCTTGCGGTCTGGACGGGAGTCTGGAACTAACAATGAACTATATACGTTCTTAGTCTTTTGTTATTCTTCAATTATTTAGCTATTGAGGATTATTATTATCTCTCACAAATATTCCTTTGATTAAATCATATTTCATTATTAATGTATCAGGTTTATTAAAATTAAAAACGGATGTGTAATTAAAATAAATAAAATCTTTATGCCAATGTTGTTTGAATTTACCACCATCATCCCCTTCCAGGTAAAGTTGATTTTTTAATTGACTGACCTTAATTTTCTTAATCCCAATTTGCCCTAAATTATCTCTTAAACTATAAGTACCGATTAGCTTGCTCTCTTTGATGCTGTCAGTGTTTTTAAGAGTTATGGTTTTTGGAATACTGTCATTAGTGGCTATCAGCATTGCAATTTCTTTATAAGTCTTGACAGCATCAATTTTAAACTGATTGCTTAACTTAAAAAGGTTATTTCTATCATTCAAATAATTTATTAAATGTCCTTCGTAATGAGGATCGTTTAGGAAATATTCAATCATTTCATTGTTTGGAATTCCTAATTTCCAATCTCGAGCCCAAGGTTTATTATATAAATAAGTGAGATTATCATACACTGTTTTACGAATCCTTGTATTACTCACATCTATGTTAGTTTTATTGATTTCATATAGATTGTTGAGACTTGATAGTAATGGCTTATACTTTTCAGGTAAATTTTCTAAATGAAGCATTAGATTATCAAAACCATTTGTATGAACTACAAAGTCTTCATAATAATCGCCTAGTGTTATAGCTCTTCCTGATTTAAAATCTTCAACTGTATATTTTTTGGTAAGTATTAATTCTTGAATAGAATCAATTATTAAATAATCATCTAAAATCAATGTAGCACGGTTAATATCCTTTTCTAAATCAATTTGAATTTCTTTTAAAACATTAGTTATTTTAGTTCTATTGTTTTTTCTCTCGTTTGTTGTATTTAAACTTAATGCAATCAA
>CAJXVU010000069.1 GCA_913062555.1 uncultured Bacteroidota bacterium
TTTCCATAAATAACTTTTTGAGATTAATTGTTTAATCTTATTTTGATGTTTTAGCTACTGGTAGTAGAAATAGTATTACTAATATTTCGTTGTAATTGGTTTTTTCGATTTATAATTTTGTTTCTCAGTTTTAATGCAAGACGACGCAAAAAAGGAAGATACTTGCCACTTTTAATATTGTATCTTAATGACTCATATTCATAAATCATTTCAAAACTCTCGGTACAGAACACAGGTTTTTTAGTTTGTTTATTTATTTCAATTGCTTGTCCCAAATCGCTCTCAACGAACAAATTATAAGTATTAGATTGATATTCTTGTGCTTTATGGCCCGCATGGTTATTTGCTTTTTGTCTCGCTTTCATATTGGGTAAATCAAGCATCACTAATTTATTATACTTAACCCCATTGGCTTTTAACCAAATTTCTGTTTCCCTTCTGTATTTTTCAAGTCTAGAGGTAACTATTGTGCCTATCTTACAGCCTGGAATGTAAAGAGGAGCTGCATTTAATAAAAAAGAAATATATTTTGATCCATCATCGTTTTGTTCTTCTAAAGGATCTTTACAAAGTACTCCATCAATGTCAAAACAAGATTTTTCTAGTCCAGTATGGTTAAATATATTCCACTGAAAGTACCTTGGAGTTGCAACTGCTTCTAATGTATAATCCGCTAAATTTTCATTTTCTGGCGTAAAATAAACGGCACAGAATTTTATGTTGAATTTATGCTCAAATTGTTTAAGTTCTTTCTTACAATTTTTAATAGCAGAGCCAGATGCTATACTATCATCAACCACAAGTATTTTTTTTATTTCAGATTCGAGAAAGAACTGTTTCCTAGTTCCAGAATTGTATATGTATCCATTCATAAACGAATGAATATCTGTATAAGGCAAATTGAGATATAGTGCTAATAGATTTGCTGGTAGCATTCCACTTCTAGGAACTCCAACTATTAGATCGATGTCTCGAGGAATCAAATGAAGGTTCTTTAATAAGGTATTATTTAAATCACAGATACTTCTATAGTTCATATTAATTAATTTAAAGAGTTAATAATTGATTTGAATTTTGTTTCTTCTTGTCCATTTGCGGTGAAATAAACATAAAAACCATGCTCACATATATAATTATACCGGTTGGCATTTGTCCAAAAACACCATTCCCGTAAGAAGCAGCCATAATCCCTGCCATCCCACACGTTAATGCAATAATTTGTACTTTAAGTAACTCGTCTTTTAATTTAAACATGACATTATACATTCCTGTTATAAGGATAAAAAATATCATAAAAAGGTAAAAGACAATACCAACCACTCCAGTATCTGACCATATTGTTACATACCAACTATCAGTAGCTGTATTTGCTAAAAAAGTGTTTGGAGTAAATCTTTGCCCCCAATTCCCAGTCGCTCCAACGCCACCACCAAAAGGGCGAGAAGCGAGATATCCTTTTAATTTTTGCTGATTTAAGAACCGTATTTGTAATGAAGCTTCATTAGGGTCGAATGCCGTTCGCATGCGTCTAATCTCAGCATTACCTTGACCTATTGTTGTGTGCGCAAAGAAGAAGTAAGTTGCTATACCAAAGGATACTCCTATCAAAAGAACTTTAAGGTTCTTTCTAAGAATTAAATACATAAAGCCTCCAATAAATGGTACAGCTAAAGCACCTCTTGTTCCTGAAATTACCATCCCAAATAAACCAGCTAATGCAACAAGTATAAAAAAAGCTTTAAGTTTAATTTTAAACCTTTTAAATAATGCTAAAATGCTAAATACAATTCCAGCTTGTGCCTGAGAAGCACCAAATTGTCCTGCATCTGAATAAAAAGAGAAGATTCTTAATTTACCAAAGAGTATATGAGTTATTGCCCCTCCTTCGTCTAACCATCTTTGTTCAAAAGAATCTAAACCAAAATGAAATTGCTGAATACCTTTTAGCGTTCCAAGTAAAGAAAGAATGCCCCAAATAATAAAAAACGTATGTAAATCTTTAGGTTTATTAAATAGTAAAAATAATACTGGGATTATAAGCCATTGGTATAATGCTACCCCCCGCATTGCATATAGCCAAGCCTCTCCACTTTTCGCTTCTGGATTAACAACTTGAAGAAGGATGTAAGCCATCCAAATAGTTGTTAGTATAGTAAGGCTTGATTTAGCTTTATTCCATGGTATTCTTTTTGCAAATCCTTTAAAAAATAATGCGATATAAATTAAAACAAGTAATGCGTCAATAGATAAACCCCAAGGTGCTGGTACATACCTTGCAGCACCCGTTACAAAGAACCCTAGAATGATTAATAATAAAATCCCAGATTTTGGATTTTTAAAAATTACATAAATAAGTGCTATTAATAAAAAAGTTGCCAAGCACAATATAAATCCAAAAACTCCATTTCTAACAATAACTAAAGTCGTTAGGGTTATTATACTAATTAATGGAATAAAAATATTCAGATTTGCCAATCTAGCAGCACCAGAATTGGTCTCAAAAGGGTTCATATGTTTTTTAAATAATAGCATCATTAATTTTTAAAAAGCTTAAGGTTATGAGTAAGTGCATAAGATTGATTCCATAGTGTCTTATAGAATTTATTGCCCTTTTTTATAATCTCAATAGAATGAATATCTATTTCATTATTAAGATAATACCATCCTAATCCTATTCCTACACCAGTAAAAGCTATTGTTGAAACAGCTACCATTTCAAGTGATTCAAAGACATAAATAGCTATTAGGTCACCTATAATATTGGTTGCCAACATTACAATAACTTTGAACGCATTAATATTTGGTTTGTTTATACTGTCTAACCCTATTCCTGTCATTCGATCTATAGGCAAGATCAATCCATACACAGAAAGAATTCTAACAAGTGCTATAATGTTAAAGCCTGTAGATTCTAAGTTTAAGTATTGATAGCCAGAAATTAGAATGACAAATTCTTCGGCAAAAATAAATGTGATAATAGATATAAATAAGAATAAATAAGTTAAAGCTCCCGAATAAGTATAGAACAGGTTTTGTACTTCTTCTTTATTTCCATTTAAACTAGCTTTTGACATTTTAGGGAATGCTGTCGCTGCAAAACTTCTTAATGGAATTTGTTGTAATTCTGTTAACTTTAAAGGAATACTATATAGCGCAACAGCTGCATTCCCAAATGGACTTATGCTAAGTATAAGTATGTCTGCATTTCTTAACAAGTTGGTTCCCATTAGTGTAAAAGTGCTGTATTTGCCAAAGTTTAATAGCATTTTGTTTGTTGATTTACTGGCCTTTTTAATGAAACTTAAACCATCCCACGTTTTCATAATACAGGCCAAAGAAGTAATTAAATTAACCGTTAAGAACACCCATACCAGCTCTATTACAGAGAGTTTAAATGAAATGATGTTTATTACTAAAAACAAAAAGAACAACCCGCTGTTTATCGCTTTAATAAACAGTATTTTTCCATATTCCATTTTGGCTTGCAATACAACTAATGCATTATTCCAAGGAAGATTTAAAAAGGCCAATACGGGATACCAAGTAAAAAAAAGAACATAACCAGAATTACTAATGCTTTCATTAAATATTAGTTTTATCCCAATAAGTATTAGAACGATTATAGAAGTAGCAATAAGGCTTATAAGTACATTAGACCCTATTAGTTGATCTCTATTATCTTCGGAGGCTCCAGATAGGAATCTAACTAACCCATTATTAGTAATTCCAAACCTTAGCATTTCAACTAAGGATCCTCCAGAGATAAACAGTATCCATTGCGCAAATTCTTCAGTACTTAAAACTCTGGTAAGGATAGCAAACCCTCCAAAACCTAATACAGCTATTAAAAGGTTCCCTGAGAACGAAAGGAAGTTGTCTTCTCTTATTATTTTTACTATTAATTGGTACATATTTAAATTTGTCTTTTTGAGTTAAACTGGAACGAAAGGATATCTTTTATTTTTCTTCTAGCCTTTGATCTCTTTCTTGGGAGTTCCCCAAAAAGTGTTTCAACTTCATTAATTTCTACTCCATTAATTACGAATTGAAGTTTGTTTTCTGTAAGTTCATTTATGTTCTTTAATATATTTTTATCTGCTTTTGACCAAAGCCTATTTGAACGGCAAACTAAAAGTGTCATGTCAGAATTTGCTATCAAACCCGCTGGATAGTTTGTTTCCAAAATATTTGGCAATTCAATTATTAAATAATCTGGGTTTTGATTTAATTCTTCAGAAGGTTTAATGTTTAAATCTTTAGGGTTTTTTGCATTTATATAGGATTTATCTAATTCATAAATTTGGTGTTCAGACGGAGTTAAATATTCCGTTAAATTTGCTAAAAATGGTTGACTATAATCATTCCTTGGATCCTGAAAACCTAATATTCTATATAAAAGAGGGAATTTAGAAGAGTCTATTTTTTGTTTCTCTGTCTTAGAATGATTTAACACCAAAACAGATTTTCCAGCCTCTTTTAATTTTTTAGCCATATTGCCAACTATGACTGTTTTTCCTTCCTCTTTTCTTGTACTTAATATGGTTATTACCTTTGATGCTTTAGAAGCCTCCTGACATTTAAGCTTATGATTAAGGTTTTGCATTAAAAGCTCCATGAGTCTATCCTGAACTTTATTTAAATCATAATTGCTATTTGCTTTAAATATTTTTGGAAGCATTCCTAAAGCTGGTATATTTAGTTTACCTGAAGCAACACTTATGTTTTTAAGTGTATTATCAAAAAACTCTATAAACAATATTGTAGCTAATAGTAGAATCACACTCACTAATATTATAGCTATAATTATAATCTTCCTTTTTGATGGAATTGGTTTTAATGGAAAGTATGGAGCATCAACAGCCTTAAGGTTACTTGATAATTGCGTGTCTTGAAACTTTATTTTCGACAAATTAAGACCATGAAGAATTTCAAGATATTCTTGTTCCGCTATTTCAATTTCTCTTTCTATACGCTTTAAATTAGCTCCTGCAGGAGCATACGCCGCATATTGTTGAAGAAAATCTATGTTTTGACTCTCCATTACTTCAAGCTTAGCTTTTAAATCTTCTGCCTCTACAACCTTGTTTACCCATTCTGGAATGACTTTATCAATAGGCACACCTTCTACGGAATTTTGGAATTTATATAGCTGGTTTACACTTGTCTTAATCTCTATTTGTAGCTCGGAAACTTGTTTTTTCAATTCTTCAATATTCTCATGATCTGAAGATTTAGCTTCAAAAATGGCAATCTGGTAGTTTAGTTCTCCTAATCGCTTTTTGTTTTCGAGAATTCGATTGCTTTTTTCTTGTACCAATTCCTGAATTTCAAGCTTTTGTTCTAATTTTTTTGCAGATGCCTCTGAACCCGCTAATTCAGCTTTTTTCTTGTTGTATTCAACATCCATATCTTCCTTAACAATTGCAATAGCCCTACTTTGCTCATAATAATTTATGATACTATTATCCTGATTGAACCTTAATAATTTTTGCTCAATTTCTTTTAGCTTATTTTCCGATTGGGTTAATTGAGATTCAAAATATTGAACAACGATATCAGATCCGCTTTCCTTAAGGTTCTTATATTTTCTAATGCATACCTCATTAAATATGGCAAGGGTTTGTTGGCATATTCCAGGGTCTTCTGTCTCATAGCTTAATTTTACTAAATCACTTGTAGACAACCGCTCTGCTTTAACTTTCGAAATAGCTTCTAAAGAGTAATAAGGTTGTTCAAAATTTAATAAAGAATAAATGAAGTTGCTATTATCGCTTTTCATTAAAGCCATAAGATTGGCCACTGTCTGTTCGTAATCATTATTTAAAGTGTCATTTGGTTTACTAGTGTTCAAATCAGATTTGACAACGTATTTATATATTTCATTTGGAACAACCTCTTTTAGTTTTTTATACGAATCATCAGATAAATACTTATCGTTAACTTTTGTAAGAAGTAAGTGTTTACTCAACAACCTTATGGCAACCTCCTCTTGAGTTTCTCTAGATTTAATTATGTTGATTAGATTATCAAATGCAATGTTTGTGGCAAAATAGTTAAAAGACTTATCCATTTCTATCGATGACCCTGATGCCAAACCAGTATAGAGCATAGTTTGTGAGTAATAACTATGTTTAGGATTATGGGTTAATACAATTGCCAATAAACCAGTAAAAAAAGGAATTACGATAAACGCAATTTTGTACCTTAATAATAACTTTATGAATTCTACAAGTTTCATTCTTTTTTGATTTCTAATTTAATTTATGTTTACTCCTGTTATATTTTCTAATAGTTTTTTTGATAGTAACAAATCCGATTTAGCTGTCTCATACTCTGATGTAATCCTTGATGTTATATCCGAAATTCTTATATATTCATAAATAGGGATTAACCCATTTCTGAATTTTTTTTCTACCATTTCCATATTTACTCTAGCATCTGCTATATTATTAGCATGTATTTCAAGTAGATTTTGTCTTAATACTAAATCTTCATAATATCTTATCACTATTTCTTTTAACTTGTCTTCTTGAAATTTTACTAGGCTTTTGGCCTGTGCTAATTCTGTTTTTGCTTTCTTTTTTAGAGATTTCCGGTTTATAATATCGAAGACAGGAATTTTTAAATACAAACCAATATTATAGTTCAGCTGTTGTGTATGACTAGATAAAGTAGTGCTTGTAGTTTCGCTAACATTTGCAGAAAGATTATCAAAGGTTCCATATCTTGTGTCAGCCTGTAAACCAAAATTTCTAGTCCATTCTTTTCGCTTGCCTTTTAGATTATGTTCCTTGGCGTTCATTTCAAGTTTTCTATAGTTTAGCATTCCATTATTTACAAGTGCTGAGTCTATTAATGTTTTTAAAGAAGGAATCAATAATCTTACAGATTCTGTTTTAATAGTATTATTAATACCGTTTTGTGCTTTAGCATAAAAAAAGATCCCGCTGAATAAGAATAAAGTAGTTGCTATTTTAAATATCTTTTTCATTTTTATTTTTTTGACTTAAACCGCGCTTTTTTGTACTAATGCCGGTATTGTTCTTAAAATTATTTTTATATCAAGCCAAAGTGAATACTTGTTGCCTGTAAAAAAAAATGCATATCTATTGTCTAATTGAATTCGTTCCTCTTCAGACATATTCCCGCTTTTACCTCTCAATTCAACTTGCCAAAGGCCCGTTATTCCTGCAGGGGCTAAAAATCGATTAGACCGTTCATCATCAGTTAGCAACTCTGCTTCATATAACGGAAGAGGACGATTGCCCACTATAGACATATCTCCTTTTAAGACATTGATCAATTGGGGTAACTCGTCAATACTAGTATTTCTGATAAACTTTCCTATTCTTGTAATTCTTGGGTCTTCTACTATTTTGACAAATGTGGAATTGCTTTTTTGAATTGCTTTTTTTTGATAGTTGTACCAATAATCACAGATTTTGTTTAGACCTATATAAAGAATGGGAGAACAAGAATCAACAAAGGGTAAGCGGCTGCACCTAGGGCACTTTTTTTCAAAGTTTACAGTAGTTTCAACTTTTTCAGAGTTGTATTGATTTTTTTGTTTAGCTAATGCATTTAATAGTTTATCAGAACCTGATCTCATTGATCGCAACTTGTAAAAATCAAATGTTTTTCGACCAACTCTTTTTGCAATGTAATAGACTTTCCCTTTAGACTCAAGCCGTATTGCCAGCATCATTAATAATAATAAAGGAGATATGAAAAGTAGAATTGTAGAAGCGAAAAGAATGTCAAATATTCTTTTTGAAACGGGAAATTTATATCCTACTTCTTGTTTATCATGTTTAATTACTTTTGTATTGTTTTCCTTTGAATTGTTTAATGAAATTGCTTTTTTAATGATGTGATCAACAGCTGTTGTAGATGAAACAAAATAATCACTAATCCCTTTATTGAATGATTTTTCAAAAACGTCTTTAATAAATTCTTCAGCTATTAATATAAAAGGAATTTCAGGTAGGGATTGGGAATTGTTTATGCTATCAAATAGTAACATCCCAGTACTATCTGCTAAATTGTAATTACTTATTATAACCTTGATATCATTCCTGATTTTAAGGGTTCTCACAGCTTCTTTGCCATTCGATACAGAAATAATTGAAACATTATTTTCAATCGCACATTGTGTATAAATTTTTGGAGAACTCCCTACATAAAGTATTTTCATGGCTTTGTCCTTTTAATTAATTTGTTTTTTTGGTTCTATATTGATTTGAGCAGGTAACTAAAGACTGGAACGTATTGGTTTTATGATATTACTAAAACTAAATGATGATTTCCAGTTCAACAAGCCCAGTAATAGCCTATAATTAACACAGTTCAGTTTGATTAGTATGCATTATAAAATTACCCCTAAAACTCTTATTCATATTTTGAGTTAAGCCAACCATTATCATAAAAACTAATTCTACTACCCACTACAAACAACATAGAGCCGTTTTTTTACTCTTTTTGAATTACCAGCTACTAGTGTAATTAAGTGGGTTTAGGTTTTTCTTTACCACTTCTTCTAACTCCTCAGGGTTAAATGGTTTTGTCAAGTAATCTTGAGCCCCCAATCGATAACATTTTACTCGTTCTTTACTCTCTGTCCTTCCCGATAACATAATGATGGGGGTATGTTTCGTATATCCCATTAATCTCACTTCCTTTAAGAATTCGAACCCACTCATTTTATTCATTTGGATATCACTTATTATAAGGTCAGGTAGATTATTTTCAAGCCAATTCAATGCTTTTAATCCCGAGCTTTTAGTTGTCACATCATAGTGTTGTTTTAAAAAAAAATTCAATAATTCACAAATTGATTGCTCGTCATCTACAACTAGTATTTTTTTCTTCATTTCTTTGATTTTTTTGGTTTTTACTTTTTAATTAAAAAGGCCCCTTTTGAAAAAATCTATTGTCTTTTCCAAACCTTTATCAAGGCTTATTTTTGGTTCCCAATCAAGTTCTTTTTTAGCTAGAGAGATATCTGGCTTTCTAATCAAGGGATCATCAGAGGGTAAAGGGCTTATATAACCTATTTAACTGAGCTTTCTGTTCCTAAAACTATTCTGTCTAGCCTTAAAAAATCATCAATCGCTGCCCCCGCTTTTAGAAATTCAGGATTTGAGGCGACATCAAAATCAATAGTTACATTTCTTTTGTTAAGCTCTTCCCTTATTACATTTTTTACTTTTAATGAGGTCCCAACAGGTACTGTACTTTTAGTAACCACAAGTTTATATTCATCCATATGTTTCCCACAATCTCACGAAACTGCAATAATATGTTTTAGATCTGCACTACCGTCTTCGTTAGGTGGGGTCCCTACTGTAATAAAGACAACTTCTGGTTCCTTTATTGCAGAGGCTAAAGGTGTAGTAAAATTTAATCGCCCTTTTTTTACATTACGGCTTATCATATCCTCTAAGCCTGGTTTATAAATTGGAATAATCCCTTTATTAAGATTATCAATTTTCTTCAGGTCAAGATCGACACATACAGTACTAATCCCTGCTTCTGAAAAGCAAGCTCCAGTAACTAATCCAACGTATCCGCTTCCAATAATTGCTATTTTCATATTATTAAATTTTTATGTCATAAACTTACATCTATTACTATTTTCATATGATTTATTTCGACAGATCCTAGTTAAGTGTAGTTGAATGGGAAATTTTAGAAGTTTAAGGGTTTTAGTGGTAAAAGTGTCATATCGCATAATGAAGCGCAACGTATGATGCGTGATATTCGAAGCGGGCACATTGAAGCTCTTATTTTCTCAAAAATATCTCGCCTTGCTCGAAACATAAAAGAACTGCTTGAATTTTCAGACCATTTTCAAAAGCATAATGCAGATTTAGTCTCACTTGTAGAATCCATTGATACAAACTCACCTTCAGGTAGATTTTTCTACACCATCATTTCAGCTATGAGCCAATGGGAACGAGAAAACATTGTAGAGCGTATTAAATAATCAGTTGAAGTTAGGGCAAAGATGGGAAAAGTCATGGGAGGTATTCCATTTGGTTACAAACGTGTGGGTAAAGATGATATGGAACTTGATGAACACGAAGCACCAATTAGAAAAATGATGTTTGATTTATTCTTGGAACATAAACGCCATGCTACAGTTGCCAACATTTTAAACGATAAAGGATATCGTACTAAAAGAAAAAGCTTGTTTTCTGGACAACCGTAAAGCGATTACTTCAAGACCCAACAACAAAGGGAATACGGCGTTCACATTGCACTAAAATAGACGAGAATGGTAGAACCATAATGAGAGACAAAGAGGAATGGTATATCCATGAAGCACCACGTATTGTATCTGATGAAGTTTGGGATGAAGTAAACTCCATTATACAAAAGCAAGAAAAAGAGAAAATACAACCATTGAATAAAAAGGTACATCTCTTTACCAGCTATTTGTTTTGTGAATGTGGAGGAGGAATGTATGTACCATCAAGTAATCCAAAATACACCTGCAAAAAGTGTAAACGTAAAATTCATATAGAAGATATCGAAGCCATTTTCAAAGAGCAACTTACTGAGGTCATAATTTCAGAAGATGAAGTTAATCGCCACTTTGACGGAACGCATGCTATTATTCGTGATAAGGAACAAGAGGTTGAAAACATTAAATCACAAATAGAGAAATTGGAACCGAACGCTTTGATGAATATTATAACAAACCAAATACTCAAGTTCAGCAATTAAAACGCAAAATTCCACAGATTGAAGGTGAGATATATGCACTCAAAGACCAATTCAAATCAAGTGGATATATTATTGAAGAAGCTCGCTAATTGTATAAAAACTGGGACAAGCTTACCAAACAACAAAAGCGTAATATCATAGAAATCATTACTGAAAAGATAGTGGTATCAGAGCAAGAAGTAAACATAACCCTTAACTATATACTGCCTAGCAGTCCTTCTTTGAAAAAGACGGCAAATGGGTCACATGGACTATACCCAACGAAGATTATCACCGTTGGAGATGAAGTGCGAACGGAACGATTACACAGAGGCATGACCCAATGGGAGGTGGATTACTTCGTAGGTACATATCGAGGTTTCTTCAACGAATTGGAGGTCGGTAATAGAGATAATACCATCTATGTATTATATAAAGCATATTTGTTTTTATGCCACATTCCTAAAACGTTCAATACCGATGAAAAGACTCCCAGAGAATGTATGCTCATCGAATTAAAAAGGGCTTAGCGCTATCAAAAATTGCTTCTGAGATCGGTTTGGATAAGACAACTCTTGGGAGATTTGAGAGAGATAAGTGTTGCAAACCAGAATCCTTGGTAAAGATTAGAATTTATATGGTTGGTCAAAATTTTACACCCCCTGAGGGCTAGGATAATTATTGATTGTAGGAAGATTAATTCATTTAACCATCCTAATCATATTTTTCGTACTTTAGTCTCTCCAAGGCCAACTCCCTCCTTTATATTAGAATTAAGATATGCTTACTAAAGTATATGGGAGTGCCGTTTTCGGTGTTGAGGCTACCACAATAACAGTAGAGGTAAATGTCGATATTGGAGTTGGCTACCACTTGGTAGGACTTCCAGACAATGCAATTAAAGAGAGCAATTATCGCATTGCTGCAGCGCTTCAGAATAATGGCTATAGAATTCCTGGAAAGAAATTAATTTTGAATATGTCTCCTGCCGACCTCCGGAAGGAAGGTTCTGCCTATGACCTCACTTTGGCCATGGGAATTCTGATTGCGGCAAATCAGATAAAAGAAAAACACCTATTAAGCGACTATGTTATCATGGGAGAACTTTCTTTGGATGGAAGTTTACAACCTATAAGAGGGGCTTTACCTATAGCTATAAAAGCAATGGAGGAAGGTTTTAAAGGGTTTATTCTTCCGAAGCAAAACGCAAAGGAGGCGGCTATTGTTGAAGGTTTGCAAGTTTATGGGGTGGAAAGCATTATAGAAGTGATCAATTATATTAGCGGGGAAATGGAACTTGAAGAAACCATTGTGGACATGGAAGCCGAGTTTTATGAGCATTTAGAAAATCCCGAATTTGATTTTTCGGATGTGAAAGGACAAGAATCGATTAAGCGTTGTATGGAAATAGCCGCGGCTGGCGGACATAATATTATCTTGATTGGACCTCCGGGTTCTGGAAAAACAATGCTTGCTAAGAGACTACCTAGTATTCTACCACCCATGAGTTTAAGTGAATCCCTAGAGACGACTAAAATTCATAGTGTAGCTGGACGAACTATGAACAAGGGAGGAATAATGACTTCAAGACCTTTCCGAAGGCCACATCACACCATCTCTGATGTGGCCTTAGTAGGAGGAGGGCAGTACCCACAGCCTGGAGAAATCTCACTTGCACATAACGGTGTGTTGTTTTTAGACGAATTGCCAGAATTTAAACGC
>CAJXVU010000070.1 GCA_913062555.1 uncultured Bacteroidota bacterium
TTTAATAAATAGAAAGTGGCTTTTTTTATCTACCATATTTTGTTATTTTTAGCGCATTCAAAAAATAACTAAATAAATAACTAACGAATGGAATTATTAGTAAAATTTCTCCCTCTTTTTGGTGTGTTAGCCCTGATTTTTGTCTTTATAAAAAGCGGATGGGTTTCAAAACAAGAACAAGGAGATGAAAAAATGTCACGTATTGCCAAGAATATTGCCGATGGAGCAATGTCATTTTTAAAAGCTGAATACAAGGTTTTAGCCATTTTTGTGGTTGCAGTAGCAATTTTATTATACTTTAAAGGTGCTTCAGAAGAAGGTTCTAACGGAATGGTAGCAGTATCATTTATTATTGGTGCTATATGTTCTGCATTAGCAGGATTTATAGGAATGAAGGTTGCAACGAAAGCAAATGTAAGAACAACACAAGCTGCAAGAACATCATTAGGAAAAGCATTAGAAGTTGCTTTTGCTGGAGGTGCCGTAATGGGCTTAGGCGTTGTAGGTTTAGGTATTTTAGGACTGAGTGGCTTATTCATGATCTATCAGGAAATGTGGGCTGGAGCCGATAATTTATCGATGGTATTGAATGTATTATCAGGATTTTCATTAGGAGCTTCATCTATTGCCTTATTTGCACGTGTTGGTGGAGGAATTTATACAAAGGCAGCCGATGTTGGTGCTGATCTTGTTGGTAAAGTTGAAGCTGGTATTCCAGAAGATCATCCATTAAACCCTGCGACTATCGCTGATAATGTTGGTGATAATGTTGGTGATGTTGCTGGAATGGGAGCCGATTTATTTGAATCGTATGTTGGTTCTATTATTGGTACAATGGTTTTAGGTGCTTTTATACTAACTCCTGACTTCAATGGCTTAGGAGCCGTGTACTTGCCTTTAGTACTTGGTGCTGTAGGTATCGTAATGTCTATAGTAGGAACATTCTTTGTTAAAGTAAAAGATGGAGGGAATCCACAAACAGCATTAAATATTGGAGAATTTGGTTCTGCAGGTTTAATGGTTGTGGCGTCTTATTTTATTATAAATGCATTAATCCCTGAATCTTTAGAAGGACTTCCTTTTGGAGCAATGGGTGTATTTTGGGCAACAATTGCAGGGTTAGTAGCCGGATTGGGTGTTGGTAAAATAACCGAATATTATACAGCTACAGGTAAAAAACCTGTAATGTCAATTGTTAAACAATCAGAAACAGGAGCAGCTACAAATATTATTGCTGGTTTAGGTGTTGGTATGATGTCAACAATGATCCCAATTCTTTTGATTGCGGCTGCTATTATGGTGTCGCATCATTTTGCAGGATTATATGGTATTGCAATTGCTGCAGTAGGGATGTTAGCAAATACAGGAATTCAATTAGCGGTAGATGCTTATGGTCCTATTTGTGACAATGCTGGTGGTATTGCTGAAATGGCTGAATTACCAAGTGAAGTTCGTAAACGAACTGATAAATTAGATGCTGTAGGTAATACAACTGCTGCTGTTGGTAAAGGATTTGCAATTGCTTCTGCGGCATTAACTGCATTGGCATTATTTGCTGCATTTATGAAAACAGCAGGAGTAACTTCAATTGATGTTTCTCAACCTAAAATTATGGCGGGATTATTAGTAGGAGGGATGTTGCCATTTGTATTCTCTGCTTTATCTATGAACGCTGTAGGTCGTGCTGCAATGGCAATGATTGAAGAAGTTCGTCGTCAGTTTAGAGATATACCTCAATTAAAAGCAGCTTTAGCTGTAATGCGTAAGTATGATTCTGATATGTCTAAGGCATCTGATGCTGATAGAAAAATATTTGATGCTGCTGATGGTGTTGCTGATTATGGTAAATGTATTGATATTTCTACAAAAGCATCAATTAGAGAAATGGTATTACCTGGGCTATTAGCAATAGTTGTCCCTGTTGCTGTTGGATTTATTGGAGGAGCTGAAATGTTAGGAGGTCTTCTTGCAGGTGTTACTACTTGTGGTGTTCTTATGGCAATCTTCCAGTCTAATGCTGGTGGTGCTTGGGATAATGCTAAGAAAACTATTGAAGAAGAAGGTAGAAAAGGAACAGATGAGCATAAAGCTGCGGTTGTTGGAGATACAGTAGGAGATCCATTTAAAGATACTTCTGGACCATCATTAAATATCTTATTGAAGTTAATGTCCGTTGTAGCCTTAGTAATTGCACCGAGTATTGCCTTGTCAACTGACGGTACTGCTAATGTTGAAGAAAATGAAAAGATTTGGATTGATGAAGATGGTAAGAAACATGTAATCAAAGGAGATATGGCCATGTTTTCTGATGAAGCAGGTAAATTGCAAGGCGATCATATTACAAAAGAAATTAATGTAAATCAAGAAAAGAATGCTGATGGTACTGTAAAAGCTGTAGTTACAACAACCACTACTAAAGATGGTGAAGTGACTACTGTAGATAAAGTGTTTGAAGGCACAGAAGAAGAGGTTAAAGCACAAATAGAGGCATTAGATGATGCTGATATAAAGATGGAAGGAAAGAAAAAAGTAGTGAAGAAAATTTCCAAGGAAGTTAAAGAAAAGAACTAGTTCTTTTAAAATAGTATTATTAAAAAAACCACACTGGTTCTTGTTTAAATTAAGGATCGTGTGGTTTTTGATTAAATTATATTTTGGATGTTTAAATTGTTTAATATTAATGAATATGTCGATTAAACTAATAGGAGCAGGATTTCCACGTACAGGTACAATGTCTTTAAAAAGGGCTATTGAAGAATTAGGTTTTGGACCTTGTTATCATATGATTGATTTTGTTAGGGACAATTCTACCATTGATTTTTGGGAAGAGAAATTTAGAAAAGAAAATAATGATTGGAACTCACTACTTAATGAACATCAATCGATTGTAGATTTTCCAGGGAGCCTGTTTTATAAAGAACTCATGACTTGTTATCCTGAAGCGAAAGTTGTTTTAACTGTTCGTGATTCAAATAGTTGGTATGAGAGTGTGAGGTCAACAGTGATCTCTACGGCTAAAGGTAGTAGCAATGACGAAATTTCAAAAGCCGAAAAGCAACGCAATGAAAATTTCATACGGATGCGTCAACTAATTTGGGGCGAAGTTTTTGAAGGGCGACAAAATGATAAAGCCTATATGATTGGGCGATATGAGCAACATAATGCCGAAGTTAGGGAAATGGTTCCTTCTGAAAAGCTATTAGAATATAATGTAAAAGAAGGTTGGGATCCATTGGCTTCGTTCTTAGAAGTAGAACCACCAACTATTTCTTTTCCACATTCAAATTTAAGGGCTGACTTTCATGATATGTTAGCAGATGAAAAGAAACAATTCCTGATGAAGTTGAATTCAAAGCAATAGAATTTCTTAAAATAAAACAAAAAACCGCGCTAGCTTCCAACATTTCTAAGGAACTAGCGCGGTTTTTTGTTTTTTAATCTGTTCTTAATTCCCTTTCGGTTTATCTCTATTCATTTCAGTGATATCAACATTAGTGGCTTCTTTCCCTAATAAATGTTTACTAAAATGGTCTGCTCTCAACCAAAATGAATACTCAGTCATACTTCCAAAACCATGACGTTGTCCTGGCATTAACATAAAATCAAAGCGTTTGTGTGCTTTAATCAAGGCATTAGCCATTCTAATAGTTGAACCAGGATGCACGTTGTTGTCTACATCCCCAGTAATCAACATGAGCTTCCCTTTTAAATTACTTGCCAAGGACTGATTTTTTTCAATGGTATATTTAAACTTGATTTTGCCGTCGGCATCTTTTTCTTCTAATACACCATGATGTGTTTCACTCCACCAACTATTATACATTGAATTATCATGGTTCCCTGCTGAAGAGACTGCTGCTTTAAAAAAGTCAGGATAAACTAAAATAGCCGCTGTAGACATAAATCCGCCACCAGAATGACCATAAATACCAATCCGATTAATATCAATATATGGATGTTGGTCAGCAAGTTGTTCAGCAACATATTTTTTATCGGCTAATCCATAATCTCTTAAATTGCCATAGCCATAATTATGATACCATTTTGAACGGCTTGGATGCCCTCCTCTATTCCCTAATGTAATCACAACAAATCCTACTTGTGCCATACGATCTAAACGATCCATTCGGACTGAAAAAGATTTGTTCACAGCTTCCGTTTGTGGCCCAGGATACACATACTCTAATAGGGGATAGCTTTTGGTTTCGTCAAAATTAAAAGGTTTGTACATTACACCATAAATATCGGTAATGCCATCGTCAGCTTTCATTTTAAAAGGTTCAGGAAATTTATAGCCAGTAGCGAATAATTGGGATAAGTCTGCTTCCTCTAAGTTTATAATAACGGTGCCATTACTATTGCGTAGTTCAGATTTTGGAACGGTATTGACTCTGGAATAATTACTCACAAAATATTTATGAGTATCGGCCATACTGCTTCGTGTGTTATAATCACCAGTATTAATGTTTTTCAATCCTGTACCATTCAAGTTTATTTTATATAAATGCTCATAATAAGGATCTTGATCTTTAGAAACTCCATTCGCTGTGAAATATAACACGCGTTCTTTTTCATCTATATTCGTAAAGTTATTAGCATGGTATGATCCAGATGTAATTTGATGTTTTAAATTTCCTTTAGCATCATATAAATAAAAATGAGCCCATCCATCGCGTTCAGACCAATGAATCATTTCTTGTTCATTGTTGAAAAGCACAAGTGATCTCGTTTCTACATAAGTATTGAGTTCCTCTTTTATTAAAATATTGACTTCTCCGGTACTAATATCGGCAACACAAATATTTATTTTTTTCTTATCTCTACTTCTAGAGCTGAAGTATACTTTTCCTTTTTTTGAAAGTAAGAGTGACGGCCGAAAATCATCGTCGGCATTCGATTGCTTTCTAGGTGCTCTATAGACAGAAACATCATGTTGTAAGGTTGTGTCTAGTTTAACATTAGTAATATTCTTTGATGAAATATCAAAAAGGAGTAGTTCTCTTTTGTAATATTCTTGCTCTCCTGGCATGTGATATTTATAGGTCTCTAAAGTTGGACGCTTTTTAGAAACTGAATTGATAACCCATAAATCTTTAATATGTCTGGAGTCTGTTTTTTGAAACACAAATGTTTTTGAGTCATGAGACCAGGTTCCCCTAGCACTTTTTCTATCGTCTTTTTTTTCTTTTTTAGTTTCATTGTTTTCACCTCTGCCTCCACCGCCATAGCCATAGTTTTCAACGCCGTCTTTGGTCCATTGGTGTTCTACAATGGTTGAATCTTTCTCGTCTTTTACAGCCTTTAAAAAATTGGACTTATCCATCCAATACAAGTTGAAATTTTTAGAGAATAAAACAATAGTGCTATCTGGTGAGACATTTGCCCATTTCTGCCACTTTTTATCTTCTTCTTTTTTGTTGTCCAGAATGGTTAGTGAATTTCCGCCGAGTCTATACTCAAAATGATAGACTTTGTTTTCCATTTTGGGCTTCGTTTTTTTCTTAGCTTTAGTCGATGTAGAGTCTTTTTTAATACTCTCTTTTTTTTCATCTATCACTTCTATTTTTTCAGTTGAAGTCACTCTAAATCGGATGGCAGTTTCGTTTTTAACAAATTTAAAACTAAAACGCGGTAAATGTTGAGCGTCATAAGGGTCCTTAGTGATTTGCGTTAGCCATCTCGCCATTTTTTCGTTGTCAAATAACTTCGTTTTTGTACGTTTATCGGCATCAACTAAGTAATAATTTGATCCATTAGTAGTTTTGTATTGATACCAAAAACGGTTGCCGTTTTTTAACCAATGAGGTCTCACAGAGGTAGAGTGTACAAGTTTCCCCAGATTTGTTGGTGAAAATTTTGAAGCCAGTCGATAATTAGGTGTTGGTGATTGACGATCGGAATCGTTTTGAGCAAAAACCACACTAGTGCTTAAAAGTAGCACGAGCAGAAAAATGTGTCTTTTCATAATTGAAGGTTGGTCGTTAAATATAATATTAGTTAGTAGACGAATGTAATAAATATAGTAATGCAGTGAGAGGGCTAAATGTTAAAATCGCTAATAATCCTAAATATTGATATTCAGTAAATTGGAATTAGTAAATGTAGTGATCACATCTCTAAAGTAGCGTTTTTGACGAAAGTAAAAAAGCCATTAGAAAAAGATGAAATATACGGTTCAATGACAGTATAATTACCAGCATCTATTCGTTAATTCTTTCTAAAGTATAAATATCTTTTCTTTGAGTAGTAGTTTCTGTAGCGTCTTGTTCAGTTTCTGAAACATTCGTATTTATTGTAATTATTAAACGAGAATCGGTTAATTCTGAGATAAAAATACGTTTATTAATATTATTTATTAGCGCGTCGATTTGATTACCTTCACGTTCCCAAATTCCTGATTGATCGTATTCTAAATCACCAAAGTATAAATATTCTACACCATCCCGATTGGTAAGAAAATGATCAACAAAATAAGGTCCTGTTAGAGAATATTCATTTGGGTCTTCTGCAAAAACCATCGTTAAGTCCATATTCCATCCAATTCCGTAAAAAGAAGTGCTCCAAACATCATTTTGTAATATTGAAGACGTAGTACCTTCGTACTCGTATATTTCAACTTTCCAAGTACCTTCGAGCTTTCCAGTAAAATCATTACTTTCTATGTCAACATCTTTCGAGCAAGAGGTGACTAAAATAAAAATAATGATAAAAGGAAGTTTTATTAGTGTTTTCATAGCCTAATTTTTTCCAGATTTGCAACAATATAATTGAATTCTAGATTAAATAAAAGACTTTTAACAGTCTAAACAGATTGATTACACCTAAAACAATCCGTTTATTTCGGCATCAATTCTATTGATAATACTACCAAGATCTTCAGGATTATCTACAAAATTTAAATTGTCAACGTCTATAATTAAAAGTTTCCCTTTGTCATATCCATGAACCCAAGCTTCATAACGTTCATTTAGGCGGCTTAAGTAATCGATGCTAATTGAATTTTCGTAATCCCGACCACGTTTGTGAATTTGTGATACTAAATTAGGAATGGAACTGCGTAAATAGATCAGTAAATCTGGGCCCTGGACTAGAGATTCCATTAAATCAAAAAGGGATCTGTAATTTTCAAAATCACGATTGGTCATTAAACCCATAGCGTGTAAGTTAGGCGCAAAAATATGAGCATCTTCATAAATGGTCCGATCCTGAATAATTTCTTTACCACTTTGTCGAATTTGCAATACTTGACGAAAACGGCTGTTTAAAAAATAGACCTGTAAATTAAAGCTCCAGCGCTCCATTTGGTTGTAAAAATCGTCCAAATAAGGATTGTCTACAACATCTTCGAGTTGAGCTTCCCATTTAAAATGTTTTGCGAGTAATTTTGTGAGCGTAGTTTTTCCTGCGCCAATATTTCCGGCAATAGCAACGTGCATAATCTTAATTAGTTATTAATTGGTAGTGATAAAGAAATTGATTGTCGTAAATATACACCGTTTCATTGGTTACTAAAAACTGTTTTATTAACAATTCTGGAAGTTTTATGGCTTCTGTTATATCAGAGCTTTTTTCTTTAAAATATAGACGGTTTTGCTTTAATAAATAAAGGGTGCCGTTATATTCCTTTATTGCTGTAAAACCATTGTTGGGGAACTTTGAAACTAAACTCCCAAAGTAATTATATCTGTAAATAAATGAGTTGGTCATTAGCCAACAGTAGTTATAATCGCTATATAGGGATATCACATCACCTGTAATTGGGGAGCTGGTTGCTCTTGTTTTGTTGGTTTTATAATCGAATAATTCTAATTGTTGAGTGTTTTGATTAAAGACCCAAATGGAGTTGTCGTTTCCAGTTGATATATGTGTTACATCTCTTGAAGGCTGGAGAGTATTGAAATTGATTTTTGTTATTTCTGCCAATCGATTATCGAGTATAACCACTGTACTGAATTCTTTGTAGAAAATATTTAACTTTAATGGATTAAAGGCATTTACAGAGGTGATATTGCCGAGTTGAAGATTGCTGTAATTTAAGGTTTTGGATTTTTTTTTAACGACAAGCGCATTGTTTTTGATGCTGTATTGTGACTCAAAGTTGTCAATATGTACAAGCGCATCTATGTTTAACTTTGTTTTACTAAGCAATACACTAGTTATAGGTGCTTGAGCGGATAGACTAATCGAAAAAAACAATATGATATATTTGATAGTATGCATGCGGTTTTAAAACTACAAAAATCAAATCATATTATAGATATCAGCAGATCAATTTATATCCAAAGCCACGAACATTTACAATTTGTATGCTCTCGTCCTGTTTTAGTTTTTTCCGAAGTTTGGTTATAAATACGTCCATACTACGTGCGTTAAAAAAATCATCGTTGCCCCAAAGCTTATTTAGTATTAATGAACGTTCTAGTACTTCATTTTTGTTTTTTATTAAATGAAATAATAGATGTGCCTCTCGGTGTGTAAGTTGATCTTTGGCCTCTTCTTGGTATTGTAAGGTTTGTTTGGGAAAATCAAAAGTATAAGCACCAATTTGAAGTATTTCAGAAGTCCGTTGTACTTGAATTCGGTTGAGTAAATTGTTAATTCTAACAATAAGCTCTTCCATACTAAATGGCTTTTTTAAATAGTCGTTACCTCCAATTGTAAAACCTTCAACCACATCTTGAGGCTGAGATTTTGCTGTTAGAAAAATTATAGGAATATTATCATCCTCTAATCTTATTTCCTTTGCTAGAGTGAAACCATCTTTTTTTGGCATCATAACATCCAAAACTAATAACTCCGGTTTTTCTTTTTTATATAAGGTATAGGCCTCTTCACCATTTTGAGCTAAGTGAACTTTGAAATGTCTGGTTTCCAAACTTTCTTTAATAATTAGTCCTAATGAAGGCTCATCTTCAGCTAATAGTATGTTAGTTACTTTATGCATTTGGAAGTTTAATTTTAAAACAGGTGGTCTTATTTTCTAAAACCACTTGTATGAATCCGCCGTGTTTTTCGATAATTTTTTTAGTATAATAGAGTCCAATTCCAAAACCTTTTACATCGTGAGTATTGCCCCGTGAAACACGATAAAATTTCTCAAATATTCGAGAACTATTTGCTTTTGTAAGAGTGTTTCCGTTGTCTATAATATCTATCTCAATATGTTTTGCTTTTGTGCTAAGTGAAACCGTAATTTCATCTCCGCCATATTTTATGGCATTATCAATAATATTATTCAGTGCATTTTCAAAATGAAAAATATCAACTTTAGTCGAAACTTCTTGTTCTTTAACATTAAAACGAAGCGTTTTATTATGCAGTGAAATACGATGTTTCTCAATAATTAAAAATAGCAATTCCGAAATATTAGTTTTTTCTTTATTCAGTTGTAAGCTGTCACTATCTAATGTAGCCGTTTCTAAAAGCTTTTCAACCATAATATTCAATTTAGAAAGTTGGTCACTAGACATGTTGAGATATGTTTTTGTCTTTGCTTTATCGTCTATAATATCAAAATTCCTAATACTTTCAAGTGCAACACTTATAGTCGCTATTGGGGTTTTAAATTCGTGAGTGATATTGCTGATTAAATCATTTTTAACTTCGGCAAGCTGTTTTTGATGTTTTATAATACTTAAAAGATAAAACAAACATCCAATGACTACTAATACTAGTAATGTAGAAATAAGAATGCCAGTTAAAATACGCTTTAAAATGATTTTGGTCTCGTTAGAAAAATGTATGGTTAAACTACCGTGATCAGGCAAAAAAGGAGATTTGGATACCGTAGTTAATGCCGATTGGTTGCTACTATGTTTAGTAATAAACTGAACCGTGTCTAGAGCGGTTTTAAATGACAAGTCGTATTCAATATTCAAATGCTTTCGTTGTAATTCCAGTTGTAAGAGACTGTCAATATCCTTGAGTTGTAACGGATCATTATTTATAGAAATCACAACTTTAGAAGTGAGGAGTTTAAAATCAAAACCAGTTACATTAGTAGTGTCATTTAATATAATTTTAGCACGATTACGGGAGTGTTTACTATAAGGTATTTTTACAGTTCGAATTAAAGAATCTGCTTTGACACCTCTAAATATATTAATACCATCGATAGTATGAATATCGACAGAGTCTGTCACTGTGAATCCTTTTTCATTAAAATCAATCGATTTCATGAGACTATCAAATTTTTCCTTTTTTGAAAATAAACCAACCGGGGAGTCTGATTCCATAGTGAAACCAAGTGTGCTTTTCTCGGCTAAATTAGTATAATAGGTGTCCACCGCATTATCTAAACTTACCTGAACATCATTGATAAGCTGGGCTTTATTGGATTGATAATTTTTATAATTCCAATACACTTGAATACCAATCGTACCTAGTATTACAAATACAATAGTATACAATATAAGTCTATAACGTTTATCGTTCATGCCTCAAAAGTAAATGTTAAAATGCTATAAAACCAATCGCTTAACACACGTTAACACTCGTTAACTATAAAAAAGGATACAGCATATCATCTTTGTGGAAAGAAAACTAAATATATAATCATGAGTACAATAATTAAAACTTTAGCGATCGCAATTACATTTATAGTTACTAGTGTAATGAGTGCACAAAATTTTCAGGGTGTTGCAACCTATAAGTCTAAACGACAAATGAATTTTGATATTGGAAATGACAGCACCGATACGGGTGGCAATATGCAAATGGATTCAGCGATGCAAGATCGCATGAGAGAAATGCTTAAAAAGCAATTTGAAAAGACCTATTTACTAAATTTCAGTAAGGAAGAATCGCTCTTTAAGGAAGAAGAATCTCTGGAAGCGCCTCAAGCAGGGGGCATGCAAATTGTAATTGCAGGGATGGGTGGATCAGATATTTTGTATAAAAACACGAAAGAAAATAGGTTTGCAAATCAGGTTGAAATGTATGGAAAAGTGTTTTTAATTCATGATGAACTTGAAAAACAAGAGTGGAAATTGGAAAGTGAAACTAAAAATATTGGGGATTATACCTGTTATAAAGCTACATTAACTAGAGAACGACCGGTGGAACAAGAAGGAATTCCTGATGAAGATGCTATCCCAGAAATGGAAGAGTATGTCACTACCGCTTGGTATACACCACAAATACCAGTTAGTAATGGTCCAAGAGCCTATCATGGTTTACCGGGATTAATACTTGAAATTAATGATGGTTCAGAAACCATAATTTGTAGTAAGATTGTTATGAATCCAAAAGATAAAGTATCTATCTCAGAGCCTACTAAAGGTAAGAAAGTTGATCAAGCAGCTTTCGATGTAATTATGGAAAAAAAGATGAGAGAAATGCGTAAGCGTTTTGAGCGCGAAGGGGATCATGATGATGGAGAGAGTTTTTCTATTAGAATAAGAGGTTAATATTTTAACAGTTAGCAATTAAACTAATACGTAAATTTAGAGTCTAATACACGTTAAAAGCACGCTTTT
>CAJXVU010000071.1 GCA_913062555.1 uncultured Bacteroidota bacterium
TCAGATGTGCCTCCAATAAGGATCGGTTTTCCAATTAGTCGATTATCTAGTAAGCGTTCGCAAGACACAAAAAAAGTATCCAAATCCATATGCACTATGGTTCTGTCTTCTAAAATCATACAGCGACATGTTTTGTATTATCATGGTATCTTGGATCTTCAATAATAGCTTGTCTATACATGGAAATAACTTCAATATTAATGCAATCAAATTCTTCTAAAACCTTTCCTATAATTTTATAAACGCCCTTGCCTCTAAAGGGGTATTTTGCTGCCACAGGAGGAAAATGAACGGTATCTATAAAACCGCCTTCACGATCTAAAAAAGTTCCGAAATACATCATTTTTTTATTTGAGGTTATGGTGTGTTTGGTTGTGATTAAATAGCCTTCAATGGTGATAATTTTATTTTTATAACTAAGCAGTGCTTTTGCAGTTAAGTCGTTTTTTGAAGGCTTTGATAACAGTTGAAAAGGACTGCAAAGCGGGAACCCTAAAAGCTCCATTTCATCAAAAGCATTTTCTAAAAAACTACTTAGCAGTTCAGGCGTTTTGTAATTTATTTTTTCAGTTTTGAACAATGTGACTACCTGCTCTTCAAAATTGACTTTGCTAATTTTTAAATGTGCTTCCCAAAGTAATTCACGTTTATTAATTTTAGTAAAGCGGAAGGCATTGATTTTTACTAGAATTGAAATTTGCTCGATAGAAATTGGCACACGCTCTATAAAATCATCTAAGTTCTCAAAAACACCATTTTGCTGTCGTTCAGAAAGTAGTTTTGCTATTGTTTTTGCTTCTAAAGCATGCAGAAACATGAAGCCTAAATAAATTGTTTTGTTTTGAATATAAGTTTCTCTAAAACTATTGTTTACACAAGGGGCTTCTATGGTTGCACCATGTATTCTCGCTTCGTTTACGTATAATTCTGTTCTGTAGAAACCTCCAAAGTTATTAATGGTAGCTACCATATATTCTAATGGATAATAGGCTTTTAAAAATAGGCTTTGGTAGCTTTCAACAGCATAAGAAGCCGAATGTCCTTTAGCAAAAGCATAGCCGGCAAAACTTTCTATTTGTCTCCAAATTTCTGCAGTAAGTGCTTCTGGCTTTCCGCCCTGTTTACAGTTGTCAAAAAAGAGCTGTTTTACTTTTAAAAACTCATCACGGGAACGAAATTTTCCTGACATCCCGCGACGTAGCATATCTGCCTCTCCCAAATTTAAACCCCCAAAGTGATGTGCTACCTTAATGACATCTTCCTGATAGACCATAACGCCATAAGTTTCGGGCATAATATCTAATAAAATGGGGTGTGCATCTTTACGGCGTTCAGGATAACGATACCGTAAAATATATTCACGCATCATACCCGATTTTGCAACACCTGGCCTAATCACAGAACTTGCCGCGACCAAGCCTAAGTAGTTATCGACTTGTAATTTTTTGAGCAGCATTCGCATTGCAGGAGATTCTACATAAAAACAGCCAATAGCTTTCGCCTGCCTCAGTAACTCTTTAATACGGGGGTCTTGTTTAAAGCGTTTAATATCATGAATATCAATGGGAGGTTCTTTGGGATGATTGTATTTTACAATGGCTACGGTATCCTTAATTTTTCCTAATCCACGCTGACTTAAAATGTCAAATTTATAGAGCCCAATATCTTCTGCCACAACCATATCAAATTGGGTGGTAGCAAATCCTTTTGGAGGCATAAACGTAGCGCAGTAATAGTGAATAGGTCGTTCGGAAATAATAATGCCTCCAGCATGAATGCCTAAGTAGTTTGGAAACCCTTGAATATACTGACTGTAAATTAGAACGAGTTGTGATAATTTATCGAGACTTTTAATGTTATACTTTCCTCTGGTGAGAATATCCATTTCAGCTTTTGGTAGCCCAAAAACTTTGCCTAACTCACGAACTGAAGCCTTAAATTTAAAGGTATTGTATACCGCAATAAGCGCAGTGTGTTTAAAGCGGTTAAAAATAAATTTAGTAATATCATCACGATCTGTCCATGAAAAATCAATATCAAAATCGGGCGGATTTTTTCGATATAGATTAATGAAACGCTCAAAGTAAAGATCTAATTCTACAGGATCTACATCGGTTATCCGCAATAAGTAAGCAACAATACTATTGGCACCACTGCCACGACCAATATAAAAATAACCCTTGCTTCTGGCGTATTTTAAGATTTTCCAGTTGATTAAAAAGTAGGATACAAACCCTTTTTCTTTAATAATACCCAGTTCTTTTTCTATACGGGTATAAATAGCTTTGTCCGGATTTTTATAGCGATAGTTTAAACCTCGATAGGTCAGTTTCTCTAATAGTTTACAATCTAAAATTTCGTTATTGGTATACGATTTTTGATTGTTCGGGCTGGTTTTTGAAAAGTCGAAATCAATATGACAATTCTCCAAAAGTGATTTTGTGTTTTTAAGAAGTTCTGGAAATTCTTGATAAGTTTCATACAGTTCATCATAAGGTAGCATGGTGTCTGTTTCCTCTCCTTGTTCACTTTTTGAGAGCTTACTTAATAAGGTGTTATTGTCAATAGCACGAAGTAAACGATGCGTATTGAACCCTTTTTTGTTTTCGAAAGAAACGGTTTGAAGGACAACTAGTTTACTTTGAAAGTTATTCCATTTAGAAAATTTTAGATGGTTTAGATCTTGTGGTTTTATACCTAAAAATTCATTTGCATTGAGCGTATAGCTTTTATGATGTTGATAAGGATAAACAACAAAAGTGTCTTCCAGTTGGGGAGCACAATCAGGAATTTTTAAAGAGGAATCATGCAGAAATAGAGACAGGTAATTATTGATATTTTGAAAGCCGCTATTGTTTTTTGCCAGTAGAATAAATTGTTGCTGTGCGCCATTTCTAAAATCAACACCAAGCACAGGTTTTACCTCATATTTTTTTGATAATCTCACAAAATCTAAACATGCTGAGGTGTTATTAATATCTGTTAAAGCCAATGTCTGCAGGCCATTTTTTGATGTTATGGCAAGCAGTGTTTCAGGCTTTATAGTGCCATATCGTAAGCTGTAATATGTGTGACAGTTGAGATGCATATTGTTAGGATTAACAAAATTAACTACAATATGTAGTTATTGTTGCTTATATTTGTAGCAAATGAAAAATATTCAAATAAATATTAGACATCTTAGAAAATTAAAAGGATTTTCTCAAGAACAGTTTGCTGAGGAATTGGCATGGACACGATCTATAATTGGTTCATATGAAGAGGGACGCTCTGAGCCATCAATTGATAAACTTATTGAGTTGTCAAATTATTTTGATATTCCTATTGATATTTTGGTAAAAAATGATTTGAGAGCTGCTAAAGACACTTCCTTTATTGAAGTTGGAAATAAACGGGTTTTGTTTCCTGTAACGGTCAACGAAACCAATGAAGACTTAATTGATATTATTCCGGCGAAAGCTTCGGCAGGGTATCTTCAGGGCTATGCAGATCCTGAGTATGTAGAACAGTTGCAAAAAATTAAGCTTCCCTTTTTACCAACAGGAACACATAGGGCTTTTCCAATTAGTGGAGATTCAATGCTCCCTGTAAAAGATGGTTCTTTTGTGGTTGCGAAATTTGTTGAAAGGGTAGATGATGTGGAAGATGGAAGGACTTATATTGTGCTTACAAAGGAAGATGGCTTGGTCTATAAACGGGTTTATAGTAAAATTCAAGAAGAACGCGCTTTGATACTACATTCAGATAATAAATTTTATGCGCCTTATAAAATCGCGGTTGAAAATGTCCTGGAGTTATGGGAGTTTACCTGCTGTATCAATACACAAGAATACGATGAAGAAGAGTTGAAATTGAGTAGTATTGTGAGTATGTTTCAAGAATTGAAGGTTGAATTGAAGTCAATTAAAGGTTTAGAAAATCAATTTTAGTGGGACGTATTATTTACAAAATAGTAGAAACAAATCAGGAATTGCGTCAAATACTGGAGTTACAACGTATTAATATCCCATCGGTAATTTCAGAAAATGAAAAACAAAAAGAAGGCTTTGTAACCGTGCATCATACGTTTGAAATTTTAAAGGCAATGAATGATAAATGTGCTCATGTTATTGCCGTAAATAATAACGAAGTAATTGGTTATGCCCTTTGTATGCTTAAAATATTTAAAGACGAGATAGAAGTACTTCGTCCAATGTTTGAGCAAATTGACAGTTGCGTTCAAGCTGAAATAACATATTTTGTAATGGGGCAGATTTGTGTTGATAAAGCATATAGAAAGCAAGGGGTTTTTCGAGGCATGTACAAATTTATGCAACAAGAAATGAGTCTTACATATGATTTGATAATTACCGAGGTGGATATAAAAAACACGAGGTCACTCAATGCTCATTATGCTATAGGATTTAAACATTTGCATTCGTACAATTCTAAAAACCAGAATTGGGAGCTAATATCCTGGGATTGGTTCTAACTAAAATTAGTTTATCTTCAATTAAAGGGGCTTTTTATTATTAAATATTCAAATATTTTCTAATAAAAAAACGCTAAATTTAGGGCTGTCTCGAAGTTGTTAAATACCTAGAAATCTTAGTTTTATATTCACTCTTTTAATCCACGTTTTTTAGTATGCCTCTTTTAATTGTAATTTCAGGAATAGTATTATTGTTCATTTTAATAGCTGTATTTAAGCTTAATGCTTTTATTTCTTTTGTAATTGTTTGTCTCCTAGTAGGGATTTGTCAAGGCATGGCATTAGATAGTGTGATTCAATCCATCCAAACCGGAATAGGAAATACACTTGGTTTTTTAGTCATGATTCTCGGGCTTGGAGCCATGTTGGGAAAACTGGTCGCCGATAGTGGCGCAGCACAACGGATTACTTCCAAATTGGTGTCAAAATTCGGATTGAAACATGTGCAATGGGCATTAGTATTGGCGGGATTTATTGTTGGGATTCCAATGTTTTATTCGGTAGGATTTGTAATCTTAATTCCACTAGTTTATACGGTAGCAGCATCCACGGGCTTACCATTAATATATGTTGGTTTACCGATGCTAGCATCGTTGTCAGTAACCCATGGGTTTCTGCCTCCACATCCGGCACCAACTGCAATTGCAGTGATGTTTAAAGCCGATATAGGGAAAACGTTACTTTATGGGATTTTAATTGCGATACCTGCAATTGTTGTTGCGGGACCGTTATTTACAAGAACCATTAAAAAAATTAAAGGGACGCCTTTGAAAGAATTTTATAATCCTGTACTTCTCTCAGATGAAGAAATGCCAGGAATGGGAATAAGTGTAATAAGTGCATTGCTCCCCGTTATTTTAATTGCATTTGCTACAATTACAAGCCAGTTTATTGATGAAGGATTATTGAAAAATGTGATTGATTTTATCGGAAACCCTGTCATAGCAATGCTGATTTCAGTTTTAGTGGCTATTTATACTTTAGGGTTGGCACGAGGAAGAAAAATGGAGGAATTAATGAACTCTATTGGGAGTTCAGTATCAAGTATTACAATGGTGTTGTTAATTATAGCTGGAGCTGGAGCATTAAAGCAAATACTAACAGATAGTGGTGTTAGTGAGTATATCGCAGAGATGTTAAAAGATTCGAGTATGTCCCCTTTAATTTTAGCCTGGTTAATTGCTACTGTAATTAGAGTTTGTGTGGGGTCTGCAACCGTTGCTGGATTAACCGCGGCTGGAATTGTATTGCCTTTAGTAGCTGGTACGGGTGTTAGTCCTGAATTAATGGTGCTTGCTATTGGCTCGGGAAGTCTTATGATGTCACATGTTAATGATGGTGGGTTCTGGTTGTTTAAAGAATATTTTAATCTTTCAGTAAAAGAGACATTATCTACTTGGACAGTTATGGAAACTACCGTAGGTGTCATGGGGTTAATAGGCGTTTTAATATTGAATACATTTATATAAAAAATAATTATGAATAAGTTACCTTCAGAAAGAGTTAAAGAATTGGGCCTTGAATTTCCTCCCGCACCAAAACCTGCAGGAGTGTATAGACCGATATTAGTAGTAGATAAATTTTTATATGTTTCGGGTCAAGGACCGGTTAAAAATGATGGTAGCTTGATTATTGGTAGAGCAGGGGATGATTTTAATGCAGAAGAAGCAAAATTAGCCGCGCGTCAAGTATGCTTGACCATGCTATCAACTATTCAAACCCATTTTGGAAGTTTGGATAAAGTTAAAAGAGTAGTGAAAGTATTGGGGATGGTTAATTCTACACCTGACTTTGGACAACAGCCCTTTGTAATTAATGGGTTTAGTGAGCTAATGGCCGATGTCTTCGGAAGAGAACATGGCATTGGTGTGAGAAGCGCCGTAGGAATGATGTTGCCCGATAATATCCCAGTAGAAATTGAAGCTATGTTTGAATTACATTAAATTATGGAAAATCAAGATTGGTATAAAATAGAAAACACGGACACGATAATTACACCGTCACTTTTGGTATATCCTGAAAGAGTTGAAGAGAATATTAAAACCATGATTGAGATAGCGGGTGGTCCACAGTTTTTAAGGCCTCATGTAAAAACTTATAAAATGGCAGAAATCATTAATCTGCAAATGAATTATGGGATTACTAAATTTAAGTGTGCAACAATTGCCGAAGCCGAGTTATTAGCAAGCTGTGGTGCTGAAGATATTTTATTAGCGATGCAACCCGTGGGGGCTAATATTGACCGGTTTTTTAATTTGATTTCTCAGTACTCTAAAAGTGTGTTTTCAACAATTGTAGATAATCATAGTTCCATTGGGAAAATTGCTAAAAAGGCGTTAACAAAGGGAATAAAAGTGGCACTCTGGTTAGATATTAATAACGGCATGAACAGGACTGGAGTTTGCCCGGGAGGGGAAGCTTTGGAATTGTATCAAGCCATTGTATCCAATCCTAGTTTAAAAGCAAAAGGATTGCACGTCTATGATGGGCATATTCATAATACTGATTTTTGGATGCGAAAAAAGGTTTGTGATGATGCCTTTAACCCAGTAATTCAATTTAAAAATGATCTAGAAAAAATCAATATAAAGGTTGAAACTATAATAGCAGGAGGCTCGCCTACTTTTTCTGTTCATGCCATGCGAGATAATGTTGAGCTTAGTCCGGGTACAACATTATTGTGGGATCAAGGATATGCAAATACATATCCAGATTTGAAATTTATTCCTGCAGCGGTATTGTTAACACGAGTAGTAAGTAAGCCCAAGGCTAAATTTATTTGTTTCGATTTGGGACATAAGTCGGTTGCTCCTGAAATGAAACTCCCGCGCGTAGCATTTTTGAATTGTGAGACTACTAAACATGTAAGCCATAGTGAAGAACACCTTGTCGTTGAAAGTAGTTCCTCCGAAAATTATAATATTGGAGATGCTTGCTATGCAATACCAATTCATATTTGTCCTACAGTGACAAAATACAAACAGGTATTAACCATTGAGAATGGAAAAGTTTCAGGATCTTGGGACATTGTCGCTAGAGATTCTAAAATTAATATTTAAAAAACAATTAAAGAGCCTATGTTTATATTAGATGCCCATTTGGATTTGGCCATGAATGCACTAGAGTGGAATAGAGATTTGACTTGGACGGTAGAAGCCATTAGAAAAAGCGAAGTTGGGATGACCGATAAGCCAGATCGAGCAAAAAACACAGTGTCACTAGAGGCGATGCGAAAAGGAAATATAGGTCTATGTGTGGCCACGCAAATTGCCAGATATGTAAAAAAAAGCAGCAATTTGCCTGGATGGAATTCACCACAACAGGCTTGGGCACAAACTCAAGGACAGCTTGCATGGTATAAAGCGATGGAAGACATTGGTGAAATGGTTCAAATTACTAATCTAGAGCAGCTAGAATCACATTTAAGCCTATGGCAAGGGCCAACCACTAAGAAACCAATTGGATATATTTTAAGCTTAGAAGGGGCGGATTCTATAGTTACCATTGACCATTTAGAAAAATCGTATAACCAAGGCTTGAGGGCTATTGGCCCTGCTCATTATGGTCCGGGAACTTATGCGCACGGGACTGATTCTGTTGGAGGGATTGGTCTGAAAGGAAAAACATTGCTAAAAAAAATAGAGGAATTGAATTTGATTTTGGATGCCACACATTTATGTGATGTTAGTTTTTGGGAAACAATGAAAGTTTATAATGGTCCCGTTTGGGCGAGCCATAATAATTGTAGAAAATTTGTAAATCATAATAGACAATATTCTGACGAACAAATTAAAGAATTAATTAGCAGAGATGCTGTTATAGGGATTGCACTTGATGCATGGATGATGGTTTCTAATTGGGTTAGAGGTGAATCTACACCTGAAAGTATGGGTGTTACTTTGCATCAAATGATTGAAAACATTGATCATATTTGTCAGCTTTCTGGAAATTCTTTAAATGTAGGTATTGGAACAGACTTAGATGGTGCTTTTGGAAAAGAACAAAGTCCAAGTGATTTGGATACGATTGCAGATCTTCAAAAAATCCCAAATATGTTAGCTGAAAGAGGCTATTCAGAAAATGATATCTCTAATATTATGAGTGAAAATTTCATTAATTTTCTTAAGAGAACCTGGCGCTAAATAATATGAAAGTCTAGAACAAACTAGCTTAAGCACTAATCGATAATAATTGTGAAACACGACCTGTGCTTTCTCTATGAGTTGTTGTTGTGGTTACTGTATTAACAATAAACTTTTCTGTGGGTTTACCAAGAATCCTATTAAACAGCAATTGAGCAGTTCTTCTCCCAATTAAATAACCGTTTTGAGAAATATTAGTAATCGTTGGAGATAGATGTTTTGATATCCCATCACCTTTAAAAGTCAAAAGCGAAAGCTCATTGGGTATTGAAATAGCATATTGTTTTGCAATTTTAATAACCTCTAACGCGTAAATTTCGTCAATGCTAATAATTGCATCTAATTTTTTTGAACTAATTAACCGTTCTATTCTGTTGTGATATTCTATCTGATTTTTCTCTAATTGTAGAATATAATCTGTTTTTATATTTATACCTGCACTCGCTAAAGCTTTACAGTATCCCTTTTTCCAGAGTTGAGAAGCATAATCGTAATTTGGATTAATTAGTAAACCTATGTTTCGTTTCCCTGATTTTATAAGATCTGCTGTCGCTTTAAATGCACTTTCAAAATAATTTGAGACCACCTTATCACATTCAATTGTATCAATAATTCGGTCGAACATCACCACTGGTAACTTATCGTTTACCAGGTTTGCAAGATGCTCATTCTTATTTATTTTTAGCGTTTGAATTGCTGTAGAAACAATAATCCCATCGACGCAACCATTCAAAGTATTAATACTATTTACTTCATTGATATAACTATCCTTAGTTTGATATGTCATAAGTTTATAGTCACGCTTATTCGCTTCATAGGTAATGCCATCAATAACGTTTGAGATGTATTCGTTATTTAGCTGCGGAATAACAATCCCTATAATATTGGTTTTCTTGCTTCTAAGGCTATACGCTTGGCTATTTCTTTTATACTTATGTAAGACTGCGAGATCATTAACTTTAGATTTAGTTTCATGTCCTATTTCTGGACTGTTACTCAGCGCTTTTGAAACTGTAGAAATAGATACTCCTAATATGCCTGCCATGTCTTTTAAAGTGATGTTTGCTCTCATAATATGGATTTATTTCTACTTCAAGAAACTACTATTCCGTTGAATAGTTAGTGTTACAAAAAGTAATTAATTGTTTATAATTTATTAAAAATGATAACGCCTAAAGGCTTCAATTGCCGCATAGTTAGCTAAACCAAGAGCATTGTATTTTTCTGCCGTTAATCTATTTCTATCCTCTACTCTTACCCAAAATTCTCTAGAGTCATCGCCTTGAAACATCACCCCATCTTTTTGTGACTGATGGTAGAAAATTGCATGTCGTTTTTTAAGTACTTGATCCGGACTCATTGGTACTGCCATTTCAATTTCATGCGATTCCCATTCGTGCCAGGCACCACGATATAACCAGACCCAGCAATCATCCATAAAGGATTCTGGTTTTAATGCTTCTAATGATGCAAATATGGCATCTAAGCACACCTTATGCGTGCCATGTGGATCAGCTAAATCTCCAGCTGCATAAATTTGGTGTGGTTTTATTTCTCTGATCAAATTTGAAACAATATCTACATCTTCATTTGTTAAATTGCTTTTTTTGATGGCACCAGTTTCATAAAATGGAAGGTCTAAAAAGTGTACATTTGCATCATCTAATCCCATGTATCTTGTTGCGGCGTATGATTCACCACGTCTAATAAGGCCTTTGAGTTTGCGCACTTCTAATGAATCAATATCATGATCGGTCTTTAGATTTAAAAAGTCAATGATACCTCGGGTTCCATCGGAGTCTTCATTTAAACTTTGTGCGATCTCAGCAAATTTTAAAGCTTCTTCGTCTGATACAGCAATGTTACCAGAAGTTTGGTATGCAATATGTACTTCATGTCCTTGATCTACCAGTCTATCAAACGTTCCACCCATAGATATCACGTCATCATCAGGATGTGGACTAAAAATAATGACTCTCTTTTTGGGAATATCAGCACGTTCTGGCCTATTGCTATCGTCCGCATTAGGTTTTCCACCAGGCCAACCTGTAATGGTGTGCTGAAGTTTATTAAACATTTTAATATTTAAATCATATGCAGTACCTTCTTCAGTAAGCAGTCCAGACATTCCATTTTCGTTATAATCTTTATCTGTTAATTTTAAGAAAGGTTTATTTGTCAATTCACTAAGCCATACAACGGCTTTTGATTTAAGCGCGTCTGTCCATACACAAGAAGTTACTAGCCATGGAGTTTTAACACGTGTAAGCTCTGCTGAAGCACCTTCATCTAATATAAATGTCGTATTATTATGATCCTGCAAATAAGTGGCAGGCACATTGGAAGTAATCTCGCCTTCAATTGTTTTTTTAAGAACCTCAGCTTTATGTCCACCCCATGCCAAGAGTACAATTCTTTTGGCTCTTCTTACCGTTCCAATTCCCATTGTAATCGCTTTTCTAGGGACATTGTCAATACCTAAAAAAGAAGGAGCGGCATCCACTCTTGTAATGTGATCTAAAGTAATATTTCGAGTTCCTGAATTTAAATGTGATCCAGGTTCATTAAAGCCAATGTGACCTGTTCGCCCTATTCCTAAAAGTTGAAAATCTAATCCTCCAACGGATTTAATCTTTAATTCATAATCAATGCAGTATTGGTATAATCCTTCAGCAGTTATTTTTCCATTGGGAATGTTAATGTTTTCAGGAAGGATGTCTACATGATCAAAAAGATGTTCATGCATAAAATAGAAGTAACTCTGAATATTTTGTTTATCCATTGGATAATATTCATCCAGATT
>CAJXVU010000072.1 GCA_913062555.1 uncultured Bacteroidota bacterium
ATAAACATCAATGGAGTCAAATAGAATATTACATTTATTTCAGTGAAAATTTAAAATGCCTATGGAGTTTAGTCAGTACGACGACCACAATGATTTATCGCTCACAAAGTTTGAGTCCATGTTAAAAACAAATGATGTGTTGTTTTTTGACTCTAACGAATTCGAAAATATTATTCATCATTATCTCGAAATAGGCAAAATGGCACTTGCAAAAAAGGCGATTAAACTAGGATTAGAGCAGCATCCAACCTCTACAAGTTTAAAACTTTTCAAAATTGAAATTCATGTCTTTGAAAACAAATTAGATCTAGCCGATGAATTATTAAATGCTTTATATGAAATTGAGCCAAGTAATGAAGAGATTTATATTCAAAAGGCAAGTATTTTATCCAAACAAGATAAGCACGAAAAGGCAATCGAAATTTTAGAAAGGTCTTTGGAATACGCAGAAGATCCCGCAGATATCTATGCCCTTTTAGGTATGGAGCATTTATTTTTAGATAATTTTGAAGCTGCCAAAAACTATTTCATGAAATGCTTAGAACTGGATGAACATGACTTCTCTTCGCTTTACAATATGATTTTTTGTTTTGATTCTTTAGAAAAAAACAGTGAAGCCATTGATTATTTAAATACCTACTTGAACTCATACCCATACAGCCAAGTAGCATGGCATCAATTAGGTAAACAATATTTTACTATTAATGATTATACTAAGGCCTTAACTGCCTTTGATTTTGCAATATTTTCAGATGATGTTTTTATAGGTGCGTACTTAGAGAAAGGAAAGGTATTAGAAAAACTAAAACGCTTTGAGGAAGCTATAGAAAACTATAAAATCACACTGGCGTTAGACGATCCAACTTCATTTGCGTTGCTTCGAATTGGGCATTGTTACGAAAAATTAGGTCAAAAGGATTTAGCCGTTCAGCATTACTACAAAACAGTTGAAGAAGACCCTTTACTTGATAAAGGATGGATTGCAATTACCAATTTTTATAATAAAACAAAAAACTATCCGAAGGCTTTATATTATATTAATAAAGCGATAAATATAGATACTGACAATGTCATGTATTGGAAACTTTATGCCCAAATAAACCAACGTTTAAACTTTTTAGAAGAAGCTGAAAGAGGTTACAAACGCAGCTTAGAACTTGGAAATTTTGAGCTAGACACATGGTTATCCAGAGCTGATATCCTCACTGACTTGGGTGAATATGAAGCTGCGATTTTCAATTTAGATCAAACTACAGAATTTTATCCTGATAATGAAGAAATTCAATTCCGTTTATCTGGCCTTTATTACATGATGCATAATGAAGAACAAGCAACCATTTATCTTAAAAGCGCATTGCAATTAAATTCAGAACACTACTTTATTCTTGAAGAATTATTTCCAACAGTTTATCAACAAGAAACCGTAAAAGAAATTATAGCAAAATATAAAAACGCTTCCAAATAAAATTATTTACCTTTATTGTTCTTAAACAAAAATAAATGCAAAGACGTTTTTTAGATTACCTAATCATTTCATTTAAAGGATTAGCAATGGGAGCTGCCGATGCAGTTCCGGGAGTTTCTGGTGGTACCATCGCTTTTATTTCTGGCATTTATGAAGAACTTATTACTACCATTAGTAATGTCAACATCTCCCTTCTAAAAACATTAATAAATAAGGGATTTAAAGCTTTTTGGAAACAATTAAATGGTGATTTTTTATTGGCCCTTCTAGTTGGTATTGTTATTAGCTATGTTTCTTTTATGAGACTTGCAAAATATCTCATCGAGTTTCAACCAATTTTAATATGGTCCTTCTTTTTTGGACTTATTATTGCCAGTATCCTTTTTGTTGGTAAACAAATTACCAAATGGAGTATCGCATCTATAATTGCATTAATTATTGGTGCAATCGCTGCTTACTACATTACAACTTTACCAAGTTCAACTAATAATGAGAGCCCTTTTTTCTTGTTTTTTGCTGGTGCACTTGCAATATGTGCAATGATATTACCGGGGATTTCAGGCTCATTTATATTAGTAGTTTTAGGAGCCTATAAAACGTTAAGTAATGCAATTCATGATATAGATATCAAAAAATTAAGCCTCTTCATTTTAGGGGCCTTAGTAGGATTATTAAGTTTTAGTCATGTTTTAAAGTGGTTATTCAAACATTATCACAATATTACACTAGCGACACTTACCGGTTTTATTTTAGGGTCTTTAAATAAAATCTGGCCATGGAAAAAAGTATTAAGTTGGAGAACAAACTCAAAAGGGGAAGAAATTCCTTTTTTAGACGAGAGCATTTCACCATTATCTTTTGATGGGGATCCACAATTAGTTATAGCAATTGTACTTATGATTTTTGGATTCCTTACTATAATCGCTCTTGAGAAATTTGGAGCACAATCTAACGACTAAACCGAACAATGCAGAGTACTAGATCCTTTACCGACAAATTATTCCTAGTTATAAAAGGACTAGGTATGGGAGCTGCAAATAAAGTCCCCGGTGTTTCGGGTGGTGTTGTTGCTTTTGTTGCCGGTTTCTATGAAGAATTTATTTATTCGCTCCAAAAGGTAAATAGTAAAGCCTTCAAACTGCTCATTAATGGTCGCTTTAAAAGTTTTTTCCGCTATATAAATGGTCGTTTTTTAAGCTTACTTTTTCTAGGAATGATCGTCAGCTATTTTAGTGTTTCCAAAATATTAGATTTTCTAATTGTCCATTATGAACTTTATGTTTGGAGTGTGTTTTTTGGGATGATTATAGGTTCTATATACTATATAAATAAAGATTTTAAAGAATGGAACTCAAGAACTGTAATTGCACTTTGTATAGGAATAATTATAGGTGTAGGGATCAGTTTTTTAGATCCAGCCAAAGAAAATGACAACCTATGGTTTGTGTTTTTATGTGGTATTATAAGTGTTTCAGGAATGACACTCCCCGGGTTTTCCGGATCGTTTATTTTAATTTTGTTAGGAAACTACGTGCTCTTACTTGTAGACTCAGTGAATGCGCTGTATGATACAATTTTTGATATCTTTAAGGGTGATTTTAGTTTTATAAACAACCCTGTACGTGTCAAAACACTAAAAGTCCTTGGCGTCTTTACTTTGGGATCTGGTGCAGGACTGGTTACATTTTCTCATATTTTAAATTATGTCCTTAAACATTATAAAAGCATAACGCTCTCTATTTTAATGGGCTTTATAATTGGATCCCTTGGTGTTGTTTGGCCATGGAAAAAAACGCTTTATAAAACAACTGAAGATGGTGCGCTTCTTTTGGATACCACAGGAGAAAAAATTATTGAAAATTATAGACGATTTATGCCGGAGATAAACTCAGAAACTTATATTGCCATCGCATACATTATCCTTGGAATATTAATTGTTCTTGCCTTAGAGTGGTACGGACAAAAAACAAGAAAAGTAGATGTCTAATTTCGGACTTATTGGGAAAAATATTGATTATTCATTTTCAAAATCACACTTCACTGAAAAATTCAAAAATGAGGGTTTAACACATCGTTATGCAAATTTTGACATTCAAACTATTGAAGAATTCGCGAACATCATAAAATCAACCAAAAATTTAAAAGGTCTTAATGTTACTATTCCTTATAAAGAAGCGGTAATTCCATATTTGAATAAGCTCGATAAAAGAGCTAAAAAAATTGGAGCAGTAAACACCATAAAGGTTTCTAAAAAAGGCAAATTAATAGGCTATAATACGGACTATTATGGATTTAAAAAATCTATAGAACCCTATTTAAAGTCTCATCATAAAAAGGCATTAATTCTTGGAACCGGAGGCGCTTCAAAAGCCATTGCTTTTGCTTTAAAACAGCTTGGAAAAGACTATCATTTTGTATCAAGAACAGCTTCAGACACATCGAAATACACCTATGAGACACTTTCTGAGGACATTATATTGGAACATCAAATTATTATTAACTGTACACCGCTAGGCACCTTTCCAAACATCAATGCCTGCCCTGATATACCTTATGATGCAATCACAAAAGAACATTTATTATACGACCTCATTTATAACCCAGAAGAAACAAAATTCTTAAGTATAGGTCAATTAAAAGGTGCCATTATTTGTAATGGTCATGACATGCTCGAATTACAAGCTGAAAAAGCTTGGGAAATTTGGAATTAAAATTAAAATCCGCTTAAATAAAGCCCAAGTTTTTGTATTTCCCTCCGTTAATATTATCTTTAACCAATTACATCGAATAACGAACCTAAACATTGAAAGAAATGTCTGAGAAAGATAACCTGCAAGAAGCAGATGGAATTAAAGAAAAGAACAACATCAATAGTGAAAACAATACTGTAGAAGTTGACCAAAAACCTACAGAAGTAGAAAACAAAGAAAACGGTGAAGAACTCACAGCGTCAATTCCTCCTGAAACAAAAGATATAGAAGCTCCAGAAGCAAAAGATATAGAAGCTTCAGATGCAAAGGATATAGAGACCCCAGAAACAAAAGACTTAGAAGTACTAGAGGTAAAAGACATAGCGGCAAAAGTTGAAGATACTACACCGCCAGATGCACAAGCCAAAAATCTTACTGAAAGCACAGAAACTTCAACTCCTGAAAATTCAGTGCATGCTATAAAAGAAATTGAAGACTCTAATGCAGAAGACGCCGAAGATGAAGGCAATAGCAAGCGCCATGAAATTGTAGAGAAAGACTACCATGCCATGTCAATGGAGGCCTTAGTTGACGAGTTAGAGGATTTAGTAAATAATGAAAAAATACAAGTTATAAAATCTCATTTTGAGACTATAAAAAGTGAATTTAACACAAAATTCAGTGCCTTCTTAGAAGAAAAGAAAGAAGAATTTATAGCTGCTGGAGGGAATACTATAGATTTCCACTTCAAGAGTGATGTGAAAACAAAATTTAATGATATTTATAGAGACTATCGTGATAAACGACAAGCCTACTACAAAAATCTAGAAAAGAATTTAAAAACAAATTTAGAACAACGTTTAGAAATTATTGAAGAAATAAAAAGCTTAATAAACGTTGAAGAAAATATTAATACAACTTACAAGCATTTTAAAGAACTTCAAGAAAGTTGGAGAAATGCTGGACCAATTCCAAGAGACAAGTATAATAATGTTTGGAACAACTACCATCACCATGTAGAAATATTTTATGACTTTTTACATCTAAATAGAGATTTAAGAGATTTAGATTTTAAACATAATTTAGATCAAAAATTAAAAATTATTGTACGTGCTGAAGAGCTTGCCCAGGACTCCGATAGCAATAGAGCTTTTAGAGAACTACAAGTGCTTCATAAAATTTGGAAGGAAGAACTAGGCCCTGTAGACAAGATTCAACGAGAAGACATTTGGCAACGTTTTAGTGCTGCTACAAAAACAATTCATGAAAAGCGTCAGGAATATTATGCTGAGCAGGATAAAGTTTATGAGATAAATCTTGAGAAAAAGCATGAAATAATTTCTCAAATTGGACTTATAACGCAGGATGAATCAAATAATCACAGTACTTGGCAAAAGAAAATAAAAAGTATTGAGGATTTACGTGAGCAATTTTTTAATGCAGGTAAAGTTCCAATTAAAGTTAATGAAGCCACATGGGCAAAATTCAAAGATTCGGTTAGATCTTTTAACAGAAAGAAAAATACCTTCTACAAAAATCTAAAAAAGGATCAATACGAAAACTTACAAAAAAAGATAGCACTTATAAAGGTTGCTGAAGAACATAAGGATAATGAAGATTTTGAGGCGACGACGCCAGTGATGAAAAAAATCCAAAACGATTGGAAAAAAATTGGTCATGTTCCACGACGTGATAGCGACAAAATTTGGAAACAATTTAAATCCGCATGTAATCACTATTTTGATAAATTCCATGACAATAAAAATGCAGCCAACAAGGAAGAGGTAGACGCTTTAGATAAAAAATCGAAAGCCTTAGATGCATTAAAAACTATTGAGCTTTCTGATGACCTTCAAGCCAATTTAGCTTTGATTAAAGAACAAATTGCAACATGGAAGACCATTGGTCGTGTCCCTTATAACAAACGTTTTATAGATGGGAAATTCAACAAAGTCATAGACGGATTGTACAACAAACTTGATATCAGTAAAAGTGAATCTGATCTTTTAAAGTATGATAACAAATTGGCCGTTTTGGCCAATTCTGAAGATAATAGATCCTTAGATAATGAACATAATTTTATTCGTAAAAAAATCGACGAAATCAAAGGAGAAATAAATCAATTGGAAAACAACCTTCAGTTTTTCTCTAATGTTGCAGCAGACAACCCTTTGGTAAAAGATGTGCATAAAAATATTGAAAATCATAAAAACACATTAACGACTTGGAAAGAGAAGTTAAAAAAGGTGAAGCAATTCTATTCATAGGTATAAAAAGCAACATCCTACTTGTATGATACAAGTAGGACGTTTTCTTCTAACTAACTAAACTACATAAAACCACTTTTAAGTTAACCACTACTTAAAAACTTGCTATTAATCGTGTGTAAAGAATACACTTTGTTTTATGATAGATTATAATATATACGCGTAAAATTTATTTTTGGATGTTTTGAGGTGAAAAAATATTATCACAGGCATTAGGACATCATAATAGCTTGGCTTCTTCCCAGAAGATGTCCATTTCAGCTAAGGTCATTTCACTAAGTGGTTTATTTAATCCTTTGGCTTTCTCTTCAAGATATTGAAACCGTTTTGTAAACTTTTTGTTTGTTTTTTCCAGAGCATTTTCCGGATTAATATTTAAAAATCGCGCATAATTAATCATTGAGAATAATACATCTCCAAATTCACTCTCCATAGCCTTTTGATTTCCCTGTGCTACCTCTGTCTTAAATTCGGCCAACTCCTCCTCTACTTTTTCCCAAACTTGATTTGGCTCTTCCCAATCAAAACCTACCCCGGCTACTTTATCTTGAATCCTATTTGCCTTCACCAAGGCTGGTAAGCTTTTAGGCACTCCTTCGAGCACACTATTTTTACCTTCTTTGAGTTTCAATTTTTCCCAATTTTGTTTTACCTCTTCTTCATCTTTAACTTTTACATCACTATAAATATGAGGGTGTCTATAGATTAATTTCTCACAAATACCATTGGCAACATCGGCGATATCAAAATCATTAGTTTCACTACCAATTTTAGCATAAAATACAATGTGTAGTAACAAATCCCCCAACTCGCCTTTTATTTCTTTCAAATCATTATCGAGAATAGCGTCCCCGAGCTCATATGTTTCTTCAATGGTAAGATGACGTAAAGATTGCATGGTTTGCTTTTTGTCCCAAGGACATTGAGTTCTCAATTCGTCCATAATGGTCAATAATCGATCAAATGCCTTAAGCTGTGTTTCTCTGTTACTCATTGAATTTATTTTATAATCTCCCAATATGTTGTTTGGCATCACTAAACTCGCCTACAATTTCATTAACGATATCTGCCACAGGTTTTATCTCATGAATCAGTCCTGCCACCTGACCAATTTCTAGCTCACCATCATCAAGGTCCCCCTCAAACATGCCTCGTTTTGCTCTTGCCCTTCCTAATAATTCTTTAAGTTGCTCTGTAGATGGGGCTGTTTTATACAGCTCTTGAATCTCTTCATAAAATTTATTCTTCATCAAACGGACTGGAGCAAGCTCTTTAAGAGTAAGCTGTGTATCTCCTTCCTGGGCATTCACTACATATTGCTTAAATGCTTGATGGGCTGATGATTCTTCACTGGTTACAAACCGACTTCCAATTTGTACGCCATCTGCACCTAATACCATTGTTGCTAACATAGCTTTTCCTGTGGCAATTCCTCCTGCTGCAATTAAAGGGATATCAATTTGCTCTTTTACCATCGGTATTAGGGCTAAGCTAGTTGTTTCATCCCTCCCGTTATGACCTCCGGCTTCAAAGCCTTCAGCAACAATTGCATCAACGCCTGCAGCTTCTGCTTTTAATGCAAACTTTACACTGCTTACTACATGCACCACAGTTATACCTCTTTCTTTTAACCAATTGGTCCAGATTTTAGGATTTCCTGCCGAAGTGAATACAATTTTAACCTCTTCTTCTACAATGATATCCATTATTTCTTCAATGTTTGGATATAACATTGGTACATTAACTCCGAAAGGTTTATCAGTTGCTGCTTTGCATTTTTGAATATGCTCTCGAAGTACTTCAGGATACATTGATCCTGCTCCAATTAATCCTAAAATCCCTGCATTACTCGAGGCGCTTGCCAACCTCCATCCACTAGTCCATATCATTCCAGCTTGAACAATTGGAAATTGGATATTAAATAGTTCGGTAATTCTATTATTCAAAATGCTTTTACTTTTAATTTATTCCTTGATATTTTAAAAGGTAAAAATAACAAATTACAATCTAGATTCTAAGAGAAGTTTTATAATACTATTTAATTTGCTCAATAGCCTATCAAGAATCTTTTCATCATGATGAAACCATCGATAAACTATGAAATGAAAACTATTGCTTAATAAGTTTAAATGAACTTATATTTTGATGTGATCCTTCTAATTTTGCCAAATAAATTCCCGATGGTAATTGACTCAAATTAATACTAGAATCCCCAACCTTGATAAGCTTATTTACAACTTGTTTTCCTAAAACATCATAAATAATAATGGTCGCTTGTTCTATATTTTCTGGAAAATCAATATGCAATCTATTTTCAACAGGATTTGGAAACACTTTAAATGACAATTTAGCATTGGTGTTAATTCCTAACACATTATCCAAGGCTAATTGCAGGTTTGGGATACCATAACCCAACATATAATCGGGTGTACCAAACTGTGATGCCGACTCACGAACAAGTTGCATGATCTCGGTATTTGTTTTATTTGGCAGGGCTTGCCATAAGCAAGCTACTCCTCCAGCCATAATTGGTGAACTAAACGAGGTACCATTACCTTGAACAATAACACTTGCTGAATTTAAAATATAAACTCCAGACCCTCTTGCCACAACGTCTGGCTTTTGTGTGGGTTGATTAGCACTACCTCTAGAGCTAAACGACCAATAAACACCATTGGAATCGACACCCCCTACAGTTAAAATTCTAGCAGCATCTGCTGGTGCAGTAACACCACTAGACCCAGAATTACCTGCCGAAGTCACGACGAGCATTCCTTTATCAGAGGCAAAATTTGCACCTTTAGTAATGAATGCCTTGTTTCCGTTTAGATCGGCTGCGGAGTAATCATAGCTCGAGTTATCAAAATCTATATATCCTAAAGAGGTATTAATAACATCTACTCCTAGACTATCTGCACGTTCTGCGGCTTCAACAAAATAACTTTCTTCCACAGGATTTTCACTACCATCATCTTCTGTTCTAAAAAGATAATAAGAAGCATCTGGAGCAGTTCCTACATATTGATTTTCAATATATCCAGCCATAGTACTTAAAACATTCGTGCCGTGTGTACTGCCTTGATAAGTATAAATACTACTGGTTCTATCTACAAAATCGTAACCATCAAGTAAATTTCCAGCGTCTCGTAAACGCTGAAACCCAGTCATGGTATTCACATTTTTAAATCCAGCATCAATCACAGCTATGGTCATTCCTGTCCCGGTATAATCACCGAGATGCAAATCATCAACTGCTATCATTTCAACTTGATTTGCGGTATTTCCATAAACAAAATCGGTGAGCGTATTTTCCAATTCAAACTTATCATTAACAGGGCTTGTATCAATTCGGGCATTTAAACTTTTATCGGCAAAATCTATAAAGTCAATATAAACGGCTCCCGATAAATTATTAATATCCGCTTCTGAGCCACGGACATGCACCGCATTAAACCATTTAGATTTTGCCATAACGGTTATTCCTGTAGCATTTTTAAGCAGCGTAATATAAGCCTCATTTACGGGAACATCATTATAATCTATGGCAACGCCATGATTGGCTTTTCTATCAATAGCTTTTTGTGTAAGGATGGTTATGGGGTTAGCAATTGCAGTAGCCACATTTTCTTTGTCCAACAAATAGACCCATGCATCTTGTTGTGCAAAGGCAAATATTTGGCATAAAAACAGGCCTATAAAAAGGTATTTTTTTAGCATTTTTAGTATGTTAAGTCACTGCAAGTTAAGAAATAACTCCAGAACCTACTAATTCATCCTCTAAATACCACGCGACAAACTGACCTTCTGTTATTGCCGATTGTGCCGATTCGAATGAGACATACAGTCCGCTATCTACTTTATGAAGTGTTGCTTTTTGCAAATTTTGTCGGTAACGAATTCTTGCCATAACAGCCATGTTCTCATCGACTTGAAGTTTTAAATCTTCACGAACCCAGTGCAATTCCTCATTAGACACAAACAGTGCTTTTTTATATAAACCTGGATGTAATTTCCCTTGCCCTGTATAGATTACATTATCATCTACATTGGTATCAATAACAAATAAGGGCTCTACTTTACCTCCTACGGCCAACCCTTTGCGTTGTCCTTTAGTAAAATAATGAGCGCCTTGGTGTTTACCTACAATATCACCATCACTAATTGAATATTGAATTTTACGTGACAGGTATTTAAGCTTCTCCTCTTCCGAATTAAATATTGGGGCATCTTGATGATAGGCCTCCTGTGTTTGCGGAATCTCAACAATAACACCTTCTTTTGGTTTCAATTGTTGTTGTAAAAAATCAGGAAGCTTAACTTTACCAATAAAACATAAGCCTTGAGAATCCTTTTTATCGGCAGTTACTAAATTTTGTGCAGCAGCAATTTCTCTTACTTCTGGTTTTGTGAGTTCCCCTATAGGGAATAAGGTTTTAGATAATTGTGCTTGTGATAATTGGCACAAAAAATACGATTGGTCTTTATTTCCATCATTGCCCGCTAGTAATTGAAAAACATCATTCCCATCTTTTGAGATTATTCCTTTTCGGCAATAGTGACCAGTTGCTACGAAATCGGCACCAAGTTCTAGTGCAATTTTCATAAAGACATCAAACTTAATTTCCCGATTGCAAAGCACATCAGGATTGGGTGTACGACCTCGCTCATACTCATTAAACATGTAGTCTACAATACGTTCTTTGTATTGCTCACTTAAATCTATAGTTTGAAAAGGTATCCCTAGTTTTTCAGCCACTAACATAGCGTCATTACTATCGTCAAGCCACGGACATTCATCTGAGATGGTCACTGAATCATCGTGCCAGTTTTTCATAAACAGGCCTATAACCTCATAGCCTTGTTGCTTTAAAACATAAGCCGCAACGCTTGAATCTACTCCTCCTGAAAGTCCTACTACTACTCTTTTCATGCTGCAAATTTACAAATAAAAAAAGGTAACATATATATGCTACCATTTAT
>CAJXVU010000073.1 GCA_913062555.1 uncultured Bacteroidota bacterium
TTGAAATCGAAATGTTTAATCAAAAAGTAGCAGCATGACTCTTAACTAAATGTCCACTTTTTTGTTGCAAGTCCAATTTTGAATGTTTCATTTCTCTTTCCATTGTGTCTGCCATTAATGAAGCACTCAAATCATTGCTTAATCTAAGTTCTTTAATAATGTTTTTAAAGTCTTCTTCCTTTCTATTTTGGCTTAGTTTAAATTGAGATTCAACCTTATCAATGCTTATTTCAAATCCCACTATTCCATTAATTTGTTTTTGCACCGATGGAGGTAAAGTGTCTAAAGAAATGGGACATTTTGATTCTTGCTCATATCTATCAGTTAATCTACCTACTGAATTCCAAAGGTCGTCACCATGTATTATTTTTAGTTTTCCACTAATATGTACACTTAAATAATTCCAAGTTGGGGCATTGGGTTGCTTGTACCAAGAAGAAGAAATATAATGATTAATAGGCGAAAGAAATATGACTAAAATATTAGGGTCATTCTCAAATTCGTTCCATTGTAAGTTTGTTTTTGAAATGTGTCCTGCCAAAATTTTATCTCCTTTATCATTTATCTCTAATTCAATTGGAATATGTGTGCCTGTTGGAAAATCAGACCCTTTGGTAATTAAAGTTGCAAAACCATTTTCTTTTATGAATTGTTCAATAATTTTGTTGTCAGTAATTTCAAATAATTTAGGTGTGTGCATTTTTATAGTCTTTCAATTTTACAAATAAAGCAACAGGCTTCTGAATTTCTGGCGTGAAGAAAATCTACACCTTTTTCTGTTTCAAAAATTTCTGTAATCAAATCATCCACATCATTATTACCAACTAATTTGGTGTAAATCATTTTTTGGTCTTTATTATAACCTATTAAAGAAAGTGGAAAGTTTTCTTTGTCTGCTTCAATTTCAGAAGGAAAAGTATAAATATCTGCATAGGGCTCTACTTCATTTTTATTAATAAAAATTGGTCCTGATTGGTTAAATGCATTTTCAATCCCGAAAGGACTATGTTTTAATACTAACCTTATGTCTTTTTCAACTTCAAAAGGTTTTAGTGAAATTCTACACGGACCTTTACCTGTAGCAACTTGTTCATAAATTTCGTTTCCGAAATCATCAGTATTTGTTTCTCTAATTTTTTTTGAATATTCCAATGATAATGGAACGATTTTAAAGTTTCTCATTTTAATTTGTTTTAAGTTCTATGCAAAGTTAATTTTCCGATTAGAGAGATAAAACCCGAAACTTGCTATATTATTTTTGAATGAATTTTTGCAGCTTCCCATCCAATAATCGCAGTTTTTCGAGTTGTTCCCCACATATAACCGCCAAATATTCCTGTGGATTGAATAACTCTATGGCAAGGAATTAAAAAAGCAATAGGGTTATTTCCGATAGCAGTTCCGACTGCTCTTGAAGCTTTCGGTTTTTGAATTATTTTCGCAATATTTCCGTAAGTTGCTAAATTTCCTGTTGGAATTTTCAAAAGTGCCTCCCAAACTTTTAGCTGAAAATCTGTTCCTTTTAGGTGTAATTTTATCTTATGAATCTTGCTCCAATCTTGTGTGTAAATTTGTAAAGCATTTTGTTGAATGTCGTCAGTTTGTAGAATAAATATGGCCTTTGGAAAGCGTTTTTCCAATTCTGAAAAAGCAATTTCTTTGTCGCCTGAAAAACCCATATAACAAATTCCTTTGTGCGTAGAAGCAACTAAAATTCGTCCAAAAAAACTTTCTGTGAAACTATAGTTTATAGTAAGGTTTTTTCCTTTGTTTTTGTATTCTCCAGGTGTCATTCCTTCAATTTTTACAAATAAATCGTGTAATCTTCCTGTGCCAGAAAGTCCCGTTTTGTATGCGGTCTCAAATAAAGTAGATTGTGAATTATTCAGAATTTGTTTTGCGTGCTGAACGCTTATAAACTGTAAGAATTTTTTAGGGCTAACGCCTGCCCATTCGGTAAAAACTCTTTGGAAGTGAAAAGGACTTAAATGAACTTTTTTCGCAATTTCATCAAGAGTTGGTTGCTCTGTAAAATTCTGTTGTATATATTCAATAGCTTCTGCTATTCGGCTATAATTAATGTATTCTTGCTCGTTCATTAAGTTTAAATTTTATAACAGCAAAAATAGAATTGATTTCACTCCTATAAAACCCGAAACTTGCTGAATGCACGGATGTTTTTCGTATGACGCACAATGTGTTTGTGTATGATTAGTTGCGTGGTTAAGCAGGTAATTTAGCAAATAAAAACCGAATAGAAAATCCGCGAGGATTTTCGTAAGTAAGCTAAAACTAGCAATTAATTTTATACGGTGTTGTAGCCAGTTTTTATTCCTTTTTCAGTTTAAACAACTCGAACGCATCCGCTTTTGGTCGATATCCAACTCTTTCTATAGACTCTGTTATATCTAGTCGTTTGTATCTGTTATCTGAAATAGCATTCAGAACTTCATATTGTATATTTTCCGTTTCAATGCATCCAATTAATAATTGGTTAAAGTCATCAGGATGTAAAAAAGCACTTAAGTCTCTTGCGTTCATTTCTATAAAGTCCTTTGGGAATTCGTAGGCTCCAATCCTTAAGCAAACTGCTGAAATTCCATTATTGTGAGAATGATAAGCAGCTAAAGCTTCACCGAAACATTTTGAAACACCATAAATATTTTTAGGTTTCACAAGCATACTTGTGTTCACTTGAATGTCGATAGGGTAACTTTCGATAGTTTGTGCACTACTGGCGAAAATCAACCTTTTGCAATTTGCTTTTACGGCTGCTTTAAATATATTTTGGGTTGTTCCTATATTAGTCTCTAAAATTTCGTCAGATTCTGAAATCGGGTCGACTATTCCAGCTAAATGGATTACAGTATCGATTCCTTCGCATAGTTTTAAGCAAACTGAAAAGTCCATCAAATCTGCTTTTTCGATTCGCACATTTTCTGTGAAAATTCCTTTATTTGTTACAATGTCCGCAACTGTTATTTCATATTTCTTGTTGTAGTTTTGGACGAAATGTTTTGCTATTTTTCCAAATCCTCCAGTAATTAGTATTTTTCGCATTCTTTATTTCGTTATATCTAAATATATAGATTTATTAAATTAATTTTTTTTATTTTAAAAAGTCAGAATATTCTTTTATAAGTGTTTCATTTCGCTTTAAGTATGAATACTTTCCGTGTCTTGTCATAATTAGTAATCCGCACTTTTCCATATTTGTCAAATAAGTTGAAATGGTTGATTGTGAAAGACCTGATTTATCTTTGATGTCTGTTACACAAACTCCATCATCAAAATTCCTTAATGATTCGTGAGTGTGGAAATTTTTCTTAGGGTCTTTTAACCATTCCATAATTTGAACTCTAGTTTGGTTTGATAAGCATTTACCTATTTCTGTGGCTAATTTCAAAATCATTTGGCAAATATATCTATATTTCTCGATATGTAGGAATGTATTCGAGATTTGTTTTAAATTAGCTACAACGGTTAGTATATGAAAAGTAAGCGATTTTGAAGCACCAAAATTTCGCTCAAACACAAAGTTTGATTATAGCTAAAAGACTCGATTTCATCAATGTTTCGCCTATTTTTTATATACATTGTTACCACACGTATTTTTATTTTATCAATTTTCGTTTTCGCTTTTCTCTGCACCATATAGCTAGTCCGAGAAGGATAGTTAATAGTATCGAGCTTGGTTCGCTCATTCGTTGAGTATCTTCACCAAGGTCTAAGGATTTGTTGCCCGACAAAACCTGTTCCTGTTTCTTTTTCAACATTGCTTTTTGTGCTTCATTCTCTACCACCAAATACGATGTTACTGGTGTCATTACTTTTGAGATGAAACTATATTTTACCAAATTCAGCCACTCTTTGTCTGATTTTTCAGGATGCAGAATTTGTGAATTCCATTGTCCTTGCATTATTAAAGCAGATTGCCAGCTCTTTTCTTTAATCTTTGTTTGACTAATTTCAAATTCATCCCTCTTTAAAATGATACTTGGCTCATTGTTGCTAGGTAAATAGGCAACTGAAATATCTGATAATTGGTATTCCAAAACTGTTTCACAAAAGAGACATTCTCGCAGTATTTCAGCCAGTTCTTTTATTGGGTTTTCAGTTAAAGAATGTTCTTTTAAATTTCCGTTATTGTCAAGATTGAAAAACAAGTCGCTTTCAGGGAAAGTAAATTTTAAGTCTGCGAAATCTTTGTCTAAAACAGCATTTTGAATATTGTCTGTTACGACCACAATTACAGGATATGTTTTTGATTCGCCTTGGTGTGCATTGAACAAGGTTGTTCTTATTGCTCTATCCAAGTAAAAACCGCCTTCAAAAGTTTGATTTTCATATTGCGTTTCCCAATCACTATCTAGCGTAGCAGTATTTACATAGCTGTTTACAAAACTGATTTTTGCGTTTTCCGAAAGTGATTGATTGGCTTCAATAATTTGTTCAATTCTTTTGATGAATTCGGCTGAATTACTGTTTTGGTCTTTAGAGGCGTCAACTAAAAAATGAAAATAGGGTTTACGTTTAACCGAATTCAAATCTTGTTTTTGTTTGGCTGAAACATAAGCAATGCTTTTGGTTTCAATGTTTTCGTAAATGGTTTCTTCAATGTTTCCTAATTCAATTATGTTATTGTCAATATTGAGCTTTATTTGCTCTTTATGTAAGAATTCTATTCCTGTTTTTCTTACTTCATCTTTTGCAAAGGGAAATACTCTGAAAGCAACTTTATTCCCTGTTAAATAGTATAGAATTCCCGGGTCACGATTTTCATTTCGGATTTGTGAGAATATCCACATTGCCGATTTTTTCTCTGCTAAAATACCTGGCTCTTTGATGTCTCCAACATATAGATAGTAATCACTAATCCAACAACCTTCGGGCAAATCAATAATTGTAGCATATTCTGAAAACCAAGTATTTCCGCTTTTGTTGGTTATTTCCAAATCAATCCAACTTTTCCAAGCATTTTGAGTTTTGTCGTAAGTGCTGCTTGTAGAAATATTACTTATTTGAACATTGTCGTTTTGGATATTTTCAGGACGTAACTCAAAAGAAGTTTTACCAAAAAATATTTTTTCAATGGTGTTGATTTTTGAGTCAGACAAAGTAAGATTGTCCATAACCACCCAATTGAAATACGAAGACAAATAGGGAGTTCCATTGCCAAATATTCCGCCCCTGCTATCTCTGTGGCCTTTATGGCTTTTTATAACATTAAGCGTTTTTTGAAGAGAAACTTTATCAATATCATATTGCTTTGAGTAGTCAGGACTGTATAAATAAGATAGTGTTTCATTTAAAACGCTTTTGTCTTTCAGATATGTTGTGGTGATAAATGCTGGAATTACTAAAAAGCCCATTAATGAAATTCCGATAATGAGTTTTGTTGGAAACAGCATTTTTAGGTAAGTGAAATCCTTTGAAAATTCGTTGATGTGAATAACGAAAAGCAGTAAAGGGGTAAGCGTTAAAAATCCTGTTCCAATTGCAATAATTGCTATTACTGATAAAGGCAAAAAAGGTAGAAACACTAAAAAGAAATAGAATGTGTAAGCAAATGTTACACTTCTACCGATGAATACAAGTAGTCGATATAGTTTATTTTCAAGGTTGGGTAAGCAAACCATTATGCCATTAATAATAGCAAGAATATAAAACCAAGCATTATTGAAATCTCCAAAAATTCCTGACTCGCTAGGTCCGAAATTCTTAAATAGGTGTCCGTTGTTTACTGCTAATCCTATTAATGGAAGAACTACAGCAATCGGAATTTTCCAAGCTAGTTGGTACTTCTGCCAAGCTTCTGCTTTTTTGGTCGTAAGTATAAAAACGCTCCGAATTAAGAAAAAGAGGAAAACTAAAGTAGCAGTAATAACAAGAATCACCATTGCGTGAACGCTAAAGTCCCTGTTAAATGGTTGCCATAAAGGAAGAATGATTTGAGTAAATAAGTAACCTGCAATCGGGATTCCAATTGCAATTAAAAAGTTTACCCAAGCCTTGTGTTCCTTGTTTTCAGGTGTAAAATGAGAAACCAAAACGAATAATGAATAGGCTAGTGTTGGCATTAGAAATGTGCCAACATATAAAAAGATGTTACCCGACACCATCCATTGAGGAATTGAAAAAGGAATGATTTTATCTAGATGGTAGCCATAGAGATAAATGAAGGGGATGTAACAAAGTAGTGCTATTAAACCAAACCATACAGAAACATCCTTTTTCTTTAAAGTCAAATAAATCGCATAAGCAAAATTCAGTAATCCAAGAATTCCTAACGAAAGACCAAAGGATTTCCAAAGCTGGATGTTGCTTTCTTCCAATAAAGTTTTAATGATATTGTACTGACCAAAGAATAAGAAAAACAGCGCGACCAACGGTAGCGTGTTTATAACAAATAGCCATTTCGGGTTAAGCAAATTTCGCATTATATCGTTTGTGGATTAATAATTTCTCAATTAGTACGTAAGCCAAAATCAGGAATGTCAAATTAGTAATTATGCCAATAGCTTCGTGTACAATATGTTGTTGGTTCATAAAAATGCTTTTTGTCTGAGTCTGCACAGCGATTGAAGCAAAAATTCGTGATGTATTCACAAATATCGTCAGCAGATAAGCTCCAATTAAAGCAGTAGGGATAGTCAGGATTTTGCTTAAAGTCTTGTCAATGTGTTTTACTGTCAAATAAGTAAATAGTAAGAAGCATAAAATCCAAAAGTTAAAACCCGAGCAAGATTTGTCAATAATGATGTTTAGGTGTTCGTGGTAATATCCACTGTCTGAGAGATAAATAGAATGTGAACCTGTCAAAAACCCAACGAGTTTGTCGGTCGGTTTGAGAAGAAAGATCAAGTCGTTATTGTCAGCAAGTTTAAAACCAAATTTCAACAAAATGAAGAGTCCAACTGCGATGAAATAATATGGTATGTTCTTTTTTATCTGCACTGTCGCTTTTTGTATGTGTGGTAACGGTTTGTGTATGAAACGTAGTGTGTGAAAAGACACTAACTTTTCGGATAAACACAGAGGCGAATTTTTATATTTCTAAATTTAATCTGTTTTTCAATTCTACTTTACCATTTGATGTAATAGTTAATTCTCTAGAACTTGGTTTCTTACGCATCCAATCTTTTTCTATCATTTTTTCAAGAAGTGATGCTCCTAATGCTCCTGCTATGTGATGTTTTCTTTCACTCCAATCTAAACATTGATGAGCAAAAGAACGTTTTTTTAGTTTGATAATATCAATATTTAAATCTATTCTATGAAACCATTTTTTTCCAGATTTAGTTACTTTGTAATCTTTATCCGAAATTTCAATTATTTTATTTTCTATTAATGAGTTTGTAATTCTAACGCCAACATTACCAGCAAGATGGTCGTAACAGGTTCTAGCATAAGTAAAATCATTTAATTTTGATACTTTTATTTTTTTATATTCCTTATTTAAAGGAATTAAACTAGCCATCGATTCTATTACTTGAGCAACTTCATCGTTTGCAAATTTAAAATACCGATGTCTTCCTTGTTTTTCTACAGATAAGATATTTGCTGTAGTCATTTTTTTTAAATGATTACTTGCAGATTGTAATGAGATATTGGCACTTGTGGCCAATTCTGTTGCAGTATATGCTCTACCATCTAATAAATTCCATAAGATGATAGAGCGAGATTTGTCTCCTAAAATAGAAGCTATTTTACTGAACTGACTTTCTAATTCTTCGATAACATCAATTTTTGTATTTCTTCTAATCCCATATTAGTGGTCGTTTAACTCCAAGGGTTCTTAAATAGCCTAACATTTGACCAGTATGAACAGATTCGTGATAAGCAATTCTATTTAGATAATCCCCTAGACTTTTACTTTGTCCTACTTCTTTTCTTTCAATTCGGATATTCTCTAAATCAGATTCATTTAATGCTTTAATCATATCTACAAAATTTTTATGATATTTTTCAGCAATATTAAGCTCATTTTTTAAATCGAAATAATCTAAATTACTCCAAGGTGATTCATAGTTTCCTAAATCACCTCTGTTTTTTATAATTATATGAAATAAATGCTCTCCTTCAAGAATGTGTCTTATCATTTCAATAATAGAGAAAGCTTTTTTGTCAGGCTTCCAGTTTAAAAATTCGTTAGGAATTCCTTCCCATAATTTTATGCTTCTTCGCCTTGTTTCTGAAAAATTCAATAATATAATTTCAGCTGCGTTCATATTTTACTTTTTAAATTTATCGTTATTTATTTGAGTGTAAAAGTAAATGGCTTTTTTATATTATATTTCACTCTAGAATGTAATATGGAAGTTTTTTAAATGACACATAACGTTCTAGTATAAGCGGTCGTTTCAATGCCGCTTATACAATGTTGTGTGTAGTTACTACCAAATATAGATTTTTTGAGATTTAAAGTTAATTGACATTTTTCGAGAAGATAGAAACGGAAACCCAACCAATCCATCTAAACTTAATCCATAACATCCATTACCTTGATTCAAATGGGAAATATCAGAAGTCACAAATTCCATATGTTTGAATTTTTCGTTGTAGATGCTAAATTTCTTAGTTACTATGACGTTTACATTAGTTTCTCCTTTATTTGCACCTAATAGTTGGGTTGATTTTAACTCTTTGTATGAAGATTTTGGCAAGTTTTTAAATGATTTTAACGAGAACAAGTTGTTACCTGCTCCAGTATCAAGTCCTAGAAGAAAATTCTTATTCCTGATGTTGACAATAATAGTCGGAATGTGGGCTTGATACTCAAAGTCGAATTGAGTTTTTGGATTTATTTCCCTATGCCATTTCGTTTTATTTTCAGAGAATAAAGTGAGCTCTAACTTGCCATAGTCAATCAAAAGTTCATATTCTTTCAGCAAACTGAACCCTATCAGTCCTTTAAATTCACGGTCACATACTTCTTCCAAGTGACTTAAATCCATACCCATTAGTGTTGTAGAATCCATGCTAATGCCATTCCAGTTGAATGATTCAATATCAATATTTGTTATCTGGGAACTGCCTGATACTCCTTGTGCTTCTTGCTTAATGTCGGTGGATTGAAAGTGTTTTGAATTTAATACAATTGAAGGTGCGCCACTATCAAGTATGAAATACTCATCATTTCCATTCAGTTTTACTTTGACGAAAATCAGATTTTCCACTAATTCGAATGGCGTTGTAAAAGAATCTATTAGTCCTGTATCAAAATTGTCGTTCGCTCCACATTGTGACGGCTTCAAGATATTATCAAATTCTTCTATTTTCGTGAACTTTCCTTCATCATTAAAATGAATCTTCGAATTTGTCTTTCCAATAACTTCAAATTCATAGTTGATATTTGCTACATTATTTTCAAGGCTTAATATTTCCAGTGAAATCAATTTGGGGTACTGAGTGAGTATCTGTGGGATAACTTGATCGACTAGTGAGTGAGGATATCCTCCAGTCTCGAAATTATCTGCGAGGGTTTCTTTAAACAAATTATAATCACCTTCCTTTAACCCCTGCTCTAATAGATTAATATTCTTTCTAGTCTTGTCCTGAGAAGTGTTCTGACAAAATGTCGAAAAACTAATAAAAGTGGCGACAACCACTATAACTGTCTTCTGGATAATATTCATGTTTTCATTTTTTAATGGAAACAAAGAAATTATATTTAGATGCTTGATAAGTCCGAATAAATTTATTTGGTCTTATCTCTTCGATATTCTGATGGAGAACACCCTATAAAGTCTTTGAATACTTTGTTGAAAGTCGATTTAGAATTAAATCCGCTGTTATAAGCAATTATGATAATTTGTTCATTTGTTGACTTTAGTTCCTTCTTTACCTGTTCCACTCGAAATTGGTTAACGTAGGTATAGAAATTAACCTTCGCTTGAACTTTTATCACAGTAGATAACGTAGTTGATTTAACACCTATTTGTTCAGCCAAAACTGATAATGATAGGTTCTCATCAAGGTATGGCTTTTTCTCAATCATATGTTTTTCCAATACAATGAATATCTTATTTAGCTCCGCTTCGTCATATTTAGTAGAAGTGCTGAATGATTTACTTTTTGTTTCGGAAGAATTTAATTCAGCATAGGATTGATTGCTGGAATGTAGACTAAAGTAAACAGCAATGGCTACCATAGAAATAATCAGAATTCGCTCCAGAATATACAGATCTATAATCGGGTGAATATAGTTTATGAAATAAGCAATAATAGGAAGAACTAACAGCAATAACCAAAGCAATAAAAATCTCCGTGACCAATTTAGCCTTATCTCATCTAACGTTGAGTAATTTGTATAAATGCGAAAATCATACAATTTGAAATTTTTATTGGCGAATATTAAGTAAACAATATTGTGAACGACAATTACAAGTATGAATACTATTTCTTCCCAAGATAAGATGTACTCCTGTGAATTAACTTGTGTACTGACTTGTTTATACAATTGATTCAATTCTAACTTATCCATAAGAATGAATAAGCATATTGCAGGGGCAAAAGAGACAACGAAAGGAATTAAATGTAAGCTTTCTTTGACTAAAACAAATCGATGTTTTGTGATGCTTTTTGAGAACCAGAAGAGAAATACCCCATCTAGAAAAAATAAGCTTTGATCAAGAAAGTAGAGCCACGGGATACCACTTAAGTTCACACTGGATTTAAGGTATAATAGAAGAAACCTTACAAACCAGAGAGATAGAATTAATGCAGCAAACTTATTGGCAATAACTTCTCCTCTTAGGAGCAGAAACAGAACGGTGAATCCCGCAATACTAAAGCCAATACTTAATAATATCTCCATGTTTGATTCAATTACACACAACGGTCTTGTGTATGAAACGTAGCGTGTAAAAAAACGCTTACTTTTCGGATTAACACAGAGCCGAATTTTTATATTTTGTTTTTAACTTATCAATTTTAAAAGCCCACCGAAGGACTACGACTTCCATTGTCTAAAATAA
>CAJXVU010000074.1 GCA_913062555.1 uncultured Bacteroidota bacterium
CTCGCGGATTTTCTAGTTGGTTTTGTATTTACTAAATTAGTCGCTTAAACACGCAACAACTCATACACAAGCACGTTGTACGTAATTTGAGAAACCCCTAAATCTAAATGAACTTATTTAAAAAATTAACAAAACGGATTTTGATTATATCAAGCGGATTTTTGATTTTGACATTTGGAGTTTCTTACTTTCTGTATAGTTTTAGCGAACCCCAATATCCAGGTTGTGCGACTGAAATTCCACAGAACTTTTGCGGAACTGTTTCTCCAAACTTATCGGAAAATGCTCTTAAAGGAAAACAGATTTTTAATGCAAATTGTGCTGCTTGTCATCAACTAAACAGAAATATGACCGGACCAGCTTTGGCTATAACGGATTCTACTCTACTTTGGAATTGGATGACATTAAAGAATTATAAACTAGATAGTACAAAGTTCCGCACAATGGGAATTGATTATCACAAAAACCTTTGGGGAAAAACATTAAGTGAGACCGAATTAAATGAACTTTATGAATACACAAATGCGGATTAAAAAACTACGTACAACAACGTGTAAAAATAATTGCTATTTTTAGCCTAAACCAAAGGTAGTTGCAATTTTGCACACTCGGATTTTCCTATCGGAAAATCTATCGCGTCCAAAACCGCAACTATTCTTACACCAACCGTTGTGCTTCATTATGACAAATCGTTAACCAATGATAAAATTCTTTAGAAAAATTCGACAAAACTTATTGATGGAAAATAAAACAGGTAAATATTTTAAATATGCTATTGGAGAGATTGTGTTGGTAGTTATTGGGATATTGATTGCTTTGAGTATTAACAATTGGAATGAAAAACAAAAAAGCGACACAAAAATTAAAACATTGTTTAATGAAGTTTTAAAAGATCTTGAGCAAGATATAATGGCAATTGATGGAATAATGTTTTCTATTAAACAAAAAGATTCGATAGCCCAGTTAATATTGGACGGTGAATATAAAATAGACGAATCGAGCGGCTTTGAACATGGAGAATTAAACAGTTTCTTTGATATGACAGATTATTTTGGCCAATCTAACAGCGGCTACAGTAGCTTAATGGATGCTATAAATTATGTGCCAGAAAAATATACTAGTACCCTCAAAAATCTAAAGCCATTATATAGTTTTATCGTAAAAGAAACCTATGACAACATGAAGTCTATAATAAGTTTGGCAGATGAAATAAGAGAGAACCTAACGTTTAGCCAGCCTTGGTATCATGATGTGCTGTTGAATAAGCCAAATAAAGAAGCCTTTGCCTTTATTGAAAACCCTATGTATAAAAATATGGTTGCCTTATATAAGGATAGAGTTCAAATTTATAGAACACGATTGATTTTCTTAAAGTTTACTTCAATTATAAGTTATCTTGAAATTCAAGACGCCGTATTTCCTGAGCAACCCAAGCCAGGGTTTATCCCAACACATGATATTAAAATAAGTAATGAAACCTTAGATACTTATGCTGGGTGCTATGGTAGCAAAACTAATGGAATAATAATTGAACGCAAAGCTAATTTTTTGATGATGAGATTGAGTAATTCTGTTTTTATACTTTTGGTTACAGATGAAAATGGAGATTTTGTTGGTGACGTTGAAAATTCTAGCCCCTTAAAACTCATTTTTGTAAAAGATGATGTTAATAATGTAATTAGTCTGAAAATGGATGTAAACGGAGAAATAGTGATGGAAATCAAAAAACTTGAAGACTGCAATTAAATTCTTTAGAAAATACGTGCCAACAAATTAAAAAAATATTGAATAAGAAATAACGAAAGCACAACACAGTATATAATTTATTGCTAGTTCTAGCCTACTTACGAAAATCCTCACGGATTTTCTATTCGGTTTGTATTTGCTAAATTAGATGCTTAATCACGCAACAAACCATATACCAAACGTTGGCAGCAATGAAAGACTCGCTAACTGCTAAAAATTCAAATTACCAATTGATATAATGTCCAAACTTTTATACTACCGAAAAAAACTAAATTATACTCAGGATGAACTTTCTGAAAAATCTGGTATATCTGTACGTACAATACAGCGAATTGAGGCTGGTGCAGAACTGAAAGGCCATACCCTAAAGACAATCGCTTCAGTCTTGAATGTTAACCCGTCTGAATTAATCAATACAGTTAAAGAAGATACTAATTACAACTATTCTCTTATTAAATTAATAAACATATCTGCATTATTATTTTTCATTCCTTTAGCAAACATAGTAGTTCCTCTTTTAATTATTTATTTTAAAAAGGAAAAAAATCCTATTACTAAACAAATTGTTTCTATTCAGATTATATGGTTGCTAATTTCTATTTTTTTATTTTTTACGATTCAAATTCTTCAAAACGCACTTGGACTATTTCAACAATTAACTTTTTCTGTAGTAATGCTCTGTATCTTCATAAACATCTATATTATTATTCGAAATTCTATAGAAATTGGCAAAAATAATCGACTTCGTATTAAATTGTCTTACAGCATCATATAACAATTGTCAGTATATTGTCGTCTTAATGTCGGGGAGATAATATCAATTATTATCAATTCATTGTGGATGTTTGCATCCTTGTTTAATCAATGAAAAACAATAATAATAATATTTAACATTCTACTATTGTTTAAATAAATTAACAATAGTGTCAATCAAAAATAAATTATAAATGAAACACATTTTAGCGACCCTAATCATAACCTTTAATTTTCTGCATACTAACGCTCAAAATCCAATTCCACAACAAAAAAGTATTGATTCAATTTTTGCAAACTGGAACTTTTCAGAAACACCAGGTGCATCACTGGGAATCATAAAAAATGGGGAATTAATCTACTCTAAAGGATATGGGTCTGCAAATTTAGAATACAATATACCGAACACATCTCATACTGTTTTTCGTATTGCATCCACCTCAAAACAATTTACTGCAGCTTGTATTATACTTTTATCTCAACAGGGTAAATTGTCATTAGATGATAATCTCACAAAGTTCTTTCCAAGTTTTCCAACCTACGCAAATGAAATTACAATACAACACCTACTAAATCACACTAGTGGAATAAGAGATTATCTTTCACTTGCTCAATTGTCAGGCCTAGAAAATGAAGATCATTATACAGACAAAACAGTTGAAAAATGGCTTGTAAACCAAGAAGAGTTAAACTTTAAACCTGGAGATGAATACTTGTACAGCAACTCAGGTTATTGGCTGCTTGGTCAAATTGTAAATAATGTAAGTGGTATTTCAATGGCTCAATATGCAGTTAAGCACCTATTTAAACCCTTAGAGATGAACTCAACACATTTCCATGATAACCACAAAAAAATAGTGAAAAACCGTGCTACAGGTTATGCTCCAAATAGTCAAAACGGATTTTCAATTAGTATGACAACTTTAGACATGGTTGGAGATGGTGGAGTCTTTACAACAATTGAAGACCTTAAAAAATGGGATGATGCCTTTTATGATTCAAAATTTCTAGATAAGAATTTTTGGGATAAAATGACTTCAGTTGGAACTTTGAACAATGACGAAAAAATCACCTATGCATCTGGATTGGGAATAGACAATTATAAGGGTCTTAAAATAATTCAGCATGGAGGTGCATTTGTTGGCTACAGGGCTGAAATGATTAGATTTCCTGAACATCGTTTTAGTGTAATACTCTTAGCAAATAGAGCCGATGCAAACCCAACTAGAATGGCGTATCAAGTAGCCGACCTCTTTTTAAAAGATAAATTTAAACAAGAATCCACAATTGCAACTAATATTTCAAATGATAGTAATAAAGAAACAGATTTTAATGCAATCTCACTTTCTACTAATGAACTCAAATTTTTTGAAGGATTCTATTGGAATAATGAGAGTAAAATAAGTAGAAAATTAGAAGTTAGAAATGATACACTTAACTATATACGTAGTAATGGAAGAGCCACAAAAATGGTTCCATCAAATAAAAATAAATTTCAATGGTTTGGTCCAAACATTCCAATCACATTAAAAACATACAGTACGGCAAACTCTAAAGGTTTTACACTGGATATTCCGGGAGAAACCAAATCTAATTTTATTTCTTACACACCTCTGAACTCTTATAGTTCTGATGATTTAAAAACTTATTCAGGAAATTACTACAGTCCAGAATTGGATATTATATACACAATAAAAGTGAGAGAAAGCGATTTAGTATTATTTGTAAAAGGAAATACTGTTGATTCTCTAACACCAATCATGAATAACGTATTAAAACTTGGATCATTTCTTTCCTTTGAGTTTAATGAATCTAGAGATCAATTCAAATTGTCTATGGGGAGGGTTAAAAATTTAAAATTTATTAAACAATAAAAACACTGCTGCCAACACCGTGTATAATTAATTGCTAGTTCAGTGTTTACTTACGAAAAGCCTCACGGATTTTCTAGTTGGTTTTGTATTTGCTAAATTAGTCGCTTAAACAACGCAACTACTCATACACAAACACGTTGGCAACAATTAGGACAAAACAAAATAGTTTAATATGAAAAAAATATATTCTCTTTTCTTACTTTCAATTATTCTGCTATCATGCAATACAAATAACAAAGTTTCTCCACGATTTAACCATGTATTAATTCAAGTTTCAAATATGGAAAAATCTGTTGATTTTTATACGCAGGCATTCAATTTAAAAGTAACTAACAGTATCAAACAATTAGTAATTACCCTTCCAGATGGAACTAAAAAGGAAAGAGACGTAAATATAGTTTTGCTTAAATTTCCTAATCAGGACTTTGTTTATGAAATGTTAGAAGTTACAAAATCTGATTCGCTAGTAGATTTCGCTTTATATAAACATGTTGGGATTGATGTTGAAAATATTGAAGAAGCATTTGAACGAGCAACGAATGCTGGTGCTAAAACATTAGTGCCTATTAGACTAGTTCAAGCGGATGAAATTGAGGTCAAGCAGGCATTCCTAAATGGACCTGATGGAGAAATTATTGAATTGATGCAAATTATTTCGGGAGAATTCTAATTAAGTAAAAATAACTATTGCCAACAACGCCTATAATTCATTGCGGCTGAATTTCCTATCGGAAATACAAGCCTTTTTACTAAATTCGTTGCTTAGCCGAAAAATCCTATCGGATTTCTCCGCAACGCAATCATAGCCAATACCGTTGTGCATAATATCAGAATGACGAACCACGAATTGACATTTAGTAAAATAAAAGAATTTCTCAAATCTCATTTTGCAGAAAGAGTCTCTGAATTTGAGAACGGAACTCATCTAACTTTGGATTCCGAAAACGAAAATGAATCGTCAATTTGGATTGAGCTTGACGTAGGTGGACAGCTGATAGTTGGATTCGGAATTAGTCACCTTCATTATGACCCTAAATATGATGACTTGAATAAAGGATTTGACCAATTTTTACACTTTCTAACCTGTAAAAAAAGGAGAATTGATTTTTATAAAGGCAAGTTTCCTTATCGAAACGAATACGAATTTGAAAACCAGAACGGAATCTATGATAATTATGGAACTGCTTTAACTTGGGCTTACCCATTTTGGAAAAAAACAACTATAAAAATAACTGCTCAAAACGGATTTATAGACTATGAGGACATTGAATCTGAAATTGAGAAAATAAAAAATACTATGCACAACACCGTGTAAAAATAATTGCTTGGTTCTAGCCTACTCGGAAAATCCTGCGGATTTTCCTACGGTACGTTTCTTTTTACTAAATTAGTCGCTTAAACACGCAACAACTCATACACAAACACGTTGTGCTTCATTATCAGAAACCGCTAACCAATGATAAAATTCTTTAGAAAAATTCGCCAAAACTTACTAATGGAAAACAAAACTGGAAAGTATTTTAAATATGCTATTGGCGAAATTGTCCTTGTTGTTATTGGAATTTTGATTGCTTTAGGAATTAATAATTGGAATGAAGTCAGGAAAGAAACAATTAAAGAAAGTCAGATTATAACCAATCTGCATAAAGAGTTTGTTCAAAATAAACAAATTATTGAATCGATTAAGGATGGAATTAAATTAAGTTCAAATTCATGCCATACATTAATGAATCTATTGAATGAAGATGTACTAGAAGCATCTACCCAAAATATTGATAGTTTAATTTACTTGTCACTTGAACACAAACCATTTATTCCATCAAATAGTGTTTTTAGTGAGATTATTGAAGCAGGTAATATTAATTTAATAACCGAAGAATCTTTGAAGCAAAAGTTGTTCAAATGGTCTACAGAAATAGAGAATATTCAAGCAAGATATTTAGTATTTGAAAAATGGATTGAAGATGGTTACCTACCATATTTGAGTAAAAATATATCTTTAAAGAATATAGATAAATATAGTCCCATGGCTTGGGAGAAAAAATCGAAGTTTGAATCCGATTATAATGTTATTTTTAAAGAACGTGAGTTTGAAAACATCATTGACAACACACTCTATCATCAATCATTAATGATCCAATTATATGATAATGTTGATTCTTTAATTAATGAAATTATTATTCAAACTAATACTATGAATAAAAAATAACGAAAGCACAACACCGTGTATAATTCATTGCTAGTTCTCGCCTACTTGGAAATTCCTTCGGAATTTCCTCTGGTTCGTTTTAGTTTACTAATTTAGTTGCTGAAACACGCAACAAACCATATACAACAACGTTAGCAACAAGCGCAAAAGGACTTGTTTAAATTCAATATAAAATTTCACCTTATTAAAATGAATCGAAGAAAATTTATAAAAAACTCTGGAATTATAGGAGTTACTGCCCTTTTACCTCTTCCATGTTTCTCTATGATTGAACAACCCAACTATAAGATGGGCTATCAACTCTATTCCATCCGTGATAAAATGGCTAAAGACCCCGTTAATACACTAAAGTCTCTTAAGGCAATGGGATATGAAGATTTTGAAATCTATGGATTTGATAATGAAAAAGGAATGTTTTACGGATATAAATCTTCGGAATTCAAGCAAATTTTAGATGATTTGAATCTGTCAGTTAGTAGTGGACATTATGGTTTTTCTTCTTATTTGGAAAAATCCGAAGATGACCTAAAACGGTTCGTAGATCAATGTATCATAGGAGCAAAAACATTAGATAGTAAATATATTACATGGCCATGGATAGCTCCAGAGCAACGGACTATCGATAACTTTAAGTTAATGTCCAAAAAATTGAACCTAATTGGAGAGCAAATTACTGAGGCAGGGATTGGGTTTGCCTATCATAACCATGGTTATGAATTCGAAGAACATGATGGAGAAAGCGGTTTTGAAATAATCATGAATGAAACAGATCCTTCTCTAGTGAAACTTCAAATGGATATGTATTGGGTAATGCGCTCCTCCAAATATACCCCCAAAGAATTGATTAACGCTCAACCAGGAAGATATGTCATGTGGCATATAAAAGATATGGACAAAGTATCTCGAGATTATACGGAACTAGGTAATGGTTCAATCGACTATGTTAAATTACTTCCTGATTCAAATAAATCTGGACTTGAATTCTATTTTATAGAGCAAGGAGGAAATTTTTCAGATGATTCTATGAAAAGTGCTAGTGATAGCGCTAAATATTTTAAAGAACATCTTCAAAAGTACTTGTGATCATAAATAATGAAAGCCAGTTGCTAACACTGGTTATAATTTATTAAGGCGGATTTCCCCTAGCGGAAAATCCTCGTATATTTATAAAGGTTTGTTCCATGGCGGAAAATGACTCACGTCCTTTTCCTTAACAAACCATAACCAAAACCGTTAGCTGTAATTTAACAACTCAGAACAAACATTGTGAAAATTTACATTTTTTTTACAATTGAGAACTAACATAATTAAAACTGTATCATATTTTTGAAGAAAAATAAATGATAAAACAATTTAAATATTCTTTAATTATATTAACTGCTCTTTTCAATTCTTCCTGCAATAGTCAAGTTCAATCAAAATCACAAATTGATAAAGAATCTGATAAGCAGAACACTGAAAAATCAGTTAATTTAAAAGTTGAGCCTTACAAATATGGAGCAGGAGATGTTGTTACTAAAGGACTAATAGATAAAGAAGGAAATATCTGGTTTACAACCACTAAAGATGGAGTATACAAATACAATGGCAAGACTTTTACAAATATTACAGTAAATAATGGTCTTTGCTCTAATGATGTTTGGTCAGTAATTGAGGACAATAAAGGTCTTTTGTGGTTTGGCACGACCAAAGGATTGTGCAGATATGATGGTAATAGTTTTGTAAACATACCTCTTCCTCAAGAAAACTTTCAAGACGTGTCACCCGAAACTGGATTTCCAAGTAGGAAAACGGAAATTGTTTCAACTATAATCCAAGACCGTAAAGGCGACTTTTGGCTTGGTACTGATGCAAGTGGTGCTTATCATTATGATGGGAAGGCATTCACTTCATTTTTAAAATTCGATGGAAGAGTGCATCCAGTTGATAGAGTTTACAACAACTGTATTACCAGTATTCTTGAAGACAGGAATGGGAATATTTGGTTCACATCAATGACTCACGGAGGCATTAGTCAATATGATGGAAAATCTATTACTCATTTTACAACGAATGATGGGTTATTAGGAGATATGATAAAACCAAGTTTTGAAGATAAAGCTGGAAATATTTGGTTTGGGAGTATCCAAAATTTAGATGGGGGAATAAGCCTTTATAATGGGAAATCATTCAGAAATTTTACTAAAAAAGATGGTTTATGTGATAGCAATGTTGCTTGTTTTTATGAAGATGAATCAGGGATAATTTGGATTGGAACGGGTGATGGTATATGTTATTATGACGGTAAAACATTTACATCTTTCACAAATGATGGTCAGAGCTTCGGAGACATTCGATTTATCATTGAAGACGAAGAAAGTAATATGTGGTTTGGCGGTAGATATGGTTCACTTTACAGATATGATGGGAATAAAATAAAAGATTTCACTCAAGAAAAAAGAATGAATTAAAAACTACAGCTAACAACATGTATAAAACATAGCTAATAAGTACTAAACGCGAAGACCTGTACATATTTGCAAGTTCCGCCAAATTTTTAATTTGGCTTTTAAGATTGATAAGTTAAAAACAAAATATAAAAATTGGGCTCTCTGCAAAACTGAAAATTATCGTATTTTTATTCACTACGTTCCATACACAAATCGTTAGCCTTCATTAACAATAATAACACCTAGTTATTTTATTATCATACCTTTAGAGTCACCAACTTCCAACCAATGATAAAGTTCTTTAGAAAAATTCGTCAAAATATGATTACACAAAACAAGGTAAGCAAGTATCTGTTGTATGCAATTGGTGAAATACTATTAGTTGTAATTGGTATTCTTATTGCTTTGCAGATTAATAGTTCTAACGAGTTAAAAATTCAAAAAGAAAATGCAACATCCAATCTCATACAGATTCATAACGAACTTGCAAGAAGCATTAATAATGCTGACTTTACTATAGAAAATTATCGAAAGAGAGATTCATTATTGCATATAATATTGGATAATAAAGTAAGCTATAATGATTATAAAAAATTCACCATCCCATCCCTTTCATCTGCTATTTCAAATTACTCAACATTTCAAATTTTTGACAATGGATTCGAAAGCTTGATGCTAGATCTTAGTACATTGCCAATAGAATACGCTTCCTTGACAGAGGATTTAAAAGTCTTATATAAATCACTTAAAAAAGACGTTGATCATTGGAATACTAAAATAGGCATCAATGTGAGTGCGCATTTGGAATCTTTACAGAAAACCAAGACTTGGTTTGCAGATTATCAATATAATTATACTGCATCAAATGAAATTATTACCTATTTTCTTTCTGATCCCTTTTATAAAAACGATGTGGCTGAGTTTCACAACGCAGCAATAGGAAATCATCTCGGAACAATAATGTGGTTTCGTGATCATGCAATAAACAGTTATAGCGCTATTACAAAAACCTTGAGTTTGGAAGAAAAAGTTACTGATAATCAATTAGAATATCTTTTTGACATAAAAAAATACAGTCACTGGCAAGGATCCTATATTTCTGGTGGTGAAAATATAGACCAAGTTGGTACTCCTGCAAAAATTTTTATAGAGAATGACTCACTTTTCATTAATATCTACAATTCTAAAAGAGAACAGATAAGGATAATGTCTAATGGTAATTTTTATCTAAATGGGCAAAGTAATATTTACTTAGTAAAGAATGATAAAAATGATGAATTAGAAAGCTTTAACTTACAAGGATATAAAGGCAATATTGAATTCAA
>CAJXVU010000075.1 GCA_913062555.1 uncultured Bacteroidota bacterium
GAGCCGATGGAGGGACTCGAACCCACGACCTGCTGATTACAAATCAGCTGCTCTAGCCAGCTGAGCTACATCGGCAATATAACCGCAAATATAGTTTTGTAATTAGAAAGCACAAATTTTTTTAGAATACTTTTTTAAATATTTTTTTCCAGCGTCGCTGACGAATAAATTTTCCTTGTTCTTTCGTGATTAAAAATTCTGTATTGGCTTTTGAAGCTTTTAAATAACCAAAGCAATAGTCTTTAAACAGCTTAAAGCTTTTCTTTTTGTAAGCAAGTTTTAACGCAGATAAAAAAGCTAACAGAATACCAAACCTTAGCTTATATAGGGCTTCGCCTTGCAGATATTTAGCAGCCTTGCCATAATTAGCCCCTGTTGGTTTCAGATGCTTTACATGTAACGATTCGTCGGTTTTTAACTGCCAGTCAAAATATAATGCTAAAAGCTCATCTATAGTATCCCATCCCATAGCACGTTTTAATTTACCAATATCTAGAAAACAGGCTTTTCTATAGGCTTTAAGAGCGCCTCTAATGTGATCTTTTTCTGTTAAGCCTTCTATGGTCCAATTGTTGTCTTTTTTTATATAACAAAACCCAGCAGCCATTCCTAAGGCTTCATTCGCTTTAAAATGATCTACTAAAGTTTCTAGATAGTTAGGAGGGAATATTAAATCGGCATCAAATTTACAAATGATATCGTAATCTTCATCAAGAGTATCAAAGCCTTTATAAAATGCATTAATAATTTTTGTACCTGGTAAATGTGCTTCTGAAGATTTAGAATTGACGATAGACAGCCACAAATATTTAGTTGATAAATCTTCAAGAATACGTTGGGTGCCATCTGTGGAGTTATCATTTACTACCACGACTTTTTTTGGTAAAACAGATTGATTAGCCAAAGAATCTATGGTTAGTCTAATAGTCTCTTCTTCGTTATGTGCAGGTATAACAATGTATATATTCATTATTAAAATTTCAATATAAAAATTCCACATTCCGCATTTCAACTAAATGCTTTTGGAGTTTGGTACTTGATAATTGTTATTTTATAATCCTTTCGGCATAAACAATATAATATCTTGGCGTAAACCATCTTAAAATTGGACGAATTCCAAATTTCTTAGTTGGGTTTGTCCATTTTTGTCGTGCAATTATCTTCCAGCCCGCTTTTTCCAATAACCAATCAAATTGCCAATCTTCAAATTCGTGATAATGCCGATCTCGCATATCTGTTTTACTCCTGTATGCAGAAGCAAACCAAAGTTTTAAAGGGATGCTGGCTACAAGTTTTGTAGCTTGAATGTCTTGTAGAACTGTGAAAGGTGATAATAAGTGTTCGAAAATTTCAAATGCGGTAACAACTTCTGAATCAGAATTTCTAATAAAGCTAGTGTCTAAATCTAAATCTTCACCTTTAGTATTCTCAACAGAATACCCCTGTTCTTTCATGATTTTAGTAAAAGGGTTCTCAACACCCAAATCTAAAATATTTGAAGTATTTGAAATATGTTTCTCTAAAAACTGAAAAGTAAGTTTAAATCTTTTATGAGGAAATTGTTGATCGTACATTCTAATGTTTGTAAACAATTGCGTTAATATTCATTCCCGCTCCAACACTGGCAAAAAGAATAATATCTCCTTTGTTTATACTGTGATCTTTTAATTGTCCTTTTAGGATCATATCATATAATGTAGGGACAGTGGCAACACTAGAATTACCAAGTTTATTAATAGTCATTGGCATAATTCCTTCTGGCATTTTCATACCATAAAGCTTGTAAAAACGCTGTACAATAGCTTCATCCATTTTTTCATTGGCTTGGTGTATCAGTATTTTTTTTATGTCATTGATATCAACACCACTTTTGTCAATACATGATTTCATGGCGGCGGGAACATTGATTAAAGCAAATTCATAAATTTTACGACCATACATTTTGATGTATTTGCGTTGGTCACTCGTATCTTGATCGTTTGTTTTGCCAAAATAAATATAGTGTGCCTCATCAACAGTATAAGTAGCAGTAGCATGTGAAAGTATACCCCCATCATAATCACTAGCTTCTAATACAATCGCTCCAGCGCCATCACTGTAAATCATAGAGTCTCTATCATGTTTATCTATAACGCGGGATAAAGTCTCAGCGCCAATAATCAAACATTTTTTTGCTATTCCTGATTTTATAAAAGCATTGGCTTGTATGGTGCCTTCAATCCAACCCGGACAACCAAAGAGCATATCGTAACCTACACAACTTGGGTTTTTAATACCGAGAAGGTGTTTTACTCTAGAGGCTATACTAGGTACCGTGTCACTTTGCTCGCCGTTATGTTTTACATCACCATAATTATGAGCAACGATAATATAGTCAAGTTCTTCTTGGTTTATTTTCGAATCATCAATGGCTTTTTGAGCAGCTAAAAACGCAATGTCGGAACAATTTAATGTATTATCGACATAACGTCTTTCAGCAATTCCTGTAATAGCCTTGAACTTTTCAATAATTACTTCGTTTGGAGAATTTATTGCAGAGCCATCTGTGTTTAAAAATTTGTGCTGGTAGAAGTCCTCATTTTTTTCAATAACATCAGGTATATAGCTACCTGTACCAGTAATTTTAATATTCATATAAAGAAAATTTGCCTTTAATATTTACAAAGAAACGAATATAGTTGCAAATAACTAAAGGCAAGTATGATTTTGTTTTATTTTACGATGTTCAAAAGTGTGTTAAACCTCCATAAAGTCCTCAATTGGAGCACATGAACAAATTAAATTTCTATCTCCAAAAGCATCGTCTACACGTCTTACGCTAGGCCAGAATTTATTCTCCTGAATATAATCTAGCGGGAACGCCGCTTTTTCACGAGTGTATGGAAAATTCCATTCATTTGCTGTAAGCATCGCGAGGGTATGTGGTGCATTTTTCAATACGTTATTTGGTTCTTCTTTTATTGCATTTTTAATTTCGGCTCTTATAGATATCATGGCATCACAAAAACGATCTAACTCTGTTTTATTTTCACTTTCAGTTGGTTCAATCATTAAAGTTCCAGCAACTGGAAATGAAACAGTGGGTGCATGAAAGCCATAGTCCATTAATCGTTTTGCAATATCTCCTACTTCTATTCCATTGGCTTTAAAATCGCGACAATCTACAATCATTTCATGGGCTGCGCGTCCTTTTTCCCCGGAATATAATGTATCAAAATGACCTTCTAAACGTGCTTTTATATAATTAGCGTTTAAAATAGCATTTTTAGTGGATTCTGTTAAGCCATTTGCGCCTAGCATACAGATATAACCGTATGATATTAAACAAACTAATCCAGACCCATAAGGCGCTGCAGAAATTGCTGAGATCGCTTGTTCTCCTCCAACTTTAATTACAGGATTACCTGGTAAAAATGGCACTAATTGTTTAGCAACACAAATGGGTCCAACACCAGGACCACCACCGCCATGTGGGATTGCAAATGTTTTATGTAAGTTCAAATGACAAACATCCGCCCCAATATTTCCGGGGTTAGTTAATCCTACTTGAGCATTCATATTGGCGCCATCCATATATACTTGACCACCATTGTCGTGAATAATTTTGGTAATGTCTTTTATTGCAGATTCAAATACCCCATGCGTTGATGGGTAAGTTACCATTAAAGCAGCAAGATTATCTTTGTGCAAAATGGCTTTTTCTCTTAAATCTTTAACATCAATATTCCCTTCTTCGGTTGATTTTGTGACAACAACTTTCATACCCGCCATTACAGCACTTGCAGGGTTTGTACCATGTGCTGAAGATGGAATTAAACAAATATTTCTATGGCCTTCATTACGAGATTCATGGTAAGCTTTAATAACCATAAGTCCAGCAAATTCGCCTTGAGCACCGGAATTTGGTTGTAATGATGTACCAGCAAAACCTGTGATTTCATTCAGTTGATCTTCTAATTTGTTCATTACTTGAAGGTATCCTTCTACTTGGTCTTTAGGCGCAAAGGGATGGATATTTCCCCAGTTTGCCCAACTTAGTGGAAGCATTTCTGCCGCTGCATTTAGCTTCATTGTACATGACCCCAAGGAAATCATTGAATGATTTAATGATAGGTCTTTACGTTCTAAAGATTTAATATAACGCATCAATTCCGTTTCAGAATGATAGGTATTAAAAATTGCGTTATCTAAAAATGAGCTGGTTCTTTTTGTGGCCTCATCAATAACATTTGTTTCAGATAAGCCAGAAATAATGATCGTTTCTTTTCCTGTTGACTCAGCGAAAATTGAAAGAATAGTATTTAAATCCTGAATTGTTGTTGCTTCGTTTATTGATATTGTAACCGTTTCGGCATCTGGATAATAAAAGTTAACACCATTTGATTCGGCAATAGTCTTTACTTTTGAAGCATCAGTTTTAATTTGAAGAGTATCAAAATAAGATGTATTTGCTTGGAATAATCCTAACTGCTCTAATTTATCTGCCAGAGTCGCTGCAGATTTATGCACTTTATTGGCAATATATTCAAGACCTTTAGGGCCGTGATATACGGCATACATTCCTGCCATTACTGCTAATAATACTTGAGCGGTACAAATGTTGGAAGTCGCTTTATCACGTTTAATATGTTGCTCGCGAGTTTGAAGGGCCATTCTAAGTGCGCGATTACCATTGGTGTCTTTAGTTACACCTATGATACGTCCTGGAATATTTCTTTTGTAAGCTTCTTTAGTTGCAAAATAAGCGGCATGAGGACCACCAAAACCCATTGGAATTCCAAATCGTTGCGTCGTTCCAATAACAACGTCAGCACCAAATTTCCCCGGAGATTCTAATTTGACTAAACTTAATATATCAGCAGCTACTGCCACTTTTATTTGTGCAGTATTAGATTTCGAAATAAAACTAGAGATATCATGAACTTGTCCAGATTTACCAGGGTATTGCAATAAGGCACCAAAGAAATCTGTTGAGAAATTGAAAGTCTCATGATTGCCAATAATAAGCTCAATACCTAATGGGTTGGCACGTGTTTGTAATAATGATAATGTTTGAGGCAATACTTCTTCTGAAACGAAAAATTTCACAACATTATTTTTCTTTTGTGCTCTTTCACGAACAGCATAAAGTAATGCCATAGCTTCAGCAGCTGCTGTACTTTCATCTAAAAGAGAGGCATTAGCTAGCTCCATTCCTGTCAAATCAATTATCATGGTTTGATAATTAAGGAGAGCTTCTAGTCTACCTTGTGCTATTTCAGCTTGATACGGTGTATATGCAGTGTACCAACCCGGGTTTTCAAGGATATTTCGTTGAATAACAGCTGGGAGATTTGAAGGATTGTAACCTAAACCGATATACGATTTAAATACTTTATTTTTTGATGCCAAATCATGAATATGAGTAAGGTACTCTTGTTCACTCATTGCTGGGTTTAAGTTAAGACCTTTTTCTAGCTGAATATTATCGGGAATAGTTTCATAAATGAGTTGATCTAAACTGTCAACTCCTATAGTATCAAGCATTTCTTTATGGTCGTTTATTCTTGGACCAATGTGACGTAGTGCAAAAGAATCTGTATTCATTCTTGAAATTTGTTGTGTTTTTCGAGAGCAAAATTACATAAATATTAGCGGTTTTTGTCTACCTAAATGGAAAGTTTTTAATCAATTAAATATGCTAATATCAGATTACTTATTTTTGTAGTATGCAGGTCTTAAAACGGATTTTTGATTTTTACATTAATAGTAGTATCCACGTGGCCTTGGCGGTGTGTAGTTTAATGTGGATAAGCCTACTCGATTTTGATTTGTTATTGGATCAAAACCTAATGTTTTTTGTTTTTTTTGCTACAATTACTGGCTATAATTTTGTAAAATATTTTGGTCTAGCAAAATTTCATCATCGTCGTTTAGCAAACTGGCTTAAAATGATTCAAATATTTTCTCTAATTAGTTTTGCGGGGTTATGTTACTTTGGGCTAAAGCTTGAGCTTAAAACCATTATGTATATTACCGGATTTGGATTGGTGACTTTTTTATATGCGATTCCTTTTTTACCTAAAAAAATATTTTTGGAAGGTGGAAAGAATTTGAGGGCAATTAGTGGTCTTAAAATTTATATTATTGCTTTAGTTTGGTCGGGGATAACTGTTATATTACCCGTTATTAATGAAAGCTACCCTCTTGATTTTGATGTTATTATCGCCTTGTTTCAACGTTTTGTTTATGTTGTTGTCGCCATGTTGCCTTTTGAAATACGTGACATGCAGTTTGATAGTTTGAAGTTGTCTACTGTACCACAAATTATTGGTGTAAGGCAATCAAAAATTATAGGGACTTTATTACTCATTCTATTTTTTATGATAGAATACTTTAAAGATGGAACCTCTAAAGTACAACTTGGCATACTGGGTATTGTATCAGTTGTGCTGGTGTTGTTTTTATTGTTTAGTCAAATAAAACAGCCTAAATATTACAGTTCTTTTTTCGTAGAAGGGATTCCTATAATGTGGTTGCTGTTGTTGCTATGGTTTTCCTAATTGCGTCGCGCTAATTCATCGTTGAAATTCTTTTTTAGATTTTCCTTTTCTGAAGTTTTTAAAAATTCTAAATTAGATTCGGTCATGACTTTAGTGAGCTTAGCATTATTACTGGAATATTTTCTACAAGCCCTACAATAGAGTAGATGTAAGCTCAATTTCATTTTTTCCCAAAATGAAGCATCATTGTATTGTGATTTGTTACAGGTATGATTTGCATCTGTACAGTTCAACAAGATTTTCTTTTTTTTACTCATGCTTTAATACTCTTAAAACCAATTTTTTTCTAAGCAAGAGGCTAATTGAGTTCTTGCTCTATGTATGATAACCCAAAGGTTAGACGCAGTTATATTTAATTCATTACAAATAGCATCGGTGTCGTATCCTAAAATTGTTTTCATTTTAAAAACCTGTGCTTGTTTTTCTGGTAATTTACTAATACAATTATGAATGGCAATACCGAGCTCGGTGTTTTCTAAATTATTTTCAGCTGTTTTATCAAAGGGATCCGCAACTCGTTGTTCAATCCAATCACCTTCATTTTCACTGTCATTATTAAAATTAATCCGGACTTCTGCTTTTCCTTTTTTTGAATTTATTTTTCGATAATGGTCAATGATTTTGCGCTTTAAAATAGAAATAAGCCATGTACGTTCACTTGCTTCCCCTTTAAAATTTTTCATTGATTTTAAACCAGCAAAAAAAGTGTCCTGAACTAAATCTTGTGCAGTATCTCTATCTTTTACACGGGTTATGGTATAATTGAATAAATAATCGGAATACAAATCTATCCACTTATTTGGATTTATTTGATGGTTGGCCATTCTCTCGTTAGTGTTTTTGTTTATCCAAAAATAGAATAAAATGACGACTTGTAGAGATTTTGGGATAAGTTTAAGTCTATGACGTATAGATAGTTTTTATGGTTTTTTTAGTTGCAACCGAAATGATTGAGCCCAAAACGAAAATTATTTAATCAAACCGGCACGTTTCAGTAATGCTTCGGGTTTAGGTTCCTGGCCTCTAAAACGTTTATACAAGGTCATTGGGTTTTCGGTACCGCCTTTACTTAAAACATGATCTTTAAATTTTAAAGCTACCGATTTATTAAAAATACCGGCTTCTTTGAAATATTCAAAAGCATCGGCATCTAAAACTTCTGCCCACTTATAACTGTAATACCCTGAGGAATATCCCCCTTGAAAGATATGTGCAAAAGTTGTGCTCATACAGTTTTCTGGAACATCTGGATAAAGTGTTGTACTATTAAAAGCATCCACTTCATGTGCTTTTACATTTGTAATTCCAGAAGGGTCTTGTCCATGCCAACTCATATCAAGCAAGCCAAAACTTATTTGTCTTAAGGTTTGCATTCCTTCATGGAAAGTTGCAGAAGCTTTAATCTTTTCAATCAAATCCATTGGAATGATCTCATCAGTTTCATAATGTTTGGCAAACATTTCCAAAGCTTCTTTTTCATAACACCAGTTTTCGAAAATCTGACTTGGTAATTCCACGAAATCCCAATAAACACTGGTTCCAGATAAACTAGGAAAGGTGGTATTGGCTAACATGCCATGAAGGGCATGCCCAAATTCATGGAATAAGGTGGTCACCTCATTAAAAGTTAAAAGCGAAGGTTTGCTTTTTGTGGGTTTAGTGAAATTACAAACAATGGATACATGCGGACGTTCGTTAAGGCCATCTTTTACATATTGAGATTTAAATGAGGTCATCCACGCACCGTTTCGTTTTCCTGCTCTCGGGAAGAAATCGGCGTAAAAAATGGAAACTAATTCCCCGTGTTCATCTATAACTTTATAAGTTAATACATCTTTGTGATAAGTGTCAATGTTGTTGATTTCTTCAAAGTTTAAACCAAATAATTTATTGGCAACTGTGAAAGCCCCATCAATTACATTTTCAAGTTTAAAATAGGGTTTTAATAATTCGTCGTCCAAACTAAATAACTTCTGTTTTAGTTTTTCAGAATAATAAGCCGAATCCCATTTTTGGAGTCTGTCAAGACCGTCAAATTCTTTAGCGAAGTTTTCTAAATTTTCAAATTCTCGATGTGCTGCGGGTTTTGCTTTTTCTAATAGATTATTTAAAAATTTTTCAACGTTATTTGGCGTCTTAGCCATACGCTCTTCCAATACAAAATGAGAATGCGTTTTATAGCCTAAAAGAACAGCGCGATCATAACGTAAGTTTGCAATCTTAATTACAATATTCTGATTATCTAAAGCATCATTTTTAAAAGATTTACTCCCGAAAGCTAAAGATAATTTTTGACGTAAATCTCGATTATCGGCATAGGTCATAAATGGAATATAACTCGGATAATCCAGTGTGATAAGCCATCCTTCTTTTTCTTTAGATTCAGCGAGCTGTTTGGCCGCTTCTTTAGCACCTTCTGGTAGTCCTGATAACTGGTTCTCATTTGTGAGTAACATTTCAAAAGCATTAGTTTCTGCTAAAATGTTTTCTCCAAATTGTAGTTTTAATTGACTTAATTCTTTATCTATTTTTCGAAGTAGTTCTTTTTTGCCTTCTGGTAAATTCGCCCCATTTCTTGAAAAACTCTTGTAATTTTTGTCAAGTAATGTGCTTTGCTCGGCGGTCAATTTCAAGGTGTCTTTTAAATTATAAACGGCTTTAACACGATTAAACAGGTCTTCGTTCAATGCAATATCATTGCTAAATTCAGATAGCAGAGGAGAAACATCCTGTGCTATTTTTTGAATTTCATCATTGGTTTCTGCCGAATTCAAATTAAAAAATATACTTGAAAGCCTGTCTAATTCTTGGCCAGAAAAATCTAAAGCGACTATAGTGTTTTCAAAACTTGGATTGGCTTTATTATTAACGATGTTGTCAATCTCTATTTTCGCTTTACTGATGGCTTCTTTGAATGCAGGAAGATAATTATTGGTAATAATTTTCGAAAAAGGAGCCGTATTGTAAGGCGTTGAAAAGTGCTGATTTAAAGGGTTCATTTAAACTGTAAGTGATTTATTAGCGGCTCAGTTAAAATTTGGATTACATTTTTATTAAAACGTAATCTAATTCTTTCCAACCGCTTGATTCAAGGAGAATTACCCTTTAAATCGTTAGTTTGTTTTTAAAAATTCGCTATTTTCGCCAATAATTTTTTTATTGAGTTTTATAACTCGTTAAAAATTATTGATTAATAGCAATTGTAAAACCTCGACTCTCTCGAGGTTTTATTGTTTTATAGATTTAGCAGCCTCA
>CAJXVU010000076.1 GCA_913062555.1 uncultured Bacteroidota bacterium
AGTTTGTGAAGTATTAAAAGTATATCAAAATTTCAAAGAACGTTTATACTCCTGCTTCGGCGGGAGTTTTTTGTTTATACTACAGTATTAAATGTTTCTATTTTTAGGTAAGGCAAAAGGAACTCCGATTCTTTTAAATAAATCTTCTTCCTCTCTTACCTCGATCACTTTTCCATTATGAGTTAGATTTCCTCCTATGCTTTTATAGCCTCGAGCAACCCACCCACTAGCTAAAACCTTGTGAGAATAATCAGCACTCCCTGTTCTAATTGCGAAAATGAGCTCCCAATTTTCAGGAGTGGCAAAAAACAAATCCAACTTTATACCTTGTGGAAGAACCCTTTGAGTGTATTTACAAGGCAATTCGCCCCTTAACTTTTCCCCATTTATTAACAATAGTTGCTATTCCACTTTCAAATAATCCAGTTTCATAAGGTTTAGGGATCGCAACTATCTCAACATCCTTTACATTTGGTTTTTTACGGCGAATACTTCCCGCAATTTCTATACGATCACAGAAAGGCTCTAACTCTGTTCTTATCTTTGCGGCAATCGCCAAAGCTCTATCATGCATCATATATTACAGGATTTAAAGAATTCGAATCAGCACAAAGAACACTCGCAGGAATAAAAATCGTACACATTATTAGAAAAGGACAAATCTTGAATCCTAAAACTTCAACGTTTAAAACCTTCTGTTCTATGGCTGCTTAATACGTACGTTTCGTTAAATTACATACTCGTTTAAATAATGTAACAGAGCCATTTATCGGACTAATAGTAAACTTTAAACAAGTTGATTTTTTTAATTATATTTGGTAACCTATCTATTAATTCTAAATTACTTCTAAAAATGAAAAAAATTACTGTGTTTTTTATCACATTACTTTTTGTGACAACGGGAATTTCTCAAGTTACAAATGAAGGACAACCATTAAGTTGGAAACTATTAAATGACGCTAGTACGTTTACTTCAAATACTTTACCAAGTTTTGATCTAAAAGCGATAAAAGCAGAAGACAAGATTAATGATTACACATTTAATATGCCCTGGCGATTTGGGTTTATGCATAGTGTAGATTATGGCTTCGAGGAAGGTAAATGGACCGTTTTAGATAATGGAGATCGAATTTGGAGAATTAAAATTCACTCAGAAAAAGCTTTATCATTAAATGTAATTTTTGATGATTTCTATTTACCTGAGGGAGGAAAGGTTTACTTATATAATGATGATAGATCAGATTTACTTGGGGCCTATACAGCTGCTCAAAACCAAGAAAGTGGTATTCTTGGAACATGGTTAGTCAAAGGGAAAACTTTGTGGATTGAGTATTTAGAACCTGCAAATGTTGCTAACCAAGGAAGATTACATATTGCTAAAGCAACACACGGGTACAGAAATGCACAGACATTTAATGAATCTAAAGGACTAAATGACTCTGGAGACTGTAATCTTGATGTAGACTGCCCAATTGGTGCAGATTGGCAAGAACATAAGGATAATAATAAAAAAGCATCTGGAATTCTTTTATCAGGTGGTTCAGGTTTTTGTAGCGGAGCTTTAGTAAATAATACTAATAATGATGGAAAACCTTATTTTTTAACTGCAAATCACTGTTTCAGCAACCCTGCGGCTTGGGCATTTAGGTTTGGGTGGATAAGTCCAGACCCTGTTTGCGCAGCTTCTACAAATAGTACAGACAGCCCTACAAATTTGACTCTTAGTGGAGCAACACTTAGAGCTCGTAATGCGGCATCAGATTTTTGCTTAGTAGAGATTAACACTGCTATTCCTGCAAATTGGGATATAACATGGTCTGGATGGGATAGATCTGAGACCACACCAGATTTTGTTGTAGGAATTCATCACCCTAGTGGAGATATCATGAAGGTTTGCCGTGATGATTCTGGCGTTACTCAAGAAGTAAATGGTGGAGCTCAAACTTGGGAAATAACTGACGCAGGTGATGGATGGGAGTTAGGAGTAACAGAACCTGGTTCTTCGGGATCTCCTCTTTACGATCAAAATGGTCGTATTATTGGGCAATTATATGGAGGTTTAGCTGCTTGTTCAGGGACAGTTGATAATGATAGGTATGATTATTATGGAAGATTTGGCGTTTCATGGGATACAGGTTCTACGGCTGCGACACGTTTAATGGAATGGTTAGATCCAGCAGGAACTAATCCAGATATTTTAGATAGCTATCCTCCTCTAGAGGTATTTAATTTAGATGCTTCAATAAGCGTAACTATTCCTTCCGTTGATTGTGGAACGACTGAAGTTATGCCGTATTTAACATTAAGAAATTCTGGACTTGATCCTCTTACTAGTGCTACTATAACTTGGAGTTTAGATGGGAACACTAATCCTGAAATTAATTGGACTGGATCTTTGGCGCAAAATGAAACTGAACAAATTGATCTAGGCGCTATGACATTGCCTGTAGGTATTCACGAAATTATTGCAGAAGTTTCAGATCCAAATGGAGCTACTGATGAGAACACTACAAACAATATAGGATCAGCCTCTATAGAGTTTACTCTTTACAATACTACTCAAGTTCATTTAGATTTATTAACGGATGATTATGCCGAAGAAACTACTTGGGAGTTTAGAGATGAAGCTGGTACAGTATTATATAGTGGTGGCCCGTATCAAGAAACTGTTGATGATAATACTCATTTTCTTGAAAGCTTTAATGTTTCATTAAATGAGTGTTATGTGTTTGAGATTTTTGATACTGAAGGCGATGGTATTTGCTGTGGTTTTGGAATTGGTTCTTATGAACTTACAACAGACGACGATACAGTAATTTTTTCTGGAGGAGAGTTTGGAGATAGTGAACAAACTGAAATTCCTATTGGGGAAAGCTTAGGTTTAAATGATAATTTAGATAGTAATGTATCTGTTTATCCAAACCCAACAACAGATGTTATAAACATTGACTTTGTAAATATGGAAAATGAATATAAATTAGAAATATTTAATCTTTTAGGACAAACTGTACGATTTAAAAATTTAGATGGAAGGAACAATTCAATAAATATTTCTTCTTTAACAGCAGGGGTTTACTTTGTAAAAATTAAAGATTTAAATAATAATGAGTTCATCACCAAAAAAGTAATTATTAAATAACACACCCTAAACTTATGAAGTATCTAATAATTACAGTCATTTCACTGCTTATGCTTACAAGTTGTAATGGCACAAAAAACACGAAAGAGAAGTCCACAGAAATTGATAATAAGTTTATTGGAGAATATTCTATTCAAAGTGTTTTAAAAAAGAACATATCGAATAAAAATTTAACAATATCCTTTGATCAAAATGACAAGGCTGTGACAGGTAGTTCGGGTTGTAATACTTTTTTTGGAAATTTCATAAGGAACGGAAAAACTATAACTTTCAACAAAATTAGCAGCACAAAAATTTATTGTAGTGATAACGCTGTAAATCAATTGGAAAAAGAATTTAATAGTGCAATAACTAGTGTAACTACAATTATAAAACAAAGTTATCACCAAATAGTTTTAGGAAACAAAGAAGGGACAGAAGTAATGATATTAATTAAAGAAAAATAATTTTTCACAACTACTTCCTAATTTTCTTTTACCAAAGCCCTTCTAAAAAAGAAGGGCTTTGGTTTATAATACAGGCAGTTGGTCAAAGGCGTGCAATCTCTACGATCATTTTACAATGAGCTGTCCCTTATAAGGGATTGTGCTGAAAGCAAGTCAGTTACAATATGGTCTTTGAAAATTAGGATTTTGAACAAGATGTAATTTATTTTATTGGCTTTCGTTTTATTGGAAAAAGGGCATTACTCTCACGTAATGTTTTAAAATAACCGTCTATATAATTGAAAAATTCGAGTCCTAATCCTATTTGTTGAGATTCGTACCACTAGATGGCCTGCTACCAACGAGATGTTTATACGAATAGTTCTCCCATTTAAGGGAATTAATTGAAAATGAAGAGTTATCAATACTACAGTTTTAAATGATTTATGGTTTTACCGTATAAAATACACGGCTATTCAATATGTTTTATTTTTTAATTATTATTAATTTTGCCCGTTTTAAATATTTAGACGCTTATTAGAAAATGAGTAAAAAAAGTAAAACGAAAGCTCTCTTTATCCTATCGTTGGTAACGTTTCTGCTTCTTGTCATATCCTATCTGGGGCTGTTATTTTATTATTAATATTTTTGATATACAAATATTTTTTTGTATATTCATAACTTACTCATTTGCAACAGTTTGATTTTTTCAGAGACTTACTAATACGGTAAATAGAAAAAGGCAAACTTATATTATCATGTGTTTGTTAACATAGAGCAAATACATATCGCCTCTGTTGGTTTGGAAAAAAACAACAGGGGCTTTTTTATTCTACTGTATTTATATTTTTAAGTAGGGTCTTTGCCTTACTTAGATGTTTTACTAAAAAAATATTGTTTTTCATAAACCAGGTTAATACAGTTAATAGGCTAATAGCCTAATATGTCCAATGATTTTCTCTTACTTCGTCAAGAGTTTTTTTATACTACAAAATATTTTCAAACCTTGTAAGTAAAATATCCTGTTTACGACTCAAATCCATGATTGACAATTAATTTTAACTTTTTATGAAAAAAATAAATTTACTTTCAATTGCATTTATTTGTATTTTGGCTTCCAATTTACAATCACAGCAAGACTTATTGTGTTCAATAGGAAATTTAAATTCTGGAGGGACAGGGTCTCCTAATAATAGAGTAGCCCATTTTAATGGGGATGTGTATGGAGGAAGCCATTTTTCTTTAAAACGTATTTTTACAGATAATAGCTTTGTTTCTACTGGTGCCCCAGGAGGAGTTAATGCATTAATGAATTTCGATGGAAAATTATTTGTGGCGTGTGACCAACTTAATATTGCTACTTATAATACATCTAATAACATATTAGAGCAGAATGTAGGTTCATTGGATGGTACTGTTAATTCTTTAGCTGTTATTAATGACGAATTGTATGCTGGTGGCAGGTTTACAGGGGGTGTTGCTAAATGGAATGGTTCTACCAACTGGGAGGTTTTAGGGGATGGGCTTAATGGAACGCCTTCTTCAGGACATGATTTACAAGTTAATGAACTTATAGAATACAATGGAGATATTGTTGCTACAGGTAGATTTCGTTTTTCTGGAACCACCCGGGTTAATAGCTTAGCAAGATGGGATGGAACATCTTGGCATCCATTCGGAGAAGGGTTAGGACTGGGTGATCCGAACCATCCAGAAGGGATAGGGAGAGGACTTGCTGTTTTTAATAATAAATTAATTGTTCATGGGAATTTCCATACAGTAGACGAAAATAATATTCCTAGTATTGCTGTATGGGATGGGGTATCATGGTCAGGGTTAACAAGTGACCCAACATGGCCAAATAATAACAACCTTCTTATTTTTGATATGATTACTTTAGATGGCTTCCTTTATCTTGCTGGGGAAGCTTTTATTGAAATTAACAATAACACATACCATATCGCTGCTTGGGACGGAGCTCAATGGCATGGAATTGTCAAAGTAGATCCAGAGTTTGCTTGGGTTAGAGATATAGAACCTATGGGTGACGACCGATTGATAATAGGAGGAAATTTTAGTCAGGCAAATGATTTTGATCCCGATGAATTTATACTAACAGGCGCGATTACAGATTTGTTTACGTGTTCTACTTTAAGTGTTGAAGAAAGTTTATTTAATGACATAAAAATTTATCCCAATCCTATAGAAAGCATTTTAAAAATACAATCGGAAATTACTATTGACAATATAAAAATATATTCTCTACAAGGCCAATTAATAAAGCAAGCCTCAGATACCGAAATAGATGTTTCTAATCTATCATCTGGCATCTATTTTGTTTCAATTTCTAGTGATGGTAAAACCATTACCAAGAAGTTTGTAAAACAACCATAAATCAAAATTTAAAAGAACTTAGCTCCTGTTTTTAGCAGGAGTTTTTTTGTTTAACTACTGTTTAATGTTAATGTTGATTTCTGTTGCCTCAACATCTTCGTGAATATCCTCTTCAAAAACTTTTTGTAAATTGGAAATAACATGATTATAGTCTAACGCGTTTACGGTTGTATTGATAGTTTCAATGTCCCCATCTTTATGGCTTATTGAAGCTGTTATTTTAAAAGTCCAATTCATAATTATTACTGATTTAATGTTTGATAATTAATTTCTTCTAATGTTGTCCGACTGTTACATTTTGCCAAACCGTTAAAAAATGGAAGGCAGCAATGCCCTATTATTTTTCCGTTAACTTTTAGAGCGTCTCTTCTCTTATTTTCGCAATAATCACACATAATTCTACAGTTTTTGCATTAATATAAATTTCTCTTTAGCCAACCTTATTACTGGAATCATTTCATCGTATGAGTAACCGTAATCTTTTAACATCTTAATTATTTTGTCAGCTATTTCATGTTCTTTTTTAGTTGCCATATTTTAAAAATTACAGGTTGTTAAATTTTGTGTTAATTTTATTCCTACTATTTTTATTAGTATTATTTTCGCCGATCATAAAAATTAGATGAAAAATATTGAAATGAATACTAACAGAATGACAACAGAAAGTAAGATGGGAATTAAGACAAAAACGTTTGGCAGTACAAGTGCTATCACTTGGAACTTGAAAAGACGCTTTAAATAGTTTTAGTTTCATATTTAGGTTTTTAAGCGGGCTTAGCCCGCTTTTCTTTTTTACTACAGTTAAGTTTGTCAAGTAGCTGGTAGCGATCCAACCGATTCGAGGCATTGCACGTGGCTTATGCTGTGAACCTTCCAAGGCTTCATTGGAATATTGTTTTTCCTATAACCCTTACTCGGTGACCAGGTGGAGTTCCTTTCAACGTCCGACCAAAGTCTTGTTTGTTATTAACCGGGTGATAAACTTCCCGTTCGACGGCATAATACACTTCTGGATCTTACGGCCATGTATTAAAATCCGTCTCTCGCTATTGAGTATATTTTAAATAGGCCTCAATACCTACAGGTTTAGCGGATGCCTAGCCATCGGCATCCAATTAGTTACATTTTTAATGTCATATCTATATTCAGACTCAAAAGAACAATCATACCAACCTTCTTTAATGTAGAATTCGTCTTTTTCCTCGGAGTAATCTTCTTCATAATCGAAATCCTCACCTAAACATTCCTCTGTGAATCTCGAAGCATAAAAACCTATCGTCACTCGTAGCTTTCCAATTTCGTTATGGTAGGCAATCAACACGTTCTTACCGCTTTCCGGCATACTATTTTCAATTTTCGTTCATTTCATAATTCTACAGTTTGTTTTAAATGAGGAAGGCAGTTTCGCACCTTTTAATCAATTGCCACTTTATGCAACCGAACCTCAAAATTTACTTGATTGTACTTTATCTAATCTCTATTCTGCACCCTACTTCTCTCCATTGAACCATTGCGCCAATGGAATTAATATTGTGGTCAATGAAAACTTTAAGTAAAGTGAAATCTTTATATTCATTTAACTCAGCGTAGAGATATTCAAGGTCTTGCATAAAACCATTTTCGCTCGAATTGAATTTAAGGTCTACTGGACAATCAATTTTGTTCGTTGAAATTTCTTTCAACCTCATTTTTAATCGTTTTTGCATTTTAAATAATTTAATTTGTAGACTTCGTTGTCCACACTATTAAAGAAGAAAAAGCCTGATTTTGTTACAAATCTGTTCTTCCAGGTACTCCATATCTCAATATTTACAGTATTTATATTTTTAAGTAGGGTCTTTCCTTACTTAGATGTTTTACTAAAAAAGATTGTGTAGGTTTCATTTGATTATAGTCATGATTTTTCTCTTGTTTCGGCAAGAGTTTTTTTATTCTACAGATTGATTAATAATTTGCTAACCGCAAGGGAGTCAAACCCTAACATCTGGAGTATGCCTCCCCATAGAAAATACCATCGGTTAAATCCACCCATCGTCGTTGATGGAAAAGTCAACTCCTTCCACTTCTAGCTTTTGCATTTCTGGGATTCGCGCAGGAGTCACGCTATACCCATAACCTACTCTTTTTGTGAACGGTCAATACCTTTCTTATTTAATTATTCGCCTAATTTGCAGAAGTTTTTAAAGGCTTCGCAAGTATCTACGCAAACGGGGCATCTTTCTGCCGTTAAAGGAGAAACACATTCTCCGAGTGCTATTTTGTCTCTATCCGTCATACTACAGATTTAAGTTCAATTCTTTTCCACTCAACAGGAAATATAGGTTCTGCAATTGGTGGACATACTTTATTTTATGATGTCCATTTCTAAAGAATGAAAATTCATCACCATCGATCCAAGTAATATCTAAAAGATGATTTCTTGTTAAAGGGTTTTTACCAATTGTCCAATGCCAATTATCGTAAGTAAATCCAGCTTTTCTAAAAACTTCCATTGTTAACGGAAGATGTCTCGCAGACCATCCATCTTTTAAAGGATATTTGTCCCGATCCATAACGTAGAATGAAGCTCCTTTTTCAGTTGTTCCAACAACTTTTAGAATTACTCCTGACTTTTCGTCTTTCGCAAAATTCCCTACTCTATACTCTTGTATGATTGCCATATCTTAATAATTACTGTTTTTGCATTAATATAAATTTCTCTTTAGCCAACCTTATTACTGGAATCATTTCACCGTATGAGTAACCGTAATCTTTTAACATCTTAATTATTTTGTCAGCTATTTCATGTTCCTTTTTAGTTGCCATATCTTAAAAATTACAGTATTTGTTTGTATTCTTAATTTCGGTTTTCGTTATCCTTCCATATTATTCGTTGAAAGAATTTTCTTCCATTTCCTTTTAAACTAGATTACGAGTCCCAAATTAAATTTTGTGAGAAGTAAGCTTTTAATTCCCGGCTCTCTTTGTTTGTTTTCAAATTCAGCGAGTATAAAAGCTTACTTACTCTCAATTACTACAGTTAGTTTGAAATTATGATTATATTACTTTCCAAAATCTGATCTTCAAGCCATACGATATATCTAGTTCTATCTGCTCGTGACATAAACATAGAATCGTTAGTTTCTTCTCGATACATTTCCCGAAGCTCTTCTCTTTTTATTGGTGTTTCCATATCTACAGATTATTTAGATTTTACAGTTCTACTGCCAATAAAAAATAGCCCCCACAAAATCATACAGACAGCCCACTCCATATCTTTCCCAATAAATGCTGAATAGAGACCAATGGAACCAAATAAAGTTGCGAGAATTAATAGTGTGTTTTTCATGATTTTTATTTTTACGTAGTACTTTATACTACATCCGAAGTATTTATGTTAAAACATAATGCTGCTCATCGATTATATTTGCTTTATATCTATTTAAAGCATACATTTAATTGTTTTATGATTGTTTTATGATTGTTTTGTTAATTTGTTCATTATAACTTGTGAAATACTCCTGTTGGTTTCAGAGTACTGACAGGAGTATTTTATTCTACTCTTTTTGTGAACGGTCAATACCGTTCTTATTTAATTGTTCGCCTAATTTGCAGAAGTTTTTAAAGGCTTCGC
>CAJXVU010000077.1 GCA_913062555.1 uncultured Bacteroidota bacterium
CGAAAGTAGCTCAGGGGTAGAGCATCACCTTGCCAAGGTGGGGGTCGCGGGTTCAAATCCCGTCTTTCGCTCTACACACTGTTAAAATATACCAAGTTGCTGAAGTGGTGGAATTGGTAGACACGTTGGACTTAAAATCCAATGGCCCTTGGGCCGTGCGGGTTCAAGTCCCGCCTTCAGTACAAATGAAAAGCTCATACGAAAGTATGGGCTTTTTTTGTTTCTAGGAATGCAAAAGTGTCTACTTTTAAGCATGGATGGAAACAAAAAAAGGCATCCACAGTGTGGATGAGCATTTTCTCAAGATGTTGAAGCGGGACTCACCGAAGGTAATTCTCGCCGGGTTATATTTATTAGAAATTTGGAGAATGCAAAAGTGTCTACTTTTAAGCATGGATGGAAACAAAAAAAGCCTTACTCGAATGAGTAAGGCTTTTTCTTATAATTTAATTTTTTTACCATTTTCGTCTAAAAAATGATACTCTAGATATGTGTAAGCATCTCTTGGTAATATTTTCACCCATTTTTTATGTTCAAAATACCATTTTGAACGTATAGATGGAAAACCTTTAGTTAAAAAGGCTGCTATAAAAGGATGTGTGTTTAAAGTCACCTTTTTATAGTCTTTTTTTAATATTAGTTCCAGATCATGCGCGATTTTTTGCACTAATATGATTGGAGCTTCAACTTCAGTTCCATTAATACCATTAGGATTTTCCTCTCTGGTTTTAATTTTCATTTCTGGTCTAACTCGTTGTCTGGTAATTTGTATCAATCCAAACTTACTTGGAGGTAATATTTTGTGTTTGGCTCTGTCATCTTTCATTTCATCACGAAGATGATTAAAGAGCTTTCTTCTGTTATCAGCGCTTGACATGTCAATAAAATCTATTACAATTATACCTCCCATATCACGTAAACGTAACTGTCGAGCCATTTCTGTAGCCGAGATTAAATTAACTTCAAGTGCTGTATCCTCTTGATTTTTTGCTTTATTAGAGCGGTTACCACTGTTTACATCTATTACATGTAGTGCTTCTGTATGTTCTATAATTAGATAAGCACCTTTAGCCATAGACACGGTTTTTCCAAAGGATGTTTTTATTTGTCTCTCAATTCCAAATTTTTCAAAAATTGGAACGTTTGACTGATACAACTTTACTATTGACTCTTTTTTTGGTGCAATTTCTCGCACGTAATCTTTAATTTGAATGTAAAGCGATTCATCATCTACCACTATTGAAGTGAATGTGTCATTAAAAATGTCTCTTAAAATTGAAGAGGCTTTGTTCATTTCTCCTAACACTTTACTTGGATGATGTGCTTTGTGTAGCTTTTTACACATTGCGGTCCAACGACCATACAAATTTTGTAAATCTCTGTCTAGTTCAGCTACTTTTTTGCCTTCAGCAACAGTACGTACTATAACACCAAATCCTTTTGGCGTTATACTTTTTAATAATCGTTTAAGTCGATCTTTTTCATCTTTGTCTTCAATTTTTTGAGAAATTGAAATACGATCTGAAAAAGGAACTAAAACTATATATCTACCAGCTATTGATAGCTCAGAACTAATTCTTGGTCCTTTAGTGGATATAGGTTCTTTAACGATTTGTACTAATGCAGATTGATTTGATTTTATAGCGTCAGCAATGCTTCCGTTTTTATCAATATCTTTTTCAAATGGGAAATCTTTTAAAGAATAATCTCTAAGTTTACCTGTGCTTACACGTTTTACGAATTTTAAAAGAGTAGGGAGTTTAGGGCCTAAATCATGATAATGCAAAAATGCATCTTTTTCAAAACCAACATTTACAAATGCGGCATTTAGACCTGGTACAGATTTTCGGGTTTTGGCTAAAAACACATCGCCAACCGAGAAATTACTGCCATCTTCATCTTTTTGAAATTCAATAAGTCTTCCATCTTTTAATAAGGCAAAATCAACATTGTTAGAACTAGAACGAATAATCAATTCTTTATTCATAAAGTTAATTTATATCCATACAGTTAAGTACAGATGGATTATACATATTGTTTGATTCACAGGGTTTAATCTGTAAAATTCATGATCATGTTAGGTAGTAACACAATAACTCATGAATTTAATATCAAAGAACGATTTTAATAAAACTGAAAAAGTAGTTATTAAAACTACTTTTTCAAATTATTTTTTCTTGTGACGATTAGCGCGTCGTCTCTTTTTACGCTTATGCGTAGCTACCTTGTGTCGTTTTCGTTTTTTACCACTTGGCATAAATAATGCTTTTTAAATTAATATTATTTTTAGTTTTTATTTAACCTCAACGTTAGCTTTTATGCTTTCTACAAAAACTTTCGCTGGTTTAAATGCAGGGATATTGTGAGCTGGAATCTTAATAGTTGTATTTTTTGAAATATTTCTACCAGTTTTTTCTGCTCTTGTTTTGATGATGAAACTACCAAAACCTCTAAGGTATACGTTATCACCACTTTCTAATGATGTTTTAACTTCACTCATAAATGTTTCTACTGTTGCTTGTACATCACCTTTTTCAATTCCTAATTTCTCAGAAATTTTTGCTACTATATCAGCCTTCGTCATTATTAATTATTTTATAGGGTTATCTATTAATTCTAAGGGATGCAAATATATGTATTTTATATTCAATATTTCAAGCCTAATTCATTAAATTTTAACCTTATAAACGTTTATTTTTGTCGTTTGAATATTTTTAAAAATGAACCTCACAAAAATTTTAATATATTGGTACTCAGAAGGTAAGAGAAGTCTTCCTTGGAGGGAGACACAAAACCCATACCATATTTGGCTCTCTGAAATAATTTTGCAGCAAACACAAGTCAAGCAAGGCTTACCATATTACGAGAAATTTGTGAATAATTTTCCGTCTGTTTTTCACCTTTCAGATGCAAAAGAGGAGCAGGTTTTAAAATTATGGCAAGGGCTGGGTTATTATAGTAGAGCTAGAAATTTACATTATACGGCTAAGTATATTGTAAAGGAGTTAAATGGTGTGTTTCCATCTACATATAAAGATTTATTAAAATTAAAAGGAGTAGGCGATTATACGGCTAGTGCAATTGCATCCATTTGTTTTAACGAAGCCACAGCTGTGGTAGATGGAAATGTCTACAGAGTGTTGTCACGTTATTATGGGATTAATACCCCTATTAATTCTACACAAGGAGTTAAAACCTTTAAGGATCTTGCACAATCTTTACTTCCTCATAAGAATATAGGTGATTATAATCAGGCTATTATGGAATTTGGAGCTATACAATGCAAACCTAAAAATCCTAATTGTGGTTATTGTCCTTTACAGAGTAGTTGTATTGCATTTAATAAGAATTGTATTAATCAACTTCCTGTTAAAATAAATAAGACAAAGATTAGTAAAAAGTACTTTAACTTTATAGTATTCATTTCAGCAGACGAAAAAACCATATTGCAACAGCGTACTTCTAAAGGGATTTGGCAAAATTTATATCAATTCCCATTAATTGAAACACATAAAGGATTATTGGAAAATGATTTTGAATCTAATGATGATGTTAAATCTATTTTGAATGGAACTGACTATACATTTAGCTTATATAATGAAAAAGAAATTGTTCACAAGCTTTCTCATCAACATCTATTCACCAAATTCTGGATTGTAAATGTAGATCAATTACCTCAAAAAGGGTTAAATGTATCAGAGATAGCTTCGTTGCCAGTACCTAAATTAATAGGTAATTTTGTGGATGAATTTAATTTTTAGAGTAAGCCATTTTAATTATTTTTATTACTTTTAAATATATCTATTTTAAAACCACTAATTTTGTGCTATAAATAAATTAATTATGTCTGGAACATTAAATAAAGTGATGCTAATTGGGCATTTGGGAGATGCTGTAAAAATGCATTATTTTGAAGGCGGTGGATGTATAGGTCGTTTCCCTTTGGCGACAAATGAAACTTATGTAAATAAGCAATCCAATGAGCGTGTCAATAATACAGAGTGGCATAATATTGTAGTGAGAAATAAGGGTGCAGAGATTTGTGAAAAATACTTGAGCAAAGGCGATAAAGTATATATTGAAGGACGGATAAAAACTAGAAAATGGCAAGATGATAAAGGGGTAGATCGATTTTCTACTGAAATACAATGTCAAGACTTCACCTTTTTATCTACCAAAAATGAAAGTACTAATGGAGCTGCTCCAACTCAAGCAACGCCATCTGCTAAACCAAATCAAGATATTGTTAGTGAACCCTCAGCTGATGATAATGATGACCTGCCTTTTTAATTGATAAGATAATACTCAACTTTTTGGTTGAGATTTCTAATTTAACTAATATTATAACAATTGGACCCTGATTCCTATAGTCTAGTTTTTTCTCTTTTTGCAATTGATGCCTCTATGGTGTCTGGTATTATTTTGCTAATTGTGCTTCTATGTTGCTCTGCTTTAATTTCTGGTGCCGAAGTCGCATTATTTTCTTTATCTCAAACTGATTTGGAGGAGGTATTAGAGAAGGAATCAAAAGCGATGGAGATTATTTCTAAATTATTACAAAAGCCAAAAAAATTATTAGCTACTATTTTGGTGGCAAATAATTTTATAAATATTGCAATAGTAATCCTCTTTGCATCAATTAGTGATGTGTGGTTTAAAAACGTGAATTCGGTACTCGACTTTTATTTTTTTGAAGTTAACCTGGTGTTCTTTTTAAAAGTAATTGTAGCCACATTTTTAATATTATTATTTGGTGAAATTTTACCCAAAGTTTATGCCAGTAGAAATAATATAAAGTTTTCGAGGTTTATGGCCTATCCATTAAAAGTATTGGATATATTATTCGCGCCTATTAGTTTGCCTATGCAGAGTGTAACACATGCTATCCACAGAGGTTTAGGAAAGCAAAAATCCAATTTAAGTGTAGATCAGCTATCACAGGCACTAGAGCTTACAAGTGAGGAGGACACAACCAAAGAGGAACAGAAAATATTAAAAGGAATTGTGTCTTTTGGGAATACAGACACAAAGCAAGTCATGCGGCCTCGAATAGATATTTTTGCTTTGGATGAAAGTTTAGATTTTAAATCAATTATTCCTAAAATTATAAAACACGGGTATTCTAGAATTCCTGTGTATAAGGATAATGTTGATAGTATCTTAGGGATATTGTATGTCAAAGATTTATTGCCATATTTAGATAGAAAAGAATTTGCATGGACCAGCTTATTAAGAGAGGCGTTTTTTGTCCCAGAAAATAAAAAGTTGGATGATCTAATGGTGGAGTTTCAAGAAAAAAAAGTGCATTTAGCGGTGGTCGTAGATGAATATGGAGGAACCTCCGGATTGGTCTCACTTGAAGATGTTATTGAAGAAATTGTTGGAGATATTAGTGATGAGTTTGATGATGATGATTTGAATTACTCTAAATTAGATGATCACAATTATGTCTTTGAAGGTAAGACGACATTGAAAGATTTTTACAGAATTATAAAATTAGATGATGAGAACGTTTTTGAATCTGAAAAAGGCGAAGCCGAAACCATTGCAGGGTTTGTTTTAGAGATTTCAGGAAGCTTTCCCAAAATTGACAGTAAAATAAATTTTAAAAATTACGTTTTTACTATAGAAGCACTAGATAAAAAACGCCTGAAACAAGTTAAAGTAACGATTGGAAACAAATGAAAAAAATCACTCTTTTTTTTATATTTATAATGGCAGTATCCTGTGGCAAAGACCCTGTACCAAAGCCTAAGGCGTTATTGCGATTGGAGTATCCCATACAAAAATATATTGAGGTCAAAACCGAATTACCGTTTACTTTTGAAAAGAATAGTTTCGCATCGGAGATAGATGCAATAAAAGTTTCTAGAGATCAAGAATCATTTGGCTTAGATATTAATTATCCTTCATTAAAAGGAACTATATATTTAAGTTATAAGGAAATACATAATAATGAACTAGATGCTTATTTAAAGGATGCTCAAAATATTACCCAAAAACACGCTCAAAAGGCAGATGAGATTATAGAACAACCTTATGATGATAATACAAGGAATGTGTTTGGTATGTTTTATGAAATTGGCGGTAATGCTGCATCACAGTCTCAATTTTATGTAACTGATAATGTGCGTCATTTTGTAACTGGGTCTTTATACTTTTATACTAAGCCTAATTACGATTCAATACTTCCTGCTGCTGATTATCTCAAAAAGGATATCCAACATATAATGGAAACTATTCAATGGAATGAATAAAAAAAGGCTACTCATTGAGTAGCCTTTTTATGATATGGAGTATAATTATGCTTTAATTTTCTTTTCAGCACAACATGCTTTTTTGCAATCTTCGGCACATGCTTTTTTCTCGACTTCAGTTTTGTCTTGACAGCAAGCCTTTGTACAGTCTTTATCACATTCCTTTTTTACAGAAAAGGCTTGGACTGTTTTCATGTTGCTAACTTTATAGATGTCTGCAGCTTTTGAAACTGTAGTTTCTAATGACATGTGATTAACCACGGCTTCATCATATTCAACCATTGCTAACTTTCTTTCAAAATCTACCTTTGCAGATTTCACGCCATCCATTCTTGCAATTTTCTTTTCTATCGTTCTGGCACAGCCTATTTCACAAGTCATACCATTAATAGTGAATTCCGATTTTATAAAAGTAGCGTCTAGATTAAGTGCTTTTTCGGTTTTAGCTATCGCAATTCCTGTTTCAATAGTTTTTACTTCAGGTTGTACTTCATTTTTACATGAAACTATCGCCAGCGTCAATAGGGTGACAGCTAAAATATTTTTCAATGACTTCATAGTTTTTTGATATTAAGATACGTGCAAAGTTAGTAATTATTATAGTTTATTGCAGTTAAAATTATCACTTTTGATTCTTTTAATTTTCTATATATGCAAGTAGGTAATAAAAAATGGATTTATCTTGTAATACTCGCCTTAATTTGGGGGAGTTCATTCATACTTATTAAAAAGAGTTTAATTGGATTAACACCATTACAGTTAGGCGCTTTGAGAATCTTGATTTCGGGACTTTTTATATTTGTTTTTGGAATTAAAACCATAAAAAATATTACAAAAATACAATGGAAATGGCTTGTAATTTCAGGGTTTTTAGGGACCTTCTTTCCAGCATTTTTATTTGCATATGCCGAAACTGAAATTGATAGTGCAGTCGCATCAATATTAAACTCGTTAGTTCCTTTAAATACTATTTTGTTAGGTTTTGCTGTTTTTAAAATAGCATCGACTAGGCGTCAAATTATGGGTGTTATTATTGGTTTTGTCGGTACTGCATTACTTATATTGAAAGGAGCAGATTTGAATCCTGAGCAAAACTATTTATACTCAGGCTTTGTGGTAATCTCGACAGTGATGTATGCAGCAAATGTCAATATTATTAAACGACATTTGCAAGATGTAAAAGCAATTACCATTGCTGTTGGTAATTTTGCTTCAATTGTAGTTCCTGCATTTATAGTATTACTGTTTTCAGATTTCTTTTCGAAGGAAACATTTGAAGGACCAGATTTTATATTATCAATAGTTTACGTTATTATACTTTCGGCTTTTGGAACAGCATTGGCTAAAGTTTTATTTAATAAACTGGTGCAAATGGCAACTCCAGTTTTTGCCTCGTCTGTCACATATTTGATGCCTGTTGTTGCTGTTGTTTGGGGGCTTTTAGATGGCGAAGGGTTTAGCGCTTTGCAAGGTTTGGCAACCCTAATAATTTTGGCTGGTATTTATTTAGCGAATAAAAGAAATTAAGAGATCAACTTATTACGAGTTGAGTTTTGATTACTTCTTTTTTTTGAATATGGCTCGGATTTCAATGGAAGGTTAAAATAAGCCCTATATTTATAGGAATGCAGCTAATTTTTCCCGAAATTTAAAGGAGTATTAATGTTATAAACCATAGAAATTATGAACAAAATAGCATTACCAGTTCGATTTGGAATCGCTATAAGCGGTTCGTTAATTGCGTTTTTTTTGATTTTGTCACTTTTTGAAGCACATACCTCTCCTATTTATAGTCTTTTCAACGCTATTATTACAGGTTTCGGAATTTATGAAGCGATAAAAATTCATAAATTAAAGCAAGGCAGTGAATTTAATTATACCAATGGTTTTACGGTTGGTTTGATTACTGGATTTATAGCCACTTTAATTTTTACAATCTTCTTTACATTTTATGCTACTGAAATTGATGCAAACTTCCTTATTAAACTACTAGAGGTCTTTAAAGGAGACTACAATGTAGGTATCGGTTTAGTGTCATTGGCTGTTGCAATTATGGGGTTTGCAACCACGGTAGTTTTAACACTAGCTTTTATGCAGCTTTTTAAGAACAGTAGAAATATTCCGCAAAACCGCTAAATCGTTTGTAATTTAATTAATTAGGAGTATATTTGCATCCGCTTTCTAGCAAGGAAGCTCATTTATTGAATAAATTAATTAATAAAACGTTACGCTAATGTACGCAATTGTAGAGATAGCAGGGCAACAATTCAAAGTTGAAAAAGACCAGAAAGTCTTTGTCCACCGTTTACAAACAGAAGAAGGAAAGAAAGTATCTTTCGACAATGTTCTTTTGTTAAGTGATGGAGACAAAGTAACTGTAGGCGCCCCAGCTATAGACGGAGCTCAAGTAGGAGCAAAAGTCTTAAAGCACCTAAAAGGTGATAAAGTTATAGTATTTAAAAAGAAAAGACGTAAAGGTTACCGTGTTAAGAATGGACACAGACAATCTTTAACTGAAATTCAAATTGAAAATATTGTAGCTTCAGGAGCAAAACCAGCTAAGGCTGAAAAAGCAGCTCCTAAGAAAGCAGAGCCAAAAGCAACTACTCCAAAGGTAGAAGCTAAGCCTGTTGCTAAAAAGGAAGAAGCAACTCAAGATTTAAGCAAAATGACTGTTGCTGAATTGAAAGAAGCTGCAAAAGCAAAAGGAATTACAGGTATTTCTTCAATGAAGAAAGCCGATTTAATTGCTGCGTTAAGTTAATTTTTAATATATAAAATCGAAATAAAATGGCACATAAAAAAGGAGTCGGAAGTTCGAAGAATGGTAGAGAATCAGAATCAAAACGTTTAGGCGTTAAGATTTTTGGTGGTCAAGCTGCAATAGCTGGAAACATTATCGTTAGACAAAGAGGTACAGCACATAATCCTGGTGAGAATGTGTATGCTGGAAAAGATCATACTTTACATGCTAAAGTTGACGGTCTTGTAAAATTTACAAAGAAAAGAAATAACAGATCATATGTTTCTATAGTCCCTTTTGAGGCTTAAGACATCGTTTTTCTTTAAAATATACTAAACCCTTTCTGTTTTCAGAAAGGGTTTTTTGTTTTGCGCTTATATCCTTATAGCTACGTTCCTGTACTTTCTCTTTATAGAGTTAGTGGTTTTTCTTTTGCTACACCTCCTTTTGATGAGAATGTTGAGCTCAATGGGTCTTTTACTGGGGAAATGAAAATTGCCATTAATAAAAAGGATATGGACTGTTCT
>CAJXVU010000078.1 GCA_913062555.1 uncultured Bacteroidota bacterium
TTTTTATAATACAAATGTCGGACTACTCTGAATCGTAGAAAAGGTGAAAACACTTCCTTATCGGGTGAAAATTAGCCATTGATTAAATACCTTTTAATTGGATTTCTTTTTGCTAAGCAGCCACTTGATATCATTTTGATAATCTTTGATAACACTAGCTTTTTGTAATGCAGGATGATGTTTTCTTATCTCCTTACGCATTGGTATAGTCGCATATATTCCTGCTAATATATTGGCTAATGCCAATCCGATAAAGATTCCATTCACATTCCAAAAAGATCCAATTAATGTCAACGGGATTGCAAAGACAACGGATTTTACTATCGTGATTTTTAGAGAAATTAATGTTTTTCTCATGCCATTAAATATAGCAGTGGTAATGAGGTAGATAGAGTAAGGTATGTAGGAGATACTTATGATATAGAAGTAGTTTGATGTATGACTGATCACTTCCGAATCGATACTGAAAATAGTAGCAATTGAATCTACAAAGAGGAAGAGAATGGTGAAGATGAATAATCCAAGACAGCAGGCTGCCTTTCTTCCAAAAGTGATGGCTTCACCGATTCTTTTGTATGCTTTCGCCCCGGAGTTTTGAGCAACAAAGGGTGTTATTGCTGTACTTAGGGCTAATATACCTATCAATAATAGCATTTCAATTCTACTAATAACTCCAAATGCAGCTACCGCCATGGATGATTGTTTGGCTAACAAATAAGTTAGAAAGGTTATAGTGGCTGGACCTATAATTTGAGTTAAGATGGTTGGTAATCCTAATTTGAATATTTCATGAACAATTGCTAAAATTGAATCCTCCGCTTTTTTGGAAAATTCTAGTAATTTATCTTTCATCAACAAAAAGGTCATGCCTATAAAAGCAAATATCCAAGAGATCACTGTTGCATAGGCTGCTCCTTGAATTCCCATTTCTGGCAATCCCCAGATTCCAAAGATCAATGCGTAATCGAAGATTAGGTTGAGTACTCCTGCTATTACCATTACAATTTCTGGTTTCTTAATATTTCCAGAAGCTCTTAATATACCGCCTGCTATAATTCCAAAGGTTAAAAGAGGCATTCCTATTAAGACAGGTATAGTGTATGTTCTGATCAACGGTAGAATATCCGCTTGGGCCCCTAATCCTGTAAATATTTTATCTATAAAAAATATGGAAACAGCAGAGATTAAAATTGAAATGAGCGATGAAAGCGTAAGGGCAACCCAAGTTGTTTTATGTACTTTATCCATATCGCTCCTTCCAACAGATTGACCGATTATAATCGATACTCCGATTGAGAGTCCAATATAAAGGCTAATAAGTATTAAATATATTGTGGACGAAAAACTCAAGGCGGCTAAAGCGCTTGATCCTAGTTTACTTACGAAGTAGGTGTCAACTATCTGGAATAGGAATGTGGATAACATACCCAGGCCAATAGGAAGGCTCATTCCAATTAGTACTTGGTTTGTTTTGCCTTTTAGTATATCAGTCATAACTTTTGGATTTTATGTATCTGTATCAATTTGATATGAGTACAAAGAACCGTAGTTATGCTATTTGTAAAAAGGTGAAAATTGCCCCTAATCGGGTGAAAATGGGATTTTGTTTAACTTACTTTTGAGCTCTAAACTCATTTGGTGTTAATCCAACATGTTTTTTGAAGAATTTAAACATGTTTGTCGGTTCTCCAAAGTTAAGCTCATATGCGATAGTCTTTCCAGATTTTGAAGTCCCTTGTAATTGTCTTTTTAGTTCAAGAATTCTCCTCTGATCAATTACCATCTTTGGCGGCATTTTGAAATGCGTTTTGGTCAATTTAGCAAGGCCCTTTACTGTAATGTTCAATTTTTCAGCATAAAAATCAACCTTAAATTCAGTCTTGTAGTTTTGTTCCAATAGTTCGTTAAATGCCAAAAACGTACTGATTTGGTCATTGTTTTGATTTTCATTTTGGTCATATTGTAATTCTTGCATCATCTCACATTGAATTAAAAACAGACAGAGGTAATGATAAAAACCTTTAGCCACATATTTCTTATCCCATTCTTTAGATATTATATACATTTCATCACAAAGAATTTGCAATTTTTTGTCAAAATTTTCAGAGATCACCAAGCTGTGTTTATCCTTTTTATATGCACTCGCATTGAATTTAAATAAGTGATTTAAATCATTATCACTTTTATAAATAAACTCAGGTGTAAACCCAATAGAAATTATTTCTGTTTCGCTTTTATCAAAAGGTAGAAAATGATTCAATTGATCTTTAGAAAGTAATATTAGAGACCCAACTTTAAATTCATATTCTTGAAAATCGATAACAAATTTTCCAGTTCCTTTTTTAATCCAAAAAATAACATGAAAATCACGTAGGGATGGTATGAAAATATCATTGGAGCTGATTAATTCGGCATATGAAGTTATTGCAAAGGGTAATCTTTTACCCAATTCGGTGGAGGTAAAGAATTTTATTTCTTGATTATGCATCCTGTGTAGCTTGTAAAATAAATATAATATATAGTTGGCTTTTTCAATTAAAAAATTGAAATTATTTAATTATCATCAGAAGATGGTTAAAGAAATTGGATATGTAAGGGGGATTTTTACACTGCCAAATTTTACAAAAGCTGCAAAAAACAAAAAGATCTCACTATTATCAGTAAGACCTCTTGTGATCGCGAAAGGATTCGAATCATTGACCGCCTGCTTATGAGTAAATGGCCTTTTGGTGTTTAGTTGTTTGATTAGTAGGTGTGTGAAGTTTATTTTCTTATTAAATTTGCAAGTTTTTCGCATGTTTTTTCGGCGTATTCTGATTTGTAATTAATGATTTACAGCCTTAAATTTAGTGTCCGAGTAAATGTAGCACCTCCACTACTATTCTGGCAAACTATTTGATATTCATTCGCGATTTTAACAACTTAGCAAAAAAACAACTAAACATCTCCAATCATGCTATCAAAAAAATGGCTATTCATCGTATTATCCTCTATTGCTCTAAATTTGTCTGCTCAGGGGCATCATGACCATGAGCATGGCCACAACGATCACGACCATAACGAGGAACACCACAATCATATAGGTCTGGCTATGGGACCAGTATATGTAACACACGAAGAAGAATATGCATTGGGATTACACTTGCATTATACTTACCTGTTCAAAATGGCGAATGCTGAATTCGGTATTGGGCTAGGACTCGAAACAATTTTCGATGAACACAGGCATTATGCTACATCCATCAATTTCTCTTACCTACCTATTCACAACCTAACACTAACGGTAGCTCCAGGAATCCAGTTTGGTCCAGAGTCGGAAGAGTTCACTTCCCATTTTGAAGCTACCTACGAATTTATCCTGGGAGATATTCACCTTGGGCCTGTACTGGAATATGCTTATGCTAAAGAAGATGAACATGCAATGCTTGGATTGCATGTAGGATTTGGATTCTAGCGTAGTACAAAGTTCCATGGAGTTGCTACATTGTAACAGATGGTTTGTAGAATGCCCAAAATATTCTTACCAAAACCAAAAAAAGCTCCTCATTTACATGAGGAGCTTTTCGGTGGGCCCAATGGGCTCGAACCAAGGACCACCTGATTATGAGTTAGGATTGGGCTATTTTCATATTCTTGCATATAGCTTCTTTCCCTTTGTCTGTCGGGGGGGCAGGATTTAGGTGTTTTCTTATGTTTTCCTTTAATTGCCCTTTTTTGATGAAATGTTGCACCTATGTTGCACCCAAGGATATTCATCTTGTATTCTTACTTTAGTTATGACCTAGTTGACCTTATTGGCATTTTGACACTTTGGTATATGATATTGTAATTTGGGTATATACCCAAATTTGTAGGTAGTTGAATTGCGGGTAAAAAAAGAAGATAAGCTCTGTAAGCCTTGAAAATTAAACCAAAAAAAACAGCTACTCACGTAACGGATTATAAATACTCCCCCCCTTCGTGGATGTCTGGTTGTATCTCTTTGTTAATTAGTGAGTTGTGTGATTTTGACTCTTGTGTGAAATCTCAAACCACTTCATGACACGATAGAAATAATTGAAGAATTATAAATGTTAAACCATGGTATTTGACATAAATGACTCTTAACTCAGAGTCTACTTTTTTGTAGAAAGTCCACTTTGGATTTATCAAAGAAAAAGTGTATTTTAAAGAGAAATATACTGCGTTTATTAGCCAGTTGTGTGTAATTATCAATTTTAACAATGCAAAACCTAATAAAACTATTTACTGTCCTATCTCAAAAAATTGGAGCAAGTCAAATTCGTTCAAAAGATGATGAATTGTACAGGCAAATGCTCGTAATGATCTCAATTTTAATTGGTATTGCTGGGATAGTTTGGGGGATTATGTATTTAATTCTTGGACTGACCCTTTCTGCAATATTTCCTTTCGCTTATTCTCTTTTAATTGGAGCTTCAATTATACTATTTCACTTTAGAAAGAGATATTCCCACTTTTTGTTTACTCAACTCTTTTTAACCTTATTTACTCCGTTTTTTTTACAATGGAGCCTTGGAGGTTTTTCTTCCTCAGGAGCTGTTGTGATTTGGGCATTTCTAGCTCCCATGGGTTCTTTAATGTTCCAGGGAATTAGGAAATCTATTGGCTGGTTCATAGCATATATGGTACTGGTAATCCTCTTGGCATATTTTGATCAAACATTAATTAAACAGGATCAGAGTATAAGTGAGGGAAGTCGTTTATTGTTTTTTATAATGAATATAACTGCGGTTTCGGCCATTACTTTCTCCACCATAATGTATTTCCTAAATGAACAAATCAAACAAAAAGCATTGAATCTAGAACTACTTGAAATTTCCAAAAAAGATAAACTGAAAATTGAAGAACAACACTCTCATTTGTCTGCAAATCATATAGCACTCCAGGAAGAACAGGATAAAACACAAAACATGTTACACAAAATTGAAACCTTGTTTGGGCAACAGGTATCGGAAGCGGTTGTTCAGGAATTAGTTACACAGAAAAAGGATTTTAAAGGTAAAACCTATAACGTAACTATTTTGTTTCTTGACATCAGAGATTTTACTCGTTTTGCTGATTCAAGAGCCCCTGAGGAAGTCGCTTCATTTCAGAATATAGTTTTCGGTGAATTAATTAAAATCGTACGAAAGAATAGAGGAATCACAAACCAAATTCTAGGAGATGGTATTATGGCTGTATTTGGAGCACCTGTGGAAAGCAACTCACATATTGTTGATGCGGTTGCCGCGGGCTATGCTATTATAGGGAAGGTTAATGAATTGTACGAAAAAAATAAAATACCTCAAATCCGTGTTGGAATTGGTTTGCATTGTGGAAAGGTAATTGCCGGCAACATAGGCAACAATTATAGAAAACAATATTCGTTAACAGGGACTACAGTAATTATTGCATCAAGAATTGAACAATTAAATAAAGTTTATAAAAGTCAGTTTTTAGTTTCTGAAAAAGTATATAAAGAAATTAGAAACAGTGGATATCCAATAACTGAAATTGGTGATGTAGAATTAAAAGGAATTGAGCAAGCGATTGGAATTTATCAACTTGCATAATAGTAAACTACACACAACAGTAAATAAACCCCCGCTGCCGCCAGTTTACTAATTGGTGGTGAACGATATTGGTATATCTAATATCAGTATAGTAGAATAATTGAAATAAATATCTATTCTTAATTCCCCTCATAGTCACTCGAAGAGGACTCTGAGGAAATTATTTAGAAAGATCACATCAACCAAACCAAAGCCCATAAAAAAAGGTTTCAAACTCACGTTTGAAACCTTTTCTTTTTCTTGGAGGGAGGAAGAAGGGATTCGAACCCACGACCCTCTGATTATGAGTAAACTACCTTTTAGAGTTTAATCACCTGATTAATAGCTGTATGGGGTTTTGGGTTTTTTTGAATTTGCACGTTTTTTACATGTTTTTTCGGTATATTCTGATATGCTTTTAGAGTTTTTATGATGTGCGGAATACATGCTTCAGAAATAAAAAGTGTGACTTAAATTTAATAATTTACAGTCCAACTTCACAGACGACTTACAGTCAATTACAAATTGAGATTAAATGAGGGTTGTAGTTACAAATTAAACCTATTGAGGTATAAAGGCTTGCAATGACCAAGTAAATCTAGCAGATATAAACATGAGGCATACGATTCACTTTCTAATTAGTATTATTTTTATTTGTACGGGGTGTAGAAACAATTTTTTACCACCTGACAACTATTGTGAGGAAATATTAATTTCCAAAACACCAATTAGTGTTTTTAGAGGGCATTTAAAGAATGTATTGGAATTAGAAAATTTTTATGATATTCCAAAAGAAAATAATGTTTCTTATTGGTATCAATTAATATTAGATAGAAACTTTAAGATTGAAGATGTAGTAGTCATTGAATATGTTGATAGAGGTTTCAATAAAAAATTGATCAATAAAATTCAGGAATTTGATTTTAATTTAGAGTTAATAGATGAGAAGAAGGCAGAATTATGTGAAGGGTTTACTTTTTATGTATCTATCAATATCGCATTAGATGAAATAGGATATGCAACTAATAAAAAGGATTACCAACATGGTGCTGTACCTCAATAATAAAGCATGGTAAAGGGCTGAAAATTCAACGACTAACTTGGAAAATTTTTTACCCTGCTACCACGAGTTTGTAACTCGTGGTAAACAAGTAGAATACCTCACAACATCAAAACCAAAAAAAGCTCCTCATTTACATGAGGAGCTTTTCGGTGGGCCCAATGGGCACGAACCAAGGACCACCTGATTATGAGTTAGGATTGGGCTATTTTCATATTCTTGCATATAGCTTCTGTCCCTTTGTTTATAGGCTATTCAGGATTTAGGTCTTTTCTTATATTTTCCTTTATTTGCCATTTTTTAATGAAATGTTGCACCTATGTTGCACCCAAGAACATTCAGCTTGGAATTTTATACTAGTTATGACCTAGTTGACATTATTGGCATTTTGACATTTTAAAAGGATTTTGTCATGATTATTCTTTGTTTGAAAAATCACTGAATTCAGGGATTGATTGATAATTATAATAAGGGTATATTTATTAAGTTTTTACAATGCTCTTGCACAGGGTAATCTTATTGGATTTCTAATTATTAAAATTATAACAAGCCAATAAGAGAATATTTGTAGATGGGATATATGAGTAATGTGTATATATATCTTAATTGTGGGTAATTCAACATGAACTAAAATAGCAACATTCATTAACTTATAAATAAGAAATATGGCTTTAGATTTATTAAGTGCAGCAAAAGGTGGACTACTAGCATTAAAATATTTAGACATCTCTATAAAAGTTGCGAAATTTTTAATTTCTGAACGACTTCCTAGCACCGTTGAAAATATTAAATCCTTCTTTAGAAGAAAAAATATAGAAAAGCCCCAAAACTTTGAATTAGAGGAAGCTAGGGTCTTTGTGAATGCATTAATGAATATAGACACAAGAATTCTTGATGTCTTAAAGGCTAAAGTAAATGAAGCAATTAATGAATATGTTGACTGTTTAAAATCTGCAAACAGTACTCAAGAAGGTGATGCTTGCGATAGAAATGCTGAACGTTCTGTTTGTGAAAATTTGAATAGGATAATGAAAAAAAATAATGGAAACTTGACAAGTGAGTATTTGGAAAGTCAGTGGAGTTCCTTTGGATGTGTTAAAACTAAATGAACTAAAACCTGTCTGGGCTAAGGATCTTCAAAAAGGGGAACTAGTACTAGGTATAAAATCCGTTAAAAAAAGAAAAATTAATAACTGTTAAAATATTATTTATTATGCCTAAAGTAAAAAACATAAATGGGACCTCCAATAACAATTGTAATTGTGGTAATTGGATAAGTCATTGGAAAATTTACTCAAATATGCACCCTGAATTTTGCTCAGTAAAAAGTTGTATTGCAAAATACAATCTAGTTGGTGCACATGTCCAAAAAACAACTGATGATTATAATTGGTATATTATTCCATTATGTCAAACGCATAATATGTCAAAAGATGAATTAGAAGTAGGAAATGTAAAATTTGTTTCCGCAAATGTTTCACTAACGTGTGGCTAGTCTAAATTGTATAAAGGAGTTTTTAATTACCAACATCTTTATTTTAAAGTTTTTAGCTCGTTGAGTGTATCATATATCAAAAAATAAGTTATTGTAAACAAAGTCTCACAATGAAGAAGCCTAGAATTTTTGTTGGATCCTCAGTAGAAGGGTTGGACATAGCCTATGCAATACAGGAAAATTTAGAGTATACAGCAGATGTCACCATTTGGGATCAAGGAATATTTAAATTGACAAGTAATGCCTTAGATGATCTAATAACTGTTTTAAAAAATAGTGACTATGGTATATTTGTTTTTTCACCTGATGATATTACAAAAATACGGCAAGAGAATTTTAAAACTACACGTGATAATGTAATATTTGAATTTGGATTATTTATTGGTTATTTAAGTAAGAAAAGAGTTTCGTATGTGTTACCAAGAGGTGTAACAGAATTTCACTTGCCTTCTGATTTAGCTGGAATTAATCCTGGTACCTTTGATTCTAAAAGGGAGGATAAGAATTTAAGAGCAGCACTTGGTCCCTATTGTAATGAAGTTAAAGAAGTACTGAAAGAAATCAGTATTATTTCATTAGAAGGTTTTCAAATAGAAAGTTTGGAAGCAAAAAGGCTTGTGATTGAGAAACCTAATTATTGGGAATTCTTACTTACTCTGGAAGTTTTAAAACCAAAGGTTGAAAATCTTAAGATTAAAATTAATGAATTGGAAAAAGATCTTCATTTTTCTGACCCTAAGCTTATGAAGCTTACTGATTTTTTGGATTGGATGCAGGAAAAAAGTTCTTATTTTATACAGTTGTTGGATTTGTTTAAAAGGCATTGCCAGTCAATGAAAAACGCATGGGGAGAACCCGGTAAGTCTGGAGATGAAGTTATGATAAGAAAGGTCGTTGTAAATATGGTTGAATGTTCCTTAAAAGCTTTAGATATGGAAAAAGAAATAAAAGGAATTATTATACCAAAGGACATTGAGGATTTAAAAGATCTTTTAGGTGGTTGGTCAAAATCAATCACAGGGTGTTTATTTGAATTTTATGAAAAGTTAATTTATTATTTTACTACAGACTTTAACCCAGAAGAATCTGCTCTTGACTTTAGGTTAACCATTACGACACCTGAAAAGATGAGTGAACTAACTTCTAGAATAGAGTATCATAGATTGAATTTACATAATTATGATTTGGAATAGGATAGTTTTCAATAGGTTCAATGTGGAGTGTTTATATAACCTAACCTCAACCAATATATCCAACTCAAAAGTCAATTCAATCTCCTTTACTTCAAGTCCATAATAGTAGAATTTCTCCTTACCAATATACTTATAAGAATC
>CAJXVU010000079.1 GCA_913062555.1 uncultured Bacteroidota bacterium
AATGACAAACTGTCAAGATTTGTAAATTTAGACTTGGCCATAGTATTTTTAGGTCATTCTGTCATAAAAACAGAATTATTATATTATTATATTTTATTTAAAACTAGAGTTTCCTTATAAAAACCAGTAACTTAGAGGGCTTTTAAAGTGTTTGTTGCATCCTTAAGTTCAATTGTTATGCCATAGTAAATTTGGCTTTATTAAATAAAAACAAACTTTTTTAGCTCAAACTGTAACACTTATTTATTATTATACTCTTTCTTTTAAACAATTTGTTTGTTGACGTTAACTGACCACAATATCGAACAACTTATAAAGCTGTGTATCACTGGTAACCAATTTGCACAATTGGAGATTTATAACAGGTACTACAAAGCTATGTATAATACAGCATTTAGAATTGTAAAAGATTCTTATGAAGCTGAAGATATCATGCAAGATTCATTTTTAACTGCTTTTACAAAGCTCGAGAATCTTAAAGATACAGTAACGTTCGGGTCATGGTTAAAACGAATTGTAATTAATAACAGTATTTATCACTATAAAAAAAGTACTAAATACAGTGAAGTTCCTTTAGATGATGTATTGTACAAAGTAGAAGATCCAGATGGTATCTCTAGCGATTATGAATTCACAAACTTAAAAGCAAAACAAGTTTTGGAAACCATGAAAACGCTTAAAGAAAGTTATTGCGTATCGCTTACGTTGCACCTTATTGAAGGTTTTGACTATGAAGAAATAAGTGAAATTATGAATATAACTTATGCTAACTGTCGAACTACAATATCAAGAGCTAAGGAAAGTTTAAGACAAAAATTACAGCTGATAGCTGAATATTAAAACTTTAGATTATGAATGACAATAATTTAAATACACTATTTAAAAATCTCAATGAAGATTTTAACTCTGAAGAGCCAAATTTGGGACACCAAAACCGCTTTTTAGAAAAGTTGAATAGTCATAACAATGAAAATGAAATTGTTATTAAATCCTCTAAATCGGTAAGAACGCTTTGGAGACCTTTAATAGGAGTTGCAGCTTCAGTAGTACTATTAATTACAGTTTTTATTGGGATTCAACGAGATAGCAGTACTAGTGGCCTTGCAGCTATATCTCCAGAAATGGCGACAACTCAAGATTTCTTTACTAACACAATAACTAGTGAACTTGAAAAATTAAATAGCGAAGAATCACCTGAATTTCAAGATTTAATTGTTGATGCTTTATTTCAAATTAAAATCCTTGAAGAAAACTATAAAGAATTAATCATAGACCTTAACGAAAGTGGTGATGACAAACGTGTTATTTATGCAATGATCTCAAACTTTCAAAACCGAATAGATTTACTACAAAATGTAGTAGAACAAATAGATAATTTAAAACAACTAAAAAACGAACAAAATGAAAACAGCTCTACTCTATAAAGCTTTAATTACTTTTTTATTCATTCCTGCATTAGTTCTTGCTAGCAATGGCAATGATTGGAAAGGAAAACATACCAAAGAAAAAAAGGTAAATAAAGAGTTTACCGTAAACTCTGGTGCAACTTTAGAAGTTGATAATAGTTACGGAAATCTTGATATTGTGACTTGGAATGAAAACCGAATTGTAATTGAAGTTACTATTACTACCAATGGCAATGACCTAGATAAGGTACAGAAAAAATTAGATGATATTACAATCGAATTTAACGGGTCTTCAAACTTAGTTAGTGCAAAAACACGCTTTAACAAGAACAAATCTAGATCTTGGTGGAATTGGGGTAATAAAAATGTTAACATGAAAATTAATTATGTTATTAAAATGCCCATTACAAATAATGTGGATCTAAGCAATGACTACGGTAGTATCAATCTTGATAAACTTGAAGGCCATGCTAAAATTAGCTGTGATTATGGAAAAATTACAACTAAAGAATTAATGGCAGATAATAATATCATAAACTTCGATTATACCAATAACAGCTATTTTGAATACATTAAAAGCGGGGAAATAAATGCTGATTATAGTGGATTTACAATTGGCAAAGCCAATGATTTAGAAATTAAGGCAGATTACTCAAAATCTAAAGTTGAAATGGCTGAAGATATAAATTACAGCTGTGATTATGGATCACTAACTATTGACAAAATAAATAATGTAACTGGTGATGGTGATTACGTAACAATTCGTATTGGCGATGTGTATAAAAATGTAAACATCAAAGCGGATTATGGTTCTTTTAAAATCGATAATATGACTGATAATGCTGGAGATGTAACTATTGATTCAGATTATATGAAGATTACAATTGGTTATTCGGCAGGATATAACTTCAACTTTGAACTCGATTTAGATAATGCATCTTTAAGAGATAAAGAGGGTTTAGAATTTTCAAAACAAAATGTAAAATCTTCAAGTAAATTTTACGCAGGTCACCATGGGAATTCAAATTCTGGTAACAACATTAAAATTAATTCTGACTACGGAAGTGTGTCATTAAATAAAAACTAAAAATCAAAAAACAACAGAAAACTTCAGTCCTGTCTTTAACAGGCAGGATTGAAAAATCAAAAAACAATTAAATTTATACTCATGAAAAAATCAATTTTATTATTAGCCGCTATAATGTTTGCATCAGTTTCTCACGCACAATGGTGGGGCGGAAAAAAAGTTAAGGGCAATGGAAATATGACGACCGAAACGCGAACAACTGGAGACTATGATGGTATTAAATGTGCAGGCTCAATGGATTATATTCTTGTTGCTGGTACAGAAGGGAAAATTAAACTTGAAGGAGAAGAAAACCTTTTAAAACATATTGTAACCGAAATAAAAGGAGGCAATTTAATCGTTAAAGTTGAAAAAGGAATTAATCTAAGCACAAGCTGGAATAAAACTATAAAAATCACAATTCCATTTAAAGACATCTCTAGTGTATCACTTGCAGGTTCTGGTGATTTATGGAATGAAGATAAAATTAACGCATCCGATTTTGATCTTTCTTTAGCTGGATCTGGAGATGTTGTAATCAATGTTGATGCAACTACTGTAGAAGGAAGTTTAGCTGGGTCTGGAGATCTTACAATAAAAGGAAACACTAATACTTTAACATTGAAATTAGCTGGATCTGGAGATATTCACGGCTTTGGTTTACAAGCGAACCACACAACTGTTTCGGTTGCTGGATCTGGAGATATTCAAGTGGTGAGTAACGAAAGCCTTAAAGCTCGTGTTTCCGGATCTGGAGACATTGAATACAAAGGAAACCCAACTAAAGAAGATACCAAGGTATCAGGATCTGGAAGTATTAGTAACTAGTCTAATAGAATTATATAAAAGTAAAAGCCACTCGACGAGTGGCTTTTTTTATTTCACGTATTTCGTTTCTTTTATGGTTGATAATACGATCAGTGCTATCAAAAAGAATACCGCCAAAAACAACACAGACCATTGCATGGATTTCGTGATTGAAATCAAAAAACCAAAAACAAACATTCCAAGCACAATGGCAATCTTCTCTGTTACGTCGTAAAAACTAAAGTAAGTGGCATGGTCTTCTGTTTCTGGTAAAAGTTTAGAATATGTCGATCGAGCCAAGGACTGTGTAGCACCCAGAACTAATCCCAGTACGGCTCCCATAATATAAAAATAAACAGCTACATTTTCTTGACTTTTATCCAAACTAAAGGCTAAAAAACATACCATGCACCAAATAATCAGGGTGATTTTTAAAGCCGTAAAGTTGCCATATTTATTCGATAATCTAGAAAAAACATAAGCACCAAGAATCGCCACAATTTGAACCAACATAATCGTTAAAATCAAATTAGTGGTTGGAAGACCTAATTCTTCACTTCCAAAAATACCTGCCATTAAAACAATGGTTTGTACTCCTACACTGAAAAAGAAAAAGGACACTAAAAAGCGTTTCAATTCTTTATAATTATTAAGTTCTTTCGCTACCTTTTTCAATTCTCTAAAACCTTTCCAGATATAATCTTTTTCTGGTTTATGCCCATATACATTGTTAGGTAATTGCTTATAGGTAATTTGTGCAAATCCAAGCCACCAAATACCAACTAATAAAAAAGTAATTCTGGACCCGTAAGCCTCATCTAGTAATCCGAAAACACTAGTTTGAACTAATACCAGACTTAAAATCATTAAAATAACAGATCCGGTATATCCATAAATAAATCCTTTAGCGCTCACATTATCCTGTTGTTCAGGATATGCAATTTCTGGTAAATATGCATTATAAAATACAATACTTCCCCAAAATCCTACACTGGCAGTAATGGTAAATACAATTGCGACCCAAAGCGTAGCTTCATCTTTAAAGAAAAACAGACCCATTACGGATAAAGACCCTAACAGGCAAAAGAATTTTAAGAATTTAAGTTTATTACCTGTGTAATCTGCAATTCCTGATAAAATTGGAGATATGAATGCCACTAATAAAAATGAAAATGATAGCACATAATTATAAAGCGTGGTAGGATTCCAACTGGTGCCTAAAAACGCAATATTTCCTTCCACATTAGCAAACGAGGCCGTCATACTGCTATAATATATGGGGAATACTGCTGTACTTATAACTAAAGAATATACTGAATTAGCCCAGTCATAAAACGCCCATGCATTTAGTAACTTTTTATTCCCTTTCTCTAATGTTTTCATCTGGTTGTTTTAATTTAACTATTTACTAAATTATTTCTATGCTAAATGTCAATAGCGTCTTCTCGATTTGATAATTTTGGAACTCTAAATAATAATACAATACCTATTAAGAAGAATACAAATAAAAACAAGATCGCATTTCTCATACTTCCTGTAATTTGATCTACCAAACCATAAATAAGCATTCCAATGATGATCCCTACTTTTTCTGTCACATCAAAAAAGCTAAAATATGAAGTAGTATCCTTAGTCTCCGGTAAAAACTTAGAATATGTTGAACGCGATAATGCTTGTACCCCACCCATTACAAATCCAACAAATGCAGCAACAATGTAAAATTGTATCGGTGTTTGTACAAAATAGGCACCAATACATATAAACATCCAAACGGTATTAATTCCAATTAATACTTTTATATTTCCAAAAACAGAGGACGCTTTAGAAGTGAGACTGGCACCCAAAACGGCCACCAATTGTATCACCAAAATACTTATAATCAAGCCCATTGTTTTTTCTCCATTATCAGCCCATGAAATTTCTTCTTCACCAAAGTATACCGCCATTAACATAATGGTTTGTACGGCCATACTGTAGACAAAATACGCATATAAATATCGCTTTAATCTTAAGTCTTGCTTAAGCTGCTTCCAGACCAAAGTCAATTCTTTAAAACCATTGAATATGACATTCTTAACAGCCAATTGCTCCTTAGAATTCCCTTTTGGTAAGTGATAAAATGTATATTGACTAAACAAAATCCACCAAACCCCAACACTAACAAATGAATATCGCATAGCGGTCATTGCTGCTTCATCTGCGGTACCTTCTATCCCAAACCATTCAGGTTTCATAACCATTGCTAGATTCAATAACAATAATATAACACTTCCAATATACCCAATAGAAAATCCTTTAGCACTTATGGCATCCTGTTGTTCTGGAAATGCAATATCTGGCAGGTAGGAATTATAAAAAACCAAACTACCCCAATACCCAAATAGGCCTAAAAAATAGAAAATTAAACTGATATAAATCTGGTCTAAACTAAACCAGTATAGTCCAAAACAACCAATACTTCCTACATAACAAAAGAACTTTAAAAAAACTCTTTTATTCCCAACATAATCGGCAATACCCGATAATATTGGAGAGACTATCGTGATCACAAAAAACGTAAAAGCAGTCACAAAAGATATAAGTGCTGTGTTTTTAATATCATAACCAAAAATATGAACCGTATTAAGATTCCTTACAAACAAGGCCGCATAAAAAATAGGAAAAATAGCAGATGCAATGGTGAGTGTATAAACGGAATTTGCCCAATCATAAAAAGCCCAGGCATTAAGTAACTTTTTTGATCCCTTTTGTAATGATCTCATAAATAAAAAAGCTGCTCTTTTATTTGAGCAGCTCTAAAGTAAACATTTATTTATTACTAAAAGTTAATTTTTATTCTCTAAACGATTCTACACCAAATTTCTTGGCTTCTGCCTTTGCGTTTGGTGCCCATTTAGTCAAATTTGCAATTCGAGTATCATTTGATGGGTGTGTACTTAAAAATTCCGGAGGTACTTGTCCCCCACTATTAGCTTTCATTCGTTTCCATAACTCGGCAGCTTCATCGGGGTTATAACCCGCAATAGCCATTAATCTCAAGCCTATTTCGTCTGATTGTGTTTCATGACTTCTACTAAATGGCAGCATACCTCCCAATGTAGATCCAACACCATAATACTGATTAAAAGCGGTTCTAGACGCTTCATCTTTAATAGCAATATTTCCTGCCATCGCTCCAAATTGCTGAAGCATGCCAGCACTCATCCGTTGCTGTCCATGATTTGCCAATGCATGTGCAACTTCATGGCCCATAATAGCTGCAACACCAGATTCTCCATCTGCAATTGGAAGAATTCCTGTGTAAAACACAATTTTACCTCCAGGCATACACCAGGCATTTACTGCTTTATCATTTACCAAATTATATTCCCATTTGTAATCTTTCAAATACCCTTGTTGCCCATTGGCATTCAACCAGCGTTCAGCAGCCACCGCAATACGCTGTCCTACTCTTGAAATCATTTCTGCATCTGCAGTTCCCTTTACAACATTATTCTCCGTTAAAAACTGATCATATTGAGCAAAAGCAGTTGGGAATAGCTGTGAGTTTGGAACAAATGCCATTGTTTTCTTTCCCGTAAAAGGATTTGTAGCACAAGAAAGGAACAATATTATTGCCCCATAGCCTATTAATTTTTTTCTAAATTTCATTTTGTTTAAGGTCTATTTATTTTATCTAAATTACAAAAACCACTCCTAATACCTCCCATTAATTAAAAATATTACAGATGATATGTTTTTGGTTTTCCTTCGACTATTATTAAAAATAGTTTAATTTTAATCCATGATGAAACGATTAATTCTTTTTATTAGTCTTGTTGGACTTTGCAGTTGCAATTCAAATGCTCAAAAGTCTAATGCGAAAACATATAAAGTTAGTAAAACAGAACTTGAATGGAAAGCACAACTCAGTGATATTTCATATTCCGTTTTACGTAAAGCAGCGACTGAAACCCCCTTTTCCAGTGTGCTAAATAACAACCACGATAGTGGTACTTATGTTTGTGCGGGATGTAAGACCCCTGTATTTGAAAGTGATCATAAATACGATTCAGGATCGGGTTGGCCAAGTTTTGATCGGGAAATTAAAGGTAATGTCGAATTCTCAGTAGATTATAAACTCGGCTATGGACGTTCTGAAGAACACTGTGCAACTTGTGGGGGACATTTAGGTCATGTTTTTGATGATGGCCCTAGTGAAACTACTGGTAATCGCCATTGTATCAATGGCGCCGCATTAATATTTATACCAAAAAAAGATGAGTGATTATAAGGTAAATAAAACGGACGAGGAATGGGGTGAGCAACTTTCTGAAGAACAATTTAGAGTGTTGAGAACTAAAGGAACCGAACGCCCACATACTGGCGACTATAATATCCATTTCGAAAAAGGAGCTTATCATTGTGCTGCATGTAACCAACAGTTGTTTGAAAGTCATACCAAATTTGATGCCCACTGTGGCTGGCCTAGTTTTGATAATGCCATTAAAGGAAGTGTTAAAAATATTTTAGATAAGTCTCATGGTATGCTCCGTACAGAAGTCGTTTGTAATAATTGTGGTGGTCACTTAGGGCATGTATTTAATGATGGTCCGACTGAAACCGGTCAGCGCTATTGTATAAATTCTGTAAGTTTAGATTTTAATAAATAATAGCTAAATAACCCCATAAATTCATCCTATTAAAAACTTGAATTCACAGCTTAAAAGTGGTTATCTTTAGGCTATGCAAAATTCTTATTTACCAAGTGTCGTCAAACAATTTGAGTATTATAAAATGTTAGGAGATAATACCTTTAATCAACTCACAGATAATGACCTTAATTGGCAGTATAACAATCAATCTAATAGTATCTCTATTATTGTTAAACATTGTGTTGGGAATATGTTGTCCAGATGGACAAATTTTTTAACCGAAGATGGCGAAAAAACATGGCGAGAACGCGATCAGGAATTTGAAGGATCTTATAAAAATAAAGCCACACTTATCACGGCATGGAAAAAAGGTTGGAAGTGTTTGTTTGAGGCTATAAATCAATTAAACGAAGCCGATTTAGAGCGTATTATATTTATTCGAAATCAGGGCCATACCATTACCGAGGCCATAAACAGGCAGCTTGCACATTATTCATATCATATAGGCCAAATTGTTTTTTTAGGCAAAATGATTACAAACCAAAATTGGAAATCCCTATCCATTGCTAAAGGAAAATCGGTCAGTTACAATACAGAAAAGTTTAATAAAACAAAAGGGAAACGGCATTTTACATCCGATTTATAATCCTATAATCTCAACTTTAATCCTAAAACTTTAACAATTCATAGGCTAAAACACCATTTAATTCGACTTATGCAATTTGTTATTTTGAATTTTATTTAACGACTTCGATTTTGTAAATTCGTAGCTTCAAAATAAGACATAAAATTATTCCCATGAGTAAATACGATATTATAGTTCTTGGAAGTGGTCCTGGAGGTTATGTTACTGCAATTAGAGCATCACAATTAGGATTTAAAACAGCAATTGTTGAAAAGGAAAGCCTTGGTGGTGTTTGTTTAAATTGGGGCTGTATCCCAACTAAAGCCTTATTAAAATCTGCTCAAGTTTTTGAATACCT
>CAJXVU010000080.1 GCA_913062555.1 uncultured Bacteroidota bacterium
ATTTCTTTTAAAACATTAGTTATTTTAGTTCTATTGTTTTTTCTCTCGTTTGTTGTATTTAAACTTAATGCAATCAATATACCTATTACCACCAACACAATCTCACCAATAGCATATTTTAAGTATTTGCCAGTTTTTCCTGTTTCCATAAGGTTTCGTCTTATATGTCTAAAAAATTTAATCATATAGTTTATTCATTTAGCTCAGTATCAATTATATCTACAATAGACTCAGAAATTTTAATCAAGCTTATTGTTTCTTGAATGTTGTCCGTAGAATATAGCTCCAATTGGTATAAAAGGTTTTCAAATTCTTTGTCATTAAGGAGAGCTTTATAATCTGACATTAGCCCTGGACCTCTATCCTTTGGTTTAATTGGTAGCATTGTACTTGTTCGTATAATTTCTGAAACATTAGCATACTTTCTAATTAACGGAATATAAGACTGGTTGGTTAAAAGTTTAGAATCTATTTCACCTTCTGTCATATCTTCAACTTCAGATGGCCAGGAAAAGAGCAATTTTTTTAAAGATTCATTCTTTAACAGATTAATTTTCCCTGAATTAAGCAATACCATTAAGGATCCAGACTTACCATTAAAAGTGGGAACGATAAATGTATTCCCAATTAACGTATCTATTTTTTTCTTGTTGCTATAATCACCTTTGACTTTTATATCTGTTAAGGCATAGTTGGCGGATAAAATAATTTGCCTATTTGAGTTCATCCCTTGCAATTCCTTTATGGTTTGCTCGAAATCAATTTTTATATTTTCTAGTAATTTTAATTCTTCTTGCTGTTCTAATCTGTTTTCATTCCAATTATTAATTGACAGTGCAATCAATATTCCAATAACCACAAGTACAATTTCCCCAATGGCATATTTTAGATATTTACCTGTTTTGTTTTGTTCCATAAGGTTGTAGCGTATTTTACGAAAGAATTTAATCATTGTTTAAATGGTTAGTAATAATAAAGCTAATACGAGTTAATTCCTTCCTGAATTTTCAACATTAATTCTTCATTAGCCATTGATAATTCCTTAATATTTTGAATGGATTCAGAAGTTTTTAATTGAAGTTCAAAAAGAATTTGTTTAAATTCAGTTGAGCCATATTGTTCTGCAAGTTTTGAAATTAATAAAATTTTATTTGTCCTTAGCTCTATATTTGGTTCATTAAGTGCTTCCGTATTATTAATTCCATTTTTAGAGAGAAATGGTCGCACATTGTCTAAAATAACAGAGCTATATTCTAAAACAATTTCTTCTGTATTCTCTTGTTGCCTAAAATATCTTTGAATGGAACTTCTTAAGGAAATATTGAATAACTGACTTATTACTATTAGGTTGTTTTCCTTGGTGATAGGACTAAATGTAGTTGACCACCTCAAATAGCCTAAGTTTTTCCTCTCTTTCATTAAATTAAGATTCTGAGGTTGAGTAATTAACTCATCAACAACCTTTAGCTGTATTTGCAAATGGGAAAGCGTATTTTGAAATTCTAATGAGTCGGATTTTAAGTCTTCTATAATATTATTAAGAAGGGCTTTCTCTTGCAATTTAATTTTCTGTCCTTCATTCCAATTATTAATACTCAAAGCAATCAAAATGCCAACAACCACTAGCACAATCTCACCAATAGCATAAATCATGTATTTACTAAACTTGTTTTGAGATACCAATTGTTGACGAATACGCCTAAAGAATTTAATCATAAGATGTTAGTTAGTAGGATTAAAGATACAGAAATATTATACTAGGATAGTTCAAGCATAAAAAACCACCTAATTTCTTAGATGGTTTTCTTGTTTTGTTATTCTCCTTTGAAGGGAGTATTTAAAAATTATAAAACACTGTATTTAATAGAAGATTTTAGGTTAAAGCCCTGATCCATGAATACGCCATTATAATTTTGATATATGGGAATACCAGCTTCTATGCTTAATAAAAATTTTGTATTTGGAACTAAGAAATTAAATCCAACGGCGGATTCAACCATTTCACCCCCATAGTTGTTGGTATTAGCTGTAGGTACCATCATTGGGTTTAAATCAGTATCTTCCCCCTTAATTTTTCCGTGCGTACTACCACTTAATCTTATAGATGTACTAAAGCTATTAGAGATACTATAGGCTAACCATGAATTAAGTTCATGTCCGTTACCCAATCGGTAATCTTCATTATTTTTGCCTATTCGGAATGTATTTAATTGCTGAATTCCCCAAGACCAAGATTCAGTATTCCCCTTATATGTAAATCCTAATGTTGCATCAACAGTACCACTCCCTAATTGCATAGAATATGGTAATTTCGCTTTTTTCATCATTGGCGTATCATTAGTATTATTGATACTTCCCACAGGAATGTTGAACAATGTATTTATATGTATAAAGCTATTACCTTTAGAATATAAGTTGAACAGTGCACCAACCTTTAAATCTCCTAATCCACTGGATGACGTAGAAAAGTCGTTAATCATAACCATGTTCATATTCATCATCATGGCTTTTAAGTCCATATCTTTCTTTACCAAATTTTGCATAACCATTAAGGTAATATTGTCTGAAGGGGCATACATTACTCCAAGCATATACATTTGCATACTCATTTTTTGGGGCGCAACCATATATTGCTCAAAAATTTCCTCGTTAGAGACCGAACTATTCCCCTTCAAATTTCCATCCATACTCATATACATGTGTTTTAAAGACACCATGAAGTCGCCTTTCGGGTGTAAATGATCTCCCATAATGCCACTTGGCGCATAAGCATCTGCTCTGTTATGGTTATGATGTGAGTGATCTGTTGCTCTAAAACTAGAGTCATTAAATTTTTTACTAATTTCATCCCAAGTATAGAGTTCTCCCCCCATTTCATCTCTTTTCTTATGAGCATCTACTTTCTTTTTAAACGCGGATAGATTTGCCCCCATCGGACTTGGAATAGCCTTACTTTTTAAATAAGTAGCTGATTGTGCTGCGATCAATTCTCCAGTGCTATAGTCAGCTACTTTTAAACTGCTATTAGAGCTACTATTGTTTTTAAAATAGTTGATAAGACACTCAATTGCATCAAAATTTATTGCTTTGTTATTTGTTGTTGCCCTAGCACTATGAAGTTGATCTTTTATCTCCATTTTACAGTACATACATCCTTCAGTTTTTTGAGCAATTACATTGTTTAAAGAAAAACTTAGTAGGACTATAAAAATAATTTTACTATTATTCATTTCGTATATTGTTGAGTTTAAGGGTTCAAAATTAGAATTAATTACATTGAAGTAATATGACAGAAATCATATTTAAGACAAAAATGTCTTTTTTTTGATAAAGAAAAACCTACCTAGATTCAAAGACCATATTATGCATCACCTCTTTGGGGTATTCGTCATTTGTAAGCCCCTTTAGAGTTTTAGATAACCTATGAATTCTAATATCATATTTATAGTGCTCATTGCGATTCTTAATCGCTGTTTTTAGATCATTCAACTCCTGAATCCTGCCCTCTAATGAGACAATATTCATGAGTCTAGCATATTGCTCCACATTTAGATTTGGAGTGCCTTGATTCTTTAAAACGCCACTAAAATATTTTGTATATCTCATCAGAGCACAAAGTTAGTGGAGATCTAATAAAGTTATTGCTTAGGTATGTAGCAATCCCAATTAAAAAGTTGTCATCTTGACGTCAACTTGCCAAGTTATTTTTAATTAGATTTGTGTATATATAATAGAGATAAAACGCATATATGTTTTATTCACTTGTTAAGCACAAGGAAAATAAAAACAAGTAAGAAGAAATCTGACTTGACAATAAATTATTAAACTAAACAAAATAATAGTGGTTTTTTTGTTAGGGTCTTAAATACAAACAAGTTATGTCTAAATCAGTTCAATACATGCTAATTTCAATATGTTTAATAATGTTAGTTTCGTGTAATTCTAAAACACAAATTACCTTAAATGAGCTAATAGACGAAGTAAATGAAATAAAATCAAATATTAATGGTGATATAGCTGTAGCTTTTTTGGATCTATCAAATCAAGAGAATCAAATTCTAATAAATAATACAAAATCATTTCATGCTGCAAGTACAATGAAAGTTCCTGTTATGATTGAATTATTTAAACAACAGACAGAAAAAAAGTTAAGTTTAAATGATTCAATAGTATTGAAAAACAAGTTTAAAAGTATTGTAGATGGTAGTTTGTATAAAATGGATATTGGTGACGATAGTGATGATATAACTTATAGTAAAATTGATACAAATCAAAAGTTATATGACTTGATGTATAGCATGATTACTACCAGTAGTAATTTGGCTACAAATGTTTTAATTGAACTGGTAGGAGCAAAAAACACGACAGCAACTATGCGTAGTCTGGGTGCAGATAAAATTGAAGTTTTGCGTGGAGTGGAAGATCAAAAAGCATACGATTTAGGTTTAAACAATTCTACAACAGCTAATGATTTATTAGTTATAATGAAGGCAATTTCAATTGGAAAAGCAGGAACAAAAGAAGATTGCGAAAAAATGATTTCTGTTTTATTAGATCAAAAATGGAACGATATGATTCCATTATATATACCGAAAGAAGTCAAAATTGCTCATAAAACAGGTTCAATAACTGGAGTGCATCATGATGCTGCAATTGTGTTCCTGCCAAGTGGTAAAAATTATGTCCTAGTGTTGCTTTCAAAAAACTTAAAAGATTTCGATAAAGGCACAAAACAATTAGCTGAAATATCAAAGTTAATATACAATTTTATGACTCAATAATAAATTAAAACCAGTGCCTAACAATGGCTATAATTCACTGTGGCGAAATGTTCCACGAAATATTCCTACCTTAAAATCATCGCGTGGCTCTCGCAGAATGGTCCTCGTGGACAAATTCTATATAATCTTTATTCCTCTTGATTTTCCCAATTAAAAACTTATTATCTTGACGTCAACTTGCCAAGTTTATATAAACAAAAACAGCAACCATATAGATTGCTGTTAAACGTGTTTTTTGTTTTTACCCTTATTCCTTCTTTAATATTGTTCCGTTATTACCAACTACAAATAGGCTACCATTAGGTGTTTTTGTGATGGAACTTAATATTGTACTGGCATCTGAACTTTTATAATCTTCTACCTTAAATTTGCATTCTAAATATATTTTACCCCCCAATATTTCCAAATAAAAGTTGACACCTTGACTTTGATAGGTTTATTCTAAATTTATATGTAGAATTATTACCACAACCATCAATAACAATATCTTCGTTTTGTATGTTTTTTAAATTAATTGTATCTAATCCTTGAAGCAACGACAAGATAGGATCTTATATAATGGCTTAGCCCAATATTCATATAAATTTCTAAATTTATGCAAAACAGTAGTCTCGTATGCTACCTGATTAAAATCATGAGCTTCATCCAAAAACGTCGAACTCCACCATACTGTATATACCCCAAGTCCATTAAAACTAGAAAAGCTTAGTTCTCCTGCTGGCAAAGCATTGAAACCACTACTATTGCTGCCATTACCGTCTGCCCCCCAACCCTTTATGCTTTTCATGGCAAAAGCAACAAATTCTTCTCCTGCTTCAGAAGATATAACCTCAATTAAGTCTCTCAATCTATTCCATTCGTCTATACTTGGCAAGTGCCAATTGGGTGGGCAGGCATTTATAGCCGCATTAAAAGTGTATAGTAAACCCAGTTGTTTTCTGTACTTATTGTTATTATCATAAACATATGCCCCTTGCATATCATAATTTAAATTTTCTGCCATAACGGTAAACTTATCGCCCAGAAGAGGGTCTTCATAACTTACTGTTTTGTAGACTTGCTTATCTCTAGGATCTGTAAAGCTGCCCATAACCTGTGCATGAATGAGAGCTGATAGCCATAAAAAAATAATTGTGAGTCTAATTTTCATAGTTTATGCTTTAGAATTTTCTTTGTTTAATCGTCTTTCCAAGGTTCATCACGTAAACCAAAAGTCTTTGTAATTATTTCATATCCTAATCTTCTATAATAAATCATTTTATTGTCTCTTGCTTCATCTGCTTTAGCATAAGAATCTCTCCACCTCGAACTTGCAGAACTTGGTAAAACACTCATTTCCACATTTGCTTTAACCTTATTTTCCCATTTTCCTCTTAAATTGACATAGTACAAATCACCATACTTTGCCTTAGTAATTGAAACTACTGGGCTAATATAAGCGACTTTGTAATTATCGTTATAAACTACAGAAACATACGTAGTATAAGCAAAACTGTACATTTTCTCTTGTGAAGTTACCACATTTGTTAGAAGTACTGCCACTACTATAATTATTAAATTTTTCATCTTGATAAGTATTAAATTCATATTGTCTTTTTAAATGAAACAATAACATAATTAAGTTAGGTAACTAGGTTTGGGAGCTAATTGAATTGTTCTAACTAAATACTTCAAGCGGAATATATAAATCCATTACTATTAACATAAATTTTTGGGGGAAATCAACACATTATATAAATGCCTCAGGTAGAGCCACTAAAGATAAGTAAAATATATTCAACACCTTTTCAACCGCTCCATCTCCAAACCAACCTTCTTCTGAACTACTTTACCATAACTATCTTGAGTTATCTTCATACTAGAATGTCCTAAAAGTTCACTAACAATCTCCATAGGAACGTCATCATAGAGAAATACAGTACTTGCAAATACAGTACAAAATACTTATATTAAACACATTACATTCTCCAAATCTATCCATCATTAGAATTTACTCCTGCTTTTAAAATTTAATAAATGAAAAATTCAGCAAAATCATTCACGTTATTGACAATGATGTTATTATTTATTGCTTCTATAACCAGTTGTAATGAAAAAGCCGCAAAAACTACAGAGATAGTAGTTGAACCTACATTTAATTTAACAATTGCTAAGACAGAAATTCAAGATGCTAACAAAGAATTTATGGCACTCTATGCTACTAATGATTCTATTGGGCTGTCCAATTTGTATACTCAAGATGCAAAGTTTATGATGAATGGTGCGCCCGCAACAATAGGAAGAAAAAATATTCAATCAACCATTGCAGCAATAATGAAGTCTGGTGTTTCAAGCGTTAACCTATCAACAACTGATGTCTGGGGAACAGAAAATATTGTAACTGAAGAAGGAGAATTGTCGCTATTTGTTGGAGATGATAAAGTAGACCAAGGGAAATACATGGTACTTTGGAAAAAAGAAGAGGGCAAATGGAAGTTGCATAGAGACATTTTCAACTCTAATCTACCTGAACAATAATCAAACTTATATAAGCAAGATTAAACCACCCTATTAATTAAAGGGAAGCTAATCACTTCCCTTTCAACCTCCACATCTCCTCACTTACCCTTTTCTCAACTACCTTTCCATAATGGTCTTGGGTAGTATGTAATTTACTATGTCCAAGAAGCTTACTCACTATCTCCATAGGCACATCATTATACAATAACACTGTACTAGCAAAGGTCTTCCTAGCGATGTGATGCGTTAAATTACTCTATACCAACTACATCAGCAATCTCCTTTAAATAGGCATTAAAATGGGTATTGGACACACTAGGGAACACCCTTTCACTATCATTTTCATACTGCTCCATAATAGCCTTTGCTTTTGGTAATAATGGCACTTTAAAATACTTTTTTGTCTTCTGTCTATAGATATTAATCCAAAGCTCACCATCAAACTCTTTAGTGATTTGTTTCTTCTTTAGATTAACCATTTCTCTAAACCCTAATCCTGTATAACAGCAGAACACAAACATGTCTTTAATCTGCTGAATCCTTACTATAGAAAAAGTAGTTTCCTCTAACTTTTTAAGTTGCTCAGGACTTAAAAACACCACTGGTTTCTTCACTGTTTTAGGTCTATACAACAGGAAGGGATCTTTATATAAATAGTCTTCTGCTATAGCATACTTTATCACCTTTCTAAACCGCTGCACAGCCTTATTTAAGGTGCTTTGCTGGAACTTCTTCTCCACTTTAAGGAAATACACATAATCATCAATAAAGCTGCTTCTAAGCCTCTTTAATTTGAGGTCTTTAGTCTTGTATTTATGCTTAATAAAAGCCTCTAAATGCTTGCCAGATTCTAAGTATTTAGTGTAGGTAACCATCTGGATATCTATCCCTATTAGCTTCTTAATTCTTAGGCTATTCATATCATATACCTCAACAACGCCACGTTCCTTTTTAAGTGGCTTGCCTTTGTATTGCATATAGATATCTTCTACATTAAAATTGGTTTCATTTACCTGTAGAAATAAAAAATCCTGACTAAGTTTTGTTCTTATCAGGCTGAGTTGCGTGTTTATTAATTCTGCATCTGGCTCGGGTGGTTCTACTAGTTGTTGTTTGCTGTTCCAATTGATTGGTTTTATGAATTTTCCAGTAGAGAATTCCTTGCGTTCTAGATTATATGTTATTCTACATTTTAAAACGCATTTATCCTTTTTATTACTCCTATTATGAACTAATAGAAATAACACTTTTATATTATGTTTATTCATTTTACTGATTATTAAATTGTTAGAAAATTAGGTGTGCATTTTTAAAAAGAGAAAAGACACCTTATTGCACACCTTTGGTACAACAAAAAGGGAATTAATAGAAGATTATAACAGAAACTTCCCTAAAACAAAAAAGCATCCCAATTTCTTACGAAAAAGGAAAGCTTTCCATCGGTTCAACTACTGAACCTTTGATAGACTTTGACATCTATCAAACAACACAACTAATCTTTATTGCCAAAAAAAGCTCCAATTTCTCGGAGCTTTTAGCAATCTTGCGG
>CAJXVU010000081.1 GCA_913062555.1 uncultured Bacteroidota bacterium
CCAACAAACCAATAATGAGAGCTAAATGTTTATTAATTATATTTATGATTGTATGTTTTTCATGTAGAAATGGTGTAACTATTTTATTGGAAAATAAATCTGATGACGTTATTGATTCTGTATTAATTCATACAGGGTTTAATAAAATCAAATTAGAAAAAATTACAAAAAACGAATTACATGAGTTTTTTGTGGATTTTAGAAACATTAAGCATGGAAAAGATGGGGTTTTTTATTTAAGCGTGTTTGATAATGGAGAAATTAAAAATTCTCAGCAGTTTGGATATTATTCTTTTGGGATCCCACCTAGCCATGACTTCAATATAATAATTGAGACAGATACAATTCTAATAAAACATATAGCCAATTAACTCCAACAAACCAGTAATCGTGAAAAATTTAACTTTAAAAGTTTCAAAATTGTCAGTTAAAATTATGGTCATTGTTACTTTAGTTATTGGGTTGGCAGTTGGAGTTACTTTTATTTATGGTTTTTTTATAGTAAAGATGAAGCAAAATTAAAGATTACTGATTTTTCAAAATCATACGTAATTGAACTCGAACCATATAAATGGAAACCATATGCTTTTATTAATGTTAAAGTAAAAGGATATGTTAATGATACAATTAGAATCAAGCAAGGTTTCCCTTTCTATGATATTGTTTTGATTGGAACAATTGATACTGTGCGACAAATAGAGTATTACGGAGAGGGAGGAAAAAAAACATTCATATTAGATCCATACAAAGCAACAAAAGGAGTATTAGAGATTGAAATTGGCTTATAATAGGATGGAAATAATAAATATATTTCAAGAAAAATACTTTAATTTATTCACTCAAGCTAAGGTTATTAACTCGCCGTCTCATTGTTAGCTTAAAGCCCTTGCGATTGGAGCACGGTTTCGACTATAAAGCGCAGGATCGGTTTGATTGCCTTGACCTAAGCTTTATAGCCGTTGATGGAAAAAAAGTTTTAATCAAAATTGCTAAAATAACTACTTTGATACTTGCCAATAATTGAATCAAATTGAGAATCTTGACCAAAATGATTTTCATCTCTTATATGGACCGAGTTTCTTGCGATAATTTTGCGCCTGTTGAGGAAATCTTTGAAAACATTCCTCATATAGTTTTTTTCTTCTTTTGTCAAACACTTACTTTCAAGCATTTGTCTGAATTGTTGTTTAAGTTGTTTCATGGATTCTATTTTCATGACTAACACTACATAATTGTGCCAGAAATTGAATAGGCCTGTTTATGGGCGTTTTAGGTAAAGAAGCATCGAGTTTTGTCTCATATTTGGACGATAATTCTAAAAAATGGAAAGTGAATAGCCTGTAAAATTGAATTCATATTATAATTTTTCACTCAAACTAAGGCCATTTTATAGGGTCTTTTTTTTAGATTAAAACTCCTTTCACAAAGGACTCAATCTTGTCTACACCCTCTTTAGTCACATGCTTAACAAAAGCACTTCCAATAATTGCCCCTTTGGCATATTGGGTGGCTTGGGTAAAGGTCTCGTTATTACTAATTCCAAAACCTACAATTTGTGGGTTGTTGAGGTTCATTTTGCCGATCCGTTCAAAATACTGGGTTTGCTCATCTCCAAAACCAACTTTTGCTCCAGTCGTACTGGCGCTACTTACCATATAGATAAAACCATTAGAAATTGAATCGATATAATGTATCCGGTCATCACTGGTTTGTGGCGTGATTAAAAACACATTGATCAATCCGTGTTTTTCAAAAATAGCTTTGTAATCATTACAATAGACATCCACTGGTAAATCGGGGATAATAAGTCCGTCGATACCAATATCCTCACATTTTTGACAAAAGGCTTCCACACCATATTGGAATATGGGATTAAAATAACCCATGATCAATAGCGGAATGTTTACGGTTTTGCGAATGTCTTTCAATTGTTCAAATAACAGTTCGCTAGTCATACCATTTTTTAAGGCTTGAGTCGAGCTGGCTTGAATGGTTGGGCCATCGGCAAGCGGGTCGCTAAATGGGAGTCCGATTTCTATCATATCCACCCCATGGTCTTCTAAGCTTTTAATAATACTTACGGTATCATTAATTTGAGGGTAACCCGCTGTGAAATATATAGAAAGCAATTTTTTATTTGCCTGTAATTTTGTATTGATTCTGTTCATTGCAAATGCGTTTTTTTATTTGTTTTCGTCAACCTGAACTTGTTTCAGGTTCTCATCATATTTTTAATGTTTCTAAAGTTGGATTCTTTGCTTTAGATCTGAAATTACGTCTACATAAAACGTGGTTCTGTATTTGTTTGTGACTATATAAAAATAACTTAATTTCATTTGATTATGAGATGCTGAAACGAGTTCAGCATGACGTTTTTTTTTATTTTCGTCAACCTGAACTTGTTTCAGGTTCTCATCATATTTTTAATGTTTCTAAAGTTGGATTCTTTGCTTTAATAAGATTTAGTTTCCAGTCTTTACGCCAATTTTTTATTTGTTTTTCCCTTGCTATAGCTTGGTTTATATCTGTAAACTCTTCAAAATAAATAATATATTTTAAATTATATTTTTTTGTGAATTCAGAGCCAATTCCATTTGCATGTTCGATAATTCTTTTATTTAAATCTGAAGTTACGCCGACATAAAACGTGGTTCTGTATTTGTTTGTCACTATATAAGTATAACTTAATTTCATTTGATTATGAGATGCTGAAACGAGTTCAGCATGACGTTATTTTTATTTCAGGTTCTCATTAATTTTAATTACTGGCTAATTCTTCGCTTACAAATTGAAATGATTAATATAAGTATCCAGATCTTTATCACCACGGCCAGACAAATTGAGGATCACAATGTCATCCGGTTTAAATGTTTTATGCTCAAAAACGGCTAGGGCATGAGAACTTTCTATGGCAGGAATTATACCCTCCAATTGGCATAATTCTAATCCCGCGGTCATTGCTTGGTTATCTGTAATTGAAATAAACTCAGCACGTCCTGTTTTAAATAAATGCGCGTGCATTGGTCCAACACCCGGATAATCTAATCCTGCGGAAATGGAATAAGGCTCGGTAATTTGGCCGTCATTGGTTTGCATCAATAGGGTTTTACTCCCGTGAATAATGCCTTCTTTTCCCAATGCCGATGTCGCGGCACTTTCTCCAGAGTCAACGCCTAAGCCAGCCGCTTCTACAGCAATTAAATTCACAGATTCGTCATCCAGAAAATGATAATAGGCACCGGCAGCATTACTCCCACCACCAACACAGGCAATAATATAATCGGGTTGAGTTTTACCTTCTTGTTCCTTAAGTTGCCATTGAATCTCTTCGGAGATTACCGATTGGAAGCGAGCCACCATATCGGGGTAGGGATGTGGGCCAACCACTGAGCCGATAATATAATGGGTGTCTACAGGGTTATTAATCCAATCGCGAATGGCTTCATTAGTGGCATCTTTTAGGGTTTTGCTTCCCGATAATGCGGCACGAACTTCGGCCCCCAACATTTTCATCCTGGCAACATTTGGTGCTTGACGTGCAATATCAATTTCGCCCATATATACAATACATTGTAATCCCATAAGTGCACAAACGGTTGCGGTAGCAACACCATGTTGTCCGGCACCGGTTTCAGCAATAATTCTGGTTTTGCCTAAACGCTTTGCCATTAATATTTGCCCAATGGTATTGTTAACCTTATGTGCGCCTGTATGGTTAAGGTCTTCACGTTTCAGGTAGATTTTAGTGTTGTATTTTTCAGATAAGCGTTTTGCAAAATAGAGCGGAGAAGGGCGTCCCACATAATCCTTAAGCAATTGATTGAATTCCTTTTGAAATTCAGGCTCTGCCATTATTTTTAAATAATTTTGACGTAATTCTTCTACATTTGGATATAGCATTTCAGGAATGAACGCGCCTCCAAATTCTCCATAATAGCCTTTCTCGTTGACGTTGTATGTTTTCATCTATTTGTTTTTATTTCTTCTGCCCTCTGGTTACAGGGATTATAATGTATCGAAACCTATTTGCTTCTCTATACACTTTCAGAAAATTGAAATCACTCACAGTGACCTGTTTTATCTATAAATTCTTTTATTTCTGTTATATTTTTAAGGGCAATTTCATCCTCGAAACCACTGTTGATATCCAATCCAATACAGTGTTTAGCCGCATCAGATTTGAAAAATGCTTTGACTGCATTGACATCAGTGAGAGCGATTCCTCCACTTAATAAATAGGGGGTTTCCCCTTTGTAATTCGATAAGATGTCCCAATCGAACTTTTTACCAGTACCTCCATAATTTTTGCCTTTGGTATCAAATAAAAAATAATCACTAAATCTTTCATAGGCTTCGGTAATTTCAAAATCGAATTCGGAACCAACCGAAAAGACTTTTATGATTTCAATCGTTCTATCGGTTTGATGTGCTTGATGCGGTTCAGAATTCAATTCTGAATGCGCCATTTTCAAATCCTCAGCTAATTTACGACAGTAAGCAATCGTTTCTGTATTCCCGTGTAACTGTACCGCGTTTAAGCCATTTTGACTCACAATACGTACCACTTCATCAATGGATTCGTTTACAAATACCCCTACTTTTTTGATATGTTTTGGGATATTGACTTCCGGAAATTCTGAAACATGTCGCCGCGATCCAGAGGGGCCTCCATAAAAGATGAATCCGATAAAATTGATATCCAGTTGGACCAATTCCGATATGTTTTGAGCATCTCGCATGCCGCAGACTTTTAGTTTCATAGTCCTAAGTCGTTTATAAATTGTGTCGCACTGGCACCTGGATTATCCGTCTTCATGAAATTTTCACCTATTAAAAATCCTTGATAGCCATAGGGTTGTAATTCTTTAATTGCTTCAATTGAACTGATGCCACTTTCTGAGACTTTTACAAAATCATCTGGAATAAGTGAGCTTAGAGCTTTAGAGGTTTCTAAACTGACTTCAAATGTTTTTAAATTCCTATTATTTACACCTAACATATCTAACGATGGCATGATGGATTTATGTAATTCTGCCTCGTTATGAACTTCAAGTAATACTTCCAACTGCAGTTGTTTTGCGAGTTCTGAAAACTGCTTGATCTCAGTTATAGTTAAAATCGCTGCAATGAGTAAAATAACATCTGCACCATGTGCTTTTGCTTCCCATATCTGGTAGTTGTCTATAATGAATTCTTTGCGTAATAAGGGTAAATTACAACTTGCTCTGGCCAATAATAAATCGTCTAATGCTCCTCCAAAATATTTACCATCGGTTAACACCGACATACCGCAAACACCGGCGTTTTCATACCCTTTGGCAACATCCTGTACATTTAAACTTTGATTGATCACCGATTTAGATGGGGAGCGTCGTTTATGCTCTGCAATAATACCTGCCGGACTGCTACGTAATGCTTTTGCTAATGAAAGAGTGTCTCTAGCAAATAGTACAGATCGTTCCAATTGGGATACCGGAATCAATGCTTTTTTTAAAGCGACTTCCTTGCGTTTATCTTTTATGATGTGGTCTAGTATATTCATTGTTTTTTTTAATAAGCTAGGCGTTACTCAATGCGATTAAGGTCTCTAAACTGTGTTTAGCTTTTCCTGATAACAAAGATTGTTTGGCCAATTCAAATCCTTGTTTATGTTCAATTTGCAATGAAGTGGCAATGGCCAATCCGGCATTTGCACACACCACATTATTTTGAGCCGTACTCCCTTTACCAGAAATTACATTGACAAATATTTTTGCGGCGTCTTCAACGGTATTTCCGCCAAAAATATCATCTTGTTTTATTTGTTCAACCCCTAAATCTTCAGGAGAAAATAGAGTTTCCGCATGGTTTGAAATCACTTTGGTTTTTCCGGTTAGTGAAATTTCATCATAACCATCTAAGGCATGAACGATGCTATAATTTTTATCGGTATTCTGATATAAATAACCATAGAGGCGCAATAATTCTAAATTAAACACACCCACCATTTGATTCTTTGGAAAGGCCGGGTTTACCATAGGTCCTAACATATTAAAAAAGGTTTTTACGCCTAATTCGCGACGAATAGGCGCCACATTTTTCATAGCGGGATGGAATAATGGGGCGTGTAATACACAAATTCCGGCTTTATCAATAGAGCGTTTTAGAAAATTGGCATCATTAGAAAACTTAATCCCAAGATATTCCATAACATTAGAAGACCCACAGGCCGAGGAAACACCATAATTACCGTGTTTTGAAACATTCACACCGGCTCCGGCAGTTACGAAAGAGGACAAGGTTGAGATATTGAAAGTGTCTTTACCATCACCACCAGTACCACATAAATCAATGGCATTAAATTCGGAAAGATCAATGGAAATACACAATTCAAGAAGGGCATCTCTAAAACCTTTGAGCTCTTCTAGTGTAATACTTCGCATCATATATACCGTTAAAAAAGAGGCAATCTGACTTTGGTTATACATCCCGTTGGAAATGTTTACCAGGACTTTTTTAGCTTCCTCACTAGAGATGCTTTCTTGGTTTATAAGTCTGTTTAATAGTTGTTTCATAATTTTTTATACTGGCTATGAGCTGTTGTTTATGCGCTATTCTCTAATTATTAATCCAATTTTTTAAGATCTTTTTGCCCTGCGGTGTTAACACCGATTCTGGATGATATTGAACACCTTTAACATCGTAAACCTTATGGCGAAGGGACATTATTTGTCCATTGCTGTCTACAGAAGTAGCTTCAAGACTATCTGGTAAATTAGGATCTACAACCCAGGAGTGGTAGCGTCCAACCTCTATAGTTTTATCTAACCCTTCAAATAAAGGCTCATCATCAACAGTGATAGTAACATTTGTTGCAACGCCGTGGTATACCTCTTCTAAATTGATAAGTTTGCCTCCAAATACTTCTCCAATCGCTTGCTGCCCAAGACAAACACCTAAGATGCTTTTTGTTGGTGCATAGGTTGCTATGATTGCTTTCAGTAAGCCCGCTTCATCTGGAATACCAGGACCCGGAGATAGTACAATTTTATCATAGGGTTCGATGTCGTCAAGATGTAATTTGTCATTTCTTACAACAGTGACCTCACAATTTAAATCTTCTAAATAGTGCACCAAATTATAAGTGAAACTATCGTAATTATCTATAACTAATATTTTTTTCATCTTTATATGTCTTCTGCTAATTCAATGGCTTTCGTTAAAGCACCTAGCTTATTATAAACTTCTTGTAATTCGTTTTCAGGATTAGATTTTGAAACTAGTCCGGCACCTGCTTGCCAATGTAATTGATGGTTCTGACTCAGAAATGTCCTGATCATTATGGCGTGATTATAGTTGCCGTTAAAATCCATAAATCCGATGGCACCGCCATAGAAGCCGCGGCTTGTTTTTTCATACTTTTCAATAAGTTGCATTGCACGATGTTTGGGAGCACCACTTAATGTTCCTGCTGGAAAAGTGTCTGCAACGACTTGCATGGTCGAGACGTTGTTGTGTTTTTGTCCTGTAACTTTACTTACTAAATGAATGACATGTGAAAAGAATTGAACCTCACGGTAGGTCTCTACATTGACATTGTTTCCATTTCTACTTAAATCATTTCTAGCCAGATCAACGAGCATCACATGCTCGGCATTTTCTTTATCATCTTTAGAAAGTTGTTTAGCGAGTTCGGCGTCTTCTAAATCGTTTCCTGTACGTTTAAAGGTTCCGGCAATAGGGTGAATTTCTGCTTTTCCGTCGCTTACCACTAATTGGGCTTCGGGTGAGCTTCCAAATATTTTGAAATTCCCATAATCAAAATAGAATAGGTAAGGCGAGGGGTTTATACTTCGTAACGCACGATACACATTAAACTCATCGCCTTTAAATCCCTGTGCAAATTTTTTAGACAATACCAACTGAAAAACATCACCTCTAGCACAATGCTTTTTTGCTAATTCAACATGACTCTTATAAGCGTCATCTGTAAGATTTGAATGAATATCCCCTTCTGAATTAAAGGCATACGATGCAAAATTCTTTGCTTTTATAAGGTGATGAATATCATCAATATTATTAGGGCCATCATAACAATGTGCGAAAATATAGGCTTCATTTTTAAAATGATTGATCGCTATTATATTTTTGTAAACCGCATAATAAATATCGGGAATGTTAAGTGAGTCTTCTTTTTTAGAAATCTCAATATCTTCGAAATATTTAACAGCATCATAAGCAGTATAGCCAAAAATGCCATTATTGATAAACTTGAAACTGGTGTCAGATTGTACCTTAAAACGTTGGGTGAATTTGTGTATTTCTTCAGCAACATTAATATTTTTTGTGATTGCTATCTCCTCAGTGCTCCCATCAGGAAAGCTTTGTGTAATTATTTCATTTTCAACTTTAATGGAGGCAATAGGATTGGAACAGATATAAGAGAACGTATTGTCGTTAGCATGATAGTCACTACTTTCTAGTAATATACTATTAGGGTACCGGTCTCTTATTTTAAGATAAATACTCACAGGAGTAATGGTGTCTGCTAGTATTTTCTTGTAATGTGTGTTAAGGTTATATGTTGTCATAAAATATTGATATAAAAAAAAGGCTTGTCGTGAATGACAAGCCTTTATATATTGAGTTTTAAATATACCATGGTCTAGTTCACGAAATTGAGTTTCGAGAGCACCACCACCA
>CAJXVU010000082.1 GCA_913062555.1 uncultured Bacteroidota bacterium
TCAAAAAGATGTTCATGCATAAAATAGAAGTAACTCTGAATATTTTGTTTATCCATTGGATAATATTCATCCAGATTAAAAGTAACTACATTAGCAAAACTTAAGCCTTCTTCCTTGTGCATTCTAACGAGTTCTTCATAAACCTTTATTGGAGAAGACCCCGTTGCTAGCCCAAGTACACATGATTGGTTAAGCTTTTCTTTTTCTATAATCAGAGACGCTATTTCTTGAGCAACAAGAATTGAAGCTTCATTGGAAGATTTAAAAATGACGTTATGAATTTTTTCAAAACGAGTTTCTTCAAACTTTCCAGCTTCGCTATATGTGATGCTTCTATTACTATTAATTTCAACTCTCATTGTAATATTTTCTTTATTTATCATTGATAAAACAAGCGAAAAAAAATAATTTTTCCGCTTGTTTGTGAACTAATCAAAAAGGTCTTTCTATACAAAATCATACAATTCAAGAAAGGCAATCTTTAATTGTACTTCAAAATTCAATTGTAGCCTTTTAATTTTTACCAAAGTATTTATTTATAAACTAGATAAAAAAAAATATATATAAACAACTTCCTTTAACGCATAGACAACAATTTATCATCGATAAGTGTTTTACATAAATAAACAATGACTAATTATATTGTTAATTAACCATTTTATCCTTAAAATTGCTCGATATTTATATAATTAAAACATTTAAATAAACTATTATCTCAATATTTAAAAAAAGCATAAACAGTACAATATCAACGAAATATCATGTTTTGTTTTGGTTTGGGTTTTTTATAATTAATTTTATAAGATGGGGAAGCTATTACCAAGATTATTGGTATTCTTTTAAATCAAACCTAGTTACAGTTTCAATAGGAATGGTTTTAGTTTACATTAATATTTATTATTTATACCCTAAGTATATACTTAAAAAAAAGTATTGGAGTTATATTCTAAATTTTATAATTGCACTGAGTATTTTTTATGTTGTTAGAACAGAACTCATTTATTTTTTTATAAATGAAAATGTTTGGCCCGAATCCGACTCTCCACAAAAAGCCTACTCTTTTAATCATGTTATAGTCGTCTTTTTGATAGGAATCTACGATGTAGCTCTAGTCTCAACTATTAAATTAACTACGGATTGGATTTTTGAAAGAAAACGAACTGAACAGTTACGAGAAATTCAATTGAGAACTGAATTGAAGTTTTTAAGAACACAATTACAACCTCATTTCTTTTTTAATACTTTAAATAATTTATATGCCTTAACTTTGAAGAAATCTGATGATGCGCCACGATTGGTGCTTAAGTTATCAGATTTAATGCAATATGTTTTGTACGAAGTGAAAAGTTCTAAGGCAAGTTTATTGCAAGAAATAAATCATATTAACAACTATATTGACATTGAGTATCTTAGATTTAAAGATCGTGTAGATTCTGAAATGGACATTACAGGGGATATTGAAGATGTTGAAGTACCACCGTTATTATTTCTATCGTTTATTGAAAACTGTTTTAAACATGGCTCAGTAGACGATGAATCTATTAAGATAAAAATGAGCTTTGAAATGGTAGGTAAAGATTATTTGGAGTTTAAATTGACTAATAATTTTAACCCGGAGAATGATAAAAAGAACAAGCAGGGTATTGGAATTGCTAATTCTAAAAGAAGACTAAATTTGTTATTTGCAAATAATTACACACTCGAAACCAAAATTAAAGATGACACGTATAATTTGTTTTTAAAAATCCCAGTGAGATGAAAATAAAGTGTGTTATAATAGATGATGAGCCGTTGGCAATAAATGTGATTGAAAATCATTTAAAGAATTTCGATCATATAGAAATTGCAGCAACATTTAACAATCCATTAAAAGCTTATAGTATAATTGAGCAAGAGAAGATTGAGGTTATCTTTTTAGACATCAATATGCCACAAATGAGTGGATTTACATTTATCGAAAACCTAAACCACAAGCCATTAATTGTCATTACTACAGCTTATCGAGAATATGCTGTTAAGAGTTTTGAATTAAATGTTTTAGACTATCTGGTAAAACCAATACCGTTTAATCGATTTTTGAAAACTATAAACAAAATATACCAACAAGTATCTGTAAATAGCAGTGGTGGAGATGGTGGTTTGCATCAAGAACCGCATATTTTTTTAAAAGTAAATAAGAAGTTAATGAAGGTAAATCTTAATGATATTCTTTTTATTGAGAGCCTTAAAGATTATATAAAAGTAATAACTATTCTAGGAGATTATGTGGTACATAAATCATTAACCGCAATTACTGAAGAATTACCTCAATCAAATTTCATCAGGATACACCGTTCTTATACCATTTCAATTAATAAAATTAATGCCTTGGAGGGAAACACTATTGAAATTTCTGGTAAGAAAATCCCAATAGGAAGAAATTATTTAAAGCAAACAAAAGAACGGATATTTAACATCAACGAAGAGGATAAGTCATAATTCCAAAAAGCATTCTTCGTTTACCATTCCTTTATAATAAATATTGTACCATAAATGTTTAATGTGCTAAATAAGATTGTTTAGCGTTATTTCAATGTTACTTGTAGAAATTATTTATTCCTGAAATATTATTTCATTACTTTACCTTCATCAAAAAAACTAACTAATTATGATTGAATTATCTACACTAGACTATACATTAATTATCATATTTTTTTCAATTACACTCTTTATTGGTGTTTGGGTTTCTAAAAAATCTGGAAAAAACTCAGGTGAATTTTTCTTGTCTGGTAGAAATATGCCATGGTGGTTGCTTGGTCTATCGATGGTTGCAACAACCTTTTCTACAGACACACCCAATTTAGTAACCGATATTGTAAGAACCAATGGTGTATCCGGAAACTGGGTTTGGTGGGCCTTTTTAATTACGGGGATGTTAACCGTGTTTGTCTATGCTAAATTATGGCGTAAATCAAATGTGAAAACCGATTTGGAATTTTATGAACTACGTTATGGTGGTAAGCCAGCAAGTTTTTTGAGAAAATTTAGAGCTGTTTATTTAGGAGTTATTTTTAATGTTATAACCATGTCGGCAGTGACACTTGCTGCAATAAAAATAGGAGGTATCATGCTAGGGCTGGAGCCTTGGCAAACGGTTGTGAGTGCAGGGTTAATCACCGTTGTGTTTAGTGCTCTTGGAGGATTTAAAGGTGTTGTATACACCGATTTCGTTTTGTTTTTCGTTGCAATGGGTGGTGCCATTGGAGCCGCGTATTATTTAGTTAATTTGCCAGAAGTAGGTGGAATTTCAGAATTATTAACAAATGAGAATGTAACCGATAAATTATCGATATTACCCGATTTCAGTGATACAGAAGCATTAATTACCTTATTAATAATTCCTTTAGCTGTACAATGGTGGAGTTCTTGGTATCCTGGAGCAGAGCCTGGTGGTGGTGGATATATTGCCCAACGTATGCTTGCTGCGAAAGACGAAAATCACGCGATTGGAGCAACATTTTTCTTTAATATTATGCACTATGCATTACGTCCTTGGCCATGGATACTTGTTGCCTTAGCGTCTTTAGTTGTATTTCCAGATTTGGCGAGTATTTCTGAAGCATTTCCTAATATTAGTGAAGATAAATTAGGACATGATTTGGCATATTCTGCCATGCTAACTAAGTTACCTAGTGGGTTATTAGGATTGGTTTTAGCATCATTAATTGCGGCTTATATGAGTACTATTTCAACGCAGTTAAATTGGGGCTCATCATATATAGTATTCGATTTTTATAAGCAACAAATAAATCCTAAGGCTTCCGAAAAAAGATTAGTTGCTGTTGGTAGAATTTCAACAGTGGTTTTAATGGTATTAAGTGCTGGTTTGGCATTGCTTATGCAAAATGCTATGGAAGTATTTGAAATGCTCTTATTGTTTGGTGCGGGTACTGGATTGATTTTTATCTTAAGATGGTTTTGGTGGCGTATTAATGCATGGACGGAGATATCTGCGATGTTTGCGTCAGGAATACTTTCGGTTTCATTAAAAGTAACCTCTTTAGGAGATTATTTATTTGCAGCAGAAACAGGTGTTTTTCCTGAATGGTTTGAAATTCCATTTGTTGTGATTGTAACTACAGTAATATGGCTAATTGCTACGTTTGTCACCAAACCTGAATCTAAAGAGGTATTAAATAGTTTTTATCGAAAAATACAACCAGGGGGACCTGGGTGGGCTAAAGTAGTTGAGGAAGCAAAAGCAGATAATGTTGATATTAAAGAGTCGTCAGAAAGCTGGAGTGTACCATCAGGAATATTAGCTATGCTACTTGCGATTGCGCTCGTATACAGTTGTATGTTCGCCACTGGATATTATATTTATGGAGAGTATAATTATGCTATTTCATTAACAGGTTTAGCTATAGTATCTGGATATTTTCTTATTAAGACCTGGAAAAAAATTAAAGTAAACATCCTATAGCTATGAGTGTAAAACGACGTATAGAATCTGTGGATCTTTTAAGAGGATTTACAATTGCCGCGATGATACTTGTGAATACCCCAGGAACATGGGGTAATGTTTATGGACCGTTACTACATGCAGATTGGCATGGACTGACACCAACCGATTTAATATTTCCGTTCTTTTTGTTTATTGTAGGGATCTCAATCTATTTTGCATATAAAAACAAGCCAAATATAAGATCAACGTATAAAAAGATATTAATTCGGAGTTTGAAGCTTATTGGTCTTGGGTTATTCTTAGGGTTGTTTTTGCCCTATATCCCCTTTATTAAAGATTTGGGCACCTTGCGTTTCCCAGGTGTGCTACAACGAATTGGAATTGTCTTTTTGTTCACCTCTATATTATATTTAAACTGTAATTGGAAAACTTTATTGGGTGTTGCCATTGCTATCTTAGTTGGATATTGGGTATTTCTTGGTTTTGTTCCGTTACCAGATGGATCATTGCCAAGCTTTGACCGCGTTCCAAATAATTGGGCGAATTTTATTGATTTAAATCTTTTGGGAGAACATATGTATAAATCAGATTATGATCCGGAGGGTTTGTTTAGCTCTTTGCCGGCTATAGCAACCTGTATCATTGGGGTTCTAATTGGCCGAGTCCTAGATGGCATAAAGCCTATTAAAGTGCTTTTGGCAACAGCTGTATTGTTGTTAGCGTTAGGGTATTTGCTCGATATCTGGTTTCCTATAAATAAAGCAATTTGGAGTAGCAGTTTTGTTTTGGCAACTGCTGGTTGGGGCACATTGATATTGGCCTTAATTTATTATTTGACAGATGTTAAAAAGCTGAAATTTGGCACCATTTTTAAGTATGTGGGAATGAATGCCATCACCATTTACTTTTTGTCAAGTTTTATATCTAAATGCTTTTACTTAACTAAAGTTGGAGCAACAGATAATGTACATTCCTCTATTTACAATAATGTATTTATACAGTCATTTCTATCTGATGAAATGTCGTCGTTATTATATGCTTTATGTGTAGTCGCGTTCTATTTGGGATTGGGATACGTCCTTTTCAGAAAAAAGATATTTATAAAAGTATAAAGGTTATAAAAATATTAAGCATAAAAAAACGCGAAGCATGTGCTTCGCGTTTTTTTATATGTTGGAATAAAACTTAGTCCGCTAAAACTATGATCTTATTTTCTTTCATTTCAAGAGTGCCAGAGTTTATTACTAGTGAAACACCTTTGTCAATTTTTGTAAATTTTTCTTCAACTTCTTCTTCCAGTTGAATAGATCCAAAAATTTTCACTTGACCTTCTTTTAAGATTGATACGATAGGTGCGTGATCTTTTAGCATTTCAAATTCGCCATTCACTCCTGGAACAGCAACTGAGTCTACTTCTCCGCTAAACAATGTCGCTTCTGGTGTTACAATTTCTAAATACATACTTTATTAGATTTTCAAATTTCAAGCACCGAATTCCAAGATAATCACTGGAATTTGGACATTGACATATTGTAATTTATTAAGCTTCAGCAAGCATTTTCTCACCTGCTTCAATAGCTTCTTCAATTGATCCTTTAAGGTTAAACGCTGCTTCTGGTAAGTGATCTAATTCACCATCCATAATCATGTTAAATCCTTTAATAGTTTCTTTAATATCAACTAATACACCTGGGATACCAGTAAATTGTTCAGCAACATGGAATGGTTGAGATAAGAAACGTTGAACACGACGAGCGCGACCTACGGCCATTTTATCTTCTTCAGATAATTCTTCCATACCTAGAATTGCAATAATATCTTGTAATTCTTTATAACGTTGTAATAATTCTTTAACACGTTGTGCACATTCGTAATGCTCATTTCCTAAGATATCAGCTGTTAAAATTCTAGAAGTAGAATCTAATGGATCTACCGCTGGGTAAATTCCAAGCTCAGCAATTTTACGAGATAATACTGTCGTTGCATCTAAGTGAGCAAAGGTTGTTGCTGGTGCAGGATCGGTTAAATCATCTGCAGGTACGTAAACCGCTTGTACAGATGTAATAGATCCTTTTTTAGTTGAAGTAATACGTTCTTGCATTGCACCCATCTCTGTTGCTAATGTAGGTTGGTATCCTACTGCAGAAGGCATACGACCAAGAAGTGCAGATACCTCAGAACCAGCTTGTGTAAAACGGAAAATATTATCTACGAAAAATAACACATCTTTCCCTTGTCCGTCTCCAGCACCATCACGGAAATATTCAGCGATAGTTAATCCAGATAAGGCTACACGAGCACGTGCTCCCGGAGGCTCATTCATTTGTCCGAATACAAAAGCTGCTTTAGATTCTTTTAAGGCTGTTTTATCAACCGCTTGAAGATCCCAACCGCCTTCTTCCATAGAATGCATAAAGTCGTCACCATATTTGATAATTCCAGACTCTAACATTTCACGAAGTAAATCGTTTCCTTCACGAGTTCTTTCACCTACTCCGGCGAATACAGAAAGACCACCATGAGCTTTTGCTATATTGTTAATCAACTCCATTAGTAATACAGTTTTCCCTACTCCAGCACCACCAAATAATCCAATTTTACCACCTTTTGCATAAGGTTCAACAAGATCAATTACTTTAATACCTGTAAATAAAACTTCAGTTGAGGTTGATAAATCTTCAAATTTTGGCGCGTCTCTGTGAATAGGAAGTCCTTGGGTTCCAGTTTTAGGTAAGTTTCCTAAACCATCAATTGCATCACCAATTACATTAAAGAGACGACCGTAAATGTCTTCTCCAATTGGTATTTGTATTGGAGCTCCAGTTGCAACAACTTCTGTTCCTCTACTTAAACCATCAGATGAATCCATCGCAATAGTACGTACGGTATCTTCACCAATGTGAGATTGTACTTCAAGTACTAGAATAGAACCATCAGGTTTGTTAATTTCTAACGAATCATAAATTTTTGGAAGTTCAGCACCAGCTCCGAATTCTACATCGATTACTGGACCTACTATTTGTGCAACTTTACCTGTAACTTTAGACATTACTAACTATGTTTATTGTTTTGCTAAAATATTTTTCAAGAAAATCCGTCGCACTCAATTGAGTTGAATGGATGGTTTTTCGCGCTGCAAAGATAATTTTTTTAATTAAAAAAGCAGCATTTTTGGAATCAAAATATGAGGTTTTTTTGGACTTTGTTTTTCTTATATTGAGAAATGCTCAAAACCAAAAAACCCAGAACAAAATTCTGGGTTTTAAATATTTAAAGTATTTCGTGTTATTGTAATAAAGGGGAATAGTTGGTTGGATAATCAGCCGCCTTAGCTACAGCTCCGGCTGCTATGAAATTTGATCCATAAGTAGCGTCTATAGCTTCCAAAAACTTATTAGCCATATAAGCATAACCTCTTGCTGTTAAATGAATACCATCTAAACTAATGAGGCCTCCCAGGACAAGGTCAGTATTCATTATAAAATCGTCAAATACCACTCCAGTAGTAGATGCTTGTATTAAAAGACTATTAAGATTAACTACGGCTAAGCCCTTAGAGGCTGCAACAGCTACAATAGTAACATTGTATGCATCTGTTGCCGTTTGAATTAATAGTTGTTCCTCAGGAGTTAATACCCATTTGTCTTCTAACGGAATTTGAGTTCCATAACCTTGCGGAATTAATGAGGATAAGGATAGCACAAACAAATCATCAGCCGTTGCTTGTCTGTAACTTGGTAATCCAAAAGCACTTAAGTCAGTTAAATCTTCATCAATAACTACTAAAGCATTTCCTGTTCCTGCAGAAAAGTTTATGGTTCTTTTTGCAGCTTCTTCGGCACTTAATGCTCCAAAAAGAGGATTTTGAGGAATATTTGGTCCTTGAGTTGCAGCTAATGCTCCATTATATGCAGCATAACCGGCATTTAAGGCTCCAGCA
>CAJXVU010000083.1 GCA_913062555.1 uncultured Bacteroidota bacterium
AGCCCATGGAGTTTACTCTAATGGGATAGAAAAACAAAAAAGGCATAAGCGAACGGAGTGAGTGAAGCTTTTTGTGTATTTATTTAAGCCCAACCAGGATCTTGAAAAATCCTTTCGTGATCACTTGGTAAAAATGCATCAAAGTCCTCCTTGAGTGACTCTGATTGAAACTATTGTTTTACAAAAGTATTTATGAAATGCGAAGTAACTTAAGCCAAGCATTTAATCCAGTGTTAGCGGAGCTTTTTATTTATCTATAAATTCTTCTTTATTTGCTCGAATATATCCAACTTGAATTTGTTGCAAGTCTTCAAGTTCATATAGCCCATAAAATTCGGTGTCCAAATCATTAAGTGGATTTTCTTCGTAAGACTCACTGAAACCTTCAAGTGAACCGTCTTGATGCTCTTTTATTTTTTCATTATGTATTTCAAACATACCATTTGCGCGCTGAGTTAAATCAGCGAATCTAATTGCACCAACTAGCTGTAATGCTTTGGGTAATTTTTTATAAAACTGTCCACCTGAATTAAAATAGAATTGATTGTAACCACCATTATTGACTTCTGCTTCTAAAACCCAAATCATGTATATAGCTTGTCTTGATTCGTTCCAAGCTGCAACTATTTCGAATTCTTTGTTATAATCCTCCGGAAGTTTTTCTGTTAAATTGTCGAATACAGCCTGCAATAAATTATCATCAGAAGTTGATTTTATAATCTCCTCAGTCAACTTTGTATATATAGTTCTATTTTTAAAGTCTTCAATAGACTGGGCAATTTGCCCATTAAATCCCTCTGTATCTTTATCAGTTTCATTGTTCTTTCCTGAACAACCAATCAAACTCAAAATAGTTGTTATTAATCCCATATAAATAATTGCCTTCATTCTCACTTGTCTTATTTAATACGCAATAACTTATGCACAAGCATATATTACACTAATCCGTCACTTCCAACATACCACCGAAACAACCAAAATAAAGTAATAGCAGGAATATAAACTTTTCAAATCATCAATTATTCTAGCAAAAAATAGTCTTCAATGTTTGTCTCAAAATTAATTTGATCATAAATATACTTCATTCAAATCTATCAATCAATCCCTGAATTCAGTGATTTTTCAAACAAAATATATTCATAAAAAAAGCCCCTTTATTTTTAAGGAGCTTCTAATATTTCATTCTACAATGAATTAAGGTAATCCAATTTTTAATTTAAGTAAAAAGGATTTGAGTCTTTGACAAAGTTGACTAACCTATCAATTTGACTTTCTAAATCAAGTTTTGAAAAGTCTGCTTCAAAATTTTCTACCATATATTTAGCTACCTTAACTTTAGAAGCTTGTCCCTCATTACCTTTTTGACTTTCAATTAATAATAAGTTTTCATACCGGTCACCTTTTGCCAAAATTTTAGGAGCTGAATGAACATTATTTATAGCCTCCTCTAAATCACCCATAGCAAAATAATTTTCTATTTCCCGCCCTTCAGAAACCCATGTATGCCCTGGTCCTTTATCAAATTCCTCCATTAATCTTTCTTTTGTGGAATTCAGGGTATCTGATTGACTTTTCTTATCACTATCCATTACATATACACTTCTCCTATTTAATTTTCTTAAAGAAATAAAATCACCAACAATATCACTAAGGTCTTCACCTGACAAATGAGACTGTAACCTCCCACCATAAAACATTATTGAATAATGTATCCCTTCAATCAAATTGGATTCTTTATTTTTCAACCAATAATTAATATAGTATCTATCAGAAGGTCCTTCAACCCAAATAATGCAATTAGCTTGTAATAAATCTGATGGATGATAACCCAAATCCTCACAGACTAGAGATCTACTCCTATCTGAAGTGACTCTTTCAACTTCTGAGCTTCCCTCATTTAGTTTAATATGATAAATTTCTGAATCAGCGGCATCCATGAGTGAAGCTGAATGTGTTGAAATTAAATATTGATTATTGGTTTTTCCATCTAAATATCTAATTAATTTCTTTTGGAGAATAGGATTAAGATGTAATTCTGGCTCCTCCATACAAACAACCGTATTTTCTAAAATAGTACATGCAGAAGCAAGAATAATTACTTCATGTATTCCAGTACCTAAAGAGTCCAAGGGTAAAAATTTATCATCCATTTCTACATTAATTGTGTCTCTCTCAAAAGGTATTTCTATTCTGGCTGTTGAGTTTCCTGTTACATCTTTTAAGAAATCATTAATCTTTACAAATTTATCATTCAATTCTCTTTCCTCATGACTAGGATTTTGAAACTTTGCTAATTTATTAATTAGGCCTTCTCCACTGAAATCACTTGAATCTACAATTTCCTTACCAATTTTACGAATAGCAGGTATCATACTAACTGAAATTTTTTTAGGCGCAAACACCTTCCCTAACTCTTCAGTAATCATAGATACACAAGATGCGTGAGGAACATTATGATGTCCTAAATTTAAAAGATCAATACAAATTTGCAGCAAATCATGATGTTTAATACTATTAAATATAGGGGCCCAAACATCAGGAATTAGTCTTCTATTTTTATCATAATTAAACCATAAAACATCTCCACCATTTGCCTTTACCATCTTATCAAAGATAGTAGTTAGTGTAACTAGACCATGTGAACTAATTACACCAAAATTATCTAGAATAAATTTATTTTGATCTTGTGTACTTAAACTTCCATAAGGAACGCAAACCCCAAATGAAAATTTATTAGGATAAAAATTATTTAAATCTAACCCCCTTATTTCTAGAGGCATTCCGGGTTTCAATACAGAGAAATAATCATGAACAAATCTAAGAACATTAGATTTTCCACAATTATTTTGTCCAATAAATAGATTTAACTTTCTTAACTTTTCAAACTTTTGAACACTATCTCCAAAACTTCTATATCCTGACAAGGATAATGAATTAATTATAATATTTTTCTCCACTGTTTACTCAATTTTGACAGTATTAAACTTTCAGATGATTTCATTCACAAAATCACTTTTTAAATTATAAACTAAATCAATTTATAATTTTCATCATTTATTAAAACTAAATAAAAATCTTCTCACAATCAATCCCTGAATTCAGTGATTTTTCAAACAATATATATTCACAAAAAAAGCCCCTTAACAACTAAGGAGCAAATTTTTCAAATTTATTAGTTTTATAATGTATCTATTTTTCTTTCCAATGAACTTTGTATTCTCTATCTCCATTTTTGTGATTAATTACCTTCGTACTTAATATTTCTATTTCATTTATAGATGTGATATTCACATCTGGTCTTTGATTAATACTTAATAACAAATGTCTATTAAATATTCCTTCATCAAATTCAATGTTGATAGATTCGCTTAGAATGAATGATTCCTTTTTTTCCATTTTACAAGATTTAAAGATTATTATTTTACTTTAGAATATTAGCGTCAATCTATATGCCATTAATAAATTGCTGCCAGCCTGTCAGCATTTGTTGTTAAAAATTTTTATATAAATTTTATAAGCTCGCACACCTCCCTAGCAAAGTACCCCCACTAATTCTTGAATGTCTTCCTCCCCCAACTAAGCTTCTCCTTGGGGAGGAAATTTGAGCAGTAAATATCAATTGATATTCAACCTTGTTCAATCTATTCAATCTGGAGAAGCATAATCATTCACCTTAAAATCAACTTACCATGTTAACTATTACAAACTATCATCAAAGACAAAGAGAAGATGGAACATCATTTTTCAGCCTTGAAATACAGGGAGGATTAGAGATGGTTCAATCTCAACAAACAGGTCAATTCTATGCCACAGTAAAGAAGGCATACATATCATCTACATTTGATGAAATGACTTGTCAAGCTCTTATTGGAACTACTATTCCTGGAGCCATAGGAAAAGAGGATTGTGAACCTTATGAATACACTCATAAGAAGACAGGAGAAGTCATTACTATGACTACTCGTAATGTCTATATCCCACAAGAGCTTTTACCTGAATCTCAAAAGGAATTGGATACCAACGTACCTATTGGTATGTTAACTCAACCAGAATCTTCTCAGGAAGAAAAACCATTCTAATACTAACTCAGCACTTGCACTTTTTCATCAGCCTATAAAGGTTATATGGATTCTGCAAGTGCTTTTATTTTTTCACACATGAACCAACTTACAGAAATACATGTATCCTATAAACCAACTATTCTATCTCATAAGAATATAACCAACTCTACAGAGGCTTATGAGACTGTTCTAAAGCACTGGAACAAACATACCATTGAATTGTATGAAGAAGTGAAGGTAATGTACTTTAATAGGACTAATAAGCTTCTTGGAATACATGATCTATCTAAAGGAGGAATCTCTAGTACTATCATTGATATACGTAGAGTATTGAGTGTTGCTCTCAAATGTAATGCATCAGGATTTATCCTAGTACATAATCATCCTAGTGGAAGGTTATCTCCTAGTAAGGCTGATAAGGACATTACGGCTAGAATGGACAGTTGTGCCAAGCAGATGGATATAGAGTTACTTGATCATCTTATTATATCTAGAGATGGTTATTATAGCTTTAGGGATGAAGGGCTTTTGTAGTTATTCATCTGAATAAATAACTTTTACATCATTCTATAATTTCCCAAGGAAATTCATCTGATAATATCGTATGTCTCCAAACAGGGACATTCACAACAGGTGGTTCTAAATTATTATTTTCTATGAGCTTAGCTGTCTTATTTCCTTTATCAAAATAAATAACGTAATTCAATCCCCATTCTGATCCATGATGTGCCCCACTATAAAATTCCCATTTACCAGTTCTTACTCCTTGATCAAAAGAGCCACTATACAGAAGGTTTCCTCGTCTAGAATATGACTTTGTCTCCCCATCTAATACTCCATTAATAAGGTTGCTCATGTAGGATAATCCACCATTTTCAAAGTAAGATTTGTATTCACCATTTAGCTTATCATTCAAATAATATCTCTCAGAGGTCAACTTGTTTTGCTCATTGTAAGAACACCAATAACCCATTTTTTCATTATTAATTTTAAGTCCCTTTAAAACTTCTCCAGTACTGATATTTTTATCATTAATAATGGTATATCTTTCTTCTCCAGAATAGCTACATCCATTCAAAAGAAATGCTATTAAACAAATCTTGAATATTTCAAGTACAGGTAAATTTATCTTCATTTGATAATATCTAGAGGTGGGTATTATAGCTTTAGTGATGAAGGGAATCTATAATGGTAATATAATACATCAAGTATTCCTTACTGGTTTAGAAGACTATACTTAGTTGAGTGAAGTTTGTGTGCCAATACTATTGACATCCTACCCTATTCCTTTTAAAACAAAGTTAATATCATCTATTGATACGACTCGTTCAGTTCCAGTATTATCTTCTATTAGGACATTATCAAACTTAGGTATCTTATGGTAAAAACCCTTATCAAAAGAAACTAGTTCAATAAAATCTGCGTTGCTTATTAAAACATATTCCTCATTCAGCAAATCAAAAACCTCCTTGCTTGAAGACTGATTAATTTGAACAGAAAAATTTGGTAAAGCATTTATGTCTGTAATCCTGCTACTTGCTCCATTAAAATCTGCCCCATCTCCATAAACTTCTAAAAACTGATTTGTTTTAAGGATTTTTCGTTCTACTAAAATTTCCCAATTAGACTGCAACCAATCACTAATAGAACTTTCATCAGATGTATAATCTCGACTTTTAATAAGAGGCATCACAGTATCCCAAGTATTATTTATAAAATTAGCAAAAATTCTAATAGCTATATCTAAGTTTATTTTCATCACTAAAAACCTTTTAAAATATCTAATTCCTAACGGGGAGTGGCTTCATACTACAACTCTAATTACAATTTATGCAGATTCACGAGTACACACAAGAGTGTCCACACACGCCTTTTGGCCCTTTTTGACTCTTTAACAAAATGTTCTCTACATATAGTTATAGCGTTTTTGCATTTTGATTTAGGTTGAATTTAGCTAAATATCTTCATTTTGGGCTTAAAACAGGTGTACCATTCAATATATGGACTAAAATGGGTGGATTTATGAGTAATATATAGCCTTTTTGGAAATTGACCACCTATACAATCTCTACTATTTAGTCAGAGGAACTGCCACCATAAATTCTATATGGAAATTCCTTTGGAGGAGTATTATAATCAAAATTATCCTTTAAAAAGGATTGGAAACAATTCTCTATTTCCAAGTTTACCTCTCCACTTTTCAAATAATAACTAATAAAATAATCACCTACTACAACCTCATGAAATATTCTTCCTTCATCTATATCATAACAATCCCATCCTCCAAAAGATGATAAAAGTGACCAAAGTTCTCCATGCCTTGTTTCAGAGATTACATTCATATAGTAATCATCAATGCAAAACTCATCCATTACCTCCCCAAAGTAGAATGTAACATTCATACTTTCATAACGTTTGTGAAAGATATTTGGAGGAGCATGATCTCCTAAACATTTAGTAGATATGAATTCATGTATAGATGATTCACCTAAACAATCTGAGACAAATCTAGTAAATTTTACATCATGTTCATTATCATAAAACCTCTTTGAGATTGAACAACTATTAGAAATAATCAATATAATAATGAGTCCTATTAATCTATTCATATTATTGAATATTTTTCTACATCTAATATAGTAACTTATGGTAAACTAATCTATATCAACTAGCTCCTTTAGCTGTACACCTAAGCAACTCGCCAATCTATACAATGTATGAAGTGTAGGGTTAGTCCTCCCTGCTTCAATCCTAGAAAGGTTAGACTTATCTATACCACCTTCTATTTTACCTACTACATCCATTAAAGATAGCCCTTTTGCTTGTCTAATGGATTTAATCCTTGCCCCTACTTTCTTATAGAGTATCTCCTTTTCCATGTTGTATTATTTGACAACTCAAGAAATACTTTATATTTGCTGCAGAGGTTATCATTTATGACAACAACCAACTTTAAAACCTTTTATATGGGATTCCATACACCTCCAAATATCATCAGAACATTTAAATTCATCTATACAGCATTCCATATATGGACTGTCATAATAGCCTTTGAAGAATCAGGAACATTTGCTGGAATAGCAACTCTTGTATTACCCATTCTAGGAGAAATCTATTGGTTCTTTGCTATGATGGGTGAAAACTGGCTCTATGTAATAGTATCTATCATTGTGAATATTATATCACTTCTACTATATGCTATACATGACTCAGAATCTGTTCCTAGAGGATAAAATATGCCACATTTTTACATCTCCTTATAGGGTGGCTGTCATAATCTGGCATATTTAGAATATCCATGCACCCTTTTTCCGAGTACCCTATACAGTGATGGAGAAAAACAGGTGCGTGTTAGAAGAAATTGATCTGAGGATGGTACACCCTTGATACTATAAACACAACTCAACATGAAGAAATACAAACGTATAAGTCAACTTATAATCGTATTATTAATAGGACTTAGCCTACAATCTTGTAATAGACATTCAACTGAATACTTCAGTCTCAAATCTGATAGTGAAGAAAGAGGACCATTTTATCAGGATGAAGAACATGGTTTCCTTTATGACTATAATTCAAACACATATGAAGTTTGGTTCAGTGTAGTATCAAATCATGCTCCTAATCCATCTAGCTGGGTTTATACTACAAGGAATAAACTAGAAAGAGGTCCCTTAGATATAAGATTTGAATATGAAGATTTTAACGGAATGACTGCAGAGGTATCTAATATCTACCAGCATTCCTCTGAATATATCCGTAAAACTATTCTAGTTCACTCAGATGAAACATTCTGCAGAATAGAAATACGTGGGAAAAGAAGAGATCATATTATAGAGCAATTCCTAGAATTGAAGAAGTCATTTGAAATAGAGGACTAACAATTACGAGTATTTATATACGCAGCCATTCCTTGACAGGAATGGCTTTTTTGTTCAACCAAACTAAACACAACAACATGAAAAAACACAAATTCCCATTCAAACTGGGTATGCAGTATGAGAACTGGGAGTTTGACT
>CAJXVU010000084.1 GCA_913062555.1 uncultured Bacteroidota bacterium
AAGTCTTTATAGTTTTCTCTTATTTCGTCAACACTATACATTCAGTTTTGAGTTCGGTTTTAATTGGGTACAACGGTCTTGTGTATGGCTTGTTGCGAGAAAATACGCGAGTATTTTCCGCCGTAACCCGAAGATAGCGAATAAGCGTTGAATTCCGATTAGGAATTCAGCCACAATGAGCTATACACGTTGTTAGCACCAGTATTTATTTGTTTAGTTCTATTAATTCCCATTCTCCATTCGGCTCTTTAGTTAGGTAAACTCCAACGTTTAAATCTTTTTCGTTTCCTATAATTGTTATGTTCAATTGAGCTTCTCCATATCCATTAGAGAGATTTACACTTCCAGTTGGCATCATTCCGTAATCTTTTATTCCACCAATTTCAGATAATATTTCTTCGTTTTGTTCTATTTCAGATATTGCTACTTTATAAGCATCAGAACTTTTCATTGCAGAACCAGCAAACAAGAAGATAAATGTAAAAAAGGCAATTCCAATTCCAATTAATGTTAAAATTCTCGGAAGTTTTGTCGGTTTGTTTGGATTCTTAACTACGATTGCTTTTACAGTTTTATCTCCAAGTCTTTTTTTCTCTTGACTTGAAGCAAGAACTATAAATTCTACAGGCCAAATTATTAAAAATAGATTTCGGATGAACAATTTCCCAAAAGAAGGAACTTCATTCGGATTATTTTCATCTCGAACCATAATTCCCATAACCCACTTTCCAGGACTAATACCTTTTATTGAATCTTTTGCAAAGTATATTAGAAAGCCAATCAACATTGTTGGCAACATTTTACTTGTCAGATTATTGATATTATTTTCGTCCATAAAATCTGTTCCAAGTGATAAGAATACAATTCCTACTATTAGAAAAGTAAATGTAAAATGGTCAATTAAAAATGCTGCTATTCGTCTTTTTCTACTTGATAAAATATGCTCTTTTTCTAAATTTTCGTTCATTGTTTGATGATTGGTTTATATTGGTGCTAACGTGTTTGTATATGAAACGTAGTGCAGTTAAAAAGCAGTTTCGTTTCGGATAAGCACAAGCCGAATTTTTAAATTTTACTTATTATTTTATTTTTGGTAATTCGTCAAATTTAAAAATTTGGCGACTTTCCTAAAATGTACGAACCTCTGTGTTAGCAACAACTCGCACTATGTTTTATATACGTTGTTAGCCCTCGTTTTTTTCCGCTGTTGCATTCAATTCGGGATATTTAGAAAAGATGTCGGTTACTAATTTCCCTGTTCCTTTTCCGTGTTGATTGCTAAAAATATATGTCTTTTCGTTATGGATTAAAAGTTCGCTGTCATCATTGAACCAACGACTTGGGTCATATTTTCTTTGATTAGTTGCTCGATATTCTCCTTCAAATTCTGCACTTGATTTACAAACTTTATTAACCCAAATCCATCTGCTTTTTCCTGTAAACTCCATTAGTTCATTAGGCGATATTCCATTTTCTAGACAATTTTTCATTGTTAAAATCATTGTCTCTCGTTTATTAAGACTTGAATGCTTAACTCCGTTAAATGTTAAATCAAATTTGGAATAATCTCTTTGACTTTCTCGTCTGGCTTGTCTTTGTTCAGTTACTTTTTCTCTCAATTTTACTTGATAGTCAGCAGTTTCTGGAAGCGGAATTATTTGCTGGATGTCAAAATATAATATTTCTCCGTCTTTTTGCGGTTTTATTCGGATGCACTTTATATCAATTCCTCTTTCGATAAGCCACAAGACTGAATTTGTTATCTCAATTGAAAAGTCTGCTGATACTAAAATGATTCTAACATCATTGCCAAATTCATCTTCATTGCTTTCGTCCCAACCTAAAAACTCTAAAATTTCCTCTTCTGCATCTCGTTCAGTAATTCCGATTTTGGTTAAATATTTTTGATGGGCTTTGACTGCTTTCTCAAATGTCATATTCGCAACCATAGAAGCATAGCGAATAGACTGCAATTCCATATGTCCACCATCTTCGGTTCTTTTGAGTTCAATCACTACTATATTTCCATTTTTGTCAATACATAAAATGTCAATTTTTCTGCGACTGTCTTCCCAATCTCCAAATTCACTCGCCAAAACAAATAAGCCCAATTCGATTGCGTCAATCGAATTGATTATAAATTTTTGTAAGTCTCTTGCTTCTAAAATTCGCTCGTTGGCAAATGTAGTCTGACTTAATTCGGTTATTCTATCTCCTTGTAGTTTGTATATTGCCATTGGTTTTTCAAATGAGGGCTAACGTTAAATATATGGCAAGTAGGGCAGAAAATAGGCGAGTACTTTCGGTTTAGCCACAAGCCAAATCTTTTGCATTTTGTTTTAATTTTTCTTTTTTAATACCAAATCAAAAGATTTGGCGACTTTGCAAATAGACAACAGCCTTTTGATTAAACACTAATTTCCCTATTTGCTATATATAGTGTTGTGCTTAGTTATTTTTTCTTTTATCAGTCTCAAGTATTGAATATTCAAAATTGTCTGACCATCCTGTTTTCAAAGGTAATACTTGTCTAAGAAGTCCTTCTCTTACCATTCCTGCTTTTTCGAGGACCTTAATTGAACCAATATTTTCCACCGCACATCCAGCTTCTATTCGATGTAATTCAAGAGTTTCAAACCCGAAATTTATTACTGCTTTTAAAGATTCCGTGGCGTAACCTTTTTTCCAGTAATCAGAATGTATTTTATACCAGACTTCAGCTCTTTTGTATTTCTTATTTCCGAGTTTTAATCCAAATAAACCAATAAATTTTTCATTAGATTTATTATCAATTGCAAAAGTGTAATTTTTTATTTCAGGCAATTGATTCTCCGCAATCCAAGGCTCAATTATGGATTTCGTTTCTCTAATATTTTTTGGAATTCCCAACGCATTATATTCATCCGTTTCTGTTAAGGAATGTAAATTGTGGATTGAATCTAAATCTGATAACTCAATCAATCTTAATTTTAATCTATCAGTTAATATTTTAGTTCCAGTCATTTTTTTCAATTAAGTACAACGGGCTTGTATAACGCTTTTCGTTGCGTTGTCTCGGTATAAATATACCAAAAGGGAACGAACCACTATAAAATTGGATAGAATTATCAGAAGTAAGCCTAAACAGCAATGAACGTTATACGTTGTTGTAATTTGTAGCGACACATTTGAGTGAAGGCGCCCAGTTTTTTACATCATAATGGAGTCAGAAGTTTGAACTTTAAACCTGTTTCCTTGAGTCTCAGTTAGGTTATTAGTTAACAATTAACTTCTTTTCTGAAACATTAGTAGAATTTACAATCTTAACTATATAAATTCCTTCATTTATATTTAAACTTGGTAAGATTATCTGATTTCCAATATATATTTTATTCAAAACTAATACGCCATTCATATTATATATGAATAACTCATTACTCTCTGTTGATGATGTATTATCATCAACAGATATTATTAAATCTTCTCCTTTTTTCAATGGATTCGGTGATATATTAATTTTTAAATCACTTTGATTCGATTTGGCAAGAATTCCGCTATTATGTGGAATAATATACATAGTTTTCCCATTATTATGTGCAATTGACACACCTTCAATAACCCCGTAAATATTTGAAGTCGCAGTGCCAACAATGTTACCATCTATTTTAATATCATATAAAATACTTGGCTCTATGTCATAAACGTGCAAGTTATACGAGCCGCTTGTAAGTGCTGTTAAGTTTGTAAAATGATAAGTGGTATATAAATCTGTGTAATTCTGATTAAAAAAATATAAATCATTATCCCAATTTATAGTAATACTTTTATTAGTATGTGAAATTAATTTGCTAGAATTTGATGAACTAGAGGAATTATCTCCAATATCAATTGTATGTAAAAATGTATTCCATCTTCGCTTTTCTAAATTCTTAGATAGTCTCACCTCTAATCTCCATTGAGCAGAATCGGTTTGGTTATCAGAAGGTAATGGATCATGACTATAGTTTGTTCCACTTGTCTCGTCTTCATTATTGAATATATAGAATTCACGCCCTAGACCGCCGACTAATTTAGCTTCAGTTTCCCAAGGCAATAAGGTTTTAATTCTAGCATTACCTCCAGTTCCATTATCAACGGAATATTCTCTTTCATAATTATCAAAGCGTTTAATTCCTGTATCAATAACTGTTGGGTTGGCCTCATTTCCTGAGTTGTCATAAACGGTAGGTTCGTTTTTAAAATGTGCATTCCATTTCACAACAAACGGCTCGCTTAAATCTGGTTGTTTAACATAATCAATAACCACTAGACGATTATTAGGTTTTAGGTAAAGAAATTTCCGTCGATACGATTCCACTTTGTCATCACTATATGAAGAACTAGCATCCAAAATGCTATATACATAATTCGAAAAATTTAAATGTTTAACCCAAAAACTACCATAATTCTCTGAATTATCTAAAAGGATACTATCATAATTAAGCAACGTACTTTTGACTAACTGCCCCCCATCATTAGAAACTTGCTCTCCTTCATAAATAAAAGATTCAACAGAATCATGAACTGTAATTGTATTATGTGCAATAGTTCTAGAATAATAATTTTTATAATGTTCTGAGTTGTAATAATCATACGAACCTGAATCTATAAATAAAGGACCATTTTTAAATATTTGAAAGCTATTATTATCTAAATGTTGATGATTATTTCTATTGGTAGGGGAATTAAAAAAAGTAATCATTGTCGCATTTTCTTCAAAAGAAGTTTTGCTAATAAATAGTCCTGTTTTTCTAGAAAACCAAGTTAGACCAGCGGGGTTGGTGGAAGGAGGGGCAGAATCAATACTAAAATCTCTAAAAATCACCTCCTCCAATCGCTTTGGGGTATCAAATGGCGCTTCTTCATATTTTTTAATTGACCATTTATTTTTATCGTGATTAAAATTATTAAAAAGTGAAAGAAAAGTAATATCTCTTGGAGAATTATCAAGCAGTTTAAGGTCATCTCCCAAGTTTAGAGTTGTCTTGTCTGGCCTTAATAAGTAAAAATATTGATTAATTAAACTGTTAATCCAAGGATGTTCATTATACAAGTTCTTGCTAGTAGCATTTGAAATAATATCAAAATACTCGACCATATTTAATGCGCCAATATAAGAATACGTTCCTCCCCAATGTAAACCTCCTTCATTATCCCCAAACTCTCCATCATCATTATCATCAATGTAATGTTTAAATATTGGGATAAATTCATTTTGTAAATTGTCATACAAAAATTGATATCTAACATCTAATGCAGATTGTTGTACCGTAGTTAGTTCTGAAGAGTTATGTAACGATAAAACAAGCTTCATATTTAACTCATCATTTTTTATTGAGTGACCACCAGCAAAATAATTGTTATTATACAAATTAGGGCCGAAAAAATCTCGATAACCAAAATATTGCATATAAGAATAATTGAATCTCCAAAGTTTGTCTATCAACTTTTTTCGAAGAGAAATCTCTGGAGTAGGTCCAAATGTAGTCGAACTATCAATTGCATCGTACCCCCAGTCTAATAAAATAGCTCCAAAGTCTGCAATTTGTCGAAACTTACCTTCGAATTCATAATCAAATCTTGAATTATTCGAATTATTTAAATAACCATCAATATCGAAATCATTAATATAATCTATTAATTCCTCTGTGATAAAATTAATTCTTCTTTCTTGTAAATCTTTATCTATATAAGTAGGGCTAGAAGTATCATTCTCCGCATCCGCAGTATTATAATAAAAAAGAACAAGCTTAGTAGTAACTAATGCACGTCCAATATTATTCCAGTTCCACTCCCAACTATTGCTATTTGAACTATCACATAATTTAATCCCCGAATTAACATCTCTACACAACCAAAAACCGGATGCATAGGAGCCAGTATTAAATTCTGAATACAAAGAACTAAATCTATTATTAGATGGATTCTGTGAAATCAAGTCTTCTAATATATCAAATCTATCTTCTGAAATAGTAATTCTAGGTCTACTAGTATTTACTGATGGATAAATTTGAGAATAGCCTAACTGTCCTATAAAAAGTATAATGAGCAAGAATTTAATTTTTAACACTTTATTTATTTTATCAATCATTTCTCCGTATTTAATTAAAATTGTTTTCAAATTCATTATTTATCCCAAAAAAGCTAATGGTTCTTATCGTTCTCTACCTTTAGAACGTCGTTTTTGTCGCTCTCGGATCTCCTTTATTCGGAGCTATTAATTACAACGGTCTTGTGTATGAAACGTAGCGTGTAAAAGGCACTAACTTTTCGGATTAGCACGAGCCGAATTTTTTATTTTTATGTTTAATTTTCTTTTTTAAATATAACCAAATAAAAAATTTGGCGTACTTTGTAAATATACAAAAACCTCTCGAAAAGCCTATAATAGCTATGTTTTATACACGGTGTTGGCATTAGTACATTTTCACTTTAATCATAGTTGTTTTACTAGATTTCTGACTACAATCCTTTTTGCCTTCTCCATTGTCACTTGTAACAAATATTGATTCATAATCAGAATAAATCCCTTCTACATTCGTAGCATAAGTATCTCTTGCCGCATAAACTTCTTTAGAAAGTGATATTAGCATATGTGGGTTTGCAGTGTTGTGAGTTAGTGCATCAAATGAAATGTATTCAATTTCTCTTTTATTCGAAGAAGATGCATGTCCTACATAGTATGATTTTAAACACAATAGGCGTTTGTTCTCGCTATCAATAGATACTCCTGCATATCTCCAATGTTTGTTTTCGTGCTGAATTAAGGTTTGATTTCTATACTTCAAATGCAAAGCCCCCTGTTTTTCAGAGATTGAGAAAGAGTGTATTTCACTTTGGTGATTTTTATTCCGCTCTCTTAACACATACACTATTTTCGATTTCACATCCACAGCAATTCCTTCCATTCCATAGGAACCCTTAAAGGAACTCAGGTCTTTTCCAACGGGCTCTATTTCACTTAGCTTTTCCGTTTTGAGGTTATAAGAAAAGATGTTACCATTCTTTTCATCTGTAATCAATAAAAAGTCTTTGTAGAGACTTAAGCCCTCAATTTCAATGCCATCTGGCAGATCATCTTGATTTAAGTTTATTGTTTCAATATGCATTCTATTTTGCTTATTGACAACAAATATCTTGGCACACCTTTCTGCTGCTAAAAATAGATTATCTTCATTTCCAGTTAACCCAGAAATTTCAAATTCCCTGTCAAAAAGCGAAGGAAGGTCTAAAAATTGTATTTGTTGAGCATTAATCCCAAAGGAAATTAGTCCAAGAAATAATGTGATTAAATTCTTCATTTATTTTTTTAGGTATTAATGCCAACGGTCTTGTGTATGAAACGTAGCGTATAAAAAGACGCTAACTTTTCGGATAAACACAGAGCCGAATTTTTATATTTTGTTTTTAACTTATCAATTTTAAAAGCCCACCGAAGGACTACGACTTCCATT
>CAJXVU010000085.1 GCA_913062555.1 uncultured Bacteroidota bacterium
GATTTATTTGTCTCTGATTTTCCATTAGCAAAACCGGGTGAATCATGTGAAATATACCAGATAAACCCTTCTCTTGATTTCGCTATTATTGAATCGAATAAGGCTAGTTTTGACTATGCACAGTCATTATTTAAAGGCTCTAAGGCATACTCTTGGTTAAAAACAATTCTGCTTGAGCACACTGAGGATAGAGATTTGGGATTTGGCCAAATATCACGTATGTTACATGAAGCGTTAGCAGATGATCCAGCACCATATCGAAGAGATATTAAAGAAATTCAAGCGAACTTATACGAATATATAGAGCTTTATGCCTTTGATGAAATAGAAGCTTACGTGCCTGGTAGACGGAGTGTAGTACTCAAGTTAATTTAAAATTAAGAGTCTACTCATTTAAATAGTGTACTCCCTCTATAAAAATATGGAATTAATAAAAAAGGACTTAAATGACTTTCTTAGATATACAGTTTCCCGACAACTTCGAATATAGCTCTGATTCTGACAATTTACCGTTAGAGTTTTATCTTCAAGCCTTCCCTAAATCAAAAACAGTATATTTAAAACTCGGTTACTTTAGTTCATCTGCAATTAGGGTACTTGCATATGGCTTCGCCCAATTTATTTATAACGGTGGCACTATAAAAATAGTCACAAATCATTTTTTATATGGCTCCGATAAAGAACTACTAGATTCAAATACTGCAACTGATAGTGAGGTAGATGAACAACTTATTTCAAATTTAACTTGGCTAAAGGATTCACTAACAAGTGAGTCTGAACAGTTCTTTAATTGTATAAAGTATCTAATTAAAAATAATAGAGTGGAAATAATTCCTGTAATGTTATTTCCCAATAAAATGGCTCATTACAAGCAGGGCATTTTTATTGATAAAGATGAAAAAACAATATTCATGGATGGGAGCTGTAACTTTACAGCAAATGGCCTGCTAGAAAATGGTGAAAATATTTCTGTTTACCGTTCATGGGGCGACACATTTGAACAAAGAAAAATTGTAGATAAACGACTAGACCTTGCCAAAATATGTAATAAGGATAACGATCAATATATATACTTAGATCCTGAAAAGGTACTTAATGCTGTCTCATCCTTAGGTAAAGAAAAATCGGTTGAAAGCTTACTTTCGGATGAGAAAATATTACTTCAAAACTCTAAATTTAAGACAAATACAGCAATTATTGACGAATACAAAAAAAAGCTTGATGTACTAATTGAAAAAGAGAAATATGAGCCGAAATTTCCTTTTTCATCTTCACCTAGAGAATATCAAATTGATGCCTATAGCGCCTGGTTGAGTAATTCAAAACAGGGCATATTTGCCATGGCAACAGGCACAGGAAAAACAATTACATCATTAAATTGCCTTCTAAATGAATATAAAAATGAAAATAAGTACCAAGCTATTATATTAGTTCCTTCAAAGGACCTTCTTAATCAATGGTCAGAAGAGGTATCTTCTTTTAATTTTTCAAACATATATCATGTTTCATCTGAATATAAGTGGAAAGAGCCTCTTAACCAATTAACTACCTATCTTTTATTCGATAATGATGTTTCTTTTATTCTAATTTGTACCTATCAAACATTTTCAGATGAAAAATTTGGTCGATATAGAAAAGCATTACCTAAAAACACAATATTAATTGCCGATGAAGCTCATAATATTGGAAGTGCAAAAATGAAACTACTTTTACCAGAGCTACCTTTTCATAGGAGATTAGCATTATCTGCAACTCCAAAAAGAAAATTTGACGAAGAAGGTAACAGTGTTATCGAAAAATTCTTCAATTCAAGAGAACCATACACTTATTCTTTCTCTATGGAAAAAGCAATTGAGAAAGGTATTTTATGTCAATACAACTATTTCCCAAAAATAGTTTCTCTAACTGATGATGAGTTAGATGAATATATAGAAATCAGTAAAAAGCTAGCCAGATTCTACAATATAGATTCGGGTAAATTTATCAAGAATGACATGCTTGAGAAGCTTTTATTACAAAGAAAGCGAATAATACACAAAGCTGAAAATAAAAAAATTGCATTTAAATCAATATTATCAAGTCAACTCAAAGATAAAGGAAATTTAGATTATTCATTTGTATATGCTCCTGAAGGTAGCGATCAAGAAGGTCAAAATATTATGAGTGAATACCTTTCAATTCTTGAAGAAATATCTCCGGGTACAAGAGCGCTTGCCTATACCGGCGAAACAAAAAATAAAAAAGAAATAATGACCAGGTTTGAACAAGGAACAATCAACTCATTATTTTCAATGAAATGTCTAGACGAAGGCGTAGACATTCCAAGAGCCGAGTTAGCGATTTTTTGTTCTAGCACAGGCAACCCTCGTCAATTTATTCAGCGTAGAGGTAGAGTTCTACGAAAACATCCAGATAAAGACTTTGCGACAATATATGACTTAGTCGTAGTACCAAACTCAGATTCTGATCCGTCTACATTTCATATAGAAAAAAGTTTAATGAGAGAAGAGTTAATTAGAGTTATATATTTTGCCTCCCTTTCAAACAACTACTACGAAGCTATGGCTAAGTTTGAGCAAATAGCTAATTTTTACGACTTAGACTTATACGCTATTCATAACGAACTAGGGGAACATTAATGGCTAAAGATAGAAACGAAATGCTTCAATATTTCTTAAAAAATAAAGAATTTATAACAATTTTAGAAAATGAAAAAATATGCCCTACCTCAATATCTTTCTCTGAACCATCAACGAATTTACTTGTAGAGGCTATGAAAAAAATGATTCTTAGCTATTGCTTAGACGACAGTAACTTACAAACACAGAAAAAAATTAATGCATTAATCTCAAGTGAGGTAAAAAACTCATGATTATTAGTTCAATTTCAATGAAAAACTTCCAGTGTTATTCTGGTGAACATGAGTCAAACACCTTGCATTTTTCTGACGGTTTGAATCTTATAATTGGTGATAATGGTGGTGGTAAATCTAAGCTTTATGACGCTTTTTATTGGGTTATTCATAATCAGGTATTTCAGTCTGATCAAAGACAAATGATAAATACTAGAATATACAAAGATAACTTGATTTCAGATAAGGCTAAAGCAGACTGTCAAATTGGGGATACAGTTTCAGCAGAGGTAACTTTAATTGTAACAAGCACAGGTGATAAGAAGTACAAATTAGAAAGGATATTTAAAGCAACAAAATTAGCTGATCGGGAGTGGGAAGCAGATACAGATTCAACAATGCTAATATCAGAGTTCTTACACACAAAGTGGAACTTATTACCTTCAGCTAAATACAGTCATATTATTAATAGAGTTATACCAGGTCATATAAAGCCTTACATGTGGTTTCAAGGTGAGCAAGTTGATAGCTTAATGGATTTGGCAGATAGTACAGCATTATCACAAGTAGTGAATCTGCTCTCCGATATATCCGATTATGATGATCTCATATCGATAGCAACAAACGGAGCAAGTAGAGCAAACAAAGAACTAAAGAAGCATAAGAGCACAATCAGCTCAGATGAAGCAAAAAGTAAATCTTTAAATACTCAATTAGAAAGCTGTGATAACAATATTGATAAGTTAAATAACCAAATTGATGTATGCGATCAGCAAATTGAAACAGCAAAACTAAAAGTAGAAGAACTTATAAGTAAAGTAGATGATGCAGAAGCAAAAGCAAAATACAAATCAAAAAAGAAAGTTCTAAAAGATGAATATAACTCCTTAGAAAAACAATTATTAAATGCAAATAATAATTCTTCAAAAGGGCTTTTTCGAAAGCACTGGGTATTGAAAAACATTTCACCTTTTTTTAAAAAATTCGATGATAAATACAAACGATACACAATAAAGCACAATGAAAAAGTTAATGCGGGCAAGGCTAATGAGATCAAACTTCCTTTAAATATGCCTCGCCCAGTTCATGTAGAACAAATGATCGAAGATGAATCTTGTTATGTCTGTGGTCGCTCAGCACCTAAAGGCAGTGAGGCTCATGAACATATAATTAGTCTCATCAAACGTGAACCAGCTAAAGATATATTTGAAAATGACTTTTCCAATGAGTTTGAAAGTCTTTACAACAATAATTTAAGGTATGGCGTTGCTATCGATGGGATTGATGAGTCAATTAAAAACAATTTCAAAAATATAATAGATATCAAAAATAGGTTAACTAAAACAGCTAACGAAATTAAAGAGATTGATAGTCAGTTTGATATCTTAATTGAAGAAGATAAATCTGAAGATATATTAGGTTCATACAAGCAACATACGGAAAATAAAGAAAAATTTGATAGAAATAAAACTAAATTATTAAGGGAGCTAGAAATAGCTTTGAAGGAAAAGGAGGATATTCAAAGTAAAATTGATAATTTAGTTACGGGTGAAATAGATAAAGTCAAAGAAGCCGCCGACTTTATTTTTTCAAATTTGGAAAAGTTAGCTAAATCTACAAAGCAACATGTATTTGAGAGTATTATTTCTGAATTAGAAGAGTTCTCAAATGAAATATTTAAAGATATGACCGAAAAGAATGCATCTATAAAAGGTCAAATCAAGTTTAAAAAATTAGCTAATGGTGTATATATACCAGAAATTGTAGATAGCGATGGTTACATTATTAATTCTCCAAATGATTCCAATATTATTTTAGTCAAGCTAGCTTTAATCATGGCAATATTAACTGCTCGAGCGAAATGGAGTGATAACTATTCGCTAATATCTGATGCACCGACATCAAAAATGGCTGAGAATTATACTTTTGGTTTTTATAAAACACTGAGTAATAGGTTTAAACAAAGCATAGTCACAACATATGATTTTTTAGAGGATGATAGAAAGGAAGCTCTGAATAAATTTAACATTGGCAAGGTTTACCAAATAGAGCCATCATCACCTGCTGGAGATAGTGATAATAGGTCTGATTTAAGTGTTAACATCCGTGAGGTATTACTATGATTTCATTACAAGAAAAATTCGGAAACCTTAAGCCTGGCTATATGCAAAAATACAAAGACTTTATTGATCAAGTAGCTCAGTTTGGTGGAGGTGCAGAGGGTGACAAGTATACCCAAGCCAAAAGTTTTTCAAATACATACGAGCTATATATCTACGCTTTTTTTATTGGCTTGTATAATGACAAAAGAATAGATATCACCGATGAAGATAAATTAACTAGCTTTTGGGAAATGAAAAACTGGAAGCCTGAGGAATTAACCAATAGCCTCTTAACATGTGCCATTGCTGTATCTGATTTTGATATGAATTCAATTGAAGAGAAAGATAATGACTTTATTTCTAAGCAAATCAGACTAGTAAAATCCGAGATAGAAGCATTCGCAAATGGAGGATTAGAGCTTATCAAAAGTGAAATTGATCAAGATCCTGAGTTATTAGAAGATGATATGTACTTTATAAAGTTATTATCGACTTAACTTAATTAATTAAGTAAAACCTATATCCTTTTTTCATATAGTTTTTACTTAAAAGTATATTATTTAAGTATTCAATACTTAAACTAGGGTATTCAGTATCTAAGTTAGGTAGAATTTTATAAAGGCGTTTATTAAACGCCTTTTGCTTTTTATAATCATCAAAACTTTCATCAATATATTCAACTTTATCTAATAATAATGGCCTTCTATTTTCATTAATATAATCAAAAAAATCGACATTTTGCTCTGCCATTTTTATTTTTACTCGTTCTTTTAATTGAGGTAAGGGGGAATCATCAAATCCTTCATAACCTAGTAAAGTTACCTTTCCAGAATTAATATGTATTTTAATTAACTGAATATCGTCAAGCTCACCGTATAATTGAAGGGCTGAATAAACATATACTCTTAGAAGGGGAGATAGTTCGTCAATAAACTTTTTATGCAGAGTCAGTGAGTGAGGTTGGCCATTCTCTAAAGCAAGCTTAGATGCAGGTAACTCTGCTTCTGCTTTTAAGCACTCAGAAGTTACCCTTTCAATATTAGCTATATCAAACAAAAGTTCCTTTGCTTGGTTTAACGCTACTTTATGTGTATCGAAGAAAGCCTTAATATCCCTTTTAATATCATCAGATAGGTGTGTGTAAGCCTTTCTTCCTTCAAACATACCTAACGCAAAATAGATAAGTAAATCTTCTTTTCGCATGTTTGCAGCAAGCTCTAATTCATCTTTGCCAAACCAATCGGTGACTAATTTTATTGCTTTTTTATTCGAACCAATTAATTCTTTGATTTTATTACTGTCGTTGAACTCTTCATTAGCAGGAACTCGGCCATAAGCTAAACAACTTAACCAAAAAGATTCTAGGAGTTCTTGGTTCTTTGTAAAGAGTATTCTGGCTTGATCTTCACTAACAGGTTTAGGCTCTGTAAGCTGTTGCCACTGGTAACTTCGTTTATGTCTATTTTGAAGAAAATGTTGCTCAAGGGCCTTGTCTTTGAAAACATAAAATATGCCTGGAGATATCGCTATAGGCTCTTCATCAAGTGTTCTTTCTATATATGCCTTTAACTCAGCTTGAGAGAAATACTTTTGAAATGTATTTCTAGAAGTAATAACACCATCTTTATATGGTGTAAATTGAGCTAAATAACTTTCATTAGCCAACATTGCAGAGATTACTAATATTTTATTCGTGGCCTCCCATGCGCCAAATACCGCTCCAATTCTTTCGTCTTGATCTTCAATAACATTAATTACAAAACCAATATTAACTACATCTGAGTTAACTATTTCTGAGTCAGGTCTAAAGTTAGGATCCCAACCAAGAGCATCTAGACCATGAGCTTCTAATTCTCTAAGATCATCACCTCTACCACAGCCATAATCAAATATAGAATATTCACCCGATAAGAAGCCATTTTTGGCTAGGGTTTTCATAGGAGCTGATAATTCATGCCTTACTATGGCTGTTTTATGTCT
>CAJXVU010000086.1 GCA_913062555.1 uncultured Bacteroidota bacterium
CCTGATGCTCAAGGCATGTTATGGTTAGCGATATTAGGGGTGATTGTTAATGGTTATGCTGCTTTTAAATTAAGTGAAGGGAAAACATTAAACGAACGTGTACTTAATTGGCATTTATTGGAAGACGTTTTAGGTTGGGTAGCCGTATTAATTGTTGCTATCGTCCTAATGTTTATCGAACTGCCAATACTTGATCCGATACTTTCAATCGGATTTACATTATTTATTCTTTTTAATGTCTTAAAAAACCTCCGTACTGCAATACGTCTGTTTTTACAGGCAACACCAGAGCAAGCCATTCAAGAAAAAATAAAAATTGAATTATCAACATTGAAGTTTATTGAAGATATTCATCATTTCCATTTGTGGTCCCTTGATGGTGAAAGGCATGTACTTACTGCTCATTTAGTGTTGAATCATTATTTTGATAAACAAGAATATATTGAAATAAAGCATGAAATATCGACACGACTTAGCCCTTTTCATCTTGAACATACAACACTGGAATTTGAGTTCGTAGACGAAATATGTAGAGACTCAAAAAACGATTAGAAATATACACATAACTTACAAATATTAGGAGAGTACACCATGAAAATATTATCATTTGTCATTTTAGTATTATGTAGCGGCATTGTTTATTCTTTCGAAGAAGAATCGAAAAACATTCATCAAGCGAATAATAAGCAGAATGAGGATACCAAACATTGGATGGCATCAAAAACTGACGTTGAACGCAAAAATCCAATTAAAAAAAGTTTAGAATCTATTAAAAGAGGACGCAAAATTTACGTCAGTAGCTGTGCTAATTGCCACGGCAGTGATGCGAACGGTCATGGCCCTGCTGCTGTTAATTTAGTCGTAAAACCTACAAACCTGCGAGAAATGGCTGGCCTTCATACTGATGGGGATTTGGCATGGAAAATAACGAATGGTCGTGGGGCTATGCCTGCTTGGAAAGATATGCTTGGGAAAAACCAGGTTTGGGATTTGGTCAACTATATTCAATCTCTAAAAGATTCTCCGGTCAAGGATAAAACAAATAAACAGTAAAATATTGATAGGTCAAAATTTATAAAGTGACTTTCATCAAGCCACATTATTTTATTTTTTTAGTAAAAAGTTAGGAGCAGATATTATGATTTTACGGTATTTATTGCTTTTTGTTTTCCTTTATTCATTAGACGTTATTGCCACTTCTCAAACTATTCAAATTTATAGTTGGAAAGACACGTCTGGGCAAGTTCATTATTCTCAATTTTCCCCTGAGAGTGAAGTTAATAATTTCGATGTCACTATTGAAGAAATGCCTTTACCCATTCTCAAAACAGAAAAAGACAAAAAGTTTAAAAATTGGTCGGTAGAAATTGATAAGTATATAGCTGAGAAAAAAAACTTGCTAAAAAATCAGAAACAGCAAGTGAAAATGAAGAAACGGTACAAAGAAAATTGTGAAACCTCACAGAAAAACTTGATTCTTTATAAGAGCCACCGCAGGGTTAGAATACGTAGTGATGATACACAAGGAGGTTATATCATGTCCGAGAAAGAGCGACTAAAGAAAATAAAACTTGCAGAGAATAGCATTAAGTCTTATTGCTAAATTCAACTTAAATAACTTAACGACATTGAGGAATCAAAACTAAAGCAAATATCTACAAAAGTAAGGATCTCTTTACGAACATTATCACTAGGCAACGCTATTAATTTATCTCTTATCAGTTCATTCATATGGAATTCTCCAAGTAATCAATAGGACAAAAAGGCCGAAGACTTCCGGAAAAATATGATTGATGAAGAATAATTGGAAACTTACGAGCGTCTTTATGGTTTAAAAGTGTTTCCTTAATACCGTTACTGAACTCACAGTAGGTGATCACAGAGACAATAGGAGTTTCAACGTGAATGCACTCAAAGACCAATTTCTGCTCCCCTAGTTGGAATATAAACACCTGCTTCTCTTGAATATCTTTGATTGAAACACTCAACGTTGGTAAGTTGGATTCAATTTTTTCAGTTAAAGAATCTAATAATGGAAAGCCATATATTGAATATTTTTGACCATTAATTTGTACTAGCTCAGACCTGATCTGACAGTTACCCGATTTTTAGGGTGTCTTGTCAGCTTAGATTTGAGCTAAATTCTTTTCAGCCCAAATCGATTTCCCATCAATTAAAGTTTCTAGCGGAGTTCGTCCACAGCACTTTTTACCTTGATGAGTTCTTTCATTGTTATAGTAATCCATCCATTCGTCTAGATCTTTTTGCAATTCCTCCATCGTTGAGTAGATTTTTTTCCTAAACGTTATTTGATAAAACTCGTTTAAGATCGTTTTATGGAACCGTTCACAGATCCCATTTGTTTGTGGTGACATCGCTTTTGTTTTCGTATGGTCAATATCATTAATTGCCAGGTATAGCTGATAATCATGATGATCTACACGGCCACAATACTCAGTGCCTCTGTCAGTTAATATGCGTAGCATTGGCAGCTCATGCGCTTCAAAATAAGGCAGAACTTTATCGTTAAGCATATCGGCAGCGGTAATTGGTGTTTTGGTAACGTAGAGCTTGGCGAAGGCTATTTTGCTGTAAGTATCAACAAAGGTCTGTTGGTAAATACGACCAACGCCTTTTAAATTACCAACATAAAATGTATCTTGCGAACCAAGATAACCAGGGTGGGCTGTTTCAATTTCACCGCAAGCTTCATCATCATTTTTTTTCTTTTCCAAGGCCGCGACTTGTACGTCACTTAAAATTATCCCTTCACTGGCAATCTTATCCTCAAGGGCTTTAAGTCGTTTTTTGAAGTTTTCTAGATTGTGACGTAACCAGATGGAGCGAACACCGCTACCTGAAACAAATACACCTTGCTTGCGTAGTTCATTACTTGTTCTGTGTTGCCCGTGCGCAGGTTGTTCGACAGCATAAACCATAACGGCTTTTTCTGTTTCTTCATCAACGCGGTTTTTGATATTTGGTGCACGACGATTCTTTTCTATCAATGCATCAATACCGCCTTCTTCGACTAGTTCTTGATAACGATAAAATGTATCTCGTGATACGCCCATGACTTTACAAGCTCTTGAAACGTTATTGAGTTCTTCAGCTAAGTTTAATAAACCAGCTTTGTGTTTAATGATTGGGTTGTTAGTATGCAACATGAGAGTTACCTTTTTTGAGTTTTGATTAAAGATTCGACACCTTTATCAAAACGGGTAACTCTCAACTTTTCAAGTCGATGTGTCAGATTAAGTCGGAACTAATACAATTAATTTTATATTCATTAGGGATTTCATCTGGAAAAAACGAATCAAAATTAGTGAAAAAATTCACGCTATTTAAAAACCAATTTCTATGTTCTTCTATTAATGGCCTTTCAGTTATGGCTTCTTTTGAAGATTCGTTGCTTTGCTTCAGATTTTGATCTAATGATTTGTAGAAATTACTAAGCTTAAATTCGTTAGGCAAAACTTTCGTTGCAATTAATCTGTACACGATATGATTAATTTTAAAATCGCAATAGAGAACAGCTTGGCTGTTGTTTAAAGTTTTAAAACAAGGTTTCCATTCAAGATTAAATTCATCCGGTGCAACAACAATATATTTGGCTTCGTCACCTAAGCCAAATAACTCATAAAGGATCGATATCAACCTAATCTTGCTGATATTAATGACCACCATGCTTTCCAATCGTTTTGCCATAAATTCGATGCTTTTGTGCAAGTCATCAATCAGCAGTTCATCTTCACACTCGCAGATTAAAAGAAACTTTAACCAATGATGCTGAAATGTACCGTGTATTTTGGCATCACAAACCTGTTCAAAAAGTAATTCATTTAAAGAATCATAATTTTGAGTGCAATAAATAGCACGTGCTAATAGATCTTTACCAAGCGCTTGAGGCAGGTTGAGTGAGTTGGCGATAAATTTCGATTGGAGTCTTAATTTGTGACTTAGAGTGAGTGCTGAGATCATTTGCTTTTATCCATTTTTGCGATTCAAAATATTGACCTACACGCCAAAATTGATCTATGAATAAAGTAAATTGTTACGGATGCTCTGCTTCATCGTTAATATTAAATTAATCATTTAATATTTGTAGGTATTGGCTGTCCGTTCAGCCAAATGCAAATATAAATGAGTGCAATGTCGTTGTAAATAGGGAAGGATTATACGTATCCGTATAATTTAAAAGGATTTTAATTTATTTTACTTTTAAAATCAGTTAGTTCAATACCGAAAATTTCTACAACAGTATTTTCATTTATTTTCATATTTTTAACCCTTTCATTAAAGCGAGACAAAATATTATTCATATCAGTATTGAGAAACTTTAGAAGGCAGTCTTCTGCTTTTGAGTGTAAAGCTGCTAATATCAGGTTTAGATTTTCAAGGAGGTCGGACTTCAATAGAGACATTAACTGCCAATAGTTCTCACAGTGATAGGCGCATTTCGCCTACAAGTTTTGACTAATTTTGTACACATAAATCAACACCACTTTGTTAAGATTCATCAATGATAATTTCATGCTCTGACACTAGAATCATCTGATGCAGCATAAACTGTTCCAAAATATGAATCCCAGCTTTTCCCTTCAAAAGCAGTAATCAAGTCAACTAGTTGATGAAACTCACCTCCAGATTCTGAAAGGTGTTGAGCATCCCACAGTTTATCAAGCCGCTTTAACGCAGACGTTAACTCTTCCTGATTACTTATTTTGTTTGCTGACAAAATATCTTTTACATCAATTCGTGAACAACTATCATGCTTTTCTTCATTAGGCTCAATAACAGTTAAACTATCACCGCACATATCAGCAAAGCACTTCTGGCAGAGATCAATACTGATTTGATTGCCATCACCGTGAATACTTCCATAGCCACATTTATGATCAATACTTATAAACTCATGAAATTCGTAGTCATCTTGAGTTGCTTGTTCGCCACAACCATCACAAGTTAATTTAGAGATAACTTTCACAATTTTGTCTTCAAAATTTTTCATGATTACTCTAAATTTTTTGCTGATTCTTTAATAGCATTAACTCTTCAGCGTTCTTGTTTATAGACAATAAAACAAGGTTATCTTCGCTTAATAAAATGCATCGTTTCAACGGATGATGATGATCATCTAACCGCCTCAATATTGAGTTTAGCTCGCGTTTAAACTTAGCTGGCCTAAGCACCTTGCAGCTTAAGTTGGCAATTTCTAGGCTGGAACTACCCAGGCTTTTGAATTCAATCAAATCACCAACTTCAAAATAGTCACTGAATTTATCTTTTGGCAGTGAAAATAATACACTGCTATCTGAATCATCTTCAAATGCAGTTGGGCACCTATTTACTTTGACTTCAAAATTTTCATTGAGATGATCGACTGAGGTCATTATTGCTCTTTGACTATGTTTCATTTGACCACCGTTCAATGTAATCGTTTTGCATCTTCACGCTCTAATTTCTCTCTTGCTTCAATTACTTCAGCAGGTGAAAGCAACAAATGTCTCATAACTACAAATTCAGATAATCTCAACTCAAAACTTTCGGGTTTATCTTCAGTGACATAACAATTATCGCTTTTTGTAATGAATTCAAAGTTATTTTGAGATTTGATAATTGATGTTATTACCCTTTGCCCTTTCTCAAATAGATACGTTTGATCTGAATGAACAATACCGAATAACATTTCCCCAAGAAAAATTTTCTCATCATTATGGAAATCAAAAACACTCAATACTGTTGCGCTTTTTAAGAATGTTTTTATCATAACGCATTCACCAGCCAATCCACGTGAGCAAAAGGTCTCAAGATCATTAGGTAATATGAGTTATTGAAAACAATTCGAAATTGACATGCATCTTTACGAGATAAAAGTGAATCATTAATCCATTGGTTTTTCGGTGAATAGCACTTTTCACCGTCCTCGATTTTGTTCAGAAAAATGCACTCAAGAGTTAATCTTTCACTTCCTAAATTTAAAATAAACACCTGCTTTTCTTCAGTATCTTTTATCCGAATATTAATATTGGGGGCGTGTCCAATGTCAGTGATTGACAAATGCGGTGATAATGGGAAACCAAATACCAGATAGTTTTGGTTATTTATTTTAAAATAAGAAGGATTGCGGTCAGGAGTATCTGATTCAAAATTTGATAAGCAGTCACAGCTATCAGCTACCCATTTAATATGTTCATCTATTTTTATTCTTTCTTCGTTTGTTTTAGCAGATGAGTCATCTGATTGTGTAAGATTCGTATGAAGTGAGTGCTTTACGTTATCAACAGAGAACTCATCAAATGAAATTTTTGTTGCTAGAAAACGGAATGGTATTTCATTGATTAACAGATCAGTGCTTAAAACAGCTTGATGATCTTGTAATGAATCAAAAAATAGTTGCCAATCCAATTCGATGTGCTCGGCATCTACAATGTATTTTGACTCATTTTCGAGACCAAATAATTTGAATAGGTTTGATATTAGATCAATTTTAGAAATATTTATTACTGCCTTCGATTCTAGTCGAATCGCCATTTGTTCTATTTCTAAATGAAGATCTTCAATTAATTCGTTGTCTTCCACTTCACATATTAATACGTATTTTAACTTTTGATATTCAGATAAAGCCCCAAAACTTGATGCATAATTAAATTCAGCTATTGAGTCGCATAAATCTTCAAAGTCTATATGTTGGTAGATAGTTGTTGCTAATAAATCATAACCAAATGATTCAGGTAAATTTAGGAATTTTGCAAGGAGTTGAGATTGAAGTTTTAATTTTAAAAGTAATGTGTCTGATGTGATCATTTAGTTATCCATAAATTAAAACAAACAACAGCCTACTAACGCCAGTTTGTTAATTATGAAAACCAAATTTTT
>CAJXVU010000087.1 GCA_913062555.1 uncultured Bacteroidota bacterium
AGTTGATTACCGATGGCTATGGTGGCTTTCTTATCTAGGGTTGTTTGACTTTGAATAGTATCGATGGACACTATCTGCGATTCTACGGGCATTGCGAATAAAGGAAGTATCGCGCACACGCAAAAGACTTTCTTTACGTTTAAGATTTGCATATAAATTAATGCGACTTTTACTTCATTCGTGGACGATATGACTTTTTCCTCTGCAAAAGATTTTAAGAATAAGATACCCCAAATTTCAGAAATTATCACAAACGACTATTAAGATTAGCCACAAGAAAACTAACTACTCGAGAAATCCGAATATTACTGGACTTCATCCAATGAATAATCACTTAAAATTACCTAAATCATTTACAGTAAAATTAGAATCTACTGAAAACAAAACAGTGGAACAAATTGCTGGTCTTAAAATGTATAAAGAAAAGGTAGATAAAGCGAATTACGGAAAAAAGCCAGTTGCCAACAACGTATAAAATTAATTGCTAGTTCTAGCTTACTTACGAAAGTCCTCTCGGACTTTCTATCTGTGATTTATTTGTTAACTTTAGTATTTAAACCACGCAATTAATCTTATACAAGACCGTTGTTGGTAATCCCAATTAGTTATAATAATTGAAAACTATGAATATAATCATTATTAAAAAATCAATTATCATTTTTCTTGGCTTCTTCTTTTGTAGCCTTCAAATAATAGCACAGACCGTTAATGAAGAAGGTCTTGAAAAGAATTCTTTTTCTGGCAATTTTTTTGGGACATCTTCAGTTATTGGAGTCACCTATGAAAGAATAATTTCGGATAAAATTATTTTAGAAGGAGGAATAGGTTTAGTAGGAATCGGAGCAGGGTTTAGTTATTATCCGTTTAATATAAAAAAATCAAAATTTTGTCCGTATACAGGGATAAAAATAAGTTCCTTAGTTCTTGTTGATATGGGAGGTGGAGGAATTGTATATATGCCTTTAGGCTTAACACTATTTACAAAAAATAGAGTGAACGTCGGTATGGATATTGGTCCCGCATACGGTAAATGGAATGAGGCTAGTGGGGGACCAGGTCAACATAAAGAACCAACTAGTACCACTTTGTATTTCTATGGAAATTTAAAGGTTGGATTTCGTTTTTAAACTACCTACAACAAAAAATAAACCCCATTAAAACGAGGGTTTATTCGAGACGTTACCCACAGTATTATATTTTTAAGTAGGATCTTTCCTTACTTAGTTGTTTTACTAAAAAAAAAGGTAAAGTTTCATTTGATTACTAGCTATGATTTTTCTCTTGTTTGGGCAAGAGTTTTTTGTTTAACTACAGTATTTGATTAATTTCATTTTTTGTGTTTTTAAACTTTCTACTAAAGATGGTTTAGTAGAAAGTTTGGGGTGAAGCCGTTACATCTTTATGGCGGCTTCCCTATTCTACAGTTTTAAAATAGCCCTATAAGCCAATTAATAATATGAATTACCCCTGCAAAAATCACAACGATAACTATTGCTAAAATCAAGTAATCCATTAGTCTAAAATTCCAGTTTCCGTTCATCATAATTTCTACAGTATTACATTAGTTCTTGAATAAATTTTATTTCAAACGGACGTATTATATTTGATATTGGCATGATAGTAGTCTAAATTGTACTCATATAAACAAGTTGTAAACCATTTGAATAAAGATGTCAATTAACAAATTAAAAAATCCCCAAGTTTTGATATTCCTTGCACTGTTGACAATAATTGGTTGTAACAGGACAGATCAAAATGACCAAAATGTAACGGTAGAAGAAAAGGAAAGCGCTTTGATTGACAGCTCTAAGGCTGTTCAAGAAAAAAGTTCATTAAATGACCAAACAGTAATTGATACCCTTTAAATAATCGTTGTTCAATGCGCAAACGGATATGAGTATGCAATGCACAATTACGACTTCAACCCTGTAATTGAGAATGAACTAAATAAATTTGAAAATATTTTAGTAAAACCTTTCCCTCTTAAAACTTTGATGGGTGTGGCTTATCAAGGAGTATTTGACAAGAAATATTGCCAACCAATTATTGATAAAGTAAATGTTGCCTTTCTGATTTTAACTCGCTTTGACAAAGGATATGGTGGATTAAATCAAACAGAAATGAAATGGGGATATGAATTGAGAATTGTCAATGCTGAAACATTGGAGCAGGTAAACTCAATTAATGCACATAATCTAAACGACTATCTAGAAATAGAGAAGCACATAAAAGACAACATTGGAATACTTAAAGCGGATATTGAAAAATTAAAATAAAAACGGTTTACAACACTGTATATAGCAAAACACTGTATATAGCAAATAGGGAGTTCTGTGGTTTACGAAAGTTCAGTGCTATTTACCAACACCACCAAATCGTTGATTTGGCTTTTATGAATGAATAAATTAAAAACAAAATATAAAAATTCAGCTCTGTGTTTATCCAAAAAGTTAGCGTCTTTTTACACGCTACGTTTCATACACAATACGTTTCATACACAAACCATTGGCAAACATTTTGACGCAACCTTTCGAGAGAAATCACATCTAGTAGATAAAAAAATTATAATGAGAAAGAAATTAATATTACTAATGTCTATTTTAACTTTAATAAGTTGCTCTACTTCTTCAGTTGATTTGCCTCATAACAATTATGTTTTCGATGGCAGAGGTGGAGCAAAGTGTGAAGTAGATGGTGTTGAATTTGTTCCTCGAATCGTTGCACCCGAGGAGGCGAACTCAATGGAATTGCAATTTATACAGTATAACGGAGAAGAATATTTAAGTTTCGATTTTGATAATATAGGTCCAGATAATAGGTGGCTTGGATTAAGAATTGTTGTTAATGATGTTAATCCAATTGAAAATGATTTAACAGGTTCTGTTTTTAAATTAAATAATCTGAATACTGGAACCTACAGTGATGGATGGATGAACAATTACGGTACTAATGCTGAATATTCTGGAGAATTTGAAATTGTATTTCACAACCAAAATAAAAGAATTTTATCTGGCAGGTATTGGTTTGATGGAATAAATTCTGATAACGAAATTCGCGAAATCAGAAACGGAAGGTTTGATATGAAATATTAATAAAAAAAGGTTTTCCAACACCGTGTATAATTAATTGCTTTGGCAAGTGCTTATCTGGAAAATTCCTTCGGAATTTTCTCTGGTTCGTATTTGTTTACTAATTTAGTTGCTTAACCACGCAACTAACCATACACATCACGTTGTAAATAATGCTGAAAAACAAAACTACGAAACTATGAAATACTTAAAACCTTTAACTGTAATTATAGCCCTATTCTTTTTCTTGAGTTGCAATAACGATGATAACAACAATGGTAACGAACCAAGTTCAATTGAAATTGGAAACTATATTTTTAACTTTGAAACTGAATTTACGCTTGAAGAATTACAAGAAATTGACTCTTATGTTGGAAATATAAAAGGCTCTGGCATATCTCTCTCTTTTGATTATGGATGGTATACAGAACCATCTACGAATTTACCTACAGATGAATATCTTGTTACCGAAGAAGAAATAAACGGTCATTATAGACAAATAGTTAAGCCTATAGATTCGGAATTAAATTATTCCCGAATTCATTTATTTAAAATTAGTGATTCGATTGAAAGTCCAAATGGTTATAACTCACTTACAGTATCTACAAATAATCTAAATACTACTGAACAAGAAATGATAATTGAAGTATTCAATAATGTAGTGATAGTTGAATAATTTATTTATAGTAAACTTTGAAAAAAGCACTATTTACAACACCGTGTATAATTAATTGCTTAGATGGTTAAGAGAATGAAAAGTCGTACAAATAAACTACCTTAGTTATTCGGAAAAATTAACCACGCGGCTTTACCACCACTCCGAAACGCACGCTGACGCTTCCACCCTGCTGCGCAGGTATTCTAGCCGAACGCGCGCCGCCAGTCGCCACTTACGTTATACAAACCCGTTGTAATGCATTAAAAAAACCAAACACTTGAATATTCAATATTTCGAATACTCTTTTTTATAAGTCCAAAATAGATTTTATTAAGTCGTTATTCAGGATTTCATCAACTATTTTTGATGCTTGGATAGGTGTTTGTGCAGGATGATTTTGAAATACTTTTTTATTTAATTCATCTACAGTATTAGAGAATGCTATAGCTTTATTTTTTGAAAGCTCACTTATTTTAGATTTGTATCTGGTATTAAAATTTAAATTTTCAGGATCTACTTTTCCTTCCTTTATATAACCTCTTGTTTTCTTTGAACATCGACATGGATTATTAACATTAACCAATCCACATTTTTTGTTCATCCAGTTATATAACTCTTTACGAGTTCTCATTAATTTAATTCTAAAATTACCTGATGTAATACCCAAAATCTCTGCACCAAGATTATGATCAATTTCAAACATTTCGCCTAAAATATAAATCATACGTTGTTCTTTTGATAAACAAAGTAACATACCTGAAGTACAATTAATTCTAATCTCTTCTATTGTATCCTTTAATTCTTTTTCTTCATGGTCATTTAAATCATAAGAAGGAATGGCATCAATAGAATTAAAATAACTCTCAAAACTAACTAACTTTAATTTAGAGTTTTTCTTTTTACTATTAATAAAATGATTTATAGTAATACGATATAACCAAGTTGTAAATTTACTATTACCTTTAAATTTAGATAATGCTGTAATAACTTTTATAAAGACTTCTTGTGTTAAATCTTCAGCATCTTGTATATTCCCAACCATTTTAAGTGCTAGATTATATACAAAAAGTTGATGGCGAATAATTAAATTCTTCAATGCTTTCTTATCTCCATCTATAGATAATTCTACCAATTTAGTATCGTCGTAGTCTGTATAATTATCGGAAAAAGTATTCATATTTTAATTATAAAAAGCCTCATTTCAAATGTATTAAAATGAGGCTTATAAGTCTTAATTATATAGAGTTAATTCCTCCATGTACTGCAATTTCTTCACCAATGATATAAGAAGAATCATCTGAAGCTAAAAACAATACAGCTTTTGCTACTTCTTCTGGAGTACCAAAACGCTTTAATGCTGTTTGAGCAGTAATTGCTTCTGCTGCTCCTGCAAGAACATCTTCTGGTAAACCAATTTTTCCCCAGAAAGGTGTTCCAATTGGTCCTGGACTTACTGCATTAACACGTATTCCTTGTCCTGCAAGTTCTGCAGAAGAAACACGAACTAATGATCTTAAAGCTGCTTTACTAGCACTTAACAAACTACTTCCACCAAAACCAACTTCGTTTAAATAAGATGTAGTTATAATTACAGAAGCATTATTATTTAAACTTTTAATTCCTTTTTGTAATGTAAAATATGATCCTTTAAAGTTAACATCCATCATGTCATCAAAAAATGCTTCATCTGTATCTGCTACAGGAGCTAATTTTCCTTTTCCTACATTAATGAATAAACTATCAACACCACCAAATTTAGATTTAGTTTCTGAAAATAATCTTTCTAAATCTGAATGATTTGTAACGTCACCTTTTACTGCGTGACTATTAGGTCCTAATTGTTTTACAGCTGCATCTAAAGCTTCTTGACCTCTACTAAAAAGAACCACTTTAGCTCCATTGTTTACAAATTCTTGAGCTGTAGCTAAACCAATACCACTTGCACCTCCTGTAATTACTGCTACTTTTCCTTCTAATTTTCCCATTGTTGTCTTTTTTTTAAATAAATTGAACATAATATTATTGTTATATCTATAACTTGGACAATGAAAAAGTGGTGGTGTTACAAAACTATATGAAAATAAAAAAAACGCATTACAACACCGTGTATAATTAATTGCTTAGATGGTTAAGAGAATGAAAAGTCGTACAAATAAACTACCTTAGTTATTCGGAAAAATTAACCACGCGGCTTTACCACCACTCCGAAACGCACGCTGACGCTTCCACCCTGCTGCGCAGGTATTCTAGCCGAACGCGCGCCGCTAAACGCAACTAACCATACACATCACGTTAGAAAACATTAGTAGTCATAACCAAAACAAAAAACAACCGCTTTCTGGCATACTATCTTCAATTTTTGTCCATTTCATAATTCTACAGGTTTATTGAAATTTTTAATTTATCTACATTTACAGTATGAGTAAAAATTGGCATCTAATTATTTCTGTTATAATATTAACACCTATTGCTTTTGCATATGGGATTGCCCCAAATGTTTTAAATATTTTCACCTTTTCAATTGAAGCAACGGACTTGAAAAATATTTTCAGAGCGACCATGACATTGTATTTAGCTATGATTGCTTTGTGGGTGATAGGAGTTTTTAATCCTCGATTTTGGGAAACAGCAACTATTACAAACGTGCTTTTCATGTCTGGCCTTTGTATTGGTCGAATTTTGAGTTTCATAATTGATGGTTTACCTTCATTAATGTATTTAACAGGCACTTTAGCTGAGCTTTTGTTAGCGTTATGGGGAATTTCAAATTTGAAACGGTATATGTCTTCATAACTACAGTTTGATTAACTCTTCTTTTACATCTCTATAAAAAAACCCTTCTTTTATCTCCATATAAAAATGTAAATCCAAGTTCTTTTTCGATTTCTTCGACACATATCAATGCGCTTTGTTTCTCTTTTTCCATGTGTGTCTTGTGTTCATAAGGTTGTTGCATTGCTGTCTCTGCATTGAACCTCGCAAATATTTTTATTGCTTTTCCTTTTGGTGTCATACTCTACAGTTAGTTTTTAGTTGCTTTAAAATTTACCCACCCCTTGGTTGTGCATTCTGAAAATTGAGAAGTATAATCATATACCTTACACGCTTGATGTA
>CAJXVU010000088.1 GCA_913062555.1 uncultured Bacteroidota bacterium
GAAAAATTTCTGCATTACTTTTTTAACAATCCAGATAGTATTTTAAAACCAGTTCACAGAAAATCGTTGTTTAAAACTGAGGGTATTTTGGCTGAATTGAAAAGACTAAATTCCGCAGAATACATTAAAAAAGGCTTAGGAGATTATTTAATAGGTATTTTTAAATACGAGACAAAAGGCTATGAACAGTTTGGGCCAGATTACGTGACGTCTTGGTGGTTTAATAGAAATCTAAGGATTTTTAGAAACATTCAACGTGTTTCTACAACCCCTGAAGATAGAATTTTGGTACTATACGGTGCTGGACATATGAACTTACTTAATATTTTCTTCGATGCTTCTCCTGAATATAAATTAGTCCCTGTAAACGATTATTTAAATTAGAGTAGCGCTTATTTCCATTTCATACATAGTAGCACTTCCCTCCTGTTTTTTTAGTAGTACTTATACTCAAAACAGGTAGTTATTCCTGACGTATAAATTTTAACATTAATTGTGATTTCCCTATAATTACTGAGTCTTCTATTTTAGTACATTTGCCATTAAATGCAAACAGAAACTAAAGTCTTTTTATCTGAAATACAGACCCCAATAAAGTTATTTAGTAGTAATATAACAGGTTGTGTGTAATTTTAACAAGTACTTAATTGCAAATTTAAATGATAGAAATAAACAAGGTAAAGACAGTGAAATTATCAATGCTAGATGGTATTGAACTTAAATCTGCTACGTTTATTGATAAAAACTTCCCTTTTCATTTTCATCAATGTTGGAGTCTAGCTTATATCGAATACGGAAGTGAAAACATTGCTTTTAGCAATACAAATTTTTTGGTCAGTAAAAATGCTTTGCAATTAATTCCCCCATACTCAATTCATAAAAACTGGAGCAATAAAAATAATACTTGGACTTATAAGGCTCTTTATATAAGCAATGATGTAATCAAAAATGTTGCAAAAAAAATAAATACTGATTATTCTTATCTAGCGAGCTTTCCATATTTTATATCCTATTGTAATAGTGAGTTTGAAATAAGCGAAGAATCGATTTTTAAAACTCTTGAAAATCTTTTTTTGGATACGCTGAATGATGTTAAACAATCTTATTTTCAAAAAAATGCTGATGATCCTTTTGAAGATATTCTAAATTATTTGTCTTTAAATTATAACCAATCTATCACTTTAGAAATGCTACAACAAAAGTTTAAAGTGAATAAATTTAAACTACAAAAAAGCTTTAAAAAGAGCATTGGTTTAACTCCTTTAGAATACCTAACTACCATTAGAATAGAAAACTCAAAAAAGCTTTTTTATACGGATGTTCCTTTGGTAGAAATTGCACTTGAATCAGGGTTTTATGACCAAAGTCATTTTACTCATAGTTTCAAAAAATACGTTGGAGTAACTCCTGGAAATTATAAAAAGAATAGCAAGATTTTACAAGACTGGTAGTTCCATCAAGAAGTATGTTTGTCTTCTTAATTAATAAACATCAATTCAACAAACAATGAGAAATTACAACTTTATATTTTTAGCACTTGTATTAGCATTATTTTTAAATGCTTGTGATTCTAATGATCAGAAAGCAAAAGACAATGGTTTACAAACTTCTGAGGTTCTTGAGCCAAAGGCATATGAGATGCCCAGAACTCAGGTCCTTCAGATCAGTAATTCTGAAACAGATACACTAAATACAATTTACATAAAACTGCCGGATGGATATGAAAAAAACACAGATTTAAAATACCCTGTAATCTATTTTACGCATCCGATACAGCATTTTGAAATGTTATCTGCGGTTAGTGAAAATCTGATAGAAGACGTTATTATAGTTGGGCTTACCTGGTCAAAAGGGATGAACTATGGGAATTTGGACAGTTATGTGAACTTTCTTCGTAACGATGTCTTTAAGATGGTAGAACGCAACTACCGGGCTGATGCTGACAGACGTACCTATTTTGGATATTCTTCTGGTGGTGTAGTTGGAGCTTACATATTATCGAAACACACCAATATCTTTGAAAATTACATTCTTGGTGCTCCCGCTCTTGCAGTTGATCATGAAATCATACAGAAAATTTATGAACTTGAGTCTACTTCGGCTGAAGAGCGAAAAAAACTGAACGCAAATGTTTTTATTTCATATGGAACATTGGAAAATGAGAAAGGTATCAAGGGTTTCGAAAAATTTATTAGCATGCTTAAAAACATAAAGGATGAGAGTTTAACCTTGCAACATGTTGTGATTGAGGGTGGTAACCATCAAACAGCATTTCCTATGACTGCAGTTCGGAGTGTGACTTGGTTATCTGACTTGATAAAAGAATAACAAATATAAAACACTATATGTTTTATATTGGTCACTTTTTATTAGGCCTTGTACTCAAAACAGGTCCTTATTCCTGACGTATAAACTTTAACATTAATTGTGATTTCCCCATAATTAGGGAGTCTTCTATTTTAGTACATTAGCCATTTAAATTGCAAACAGGAACTAAAGTTCTTTTTAGCTGAAATAGAAACTCCAATAAAGTTACATTTAGTATTAAAATGACACGTTGTAAAACATAAAACAAAATCAATTCTACTACTTTCAAAATAACATGAAAATAAAACGTATAGATCCAAAACAAGCAGAAAATTTAATACAAGAATTGGATGAATATCAAAGCAAACTATATCCGCCTGACAGTTGTCATTTAGACAGTATTGAAACGCTTCAAAATGAAAACGCATATTTTTACGGAGCTGTAGAAAATGAAGAGATTGTAGCTATAGGTTCTGTGAAAATATTCTCTGATTATGGCGAATTGAAGCGCATTTTTGTTCCACCAACACAAAGGAGAAAAGGTTTAGCAAAAAAAATAATAGATAAACTTGAAGCGCTTTTAATTTCAAAAAGCATATTCTTAGCCAAGCTGGAAACTGGACCATATTCAAAAGACGCAATTGGTTTATATGAAAAATTAGGATATTTAATTTGCGGAAAATTTGGAACTTATAAAGACGATCCATTGAGTACGTTTATGGAAAAAAAATTGGAAGAGAATTATAATGACAAAAAAGAACGCGACAACACCTCTTTATAAAAAACTAGGAATTACAAGTGATTCTGAAATTATGGTATTAAATGAACCGAAAAATTATCTTGATTTTTTTTCAGATTTTCCCGCAAACGTTATCATAAATAAAGCGAAGAATAGGCAACAAATTAAATTTATTCACATATTTGTTAAAACAGTTAAGGAATTAGAAAGCTTGTATAATATTGCAAAGACAAGCTTAAAAAAGAATGGATTCTTGTGGATTAGCTGGCCTAAAAAAGCGTCTAAAATAGCAACTGAATTGGACAAGTTTATGATTCTAAAATATGGCCTCGACAACGGGCTAGTTGACACAAAAGTAGCTTCAATTGATGAAAATTGGAGTGGACATAAATTTGTGTATAGATTAAAAGACAGATAAAAACAACGCCCATAACAGCGTGCAAAATTCATTACTAGTACAAGCTTCCATTGAATTTTATAGTATTCTTCAACCATAAAACAGGTCGTTATTCCTGACGTATAAACTTTAACATTAATTGTGATTTTCCCATAATTAGGGAGTCTTCTTTTATAGTACATTTGCCATTAAAATTGCAAACAGGAACTAAAAGTTACATTTAGCATTCATATAACAGATTGTGAATCACTCAATCACAAAACATACACATGAAAATCCAAAAATACATTTTAACAATTCTAGGACTTCTTTTATTAGTTCCTACAATCTCTTTTAGTCAAGTTAAAAAGATAAAATATGAGTCCACCCAATTAAGTGACCACGCTTATATCATCACTCGAACAGGAAGTTCAGCTACCCGCAGGTCTAATATGGGAGTGATTATTGGTGAAAAAGGACTAGTGCTTATCAACCCATTATTCAAAGGAGATGAAGCGCCTCAGTTTATGAAAGCACTACAGAAGATCTCTAAAATGCCCATAAAATATGTCATTAACAGTAATTGGGATAATTATAACACAGCCGCCAATTGGTACTTCAAGGACAAGGATGTAGTCATTATTTCTCATGAAAATGTAGTGTACCATAGAAACATCTACACCCAATTCTTATTTAAGGATACATTCTCTTTGGATATTGGAACAGAATCAATCATTGCTTACAGGAGTATGGGGCACTCTTTTGGCCACATCAACATTCATCTTAAAAATGCCAATACAACTTTTATGGCTGATAGTTATAGAAGTCAATGGATGACAATAGAAGGTCCTTTTGGCCTAGAAGGGCACTTTAATGGCATTAATATGGCTTTAGAGATGGGCAATCAGCACACCAAATACATTCCTGGAAATACTACAGGTAAAATTATCAGCAACAGAGAAGATTTGATCCATGAAAAAGAATGGCGTTCAAGCTTTTCCAATCGCGTGTTTGCATTAAAGAAACAAGGTAAATCAAACAAAGAAATATTAAGGGATGCTACTATTGTAGGCATCTTCAAACAATATGACTTATACCAACACATTACAGATGAAATTGCAGATTGGGTAATCAATCCTCTTTTTTACGATGAAAAAGCCAAGGAAGCAATACTTTCTCCCAGTCAACTAGAAAAATATGTGGGAACCTATCGTTTAAAAGACAAAAGCGATGTAGAAATTTTTATCGAAAATGGGCAACTGTTTTCTAAAAGTATTGGTCAATTTTATTTGAAATTGGTCCCTACCTCAGACACCCATTTTTTGCCTTATATGCAAAGATCTAATATGTATCAAATTTTTGAATTGGATGCTAAAAACAAGGTCCTTGGATTTACGCTTGCACATGGTGGAGCAACCTTGAAATACACAAAAAATAAATAAGGCTCCTTTCAATACCAGTATCCTGAATGTATAGGAACCTATTCTGAATAAACGATACACATCGATTTTTATTGCATTAAACCCTCCTATTTGCCAATAAAGGCCTTGGTATAGGCGCCAGGTAGAAAATTCAACTTCCTTTTATGAGATTTCGAGCCTGCGTCTGTTTACTGACAAGGCAGGCTCGAAATGCCAAGCTTGGTTATTGTTTAGGTCTCAATGTTTCAATAATTTGTGCATCTACCCAAAAAATATCCACATTTTCAAATGTATCAGAACCAACATTTCTATTAAAGAATAAATACTTACCATCTGGAGTAATACTCGCTGATGCTTCCCAAGCATCTGTATTTATTTTATCGCCTAAATTAATTCCATTACCCCAAGTACCATCTTTCTGTTTAAAACTGATATAGATATCTGAATCTCCATAGCCATTTTCTTTTTTAGCATCATACAGTAAATAAGATTCATCTGGTGCTATAAATGGATGGCTTAAAAAGGTACCCGTGTTTATCGCTTTTGATAAGGCTTTCGGTTCTTCATATTTTCCATTTATCAACCGTGAATACCGAATTGGAAATGTTACATCTCCCTCTTTATACGTATCAAAATAATAAGTGCCATTCGCAGATTCTGAAAGACGCATAATATACATAGAATCATTACTTACCACAGGAGGTTCAAGGTTTAGTCTTTTAGACCATCCTGTTTTTGTCTTTTTTAGATAACGATCACCTAAATGCATCGTTTGCCCGTCTGGAGAAATT
>CAJXVU010000089.1 GCA_913062555.1 uncultured Bacteroidota bacterium
CAATTTATTATACACTTTGTTAGCCTTTCGTTATTCTTTAACTTCTTTATTAATCAAAATAATAAGTTAATTTCATCTTTAATCTAAGCGACAATCCAGCTTCCTCCTTCTACTTCCTCCTTTTTAATTCTTGGTCAATCATTCTGGATAGTTGTAAAGACTCATCTATTAGTTCTTTGTAGGTATTTATAATATCGACTTTCCATATACGTCGACCACTTAACATATTGGTGAACTCCGTATCTTTTATTAATTTTTCAAAATCATTGACAATAGCATTACCTTGTTTATCATATTCAATATGTCGTAAGTACACCGCATTTAATTGGGTATGTGAAGTAGCACTGACCTTTTTTATGACATCGTAAAATCTAATGTACCTTATATTGAATAAATGGATAATGCTTTCTCGTAAAGAGTCAGATGAGATTAAATCAAAACCCAATGTCTTTAACGTTTCGAAGGCAGAATTTGCGATGTTAAATTCCTCCGTCCAAGCAATAGTAGCATACTTGATACCCAACGAATCGTGATAAGGAATTTTATTTTTGATTTGTCCCATTATAATATCAATATTCCGAATAATTGAATCTTGGTTGGCTATTTCTGAAGAAAACTCATTTACATTTACCTCTAAGTTTCGTTTAAATTCTGTCAAAATGTTTATCTCTTTATCTCTACCGGCACTTTCATTATTCAAATTGTTGACCTGTAGCGCAATCAAAATCCCAATAACTACAAGCACAATTTCTCCAATTGCATAAAGGAAATATTTACTGAATTTATTTTCAGTCAACATTTTTTGACGAATTTTTCTGAAAATTTTTATCATTTAGATTCTGGTTAGTTTTTCTAAATATAGCAATTTCAGTTTATTTGAATCGAGTTTGTCAGATAATGAAGGCTAACGGTTGGTGTATGGTTTAGTTGCGAGTCTCGCGCAACTAATTTAGCAAAAAGAAACGAACCGTAGGAAAATCCGTAGGATTTTCCGAGAAGGCAAGTACCAAGCAATTAATTATACACGTTGTTAGCCTTTCGTTGCTTATTTTAAAATTCTTCAGCGACTGTCAATCTCTTCCAATAATCTTCGGTCCAATTCCTGCAATTCTGGCAAAATATTACTTAACACATAACTTTCAAAAAATTTTCTGTTACCAATATTAGTCTTCAAAATAGTTCTATACTTTTGATCAATCCGGAGCATGTCGTAATCGAGAGGTATCATTTCAGAATGCAAGTTAGTGGACTCAAATAAATTTATAATATAGGGCTCTACTACATTATATTGATATAGTGCAAACCTACCATCTTGGTCATCCATATACTCAACATTATTTTCATATACATGAGTAAGTAGCGATCGCAAGGAGTCATCTTTGATGAAATGTAATCCATAAGATTTAGCATTTTCAAAAGCGGTATGCCGTAGATTTAATTGCCACCACCAATTAGCTTTCCAAAAATGTTGATTCAAAGAATCATGATAGGGTAGCTTGTTCTCAAAGTGAGTTAAAATTGTTTGGCAAGAAATTTTTGATACTTGGTTTCCCTCCAATATTCTTTCAATTGATGAATAATCATAAATTATTGTTTGACGTAATTCTGTTAGCAATTTGTTTTCAAATTTATGAGCTTTCCCTTCCTGATTCCAATTATTAATACTCAAAGCAATCAAAATACCAATGACTACAAGTACAATTTCGCCAATGGCATACTTTAGATATTTCCCTGTTTTGTTTTTTTCCATTAAGTCATATCTTATTTTCCGAAGGAATTTAATCATTGGTTTGTTGTTTGGTCATAATGAAGCACAACGTGTTCGTGTATGATTGCGTTGCGTGAGAACTAAGATAGCAAAAAGGAGGGAACCCTTAATTCAGCGGAGAGGATTTTCCGCGAGGAAAATCAGGCGCAATGAATTATACACGTTGTTATGCACAGTTTTTATATTTTTTAATTTTATTAAGGTTTGTTTAATTGACGGAATTTAAACAATGATTTATAGCCCAAAATCACTAGTATAAAACTGCTATTTCTTTAGATTATAGTTTGGCATAAAAAATTGCAAAAGAATTAAACCATTCCGTTTGAGCAATTATGTCTGTCGTTAGTAACATGAGTACAAAATAAGCCAATAAGACTGTATATGGCCAGCGTGACCGTTTATTCCATCGTTCTATTCCAACCAATACTCCCATGAGTACAATTAGTGTGATAACAGATGCATAAAGGGCGACATCAAAATTGGGTACAAGACTGGGAGTCCCATAAATATATGTCCTTTCCAATGCAGCTTCTAGGGGAATAATTGCAGTACAAGCCATTAATCGCATATGAAGTGAAAAATCACGTCGTCGTGCAGCCTTGATTGCAAACCAAAGGAAAACACAAAACAATAACAACGCAGTAATATCAATATATAAGAATTTAATAGCGAGTAACGGGATACCATTCTCCAAACCATTATCCTTAAGCAGCATGGTTTGGAGTACCTGAAGTCCACTTAGCACCAATATAACTGCAAGTACAAGCGATACATAACCTATGGTGCGATGATGTTTGCGCCATTTACTTTTGATCAACCATGCTTGAACGACTGCTAGTAACATCCAAGAAATTGCACTAATTCCATGAATAATAATGTGCGTTTCGATATTGACAATTGCTGAAAAGAAACTAGGCCAGAACGATATAAATGTGAGAACGAAAATTGCTGCGAACCATACCCACCATTGTTGCAACCAATTAGGCAAGAATCTGAGTGATTTTGTCATAGAGTTCTATTTAAAAATAGATTTTATGAAATTAGTTTAAACTTCAGAGTTTTCCAAATTCAAGCTGGCATACTATCACAATTGGGCATAACGGTTAGTATAAGAAACGTAGGGCAGGTGATAAGCACTTTTGTTTCGGTTTATTACTTTGCTAAATATAAATGTTTTGCTTTTATTTTTCTCTTAAATACCAAATTTTATATTTAGCGGACTTTGTAAATAAACACAGACCTTTGAAGTTAGCACAGATGCCCTATGTTTTTTATACATTGTTAGCAGTAGGCTTTATTTATTCTCATTGTAAAATATCAAAAATAAAGCACCAATAATTGTAATGTTTTTTAAGAATGAAACCATTTCAGCCTGTTGAGTAATTATTTCCAATTCTGTTTCTGTGGGTAAGGTCCAAAAATTGTGAAAAATGAATGTTGCTGGAAGCATAAATGTTAATAGAAGTATTGTCCCAATTTTCGATTTATAGCTTGCGATAATTGATAATCCACCCGCAACTTGAAGTAGTATTGCCATTATTAAACAAAATGGAATAAATATCATATTGTGAGATTCCATATATGAAATTGTTTTATCCCAATCTCCTATCTTACTTAATCCACTTGCAATGAATATAAGACTGAATAATATTCTTCCTATTCTGTTGATGTACTTTTTTGAATTCGTCATTTTCTTTTATTTAGGTAAGTTTTTAGACCATAGTTTTGCTATATTTTGACTTGCAATTTCATAATCCGTGTTTTTTGCGTTTTCGTTTCTTTGCTCACAATACATTTCATCTTCATTGAATAATGATTTAGCTAAATCTCTTCCCGCCATTGTAATTGTGGTAGTTTTTTCAAATCTGCTTCGTTGAAAATTATTAAATGCCTTTTCTATTGTTTCTGATTTTTCTAAAATAGATGCAAAGTGCCAAGCATCTTCTATTGCTTGACAAGCACCTTGTCCAGAAGTAGGGAGTGATGCGTGTGCAGAATCACCAAGTAGACAGACATTGTTTTTAAACCAGTTTGGACTCGGATTATGGTCAAAAACTTCAATATATTTAATGTTTTCATCTTCTGTCAGTTCTATTATTTCTTTGATTTTCGGTGACCAAGAATCGAACAGTTTCTTAAGTTCTGTTTTGTTATTCTTATTTTTAATAGGTGAGTTTAATGGTAAAGATTTTCCTCCAGCCCAATATCCTTTGTTTTCATTTATGGGTACGATTCCAAATCGTTCACCACAGCCCCAAAAATCTAATACATTGTTTTTAGAAAAAATAGGTTTATCACTTTCTACTATTCCAATCCAATTGACAAAATTTTGATAAATAGGAGTGTTGTCTCCATTTACATACTGTCGAGCTATTGAATTCATTCTTCCATCAGCTCCAATTACAACTTGAGCATTTACAGAAATATCATTTTCAAAACTTATAGAAGTAGTATTATCTCGATATGTAATATTTATGACGTTATGATTGTAATAAACGGCAAGATTCAATTCATTTACCTTCTCTAATAGAATATTTTGTAAATCCTTTCTACTAATTGAATAGCTTTTGAAACCAATTGATGTATTAATATTATTTACCTTAATCACTCCTAAAAACTCTTCATTTTTAGTCCATCGCTGCATTTGTTCTATTTGGCCTCCAACTTTTTCAATTTCTGTTAGTAATTCCAGTTTATGAAGTGTTTTAGTCGCATTTGACCATAAAACTAAACCTGCTCCAATTGTTGTTGCCTTTTCTCTACGCTCATAGATACTAATATTTTTGAATCCTTTTTGATGTAATGCTATTGCAGTTGTTAGACCTCCAATACCAGCTCCTAAAATCACTATTTCAGAATGTTTATCTATCATTTTTAGTTGCCTTAATTTATTATTACTTTTGTTTTCCAAGCAAAAGTAGTAAATAACTTGGTTTTTCCAAGTGATAAAATTTAAAAATGAATCAAAAGTATAGGTCAACTTGTCCAATTAGTTCAGCATTAGATATTGTAGGAGATAAATGGTCTCTTTTAATTATTAGAGATATGATGTTTTCAGGGAAGAAAACATATACTGAATTTGTAAATTCAAGTGAGAAAATTTCAACAGATATTTTATCTAATAGATTATCAAAACTTGTAGAGTTAGAATTGATTTCTAAAGGTAAAATGGAAGGTAATAAAAAGACAAATATTTATAACCTCACTCAAAAGGGGAAGGAGTTATTACCTATAATCTTAGAAATTGCGCAATGGAGCGATAATAATTTGAATGACCATTTGAAAGATGGAGCAAAACCTTTTATTAATAAATTCAAATCAGATAAAGAAACTTTTGTTGAAAATATGTATGCTCTTTTCGATAAACGAGAAAGCTGATTTTTTTTTTCAATGGCATACAACGGTTGGTGTATGTTTTGTTGCGTGGTTAAGCAACTAATTTAGCAAAAAGAAACGAATCGTAGGAAAATCCGTAGGATTTTTCGAGTAGGTAAGTACCAAGCAATGAACTATACACGTTGTTAGCCTTCGTTTTACTTTTCTTTTTTGAATTCAATATTGCCTTTATATCCTTGTAAGTTAAAGCTTTCTAATTCATCATTTTTATCATTCTTTACTAAGTA
>CAJXVU010000090.1 GCA_913062555.1 uncultured Bacteroidota bacterium
AATTAAGGAGCGCAAATTTAATAATATATATTCTATTTTCTTAGAAAATATAACGTAATCCGAATTGCATTTGCCATCTAGAAGCTAAACTAGAATCGTATCCAAACGTTTGTGTTTGGTCTGGATTAAATGTGTAAGTTGGGTTTCCTGCACCATCAACAGAAACACCTATTGGTTGTACATTATTAGGTTGTTGAATTAATCCCCATTCTGAACTTAATAAGTTTCCAACATTTAAAATATCGATACTAAACTGGATGGTATTCGTTTTATCTCCTGATACCGTAAAGTTATAATCTTGTAAAAACTTTAAATCTACACGACTTCTCCATGGTGCTAAAGCGCCATAACGCTCAGCATATTTCCCTCTACGATCACTTAAATAATCATCCTGAGCAATAAAAGCATTTAAAGCAGCACCTTGACCAGCTCCTGAGAAATTCATTTGACCGATCTCTCCTGATGTTGGAATATAGATTAAATCGTTAATTCCAGATCCATCTCCATTAATATCTCCACCATAAGTGTAGTTAAAACGTCCACCTCTAGCATACTCAAAGAATCCAGAAATTGTAGTCGACCATTTATCGCCACCATAATTCCATCTTTTACTAGCGACACCAATAATACGGTGTGTATTACCATATTTAGAATAAGATAATACATCAGTATTCACATTATTTACAATTGGGTTACCCGCATAGGCATCACTTGTAATTTCTGCTTCAATAGAGTTCACATCTTTAGCATTTAAATAACTGTAAGCTACACTTGCATACAAGCCACCTTCAAATGTTTTTTGTGCCTTTAAAGAGGCGCTCCAGATTCTACCTTTATCAGAATTTGTAAATACATAAGCATTATTAATTAAATCTGTAGGTGCATAAATTGGTCTGTTATCAACACCATTTAAATTTCCTGAAGGATCTAATTGTCCCCAGTTTTGTACATGAGGTCCATTAAGGTCTTTAGTATAAGAGACATCACCTGTAAGAATCAATCCGCTTTCTAAACGCTTATCAACACCTAAATTAGTTCGCCATACTTGAGGAAATTTATAATCAGGATCCACAGCTTGTAAAAAGAATACATCCGGATTAGCAATTTGATTTCCTAACCATACAAAAGGGAAGCGTCCTGTAAATACTCCAGTACCACCACGTAATTGGAAGGAATCATCACCTTTGACATCATAGTTAAACCCTAATCTAGGAGAAATTAACCAATCGTTTGATGGCATAAGCGTATTATCAATTAATACGGTTTTACCATTATTAGGGTTTACATAAGGAATATCTCCCACTACGAAACCTCTATCAATAACCTCTTGTGCTTTTTCTGCCGAATCAAAGAATAATGGTTTATCGGCACGGATACCGTAAGTTACTTTGAAATTTTCTGTAATATTCCATTCGTCTTGCACATAAAATGCCAATTGACCTACATTAGTTTCAGCTAGAGCCCATGAGTCATTTGCATTGTTTGATGCAAAAGTTGCCTTAGCGGCAGCGATAGTATCAACATAATCATTCGCGTTAAAATCATTGATATCAACACTTCCGAAAAGATCGAAACCATAACTAGTTAAATTAAACGAGTTATCAAATTGAAATTTTTCAAAAGAGAATCCAACTGTATACGTATGATCCCCTTTATAGAAGTTTAAGTTATTTGTTATCTGTAATACTTTTTGATCTAATCTATTATGAACTGAAAAAGGTTCGTGCCCAACAATAATATAAGGAGAACCATCTTTATAAATATTTATTGATGGCGCTGGCGTTGAAAACGGACTTCTAAAATCGTTGAAGTGTGTATATCCAAACTGTAATTTATTAGATGAATTATCAGATAAGGTTGAATTTAGTTCTATTTGAATAGATTTTAATTCATTGTTGATTTCATATCCAGAATTCTCAAACTGTAATGTTGAAGCATTTGGCCCTCTAAATCCAATCGCTGTTGGATGTGCAGGTTTTTCTTTTGATGCATTTAAGAAGTTATAAATAATGGCCAAACGGTTATTATCATTAATATTCCAATCCAATTTAAAGATTCCTTTAGTAGATTCTGATTGGTGAGTGAATCCTTGATAAGCTCCCGGATCATATCCAATTCCTATCAATGCATTTCTTACATCATTTAAATCTGAAACCAATACTCTAGATTCATTAATAGATCCACCTCCAGAATTAGGCAACCAAGATTGACCTAAATCTTCACGATCATCTTTTTCGAAGTTAGCGAAGAAAAATAATTTATTTTTTACAATTGGTCCTCCAATACTCGCTCCCATTTGGGTTTGCGATAATTTTGGGACAAAGATTTTATCTCCTTTTACTTTAGACCCTGTAAAATCTTGATTTCTATAGAAACTATAAACCGTTCCATGAAATTCATTGGTACCACTTTTTGTAACGGCATTAACTGAGGCACCTGTAAATCCAGACTGCGTCACATCATATGGTGCAGTACTAACTTGTATTTGATCAATAGCATCTAATGATACTGGTTGTGAATCAGTTTGACCCCCAGGGGTTGCAGCATCCAATCCAAATGGGTTATTAAAGATGGCGCCATCTAAAGAAAAGTTATTGAACTGATCATTTCTACCTCCAAAAGAGTTACCACTTGCTGTTGGTTCTAATCGAGTAAAATCTGCAGCAGAACGTGAAATTGTTGGCAAACGTGTTAATTCACGGCGTCCAACACTGGTCTCTGCTCCTGTACGGTCACTACTAAAAGTTCCTGTACCACTCGATCCGGTAATTACAACTGCTTCCAGTTGTCCACTATCGGCGACCATTTGCGTATTTAAATTTTGTGTTTTACCTAAGGTTAAAAAAACATCGTTTAAAACTTGCTCTTTGTACCCTACGTAGCTAATTGTGATTGTGTAAGGTCCACCAACTCTCAAGTTTAATAAGTTATACCTACCGTCAAAATTAGTAGCGGCACCATACTTAGTACCTGTAGGTGTATGTATTGCTACAACATTGGCTCCAGGTAAGGGTTGAGAATTTTCGTCTAAAATTAATCCTTTAATATTCGAAGTTGTGACTTGCCCAAAAGCAATCACGCCAACGAATAAACAAAAAATTGAAAAAATAGTTTTTTTCATTGAATACATAATTTAATTAATACTTTTCGAATTAGTCATGCAAATTTAAACAAAAAAAACCGCTCAAAGAGCGGTTTCTATAATATCAACTAAAAAATACTAACAATTGTTCGTATTTTTTGTTTGTTATGCTTGTGGTACAACTTCAAAATCTAAATCAATAGATACATCTCTGTGTAATCTCACTGTTGCATTGTATTTCCCTAAACGTTTAACGCTACCTCCAATTACATTGATAAACTTTTTATCAATAGTTTGTCCAGCTTTATCTAAAGCCTCAGCAACATTAATGTTATTTACAGATCCAAATAATTTGTCACCTGTTCCTACTTTTGCAGCAATTTTAATTTCTAAAGCTTTTATTGCTTCAGCAATTTTATTAGCATCACCAACGATTTTCTTTTCTTTAAAAGCACGTTGTTTTAAATTTTCTGCTAATACTTTTCTAGCTGAAATTGTTGCTAAAATTGCATTTCCTTGAGGAATTAAAAAGTTTCTACCATAACCGTTCTTTACTGTTACAATATCGTCTTTAAATCCTAGTCCTTCAACGTCTTGTCTTAATATAAGTTCCATAGTTATAATAGTTTTATTTCAATAAATCTGCTACATAAGGCATTAAAGCTAAATGACGAGCTCTTTTTACCGCTACAGATACTTTTCTTTGATATTTTAATGAAGTTCCAGTTAAACGTCTTGGTAATAATTTACCTTGTTCGTTTACAAACTTTATTAAGAAATCTGGATCTTTATAATCAATATATTTAATTCCAGATTTTTTGAAACGACAATACTTTTTAGCTTTGTTAGTTTCAATATTAAGCGGTGTTAAATATCTAATTTCACCGTCTTTTTTTCCTTTGGCTTGTTGATCTATGCTTGACATAATTACGCTTTTTCTTTAAGTTTAACTCTTCTTCTCTCAGCCCAAGACACAGCGTGCTTGTCTAATTTTACAGTTAAGTGACGCATAAAACGCTCGTCGCGTCTAAACTCTACCTCTAATGGGTTAATAACACTACCGTCAACGGCGTACTCAAACAAATGGTAAAAACCACTTTTTTTGTTTTGGATTGCATAAGCTAATTTTTTTAGCCCCCAATCTTCTTTGGATACCATCTTTGCTCCTTTAGAAACAAGAAAATCTTCGTATTTCTTTACTGTTTCCTTTATCTGAGTATCAGATAAAACGGGATTCAAGATGAAAACAGTTTCGTAATGATTCATATAAATCTAGTTTTAATTATAAAATGGCTGCAAAAATAGGCATTATTATTGGCTTTGACAACAAAATATAGGCTATTTTTCCTGTGTTTATAAAATGTTAAAATTATGTTAAATAAAACACTTTACCGATGTTTTTTGGTTTTTAACCGAATATTTTGTAATATTGTCGATATCTTAACCTAAAAACCAAGAAATGTTATGACTTTAAACTGTGTTGTTGTAGATGACTCCGCAATCCAACGCTTATCTATAGTCAAATTAATAGAGAATCATTCCTCTCTTAATCTGATTGCAGAATATAGCAGCGCCCTAGAAACCAAAAATGGACTTAATACCCACAAAGTAGATCTTATCTTTTTAGATATTGAAATGCCGGTATTAAATGGTTTCGAATTACTTGATGTACTCAATAATAAACCCCAAATTATTTTTGTGACAGGTAAAACCGAATATGCCTTTAAAGCATTTAACTATGATGCTACTGACTATTTGCAAAAGCCTATTACAAGAGAACGTTTCAATACGGCGGTAGAAAAAGCTTTAGAACAGCATAAATTGACGCTGGACTTTAAAGAAACCGATGGAGAACACATCTTTGTAAAAAGTAACCTTAAAAAACGTAAGGTTTATATTAAAGACATTAAATGGATTGAAGCTCTAGGTGATTATGTAAAATTAGTTACCGAAGAAAACAGTCTTGTTGTATTATCAACTATGAAAGCTTTTGAAGAAGAGTTACCCGATGGTAAGTTTTTGAGAATTCATAAATCTTATATAGTGAATTTAGACAAGATTGACCGATTCAACAGTAAGAATGTTGAAGTTGG
>CAJXVU010000091.1 GCA_913062555.1 uncultured Bacteroidota bacterium
ACTAATTTTTCAAATTCTACTAATTTAGAATCTTCAACAGGATCAATTCCTTCTTCGTAATTGTGCCAGTTAAAATCCTTAAGAAATTGTTCTGGTTTAACTTGAGTTTCAGTTACTACTGGAGTTGTAGCTTCTACTTCAACTGCTTTTTCTTTGTTTTCAGCCATTGCTGATTAAAATTTGTATTCTGTATGTCTACGGAAGAATTAAGCAATTAACACACAGAAGTGTTATAAAATGTTCTTTTTATCCCTTTTATCATTCCGATTATTTGCTAAAAAGGAGTGCAAAAGTACATATATAAAATCGAAATGCCTAATTTTTAATAAATAGAACCCCTAATTTAAATCGTTGAAAATGAATCATCCATGGCTTAATTTTTTTTCAACTGTTGGAATAATTATATGAATACTAAAAATTGATCCAAACCAAGCTCAAATATTGCTATTAAAGAACCCGAAAAACAAGTATTAAAAATATTTTTTACAGGTTTTTCAGCACTTTTGTTACCAATTTCAATATAGTATCAAATTGTGCTTCGAGGCTCAAATTTGAATTATCTATTTCAACGGCATCATCGGCTTTAATTAATGGGGAATCTTTACGGGTTGAATCTTTAAAGTCTCGTGCCTCGACATTATGTAATACGTCTTCAAAACTAACAACATCTCCTCTATTGATAAGTTCATCATAACGGCGTTGGGCTCTAACTTTAGGGGAGGCCGTCATGAATAGTTTTAATTCTGCCTGAGGAAAAACAACGGTGCCAATATCACGTCCATCCATTACCAAGCCTTTGTTTTTACCCATTTCCTGCTGTTGTTTTACCAATTGTCTACGTACTTCGGGTACTGCAGAAATAGTACTGACGTGATTTGAGACTTCTAAGGTTCTAATTTCCTTTTCAATATTTACACCATTTAAATACATTTCAGCAAAACCCAGACTGTCATTAAATTTAAAACTCAATGTAATTTGATCTAATTGTACTAATAACTCATCACGCTTAAAAGATTGAGTTGAAATATAATTTTTCTGCATCGCATATAGTGTTACAGCCCTATACATCGCACCTGTATCTACATATACATAACTCAGTTTTTTTGCCAATTGCTTTGCGATAGTACTTTTTCCAGTTGATGAAAATCCGTCTATTGCTATCGTAATATTTTGCATTATTGTAAATCTATTTGTAAACCAAAAAAACTGGCATTTGAAGCACTGGTATAGCGTGCATGTGAATAACTAAATCTCATTTTTCTTAACTTTACGCCTATACCAAATGACAGCCCTGAGAAATTACGCTGGTCTAAAATTCGCAACTCCTCTGCCCTTCTAAAACTGTAGCCCAATCTAAGATTAAATCCGCGATCAGGAAACAATTCTGCACCCAATATTAAATGGCGCATTGTATTATTTAAAAATCCAACTTTTTCTTCTGTTTGATTCCCATCCAAATCTCCAATAACTCGAGCTGGATTGGATCTTCCAATAGGCCACTTTTGAAGATTTTCTAATGTAACATGCCAACGTAAAGGGATATGTTCCAATGTTTGAGACATTCCGAAATCAATTTCAAAAGGCAATGGTTCATTTAAACCGGCATAAGTTGTAATTTGAGATCCAATATTTCTTATTGAAATTGCGGCATTGAAACCCAAAGTTTCATCAATATATATCAGCCCAATATCAGTGGCGATTCCTAAGGAATTATATTGTTCTAATTTTGAAGTTATAACTTTAACATTGGCTCCAACAAAAAAATCAGAAACTCCAATTTGCATAGCATATCCAATCGATAGTGCTGCTTCACTTCCAGTAAACTCACCAGTAGAAACCCCATTTTCATCGTAACCATCAAAACTACCATAATTAATATAACTAATCCCAGCGTGTATTGTTTGTGCACGCCTATCTAAAGTATAAGCATAAGCAGCTGTACCGTAACCAATACCTCCAAGATAACTCACATAATTTAGAGCCAATTGATTATCCATTTCTACATTGATTGTAGCAGGGTTATACAATGCTTGGGTGACGTCATAATCTACATTGGTAATAATCTTACCTCCCAAAGCTGCTTGACGTGGAGACGATATTAGATTCAAGAATTGATAGGTTGCTTCACCTCCAACTTGTGAAAACGAAAATGTAACAACACATAAAAAGAATATTGAAAAAATCGTTCTTTTCATAAAGTAACAAAGTAACTAAATCTATCTTAAAACGATTGTATGAATCATTTATTTTTGAATCCTAAAAAAAACCCCGAGAATATCGAGGTTTTTTTAATTATAAATTCTTAGCTCTTTTCACCTTTTGTCCGGTGACAGCAATATCAATAACATCACTCATATCCGAAACATAATGGAATGTTAATCCTTTAAGGTATTCGTCCTTAATTTCCTCAATATCGCTTTTATTTTCTTTGCAAAGTAAAATTTCTTTGATTTTAGCACGCTTAGCAGCTAGTATCTTTTCTTTAATCCCTCCAACTGGAAGTACCTTTCCACGAAGTGTAATTTCACCTGTCATTGCCAAACTTTTCTTGACCTTCTTTTGTGTAAATAAAGACACTAATGAGGTTAACATTGTCACACCTGCACTAGGTCCATCCTTTGGGGTAGCTCCTTCAGGAACATGGATATGTACATTATATTTACTAAACACTTCCTGATTTATACCAAAAACATCAGCATTGGCTTTAATATATTCCATAGCTATTGTGGCAGACTCTTTCATTACCTTTCCTAAATTCCCAGTAATGGTCATATTCCCTTTGCCTTTAGACAAAATAGATTCTATAAACAATATATCTCCACCTACTCGTGTCCAGGCCAATCCTGTTACAACTCCGGCTACATTATTATTTTCATATTTATCGCGTTCAAGTTTGGGACTTCCCAAAACTTCTATCACATCTTCATTACTAACTTTTATATTATAGTCTTCTTCCATCGCAATATTTTTGGCAGAATATCTCACCATTTTTGCAATTTGTTTTTCCAGACCACGAACACCAGATTCACGGGTATAGCCTTCTACAATTTTTTCAAGCTGTGGTTTTGCTATTTTTAAATGTTTCTCAGTTAAGCCGTGCTCTTTTAGTTGCTTGGGCATTAAATGTCTTTTTCCTATTTCTACTTTCTCTTCAATGGTATATCCTGAAACATTAATAACTTCCATTCTGTCACGTAAAGCAGGCTGAATGGTTGCCAAGCTATTTGAAGTTGCGATAAACATAACTTTAGATAAATCGTAACCCATTTCTAAGAAATTGTCATAAAACTCTGAGTTTTGCTCAGGATCTAATACTTCCAACATCGCCGAAGAAGGATCTCCTTGATTAGAATTTGATAATTTGTCAATTTCATCAAGCACAAATACAGGATTAGACGTTCCTGCTTTTTTAAGACTTTGCAAAATACGTCCTGGCATTGCACCAATATAGGTTTTACGATGCCCTCTTATTTCAGCTTCATCACGCAAACCACCAAGCGACATACGTACATACTCCCTTCCTAATGCCTCCGCTATAGACTTCCCTAAAGATGTTTTACCAACTCCTGGAGGTCCATACAAGCATAAAATTGGAGATTTCATGTCATTTCTAAGTTTAAGAACAGCCAAATATTCTATAATCCGGCGTTTAACATCATCCAGTCCATAATGGTCACGGTCCAAAATTTTCTTGGCACGCTTTAAGTCAAAAATATCATTACTATATTCTTCCCAAGGCAATTCTAGAAACAAATCTAAATAATTACGTTGGATTGAATACTCAGCAACCTGAGGATTCATTCGCTGTAACTTCCCAATTTCCTTATCGAAATGTTTAGCTACTTTTTCACTCCAAACTTTATCTTTAGCTCGGGCCTTCATTTCCTCAACCTCTTCTTCATAACTCACACCACCAAGCTCCTCTTGAATGGTTTTCATTTGTTGATGTAAGAAATATTCTCGTTGCTGCTGGTTCATGTCACTTTGAACCTTTGATTGAATGTCATTTTTAAGTTCCAATTTCTGGAATTCAACATTCATATATTTAAGTGTCTCTAATGCCCGTTCTTGTAAATCATTAGTTTCAAGAAGTGCTTGCTTTTCTTCAACAGAAAGATTCATGTTGGAAGACACAAAATTTATTAAAAATGAATTACTCTCAATATTTTTAATCGCAAAAGAAGCCTCACTAGGAATATTTGGACTCTCCTTTATAATTTGCAAAGCCAATTCTTTAATTGACTCAATTATAGCAGAGAACTCTTCAGTAGATGTATCTGAATCCGTTTCAGGAAACTCTCTCACCGTAGCATTCATATAAGGATCCTCTGTGATAACTTCGGCAACCTTAAATCTCTTTTTCCCCTGAATGATAACTGTAGTATTACCATCAGGCATTTTGAGTACTCTTAAAATTCGAGCTACCGTTCCTGTTTCATGAATGTCCTTCGCGTTAGGATCTTCTACCGTTTCATCTTTTTGAGAAACTACACCTATAACTTTGCTCCCTTTATTAGCATCATCAATAAGTTTTATCGATTTATCTCTTCCCGCGGTTATAGGAATCACTACACCAGGAAATAATACGGTATTACGCAATGATAATATTGGTAAGGTTTCCGGTAACGATTCATTGTTAATTTCCTTTTCATCTTCTGTAGTCATTAAAGGAATGAGTTCTGAATTCTCATCAAATTCCTGGAATGACAAACTGTCAAGATTTGTAAATTTAGACTTGGCCATAGTATTTTTAGGTCATTCTGTCATAAAAACAGAATT
>CAJXVU010000092.1 GCA_913062555.1 uncultured Bacteroidota bacterium
ATTTTCAATTCAGTAGCATCACTTGTCCAATAATCTATATTAATATGAGTCATTGCTGATGCATCTATAGTTCCTCCGGTTGGTTCTACTCCTGAAAAAGTAAAACTTGAGTATTTTTTCAAAGGGTTACCTGCAATCGTTTCTTCTTCAACTACTGTAGATTGTCCCCATCCTGGATTCCAAGTTGCAGCTACGTCTGTATACTCGTCACTAAATAAAGAAATTACATCTACTGCTGTAGCTGTTGGTGCTGTTGGTGCTGTTGTTGGCGCAGGAGAACCTCCACCACCTCCGCTACCACCGCCGTCGCCGCCGCTAGCGTTGGCTGTTCTATTGGCATCCCAAGTAATATCATCAAAATAGACAATATTATCAGAAGCTCTATCTCCAGAAGGCCAATCTGGAAAAACAACAAGTTGATCTATATTATGATTTTCTCCATGAGTAATAAAACTAGAGATATCGAATGTTAATTTTTCCCAAGCATTTATAATCGTATTTGCTTGTTTTAATTCAAAAACAGTTCCGCTAGTTGAGTTCACAAATTTAACTCCTACATCACTAATAACAGTTTTATAAACCAGCAAACTAATGGTACTATTCCCTGTTTCCAAAATCCATTCTCCTAAACCTTTATGTGTCGTCTGTGCGCCTGCCCATGGCTTACCTGTATCCAACGCTGTAAATTTTGCTACAGTAGCAGAAACATTTGCACCTGTTGCATCAGGATTGGCTACAATTTCTATAGACGGATTTGAATCATTCTCAAAAGTACTCCAAATTGAAGCAGTACTTCCATCGGTACCTGTTTCAAAAGTGACATTGAATGTCTCTTGCTGGGAAAAACCCATCCAGGGAGTTGATATTAATAATAAAAAGAGAGTAATTTTTTTCATGATAAAAAATTTAATTAGTTAATAAAAAAGTTAGCATTGATGTTTGATTAAAAATAGGTTTATAATTTCTACAATTATAATAAACAGCCTATACAAAAGTAATACACAGTCAAACAAAATAACATTGCTCCACAACACCACAAAACACTGACAAACAACAACATATTACCTACCCCATAATGAAATACAGGAATTCAATGTTGTGGTGACGTTGTGTTTAATCGTGACAAAATCTATGCTTCCACACTAAGTATTAGTATTTTAATTTTTCGTCTTCTCCCCAAATCCCCCAATAAGCCCCAACATCTCCTTCAGCACCAACTTTCCAAGATTCATCAAAAGATGAAAAATAAAAAACATCTATGTCTTCTTCTTTTGACCACCTCTGTGTATTAATAAAGTATTTAATTGCATTTTCTTCAGAAGGGTAAGCTCCTCCTAGACTTGTTCCTTCGCTTGGCCAACCAGTTTCTGTTATTATTACTTTTTTCCCATTCCCCGCTTTCAAAGCTCTTTTGTACATATCTTTCATATAAAGCAATGAATAACCCTGATCGCACCCCTCCCAAAACGGGTAACAGTTTGCTAGTATTACATCACAAGCGTCAGTTATAGCGGGTCTTTCTGTAAACTCATAATAAGCATCAACATATCCAACTGGAACATTTACTTTGATTCCTTTTTTTACTTCATGAATAAATTCTAACAATTGATCTTCTGTTAGATCTCCACGATACATAACTTCATTTCCAACTGCTGCTACATCAACATACCCTTGATTAGTTAATTCAATAAGGTTTGCTATTTCTTTTTTATTTATTTCTGCATCATCGCCTAACCAAGCACCAACCAGTGTTTTCATTCCAAACTCATGAGCTATTTTAGGAATTAATTCATTTCCATCTGTACAAGAAAATGAACGAATCCATTTTGTATAGGGTTTCATAATTTCTAAACGTTTTCTTATTTCCATCTCTGACAGTTGATCTCCAGGTTTTTGTCCTTCTTTATATGGACTAGAGCACAATCCGTGCATTCCAGACTTTAACATTTCTCTGAATAAAAATTTTAATTCATCATTTGACTTGGTGCTTAAATCTACACCTGCAAGTGCTAAAAGTTTTTCTTTTCTTAAAGACATACGTTTATTTTATCTTTTAATTTGTTTTTATTTATTTTTTAAGAATCAGAAACTCTTTCTTTTTTACGCTTATCAAGTTCTTCTCTTATTTCTAGGGCACGTACCTCTGACATGTCATAACCACGCATTACTAAAATTGCAATGAACGTTCCTAGTATTGGTAATCCTGAATAAAAAATTCTTAATCCGGTTATTGCTCCTTCAGACTGCAAAGTAGCGTCTGCATTAAAACCTATAGTTGACAAGATTAGGCCACTCAACAATCCCGCTATTGCAAACCCAAATTTCACCATCCACCAGTATATAGCTCCAAAAACACCTTCTCTGCGTAAGCCTGTATTTAATTCATCAAGGTCAATTACATCAGCTGTCATAGACATCATAAGCGTAAATAAACTCCCTATCCCAAAAGCAAAGAATGGTAATGCAAAAATGAACATAAAGGGCTTCCCTGGTATAAATAAAAACCAAAGCAAAACATATCCTACGATTGAAATACTTTGAGATACTAAAAAGGCACTTTTCTTACCCATAACTTTAGACATTCTTGTTACAATCGGTATGACTAAAAAGGTGGTTGCTAAAGCTCCTATACTACCAAAAAGTGTAGGCCATACTCCGGCAGCAGCAGCATTCCCATTAAATAAATAATATACAACAATAAAAAAAGTAAAAGCAGCAACTGTATTAAAAGCATTGTACACTAAAAAAGTGGCAACGCATAATTTTCTAAAAGGTTTGTTTTTAAAAGCCTCCTTGAACCCATCAATAATTCCATTAAAACTGCTTCCAATATTTTTTACATTTAGCGGAGCATAATCCTCGTTTATCGTAGATTTACTTTTAATAAAAACTGCTGGTACCATTGCAAAAACCATACAAATAACTCCAACCCAAACGGCTATCGTTCTTGTTGCAACATCTGCAGATTCAAACCAACCTTGATCATACATAATTACCCAGAACCATGGAGCAATAACCCATGCCCATTGTCCAATCCATTGAGCAACAGCCATAATATTGGTCCGTTCATGGAAATCGTCACTCATTTCATACCCCATTGCAACATAAGGAACACTGAAAATAGTTAAACCTAAGTAAAAGACAAAAGACCATATTATAAAATAAGTAAAATTATAATCCACTCCATTTTCTCTATGTAATTGCCACAAAATCGAGAATGAAATCCCCATTATTATAGCGCCGATCAACACATATTGTCTACGTCTTCCCCATTTTGATTTCGTATTATCTGAAATGAACCCCATAATTGGATCAGTGATAGAATCAAAAATTCTAGGCAAAAAGAATATTACACCCCACATCCAACCTGGAAACCCCAAATCTTGTACTAATACTACCATAAAAATTCCCATTGCTGCTGGAAACATTTGATTAGCTAGCATACCAATTCCGAAAGCAACTTTTTGCCCAAACGGCACTTTATTATTCGTATTTAACATATTTTATTTTTTTTCTGGGATGATTATAGTTTGAATAGCTTGAGGACTTATTTTTAAATTCACTTTGCGATTACCCAGTTTTACTGAGAAATCTTTAGCTAAATCTCCTTGATTAAAAACAATCACAGCAATTGATCCGTCAGAATTTTTAGCTGAAGTAGTCATTAAGTTTTCATCTGTATTTGTAAACCCAATGCGTTTTGCTTTAGGCCTTATGTACTTACTAAAATGTGATAACGTATAATATATTGGTGTAAAATACACTTCATCTGTTTCTGGCTTGACTATAACGGGAGCAACACACCAATTTTTAAACCAGTTTGGACCTCCTTGGGTATCTAAAACCATATTCCAATCTATCCATCCGTCTACCCAATTATTTAAACATCCTATAATATCTCTAGCATATCTATTTACTGGAGCATATTTTGGGTGCCAACTTTTTTGATGTTCTGGTGCCCAATCCCAACCCCAATCTGTTGCTTCTTTTTTCCAATACCAAGCATCATCTTGCCATTTTGGGACTTCAGAATCTACACAAGCTTCTGTTTGTATAAGATATTTATTAGGCGCTTTATTATGTGCATACTGTAATGCTTCTGGGAAATACTTAAAAGTACTTTCGTACCAATGAATAGCCGTTCCTGCATAATATTTTGATGCTGTTTCATCTTGATACATTACATCTACCCATTCTTTTATTCCTTCTCTATTTTGATCGTATCCAAATATTTTTATCTCTGATTTACCTTCAGATTCTAATTTTGGTCCTAAATGGTTTTGAACAAAATCTGTCATTTCTTTTGGTGAAAAATGCATACTCTCCCAATTATTTCCATTACCATGTGGCTCATTAACAACTGTTATTCCCCAAATACCAATTCCTTCTTTTTTATAAGCGTCCAAATATTTTGAAAAGAACAGCGCATAAGAATCATTGTATTTTGGCAATAATTTACCACCTACATATTGTTTATTATCTTTCATCCACGGTGGAGCTGTCCAAGGTGATGCTATGATATTAAATCCTTCTTTAGAAAT
>CAJXVU010000093.1 GCA_913062555.1 uncultured Bacteroidota bacterium
CTTATTAAAACTAAAATTAATAGGGCTTTTTTAATGCTTCAAGTTAAGGAGGAATCCTTTGCTGTTACTGATGTTTACATGGGTTTTAAGGGAGAGAAAACAGCTAAAGAATACAATACTATAGAATTCTTCGATCGTTACTTAAAACGGCTTAAAAAGCTTGTGGGGATTGATATAGAGGAGGAAACTTGGAAGAAATTTGAGCATGTTAAATAAGACATACAATCTTTCATTAAATGGCAGTATAAGGTGTCAGATTACCCTCTGATAGATTTGAAAGGACAATTCTTAATTGATTTGGAGTACTATCTTAAAACAGAGCGACAACTCGCACAAAGAACTATTAATAAGGCTATACAACGGTTTAGAAAACCCATTAAGATTGCTGTTGCTGAGGGGTATTTGGATAAAGACCCATTCATGTTGATTAAGTTTAAAGGCGTAAAGACAGAGGTGGTGTTTTTATCTCCTGGGGAGTTAGCGTCTTTAGAGAAACATGAGTTCGCTCAATCTAGTTTACAGTTTGTTCAAGATTTATTTGTGTTTTGTTGCTGCACAGGGCTTCCCTACAATGAGTTAATGAACTTTAAACACAGCAGTACTATAGAGGGATTTGATGATAATTTATGGATTAAAATGAAGCGGATGAAGACTTCTAAAGAGTTGTCAATCCCTCTATTGCCTAAAGCCTTGAAAATATTAGAGAACTATAATAATGAAGATAATGTGTTCCCAAGAATAAGCTTTGTTGAATCTGCAGGATTAAACCACCATAATTATAACTCTACAAAGCAAACTGTTGAATATGCGGCTGATTTATTAAGTATATCACGTTCTTCCTTAGATGCCACTATATGGTATTATATATCTTCAAAAAATATTGTCAACCATCAGTCAACTCATTTAAAGATCCAATTCTAGGTGCAAATAATTACTATCATTTAAAAAAGGCTAGAATTCGATTATATTTAAAAATTAAAAGAGATTAAATCATCAGTATACATTACTCATTAACCTCGGCTTAAGTCTAAGTGAGTTAAAGCTGTTATTTAATACTGTATAGAAGATTGTATACCACAGTTTTGTAAAGGATTAATCATACTAGAGGAGGTCTTTAAGTCATCCTTTTTATTCACACTTATTTAATTGTCTGAAATTCAACAGCTAACAGTTGATGGTTCAGGTCTTGTTGAGACCATGTAATTATTGAGTTATTTGATGCTAAACACTTGATTTGTAGGAGTAGGCCGTAAGTCGATTAAGTTAAATTTCTTATATTTAGAGAGATATAGTTATCAGTAACTATATCCATTGTTAGCCTTCATTATGACGAACCAACTAACCAATGATAAAATTCTTTAGAAAAACTAACCAATTATGAATTTAAAAAAAACATTATTAATTGCACTGATTTTGGGTTTAATTGCAATTATTTCATGGGAAACATATTGGCGTTCCCAAGGATATTATCCAAACCTTGATGACAACAAAGAGCTTTGGGCTGTACAAAGGGCCAAAGTAAATCAACTTACTGATGCTGATGTGATCCTTACAGGCTCTTCTCGCGTTCTTTTTGATATTCAACTTAATGAATGGGAGGCAGAAACTGGTATACGTCCATTACAGTTAGCTTCTGCTGGGGCATCTCCATTACCAATTTTTCATGACATAGTTGAAAACACAGATTATACCGGTACAATAATCGTTGGTGTAACTCCTGGTTTATTTTTTTCAACAACATATCCATTAGCCCTTCCATGGGATTGGCCACAAACAAGAGTAAATCATTTTCACAATAGAACATATGCCCAGCGTTTAAACCACCAAATTTCTTTGCCTTTACAGAAGAGTTTGGTGTTCCTTTCCGCTAATGAGATGGATTGGACAGATAATATCGATTTAAAATCTTTATTGAAAACAATTAATATTGGAGATCGAGTTATGGATCCTATGCCTCCATTTTATAATTTTTTTGACACCTTTGAAGACAGAAATACAACCATGACAGCAAGAACTGTTAATGATACTGCTTTTGCAAATACCATAAAAAAAGTCTGGGGCTATTACGGCTCAACATCTCCGCCACCTGATAAGGAAGCTACGATGGCATTTTTTGTTAAGGATGCCAAAAAGTTTATTGCCAAAGGAGGACATCTAATTTTGTTACGATGCCCATCAAGTGGCGGTGATAGAATTGGTGAAAATCATGGCTTACCAAGAGCTGACTATTGGGATGATTTATTAAAACAGACTAATGTAAAGGGGTATCATTTTGAAGACTACAAACAATTTCAAAATTTTGAATGTCCAGAATGGTCACATCTTTCTGCTGAAGACGCACGATTTTTCTCCACAGAATTGGCGAAAATAATGATAAAAGATAATGTAATTAACATCACTAAAACCAACTAATTATGTTATTCAACTCATTAAGTTTCGTATTATTTTTAACGATAGTGTTAACATTATACTATTTAAGAATATTCAACTGGACCAATAAAAAGAGAATGTTATTATTATCCAGTTATATCTTTTATGGTATGTGGAACCCGCCCTTGGTTATTCTACTCTGGATCTCTACTCTTGTTGATTGGACCGCAGGAAAAAGGTTGGCCGTAGAAGAAAATCAAAAAAAGAGAAAGCTCTGGTTGCTTTTAAGTATGGTTGTTAATCTTGGTTTTTTAGCCTTTTTTAAATATGGCGATTTTCTGCTTGAGAACTTTACTCAATTAGTTAATGCTATTGGAATAGAGTTTCAAGCACAGCCAATGGATATTATTTTACCAATGGGAATTTCATTTTATACGTTTCAAACTATGTCCTATACCATTGATATGTATAAAAGAAAGACTGAAAGAGCCAGAACGTTTTTAGATTTTGCTTTATATGTTACATTCTTCCCGCAACTGGTTGCTGGTCCTATTGTACGGGCAAAAGAATTAATTACACAATTTTACGAACCCAAAAAAGCAACAGTAAATCAATTTGTTTGGGGGTTGTTTTTATTAACGATTGGACTATTTCAAAAAGTAGTAATGGCAGACACCTTGCTTTCAGGGACATCTGACAATGTTTTTGGGGCTAATAAAATACTACATGGCTTAGATGCGTGGATTGGTACTTTAGCCTTTTCTGGACAAATATTTTTTGATTTTGCCGGTTATTCTACCTGCGCTATTGGTATTGCTTTAATGCTCGGTATTATTTTACCAGATAACTTTAGGTACCCTTATGCTGCTATTGGGTTTTCTGATTTATGGAAACGTTGGCATATATCCTTATCAAGTTGGTTAAGAGATTACTTATATATTCCTTTAGGCGGTAACCGTCATGGTATTACACGAATGTACGTAGCATTAGCACTAACAATGTTATTGGGAGGTCTATGGCACGGCGCCGCTTGGACCTTTGTGATTTGGGGTGCATTGCATGGTTTATATTTAGTTACAGAGCGTTTACTAAAAAAGGTTGTAAAACTTAAAGTAAATAACTGGAATGGAGTTCTATTAGCACTCATCACTTATACGTTTGTTAATTTTACTTGGGTGTTTTTTAGAGCCAGAGAATTTTCAACGGCAAAGGACATTCTTAGTTCAATGTTCTTTATGAATCCTGAGGGAGAAAAAGTTTTACAGACTTTCGATATAATTAAAGTATTCTCTGTAATAACAATTTTGTTCATCTGCCATTGGCTTATGAGAAATACATCTATGAAAACGGTTTCTCTTAAAACGCCACCATGGGTTTTGGGTCTTGTTTGGGCAATTATGTTTTTTCTTATCTGTATTGCGCAAGGGAGTGGCGAACAATTTATTTATTTCCAATTTTAATCGAAAAGAATGATTAATAGAGATTAACATATGATTATTAAAAAACGAAATATTAGACATTTGAACTTTGCAAACTGATAAAAACACACACTATGCAAAACAAAGCACTGAGTTAAAGGCAATTGCTTTTAGTCATTTGGCATAGGTTAAAAAGGTTACCATAAAAACTGGTAAGTTGTCAAACAACTAAAAATCAGTATACAACCCTCCATGGTTCGAGTCCATGTGGGACCACTTCTTAGGTTTTTAAAGCCCTGTAAATCAACTATTTACAAGGCTTTTTCTTTTATAGGGGACTAATTAGGGGATGAATTTATTCCCATTGTTAAGTGCAAGCACACTTACTTCTTTTTATATTTACTTTCAATATTAGCAATATAATGTCTCTTTTGTTCTATTGAATGAATTTCATCCATAACAAGTTTAATTAATTCTTTTAAATCATTAATGTCGAAATTTTCATGATATTGTAAATAATGTGTCATATCATTTCCAAGCCAAGTAGCTCTTTCCAACAAGCCTTTTATATAGCTTTAGTGTTTTCTATTCAAATCAATCATTTTAATATTTAGAAA
>CAJXVU010000094.1 GCA_913062555.1 uncultured Bacteroidota bacterium
CATGACCCCAGTATGCATGCAAAAAAGGCTGAAAAAGCTGATTGTAGCAAAATGGATCACAGCAAGATGGATATGAAAGATCCTGTCGTTATGGCCATGATGAAAAAATGTATGAAGCATGTTGATAAGTCCAAAGGGAAAATGGATCATAGCAAGATGGATCACAGTAAAATGAATAAAAATGAGGAAAAAATGAAAAAGAAAGATGGTTATAACGAACATAACCATTAATTAAACAAAATAGTCATTTAGCATGTGTGTTAGGTGACTTTTTGCTCTAAGGAAATTATATGAAGATTATTAAATTATTATTACTACTTATTGCACTGGCTATCGGGACAGCCGCTACAGTGATGTATTCAGGCGTTGTCGATGTAGCTGCTGATGAACCTCACAGTGATTTTGTTTATTGGGTTTTAGAAGAAACCAGAGAAAACTCAATAAAAAAGGCAGCTCAAAATATTGAGGTACCTGACTTAGAAAATCCTGACTTGCTATTAACAGGTGGATCGGATTATGAATTTATGTGCTCCAGTTGTCATTTAGCCCCAGGACAAAAAGAAAGTGATATGAGCTTAGGGTTATACCCAGCACCACCTAATTTAACCATTGCTGCTGAAAGTCATATAGGTCACGAACACGGCGATGGGGCACAAAACGATCGTAAAAATTTTTGGGTAATCAAACATGGTATTAAAGCGTCGGGCATGCCAGCATGGGGTAAAACCCATGATGATCAACGCATCTGGGCAATGGTTGCTTTTATAAAACGATTGCCGACTTTGACACCAGAGCAATACCAAATACTTACTGCGATAGATTAACTTTAGCTAATAATAAAACAAGAAAAGAGAAAGAAATGAAAATTAATCCAATTATTCCAATTATTTTAATAGCGGTTTTCTTAACTACCCTCACTGTGAGCACTGATTCATTTGCTCACAGTAACGAAAATAGTAAATCAAGAGTTTACCCAGCAAACTCAGGTGCAGACACTGATGCTGGTAAAGTTATCACTCTATTTCATAGGGCGATTAAAAAAGGTTATTTGAAGAAAGCCAGGTCTTTATTGGATGATAATGTCAACATTTTTGAAGGCGGTAAAGTTGAGCGTTCTGCGGATGACTATGCTAACCATCATATGATTGCTGATATGAAATATTTAGCAAAAGTTAAAACAGAAGTATTAGAACATAGTGTCAAAGTTGTAGGTGATATGGCTTATTCGATGTCACGCACAAAATCTACTGGCCAAGTTAAAGGTAAATATATCAATAGTGAAGGAATGGAAAGTATGGTTCTTTTGAAAAAAGAGGGAAAATGGAAAATAGCTCATATCCATTGGTCTAATTAGGTTTAAAGCTAGAACAACAATAAAGGATAAACACAATGAAAAAATATATTGTAACGCTATTAATACTTATCATGAGTTTTTCGACGGTTGCTCACGATGATAAAGATCATAGCAACAAAGATAGAAAGGCCATCATAGATATAATTGCAAGCATTAAATATGGTTGGGAAAATGGCGATGGCCTGCCTTTCAGACGGAATTTTCTCGATTTCAAGGGTGCTCGCTATATTGAAGGTGGAGGTCAAAACGAGGGGGTGGATTCATTAGTTTCACATCATGTTGAACCTGAAAAAGATGCGTTGGAATTCTTAAGTCTAGATTTTAATGATATTGAAGTTCACTTTGAAGGAGATGATAAGTCGTTTGCATGGGCAATTGCTGATACTCGTGTAAAAGGTAAAGTTAATAAGAGCGGTAAAGAGTTTGACAAAAGCGGTTACCAAACATTTCTCTTTCGAAAAATTGATGGTTATTGGAAGGTAGTACACAGCCATTCATCTAGTCGTGACTATAAGCCTAAGAAAGAACATAAGCATTAATGGTTATGCACATCATCTCAACGAAATTAATGTAGTTAATTATTCTTTTTAAACTGTTTTATTTTCTTGAAAACTTTATCTAGTGTCGAGAATTATAGATATGATTTAAATAATAATCATATCTATATTTTTCGGGCGGTTTAACAATAACAATAACAAAAAAAGAAATTTATGAAAATAGTTTACTTTGGAAATAATTTATTCTCTTCATGTTTAAAGTATTTATTAGATGAAGGTCATCAAATACTAAGGGTCTATAAAAACAGCTCTTCACATGACTCTTCTATTATCGATAGGTTATGTGAGAAGAACAGTCTTTCACTGTATGAACATAAGCCTAACCTGAGTGAATTAAATCAATTGGTATCACTTGGCGTGGAAATATTCATCGTTGCTGAGTATTCTTATTTAGTTCCTGATACGGACGTGAAGTATGCGATAAATATACATCCAACATTACTGCCAAATGGCAGGGGGCCTACACCTTTGCCTTACTTAATAAGAACGCCCGAATTTTCAGGAGTGACTATACACAAAATATGTGAGGGTTTTGATTCTGGAGATATTATCTTACAGGCCAAAGTGCCACAATCTATCAATGAAAGTTTTACTACTTTAATGATAAAAATGCACCTTGAGTCGGTTAAATTATTGAAGGTTTTTTTTCAGGATATTGAGTATTATTATCAGTCAGCTTATTCACAAGTCGATCATAGCTATTGGCCCAAAATCAATGGTACCGATAGAATTTTGGATTGGAATTCTTCGATAGAGTTTATCCAAAAACAAATGAAACGCTTTGGTCATATAGGTTTAATTGTAAAGTTAGACCAAGAGTTATGGGTTATATCTCATGTAGAAATAATAGATTATAAACATACTTTACAGCCTGGACATGTTGCTTTTGAAGATGACAGTTTATTGGCAGTTAATGCTTTAGATGGCATCGTCTGTATACATAAATCATCTATGTCAGCGATGCCTATTTGATCAAGTTAGTATATTAAGCTGTGTGGCTATCTCTAATGTTTGAGGTAGTATATTACGCGAATAATAAGCAATCTTTTCATCTAGTTAAACCACCAATATATAGGAGTTAATACAGCAAACAATAATGGTTGATGGATAAGATAAATAATTAAACTTTGTTTACCCGGCCAAGTTAATTGTCGTATTAATCTTTATTCTTCAAATTGTTTAATTTAAAGATATCGTGATTTATCCATTTACTGTGGGCTAAGGATATGCCCACTAAAATTACACCTAACCAAGGGAATAGTGGGATATAGTCAACTGTATAACTTGGGAGCAATTCATCAAAATATTCAAAGGGCCATCGTTTTTCTAACACGCCTAGATACGCTAGTATAAATATCCACAGACCTAGTATTAGTGATAATCTCGGATAAGGTACAAATAAAATGTAATAAACCAAAATAGATCCAACTTTGAGGAAACATAACCAGTGACATTAGCGTAATTATCCCTCACCCATAGCTACTTTAGCGAGTCGTTTTAGAAATTTTTTTGGGTGTATCTGTTCTGCGTAGCTGTATACAAGGCTGACACCAATACAGATAAAAAATAATGTTAAAATAACATAACGAAAATGTTTCCAGCCGTCACCATCAGGAATATCCCAGGTAAGCCAACCAAAGTACTTTAAATCATAGATGAAGTGAAAAATAATCATCAAAAAAATAGCAAGGCTTCTTATTAAATCTAGGGTGTAATTTCTTTTTGTTATTCTCATTAATCACCTTAAAATAAAAGTGGAATTAGGGTTGAAAGTTGATCTTAATCAAGGATTGTTAATAGCACAACTATATAATGTTACATATTGATAATAAAGTGTTTAAGAGGGTTATCACGCCCATGTTATTTAGATTGAATTGGTTATTTATGGTATTCATTTATTTGTCCGTTAATGGACAAGTATTTGCAACCCCTATTCATATTTGTTCTGAAATGGCTTTAAGCTCTACCGTATTATCAACCTCCAAAAACGCTGTAAATATTCACGAGCATCATCAAAAGTCTATGCATCACGAAGAAGGTGAGCAGAAAAGCATGACGCATGAAATGTCAAAATCAAAAACAATGGATAATTGCCAGTGTATTGATTGTGACTGTGTACAAAATATTGCAGGGCAAGCAAACTCTTCACTTGTGCAATCTAGTGTATTGGCTGGGTATTTACCCATCGTCACAACTATTTTGGTTATGCCTGAACAAAACTTTATCTCTCAACCTCATACCAATCCTTACCGACCTCCAATAGTTACCTGAGCATGGGATCGGTGTGCCTTAAATGTGGCTGCTGTTTTCTTAACTCAATTTAATGTTTAAAGCCAAGTGATGGTGACCGAG
>CAJXVU010000095.1 GCA_913062555.1 uncultured Bacteroidota bacterium
GAAATGAAATGGCGTCAAAGTGGAGAACAAGATGCTAATACCTTAATTGGGCTTATTCAGGAATACGTTTAAATTCAAATCCTTTATTGCTAAAGTACTCAAGGACTCTTGGAAGTGCATATTGCATATTTTTAGAGGCTTTGACGCTGTCGTGAAAAACAATAATGTCTCCAGATACCGCATTGTTAATCACATTATTCGAGCAGGTTTCTTTGCTAACTGATGGATCCCAATCTATAGATAGCACATTCCACATAATGATTTTGTACCCAATTTCAGAGAGTTGTCTTACCTGTTTTGGTCTTATTTGTCCGTATGGTGGGCGAAATAGATTTACAAATTTAGGATTTGAAGTTTGAGGGTTATCGTTTATAAACTGCTTGTTGAATGCAGCTTGAGTTTGCTTTATATCTAAAAGATAGTTCTTAGTTCTAGTTGTCCATCCTTTTAAATGATTGTAAGTATGATTTCCAACAGAATGCCCAGCTGTTGTAATTTTGCTAAAAATATCTGGATGTGATTCTACATTTTTACCAATGCAAAAAAATGTTGCTTTAGCTTTATATTGTTCCAAAGTTTTCAAGGTCCACTCTGTAATCTCTGGTGTTGGACCATCATCAAAAGTAAGGTAGACTACTTTGTCATTATTTGGTATATCCCAAACTAAATTTGGGAATAACAATTTTATAAAGTGTGGAATTACTACTGGCGTTAAATTCATTACTCTTTACTAATACTGTCTTGCGGTACTGAGTTTGTGTTTACTGGAATATCTTTATCAATTTTTTCAACATCATCCGGATCCTCTCCTGTAAAAAGTCTAATAAAGTTATTGTATTTCTGCATTTCGGCTTCGGCAAACTCTTGGGTTTCATATCTCATTAATACATCAATTAGGCCTCTATAGCGCCCAATATTTGTCGAGATTTCATCAACCATTTGTCCTTGCTTTGCTTCATCTAGTTCGCTGTAATAACTTAAAGTTTCTTGATATTTTTTTGAAACATCAAGGTATAATTGACGTGCCTTATCATTAGATTTCATTTCATAATATGCACCTATATAAGGTTCTAATAAGGTGTAATAACCAAAAATATCCACGGGCATTTTCTCCATAGCGAGATCAGCAATTTCTTCTGCTTTTTCGAATTGTCCTTCAATAATAAGTGTTTCAATAAGACGCGCTAAATTTCCGCGATATGAAATACCATTTTTTCTGGTTTCAACGTCATGGTAAATATCTTCATTACCACTATTTCCCCAATTCCAGGCCTTTACTTTTTCATACATCAATTCACTGTCAATACGACCCATGTCAAATGGATTTGCTTTGTCGACCGGGGTTTTAATAGGCACTAATTTGTAGCATAACCCATCCAGCTGAAGGTAGTCCTTCATCCAGATATAGTCATCATCTCCAAAGGCGCCACCGGTAAAATAAATTGGTCGTTCCCAATTATTATTGGCAACAATATCCAACATTAAAAGGCGGTTTTTAGCAAGAATACCCCCAGTAATTTTAAGGTCTATATATGGCACAATTTTATCAGCATCCTTTGCTTTAACAATGCCGTTTTTAAGCACCGAAGCTTTATTTACAGGAATTCTTAAATTTTCTGTAGGTAAATAATTTAAGTCTAGTTCTTGACTTCGTGCCCCTCTTATGTCTCTGTCTTGATCTTGCAAATAATATTTGTATTTAGTTCTTGGATTTTCACTTGTTATAAAATTCAAGACTTCTTTAATATCTAAAGTATCTTCTGTAACCAGAGCTTTTACAATATAATCCCGTGTTCCATATCTGTATTGTTTGTGTGTGAGTTGAGAGGGTACAGGGTCACTATCATAAGCTTTTCGTTTCATTTGGTCAATATACCAGTCCGTTTGAAATAAGCTTGTGTTTACAACTCGAACATCGGTTCTAATGCCTTCTATTTCTTGAAGATACCATAATGGGAATGTATCATTATCGCCAATTGTAAATAAAATGGCATTAGGCGCACAAGATTCCAAGTATTGTCGTGCCATAGCCTTAGCAGTTTCTTTTCCAGAACGATCATGGTCATCCCAGTTGTTCGCGGCTAATATTCCAGGCACCAAAACCAAGCACAATATGGTTATAGCGGGTGCTAAAAGTTTTTGCTTACTAAATTTGCTCAATAGATCATACAATGCATAAACCCCAAAACCAATCCAAATAGCAAACACATAAAATGATCCGACTACAGAGTAATCACGTTCTCGGGGTTCGAACGGACGAACATTAGTATAGACTTGAATGGCTATTCCTGTAAAGAGGAAAAAGACTAACATGGTCCAGAATAATTTCTTGTCTTTATTAAATAAAAATAACAAGCCCAAAAGGCCTAAGAGTAGTGGTAAAAAGTAATACGTATTCCTGGCTTTATTGTTAAGCACATCACTTGGTAAATTGTCTTGTGAAATGCCTAAAAAATAGGAGTCAATTGGTTTTATACCGCTTATCCAATTGCCATGCATGTCGTACTTCCCTTGAATATCGTCTTGTCGGCCCGTAAAATTCCACATAAAATAGCGCCAATACATATAGCCTAATTGGTACTCCAACATATAAGCGATATTACTTCCTAATGAAGGTTTTTCAATATCTAAATATTCTTGACCATAAGATTGTAGAAAGCGGTGGTACTCACCATAATCGACCTGACCGGCGCTAACACGGCCTTTAAATTCGGAAACTAAGGCTCTTAATTCATTTTGCATTTGGTACTCAGGCTTAATTTTAAAATTAAGATAGCCTGTGTATAGCATGTAGTTTTCGGTATGTTCAGTACTCCACATTCTTGGGAGTATTGCCGAGTGTGTTGAATTATTGTTAGGTCTAGCATTTTTGTAATTGTTTACAATGACATACTCTCCTTTTTCATAATCTTTTTCATATTTTGGTTTGTCATCGCCATAAGGGTCATTCTCGTCTAAGCCAGTATATTGTTCAGTAAATTGTGGGCCATAAAACAATTGTGTTTTTGGGTATTGCTCCATGTTGTAATAAGCCAAAAGTTCTCTTGCGCTTGAGGGGTTGTTTTCATTAATAACAACATTTGCATTGGCACGAATAGGAAGCATCATCCATGATGAGAACCCTATAAATATAAAAAGCACACATAAAATAGCTGTATTGGCATGTTTATAGTGTTTTTTTCTAGTGTATTTCAATCCATAATAGAAGCAAAAAACAGCTGCTAATCCTGCAATAATACTCCCAGAATTAAATGGTAGTCCGAAGCTGTTCACAAAAAACACTTCCGAAGCACTAAAAAACTTAAGTGCATTTGGTAATAGTAGTTTAAAAATAAAAAGTAAAATAGCAACCACTACGACATTGGCAATAATGAAGTTTTTAATAGTTACTGTTTTGTAATTTTTAAAGAAATAAATTAATCCTATGGCAGGAATGGTTAAAAGTCCCATAAAGTGAACTCCAAAAGATAATCCAATTATAAACGAAATTAAAATCAGCCATTTATTTGCTCTAGGCTTGTCCATATCTTGTTCCCAGCGTAAGCCCAAATAAAAGAGCACAGACATAAGCAGTGTTGCCATAGCATAGACTTCAGTTTCAACAGCATTAAACCAAAAAGAATCTGTAAATGTGAAAGCAAGACTTCCAACTAAAGCAGCACCTAGTAAAGCTTGACCCTGACTTTGAGAAACAGTTTCAGATTTTATTACTAGTTTCTGTAACAACAGCGTGATGGACCAGAACATAAACAAAATTGTAAATGCGCTAGAAGCGGCACTCATCATATTTAGCATCATTCCTATTTGAGCAGGTTCCATCGCAAATATTGAGAAAAAAGCACCCAACATTTGAAAAAGAGGAGCTCCCGGAGGATGCCCAACTTGTAATTTTGAAGATGTGAGAATATATTCTCCAGCATCCCAAAAGCTTACTGTAGGCTCTACGGTTAAACTATATGTTATTAATGCTACTAAAAAAGTAAGCCATCCTAAGATGGTGTTCCACTTTTTGAAGTTGAATTGTGTCATAATTGTTTGTTGTTACTGATGGCGAATGTAATAATAAATCTATTATAGGAGGACGTTTTTATGTAAACGTTAAGGGATTTATTTTTTTTTCTTTAAAAAATACTTGCGCAAACAAAACTTTGTTTTAAATTTGCACCCTCAATTGAAAGATTGGCCCATGGTGTAACTGGCAACACGTCTGTTTTTGGTATAGAAGAGTCTAGGTTCGAGCCCTAGTGGGCCAACA
>CAJXVU010000096.1 GCA_913062555.1 uncultured Bacteroidota bacterium
ATCAACATTCATCTTGAAAATGCCAATACAACTTTTATGGCTGATAGTTATAGAAGCCAATGGATGACAATAGAAGGTCCTTTTGGCCTAGAAGGGCATTTTAATGGCATTAATAAGGCTTTAGAAATGGGTGATCAACACACCAAATACATTTCTGGAAATACTACGGGTAAAATTATTAGCAACAAAGAAGATTTGATCAATGAAAAAGAACTTCGTTCAAGGTTTTCCAATCGCGTGTTTGAATTAAGGCAACAAGGCAAATCAAACAAGGGAATATTAATGGATGATACTATTGTAGCCATGTTCAAACAATATGACTTATATCAATACATCACAGATGAAATTGCGGATTGGGTAATTAATCCACTTTTCTACGATGAAAAAGCCAAGATACCTATGCTTTCTTCCAGTCAACTAGAAAAATACGTGGGGACGTATAGTTTAAAAGACAAAAGCGATGTAGAAATTTTTATTGAAAATGGTCAACTGTTTTCTAAAAGTGTTGGTCAATTTTATTTGAAATTGGTACCTACCTCAGACACCCATTTTTGGTATAACATGCAAAGATTGAATGTTTATCAAATTTTTGAAATGGAAGATGAAAACAATGTCCTTGGATTTACTATTGAACATGATCGAGCAACCTTGAAATACACAAAGAATAAATAATGCTCCTTTCAAAAATAATATTCTCAATTTATAAGAAAGTATTCTGAATGAACGATTCACAACAACGTGTATAATTCATTGCTTGGGTCCGTCTGTACTCGGAAAACCCTACGGATTTTCCTCAGGTTCGTTCTCTTTTACTAATTTAGACCTAGCAAACGCAACTAACCATACACGAAGACGTTGTGTGTAATTTAACCCAACGGAGTTCCATTCAATCATTTTGAAAAAACATTTCGACATATCGAAAATTATCAATATATCTGTATCATGAATAGTTCACAAATTTTAGATATAAGCAAATCATTAAGTAACATAACTAGGCTTATGATATTTAATTGGCTGAAATCTCCAGAAGAACACTTTCCTCCTCACGAAGATTTAAAACATTTTAATGACGGAGTTTGTGCTTCATACATAAAAGAAAAAACTAATTTATCTCAATCTACAATATCAAATTACTTATCTATGATGGAAAAATGTAAAATTCTTACATTGACTCGACACGGAAAGTGGTCATATTATAAAAGGAATGAAGAAATTATTGAAAATTACATCTTAACACTTAAAAATAATTTATAATTTTTTCAAATATTACATCGTCATATATAAATATATAGTTATGATTATTGAAATTATTGGTTGGGCTGGTTCAATTTTAGTTATTATTGCTTATGCATTAACAGTTAAAGCAAGGAATAAATATTTAACATTATGCAATTACCAAAATTTAATTGGTGCTACATTAGTAGGACTCAGCTGCTATTACAATCAGGCTTTACCTTCTCTTATGTTAAATATTGTATGGGTAGGTATTGCTTCATTAGGAATAATTGAAAATCTTAAAAAATTTAATCAAAATACAAAATGAAAGCATTAACCTTTACAAAATTTGGAGCATCTGATGTATTAGAATATATGGAAGTACCCAATCCACAAATTAAAACAAACGAAATACTTATAAAAAATAAAGCCATAGGTTTAAATTTTGCCGATATATACAGAAGAAAAGGAAACTACCATTTAAAAGGAGAACCCCCTTTTATTGCAGGATATGAAGGTGCTGGAACTGTAGTAGAATCCAAATCGAATAATTTTAAAGTTGGAGATAGAATTGCATATACAGATGTTCCATTTGCAAATGCTGAATTCATTGCTGTTCTAGACACACAAGCAATTCCGATTCCAGAAAATGTTGATTTCACGCTAGCATCTTCAATTCTTTTACAAGGTTTAACAGCACAATATTTGTGTAATGACAGTTATAATGTTAATGAGGGCGAAATTGTTCTTATTCATGCAGCATCAGGAGGCGTAGGTCAAATATTAATACAACTCTGCAAATCAAAAGGTGCAACTGTAATAGGATTGTCAAGAAGTAAAGAAAAACTAAAGACAATTTTGGATTGTAAAGCTGATTATGCCATCCAGTTAAATGATGATTGGAAGTCGAAAATAGTAAATTTGACAAAACAAAAAGGTGTCGATGTTGTGTTTGATAGTGTCGGCTCTACACTAATGGACAGCTTTGAGGTTACAAAAGATTGTGGGCACGTTGTATTTTTTGGTATGAGTGGTGGAGACCCAGAACCAATTGACCCGAGAATGTTATTGGACACCAGTAAAACATTAATTGGAGGAGATTTATGGAGTTATTTAACCAATCAAGATGAGCGAAGAAATCGAGCTAAGAACTTGTTTGATTTAATAGAAAATGGAATAGTTAAAATTAAAAAACCTATTAAATTTAAACTTTCCGAAGGAAAAAAAGCACATGAATATTTAGAAAATGGAAAAAGTTCAAGTAAGATATTATTAATTCCAGATTAGGAAACAAAAACTACACACAACACCGTATAAAATTAATTGCTAGTTCTAGCCTATTTACGAAAGTCCTCGCGGACTTTCTATCTGTGATTTATTTGCTAACTTTATTTAAAATTAACCTTTTACACAAATCAGATGAATCAACGTAGAAACTTTATAAGAACTGCTTCATTGGCAACACTTTCAGCACCGCTCTTATCTTTTGATTCTAAAAAAGAATGGTCTCTTAGCAATCTTAACGATCATTATAGCGATACCGAAGACTATTGGAGAATGGTTAGGAAACAATTTCCGCTAAAAGAGGGACAGACCTACTTTAACAACGGTACCATGGGGCCAACATCTAGTTATGTGCTCGACAAAATGATACATCATATGTTGCATATAAATAAGGAAGCAGCAACTGTAGATTATAAAAATGGGTCGGGACCTGAAATATTGAGTGGTTATTTTCCTTATGAAGGGCTTCGTACAAAATTGGGCAAAATCATAAATTGTGACTTTAAAGAAATTTCACTGACACAAAATGCAACTTTTGGTATGAACTATGTTGGTATGGGTCTCGATTTAAAAGCGGGTGATGAGCTATTGAATACCAATCAAGAACATGGTGGCGGTTTTGGTGCTTGGCAATTGCTAGCCAAACGAAAAGGCTGTATTTACAAACAAGCAACCATGCCAGTTCCTGCTAATGATCCTCAAGAAATATTTGAGGCCATATTTAAAGACGTAACGCCTAAAACCAAGGTCATAGCCATACCACATATAGTGTCGGTTTACGGAACTGTAATGCCGGTGAAGCAAATATGTGCTGAGGCAAAAAAGCGAGGTATTTTTACCGTACTAGATGGCGCTCAATGTGTAGGTCATATAGACGTAGATGTAAAAGACATTGGTTGTGATGCTTATTATTCTAGTTTACATAAATGGATGCTAGCACCAGGAGGAAGTGGCATTTTATATGTTAATAAAGATGTTGTTGACAAAATTTGGTCTACAATTGCCAGTTATAATTGGGAAAACGAGGATGATCATGGGTTCAGACTCATGCAAAATGGTACCGGTAACCCTGCTCAAATAACAGGTTTTGAAGCAGCAGTAGATTTCTTTAATACAATAGGCAAAAATAAATGGTTAGACAGAGTTAAAGAGCTTGGAACATACCTGAGAAATGGCTTAAAAGAAATGCCACATGTTACCATTTCTTCCTCTACCAATGAAAATATGACTGCCGGAATTACCACCTATGCTGTTGATGGACTCACAGGGCCCGAATTACAAAAAACCATGTGGGAAAGAGAGAGATTACAACCACGCTCAGTAGGGAGTGTGCTTTTAAGACATTCTGTACATATCTACAATTCAAAAGAAGAGATTGACAAGGCATTGAAGATTATCAAATCTTTGGGCTAAAGGTACTTTTAGTTGTTCATGATTTATTGGTAATGTGTATACTAGAAGTATTATTCCAATATACATAATACCTACAAGTGAATAGGGTCCAAATTTGTACCTAATCAACACATATTATATATTAACAGATATTAAACAAAAGTATGAAAAACTCTGTAAATAAGATGTTTAGTATATGTTTATATGTGTTTAATATTTGTTACTTTCCAATACAGAAATTCGCGAAGATATTACCTAGTAGATCATCGCTGGTAATTTCTCCTGTAATTTCTCCAAAGTGATA
>CAJXVU010000097.1 GCA_913062555.1 uncultured Bacteroidota bacterium
TTGAAATCGAAATGTTTAATCAAAAAGTAGCAGCATGACTCTTAACTAAATGTCCACTCTTTTGTTGCAAGTCCAGTAGAATAAAATACTCCTGTCAGTACTCTGAAACCAACAGGAGTATTTCACAAGTTAGGTTAATTGGGGATAAAATTAAGTGTTTCTTTTTAGAGGTGATTTGGGGGCTTCACTTACTTTATGTTTCACTTAATTAGCTAATGAATAAATTAACAAAACAATTAAATGTATACTTTAGATAGATATAAAGCAAATATAATCGATGAACAGCACTATGTTTTAACATAAATACTTCGGATGTAGTATAAAGTACTACGTAAAACTTACGTATTTCTACGTATTTCCAGCTATGAGAAAAGAGATTATCTTTCGTCCAGTTGGATGTTCAATATACGATCCAATTACAAAAACTTTCAAATACGAGAGATTAACAGAGCAAGAAATCAACAGTCAAGAAAAAGATGAAACCAGTAAACTTTAAACACGCGAACACTGAATACGCAAAAGATCAACCTCAGTATGGTACGTTGCCAACTTTAAAAATTGAGGGTGCAGAAGGACACGTTGTTTCCTGTTGGAAATTATCATTCAAGGAAAGGAAGATTAAGGGCTATTAACCAAAATAAAAGATATTAAAATGGTGATCGTAAAAGGATTGGTAATACTATACACTTTGGAACGGACCGGTGGTTATTAGCCCCTTTAGTTGGGTTGGGCGTTATGAAACGTTCGAATAGGCAAGCGTTAGGAAGTTGGGAATTCGGGGCGGAATTAACTTATAAGTTAACAAGCTGGTTTAAGGTAGGCGCGGAAGGCGTTTGGATGGAACGGCGCGAACTTGGTGGGGTATTTCATTTTAAACCAAACGGTTCGTTAGGGCTTCAATTTGACATCGATACGGACTACATAAGCAAGCAAGGGAAAAACGGCGGATCTAGGTTTACAGACACCAAGAAGGAAGAAAAAACATTAACACTTAAATAAATATTATGAAAATCAAGATTATAATTTCAGCAATAATACTATCAATGGCGTTTACACAATGCGCCTCGGAAGAGGTATTGAAAACAGAAGTAGAGACAAGCGAAGCCGAATTAGTTAAAAAAGATAATACGGAATGGGCGGTAATAAATGCGAATTTAGAAAGGAATTCGACCCCGCATATTAGGATTAATGTAATATTTGAAAAGCCCGGCGGTCCGTGGTTTGTTCGGCAGGTTGTACAGGCTTTTAGACCTGAAACAACGGATTGTTTCGATAGGGGACACGACGCTAGCAGCCCATTAGATGCAAGTTCGGAAATGTGGTTTCCGGTTGGGTGCGAACAATTAAAAATACCGTGCGTAATATCCACCACAAATTTAACAATAGGTAAGGTAATACCTATTACGTTCGATATGGAAGCCAATTGGAACGTGCAATTAGATATTATAGAAGACCCAGGTATGGAAAACCACAATATTTTACTTTGGGATAGGACTAACGGAATATCGTATTCAATGGACATAAATAAAACGCCAAGAATAAATTTAAAGAAAGGTGTTAACGAAGGTAATTTCTTCTTAGTATTTAGAGGTGAATTCGAATAGATCGGTAGAGCGAAAAAACAATGCGGAAATAAAGTTCAAACACCACGAAGGTAAAAACTACTATTCTATAAGTTTAAAGTTTAGTTGTGGAAATTCTGAATACAAAGATTGTGTAGTATATGACGAAGCAAGAAATTTTAGATAAATGGGAAAAAGATTTAGAAATGTGGAGGCGTGTTGCTGAAGATAGATTAATGTACACAAAAGAGGACAGGCTAAAAGCGTCGCATCACAGTCAATTAATCTGTGCTATGAAATCAGGTTTAGAAAAACTTAATTCAAATTAATTGTAGTATAAAAAAACTCCCGCCGAAGCAGGAGTATAAACGCTCTTTGAAATGTTAATATTATCAATTTCTCGTAGGCACTATCAAATAGTTGAAAGGGGTAGTGTCCAATATACTGTGTAAAATGAGACATAGCCTTCTTAGCTATAATTTGTAAGTCAATACTAGCTATGAATACAAATACCCAACCCAATCCTAGGATTACAATCTGTACAATGAAAAATTCCATTTATAACAATCGGTTCACATCCTTTACAATTAAATGAGGTACACCAAAAATCAACGTCAGATCCATTTAAAAAAGCGCTTGCCCTAATAGAAATGTTTTCATGTAAATTGGGAGAGGGAAGTGTAAAAACACGCTCAATAATACTATTTTTTAAAATTTGTTTTTCAGCAATAATACTGTCAAATTTTATATCCATTCCTTCTTCTTTAAATTTTCTTTCTAAAATATATTGAAAAAATTCGGCATCCTTAATCGTTATATTTCCCTGTTCATTTAAAATATATAATTTGTTAATATTGTTTTCGTCGTCAAATGGAAATACTAGAATAATTGCTGCAAAAAGTAGGCATACGGTTAAAAGTTTCATTAAAGTTTTCATAATAAATAATTTTAAATACACCCACTCTGATTTTTGGATGTCGCCTTTGCTTTTTATTAAAACATTAGATGTAAAAAATAGTTATTAATTAAGGTTCTATATTGATTTGAGTGGGTAAGTTAAAAAAAATATCTTAGCTGTATGACAAACTCACAAGAAATATTTGCCCTCAAGCACCTTCTAAATATTATCAAGGTGATCAATTTAAACACGTAGGTGCTTCTTGGCTTACCCGAGAAGATACAGCGCTAGAGACTAATAACGTTCTAAATTATGTAGATGCGGTATTTAATTCTGAAATTATAAAAAACCCAAAAAAGTTAATCGTTTTAGGGTATTCTCAAGGCGTTTCAATCGCCACAAGATGGCTTGCCTCTCGTAAAATAAAATGTGATCATCTCATATTGCATAGTGGTGGGATTCCTATAGAACTAGTGCATGAAAATTTTACTCATTTCCGTAAAGAAACAAAAGTAACCTATCTATATGGCGATAATGATCCATATATCACAGCAGCCAGAAAAACTGATGAACAGTTAAAAGGCACGAACATATTTGGTGAAAAGCTAGAAACCATTGTTTTTAAAGGGACTCACGAAGTAAACACAGACTACATTAACAGTTTGTCCTAAAATCAATACACTTTAACTATGTATTTCATCGATTAAATTTGCATAATATCGTTATTTGCTTTTAATTTACATTGTAATGTAAGAAAAAACCGATAGTATTATGAAAGTATTTACTGCAATATGCACTTTAATCCTTATCTCTACAACCACATTTGCACAGGTAAGTGAAGAAGAGAAACAAGCATTATTAGATCTTTATGTTTCTACTGATGGAAACAACTGGAATAACACCTGGGATGTAAACACACCTGTTAAAGAATGGCACGGTGTAACCGTAGAAGACAATCAAGTAACAGGGATAAATTTAATGTTTAATAATCTTAAAGGTCAATTACCAAGTTCTATTGGTGTATTATCCCATCTCAAAAACATGGAATTGTCGTTTAATCAAATTGATGGTTCTTTACCAGTATCATTGGGTAAACTAGAAAATTTAAAAAGTTTTGCGATTAATAGCAATCGTATTAAAGGCTCCATACCATCTAGTATTGGAAATCTTGATCAACTTGAACAATTACACTTAAGCAGTAATCTATTATCTGGTGCATTACCAGCAACTTTAGGAGATTTAACAAACCTAGCGGTTCTTAATGTTTTTGATAATAGCTTAACAGGGACTATTCCATTTGGGCTTTCAGAATCTGAAAATCTTACAAAATTAATTGTTGCTGAAAATGACATTATAATTGCAGATGCACTCTCAGATGTACTTCTTTTTGAAGTTGATAATGAGAATACACGATTTATAACACCTACATCATTTACAAATAAAACGGTACTTGCGATCGAGACCAGCGATGACAACTAAAATCGAATTAAAAACATATGTGAAAAAGCGATTTTAATTAAATCGCTTTTTTTGGTTCTATATTGATTTGAGTGGGTAAGTTAAAAAAATATCTTAGCTGTATGACAAACTCACAAGAAATATTT
>CAJXVU010000098.1 GCA_913062555.1 uncultured Bacteroidota bacterium
TTCATATTAATGTTTAGTTGCCGTATAAATAGTTGCTACACCAAAAGTTTGTGGCAAAGCTTTCGCATTAATAAACCCAATTTCTAGTAAAATATTGTTTAGTGCTTCACCATAAGGAAAAACAGATGCAGATTCACTTAAATAAGAGTATGCCATCTTATCTTTAGAAAATAATTTACCAATTAAAGGCATAATTCCTTTAGTATATACATTATACCCTTGTTTAAAAGGTGTTTTTGTGGGGACTGATGTTTCTAAAATAACAAATGCGCCATTGGGTTTTAATACCCTTAAAATCTCAGAGAGTCCTTTATTTAAATTTTCAAAATTTCTAACCCCAAATGCAACCGTAATTGCATCAAAAGTATTGTTGTCAAAAGGTAATTTTTCAGAATCTCCTAACACCAATTCAATGGTATCAGTTAAATTCTTTTTAGCTATTTTTTGCCGGCCAACATCCAGCATTCCTGAGCTTATGTCTAGACCAATAATTTTTGAAGCCTTTGTTTCTACTAAATTAATAGCAAGATCACCAGTACCAGTAGCTATATCTAAAATCGTTTCGGGCTGTTGTTCTGCAATTAAGCTAACTACCTTTTTGCGCCATTTGATATCAATGCCAAACGAAATTACACGATTGAGACCATCGTATTCTTTGGAGATGGTATCAAACATTTTTGTGACTTGTTCCTTTTTACTTAAATCACTGTTTTTGTATGGTTTTACTTTTTTAGACATTAGTTATTGGGGACTATAAATTAGTTCAGTTGTGCAAAGAAATACATTTCATATACAAATCCCTAAAAATAAATTATATTTGCTACTCTTTATACTTAATATTACCAAATGAAGATTATTATTGCTGGAGCCGGTGAAGTTGGATTCCATTTAGCAAAACTATTATCTTACGAATCTCAAGAGATAACCTTAATTGACACGAAAAAGGAATGTCTTATTTATGCAGACAATCGATTAGATATTAAAGTTATTAAAGGCGATTCTACGTCAATATCAATATTGAAAGATGCCAATGTTCATCTCGCAGATCTCGTAATTGCTGTAACCTCCTCGGAAACTACAAATATTACCAGTTGTGTTTTAGCGAAACAACTTGGAGCTAAAAAGACAATTGCCAGAATTTCTAATACTGAATTTATTGATTTTAAGGACGAGGTTGGGTTTATAAAGTTTGGTATAGACGAATTGATTTCTCCAGAATCACTAGCTGCAGCGGAAATAGAACTACTTTTAAACCAATCTGCATTTGATAATACTTATGAGTTTGAAGAAGGCGCTCTTACCATGCTGGGATTAAACCTTTCTAAAACAGCAACTTTTGTAGGGAAATCGGTTAAGAATGCAGCAAAATTATTTCCAGAAATCCATTTTGTTCCTATTGCAATTCAGCGTCATGGGACACAATTTACCATAATTCCTAGGGGAGACACCTTGTTTAAAGAAGGCGATCATGTGGTATTTATGACCTCAAAAGGAGGGGATGAGGAACTGTGTAAATTAACAGGAAAGGTGAAAACCGAAATTAAGAATGTAATGATTCTTGGAGGGGGAAAAATTGGTTCTAAAACAGCCAAGGATTTAACGAACAGTAAATTCAAGATCAAACTTATAGAGAAAGATAAAGAACGCGCATTTGACTTGGCCGATGAGTTGCCAAATACATTGGTTCTCAATGGAGATGGAAGAAATGTAGAGTTGCTAAAAGAAGAGAACATCCAGGATATGGACGCCTTTATCTCAGTAACAGGAAATTCTGAAACCAATATAATGTCTTGCTTAGTGGCAAAATCAAAAGGTGTAAATCGTACGATTGCCTTGGTTGAAAACATGGATTATTTCGAACTATCACATTCTATTGGTATTGACACCTTGATAAATAAAAAGTTACTGGCTGCAAATAATATTTTCAGATATATTAGAAAAGGGGAGGTTGTTGCCATGACAAAGCTTAATAATATGAATGCTGAAATTTTAGAATTTGTGGTTAAACCAAATTCTAAAATATGTAATAGAGAAATCCGGACTATAGACTTTCCGCGCTCGGCGATTATTGGAGGTGTTATCCGTAATGGGGATGGAGTAATTGCTCTGGGAGCTTTCAGAATTGAAGCTGGAGATAGAGTTGTTGTGTGTTGTTTGCCTCAATCGATTAAAAAAGTGGAGAGCTTTTTCTATTAGTATTTAAATAAATGAAACTTAACTACAAAATAATATTTCATTTTTTAGGCTTATTACTCCTATTTAATGGTGGTTTTATGTTATTGGCCTCTTTGGTGAGTGCGATTTACAAAGACGGAGAATCTCTTGAAATCTTGTCTGCGGGAATTTCCGTGATACTTTTTGGTGTAATCATTATGCTGTTAACCAAATCGCATAAAAAGGAGATGAATAAACGCGAAGGTTATATTGTAGTAACCTTTGGGTGGATAGTTATGGCGCTCTCTGGGAGTTTGCCTTATATTTTTACTGGTGCGATCCCAGATTTTACAAATGCTTTTTTTGAAACCATTTCGGGATATACCACAACAGGATCTACTATATTAAATGATATTGAGGCATTGCCAAATGGAATTTTGTTCTGGCGAAGCTTAACACATTGGATTGGTGGGATGGGAATAATTGTTTTGGCTATTGCCATTTTACCTTTACTGGGTATTGGTGGGATGCAATTATTTGCTGCAGAAGCTCCCGGCCCAAGTGCCGATAAGTTGCACCCTAGAATTACAGATACCGCAAAGCGTTTATGGCTCATTTATTTTGGATATACAGCAGCCGAAACCATTTTGCTAAATGTAGCAGGAATGACCTTTTTTGAAGCCTTAAATCATTCTATGAGCACCTTGTCTACGGGAGGGTTTTCTACAAAAAACGCAAGTTTAGCACATTGGAATGATCAGCCATTAATCCAATATATAGTCATGTTTTTTATGTTTGTAGCTGGGACAAACTTTGTCTTGAGTTATTTTGCATTTAAAGGAAAAATCCAAAAAATTATTAATGACGAAGAGTTTAAAGTGTATTACAGGTTAATTGGGATATTTACAGTTATTGCTGCATTGGTAATATATTTTAATGCCGATGTGTCAATTTCAACAGTGAGTCATCCTATGGTGTGGGGAGAGGCTGAAAGTGCTATTCGTCATGGCCTGTTTCAAGTATTAGCAATTGTAACGACCACAGGATTTGTAACTGCCGATTTTACATTATGGACTCCGTTTTTATTGGTGTTTTTCTTTGGTTTAATGTTTCTTGGTGGTTCGGCCGGAAGTACAGCTGGGGGTGTTAAAGTAGTGCGTCATTTAATGATGATTAGAAATGGTTTTTTAGAGTTTAAACGCACGATGCATCCAAATGCTATTTTGCCGGTACGATATAATAAAAAATCAATTTCTGAGAAAATTGTATTCAATATCTTAGGCTTTTTTATCTTATATATGCTCTCCTTTATTATTGGAGCGTTAGGCTTTTCTTTTTTAGGATTAGATTTTGAATCAGCGGTTGGAGTTTCGGCATCAAGTTTAGGTAATGTCGGACCTGCACTAGGTGAATTTGGTCCGGTTAATAATTTTTATGAAATGCCTGCAGCAGGGAAGTGGTGGGCCTCATTTTTAATGCTAATTGGTCGTTTAGAATTGTTTACCGTACTCATTTTATTAACGCCGTTCTTTTGGCGGAATAGGTAGTTTTTCATTCCTGATAAGACAGGATTCCATTTGAAATTTTATCA
>CAJXVU010000099.1 GCA_913062555.1 uncultured Bacteroidota bacterium
CCAATACAGAAATTCGCGAAGATATTACCTAGTAGATCATCGCTGGTAATTTCTCCTGTAATTTCTCCAAAGTGATATAATGCCTGTCTGATATCAATAGCCAATAAATCACCGGATAGATTTGCATCCATCCCATGCTGTACTTTCTGAATTTCTTCTAACGCTTTTAGTAAAGCATCATAATGTCTGGAGTTAGTAATAATAGTTTCGTTGTTTCGCAATGCTCCTGTATTCACAAACTCAAGCAGTTTTTGTTTCAAGTCCTCAACCCCTAAATTCTGTTTGGCGGATAGCAATAATAAATTATCATATTTAAATTCCGTTTTAATTAAACTGGAATTAGCCTTATCAATTTTATTAGCAACAACAACTAGTGGTTTACTTGGAAATTTATTCTGAATACGTTTAATCTCAATATTGAAATTTTTAGCATTATCTACAGTAACCTGAGCAGCATCCAACAAATAAATAACCACTTCCGAGAGCTTAATTTTTTCGAAAGTTTTCTTGATCCCCATAGATTCCACCACATCTTTGGTTTCTCTAATTCCCGCAGTATCTATAAACCTAAACCCAATACCTCCAATATTCAGCTCGTCTTCAATAGCATCTCTAGTGGTACCTGCAATATCACTCACAATGGCTTTTTCCTCATTGAGCAAAGCATTTAATAAAGTAGATTTTCCAACATTAGGCTCACCAACAATTGCAATAGGAATTCCATTTTTTATCACATTCCCAACAGCAAATGAATCTATTAAATGTTTTAAAACATTGGTAATACGTTTAATTAATGCCTTAAATTGATCCCGATTGGCGAATTCTACATCTTCTTCAGCAAAATCTAATTCTAATTCAATTAAAGAAGCAAAGTTTAATAGCTCATCTCTTAATGCTTTAATTTCATTAGAAAACCCACCACGCATCTGCTGCATTGCAATTTTATGGGAGGCTTCATTATCACTGGAGATCAAATCTGCTACTGCTTCGGCCTGACTCAAGTCAAGTTTTCCATTTAAAAATGCACGTAGGGTAAATTCTCCAGGGTTTGCAATTCTGCAACCATTTCGCAAAAACAATTGAATAATTTCCTGCTGAATATAATGACTCCCATGACAAGAAATTTCTATTACATTCTCACCAGTATAAGATTTGGGGTCCTTAAAAATAGACAGTAATACCTCATCTAAAACATTTCCATTTTCAACAATATGCCCTAAATGAATGGTATGTGTTGGCTGACTCTTTAAGAGTTTTCCACTTACCGATTTAAAAAAGGATTCACATATTGTGATAGCATCATTTCCAGAAATTCTAATAATAGCAATAGCCCCAGCTCCAGGTGGAGTTGCTAAAGCAATAATAGTGTCCTTATACGTCATTTCTGTCAAGTTTTAGGCAAAAATAGTGAAATTGAAGTTCGACACTGCACATATCATCCATTTAAAAGGTTTCTTAACAGAATTAATCTGTAAAAATCTAGAATTCCCATTATATTTACAGCAAAATCAATGCATAATGAAAAAAGTACTTTTAATATTATCAATAATATGTTTCGCTTTTTCTTGTGAAAAACAAGAGCCGTTAGCACCAGATACTTATGAAATAACGGTAGTAGCCAAAGGTGTTATTAATGGTTTGCGATCACACATAAAAATTGTAGATGACGGTAAAAAAGCAGCAATAATCGATACTGCGATAGTAATGAATGAAACATTTACCTTTACAGGTAGCATTAAAAACCCTGCAATTCGGGTCATATCAGTAAACAGTGTTAATGGAAGTCTTCCGTTTGTATTAGAACCTGGCCGTATAACAATAGAGCTCTATAAAGACAGTATCGTCTCTTCAAAAATTACCGGAACGGATAATAATGATGATTATAATTTATTTAAGACAGCCTATCTTAAACGAAACACTGAAATTTCAGAAATAAGAAAAAAAGCCATTGCAGCCAAAAGAAGTAATGATTTTGACTTATTTAATGAATTGGTAATTGAAGATGATAATTTAACTGAAGCACTTAACCAGTATGCTCACGATTTTATAGCAGAGCATCCTAAATCACAATTATCATTACTCCTTTTAGAAAGTCAAATTATTGGTAAAACACAGGATGTTGAGAAATTCAAATCCAGCTTAGCCCTTTTACAAAATGTGGTTAATAGAAATGCCACTAACAAATTATTAGGTCAAAAAATTGCAACCTTTATAATTCTAAAAGAAGCACAGTCCAATTTGGATATCGGCAAGATCGCACCAGACTTTAGTGCACCGGCACCTAATGGTGAAATGATTGCACTAAACGATATTAAAGGAAAAGTGACTATAATTGACTTTTGGGCAGCTTGGTGTGGTCCTTGTAGACGTGAAAACCCCAATGTTGTAAAAGTATATGAAAAATACCACGATAAAGGATTGGAAATTATTAGTATTTCTCTCGATGGCTCTGGAAGACAAAAAGATCCTAAAGCTGCTTGGTTAAAAGCTATTGATGATGATAATTTAACATGGCATCATGTCTCTAACTTAAAATATTTTAATGAACCCGTAGCGAGGCTCTACAATATTAATTCCATCCCCGCTACATTCATATTAGACGAGAATGGTAAAATAGTTGCTAAAAAATTACGGGGTCCTGCTTTAGAACGGAAAATCTCCGACTTACTAGATTAAAAAAAAGCCTTCTTAATAGAAGGCTTTTTTTATATTAGATTTTTCCAGTTTTTCGCATCACGTACAATAATATAATTGGAACGGCGAGTAGAAATACCATCAATAAATTTTGTGAAAATAACCAAGGCGCTATTACTAATGTTATTACATAACCTCCAATGGCACCTCCAAAATGAGCGTCATGGCCAATATTGCCAACCCTATTTTTCATGCCATAAATTGAATATAATAAGTAGCCTATTCCAAAAATATAGGCAGGGATAGGAATGGGTATAAAAAACATATACAAACTCATTCCAGGATTTAATAATATGGCAGCATATAAAACCCCAGTTACTGCCCCACTAGCACCAACGGCACTATAATGGTATTCATTTTTATGAAAATAATAGGATAACAAATTACCCATAACCAAACTCCCTAAATAAATAATTAAAAAGTTTAATTCACCCAAATGCCCAATCACTGGCCCTGCAAAAAAGTAAAGGGTTAGCATATTAAACATCAAATGCATCTCATCAACATGTAAAAAACCAGAACTCAACATTCTTATTTGTTCCCGGCGTCGAATACCTCCAATATTAAACTTATATTTTTCAAAAAAAGAAAAATCTTTAAATCCTTTTAGCGAAACAATAACATTTGCCGCTATGATAATAATTGTAATTATATTTATTTTGCCCATAAAGTGTAAACGTAAAATCCAAATATAGTATATATTTGCTCTTGCAAATCTAAAATTAAATAATGCAATTCCTTGCTTACATCTTAATTTATCCAATTTTATGGTTAATTTCTATCCTTCCGTTTAGATTGCT
>CAJXVU010000100.1 GCA_913062555.1 uncultured Bacteroidota bacterium
AAAGCTCATATTTTATCTCTTGGCTAAACCCCAAAACGGTGTGAAAAAATAAAATTATAAATGTAAATCTCATTCGTGTAATGTCCTGAAATAGGTTGACCTTTTTTTGTGATTTCACAAGGTTAATAATTCCAGTTTTGTTTTATTTCTTCGATACGATTTATAGTCAATATTTTGATTTATGTGTACCTGCTTTGGCGTGTTTAAATCGAGACTTAAATGTGGACGAAGATTGTTGTAAATATTTATAGCTCTTTTTGTAATCTTCTGTGCTAAATTAGTGTTTTTAATGGTTAGTTTCAAACCATATTCATATTTTAAAGTTCTATTAATTCTCTCTGCAATTGCATTTTCATAGGGGTCATATTTTTCAGTCATACTCATTGTTAGACCATTTGACTCAGCAAATAGGGTATAGGTTGGGTTGCAGTATTGTAACCCTCTATCAGAATGATGAATTAGTTTTTCATTGGGATATTTACGGTTTTTAAGTGCCATTTTCAGCGCATCTATACAAAGTGATGTTCTCATATGTGAATCTAATTTATATCCCATTATCTTCTTAGAATATGCATCGGTTACTAAAGCTAAATAACTATGCCCTTTCTGTGTTTTTATATAGGTTATATCAGTTACCCAAAGTTGTTCAGCTCTGGTTGGAACTTTGTTTGATACAAGGTTTTTATATTTATAGAAGTGATGATTAGAGTTTGTTGTAATATGATATCTTTTTGTTCTTGGCACTAGTAATCTATGGCTTCTTAAGAAAGAATAGAATTTATCTCTGCCCATTTTGATTCCTTTTTTATCAATATCCCTTTTTAATTCATGATATAGCTTTTTAGCGCCTAATTGCTGTCCGATCTTATTACGACACTGTTTTACCAATTGAATTAATATAAGCTCGTTATTTTGCTTTATTTGATAAGATTTTAGGCGTTTGTAAAAGGCCTGTTTGCTAATCCCAAAACATTGAATTAACCATTTTCTTTTAAACGGTCTTGCTTCTTTTTTTGAATCTCGTCTGCTAATGTTTTGGGCAATGACTTTTTTGACATATCGACTCCAGTAATGAGTTCCATGTCAGCAATAATATCTTGTTGAAAATCTTTTACAAATTCCAACTCTTCAATTTTCTCTTTGAGTCTTTTAATTTCGTCTTGTTTACTCATGCCTAATTTCTTTTGCTCTAAAGTACTATATTTTTTAATCCAGTACTGAATAGTTGGTCTAGAAATATCATATTTCTTAGCAGCATAATTGACAGAAATACGTCCATTATGAATTTGGTCAATGATGAATAATTTGAGTTCGAAGCCGACTTTATTGTAGTTCTTTTTTCGGCAGGGTTGTTTTGTCTTTGTGTCCATAGTTTAACTAAAAGTGTTTAAATTTTAGTCAACCTATTTCAGGATTTTACACGGGTCAGAATTACACCTAACGTGTTTGTGTATGATTGGTTGCGGTGCAATTTTAAAACCACCATTTTGGCGAAATCGGACCGCAGCGGTGCTGAGCCAAAATATCCCGAGTGTTTTAAAATTGTGTACCGAAAGGTTCATAGCCTTTTTCAATGGTGAAGTTAAAACTTATTTTTGATTTCACCGAATAGCAAGCAATGAATTATACGCGTTGTTGTACCTAGTTTTTTGTCATCAGTTTTATTTTTTGTCCGTCCTTTAAATCTTTCATCTGAAATCCTAAATCTCCGCAAATGGAAATAAGTTCTGAAAAATTTATTTTTCCAAGGTTTGACTTCTCATATTCCCCACCAATAACTGCTGGCATTTTCAGACAATATTTTTCGTTTTCTTTTAACTCTCCGAGCTCCGATTTTGCAATATTCACAAGGTTTGTCATTTCCCAGTCTTCTATAAATTCAATGTCGGTAGAAATTCGCACAAATTCAGATTCAGATTCCGCAATTTTTTCACAACTAATTTCTTCGGGACAAACTCTCCAATATTCGTTTTTGTTCGTTTTGAAAACCACGTTTCCAAATTCATTCGTGCGAATGATTTCAGTTGCATTGAATTCCTTCCAATTCCAAGCTTTATTTATTTCCGTAATCATTTTCTCGAATTAGGTACAACGTGTTTGTGTATGAAACGTAGTGTGTAAAAATATACTACATTTTCGGTAAAACACAGAGCCGAATTTTTATATTTTGTTTTTAACTTATCAATTTTAAAAGCCAAATTTAAAAATTTGGCGGTCTTCGCAAATAAGCACGAACCTTTTGATTTAGCACTTACTAGCTATGTTTTATACACGTTGTTGGCAGTAGTTTTTATTCAAAACATTCAACTAGAAAATCCTTTAGCATATTAGTTATCAGAGTTTCATTTGGCTCTCCAATAGCATTGTTTATTCCACTATGGTCATAAATACTACCATTCACTTGAGAAACCGATACTCCATTTGCTTCTAAAATATTAATGAAATCATTAGCATACTGAATTCTTTGAGAGTTTCCTCTTTTTGCAATAAGGAATTTTGGATAAGAAATAGTATTTATGACATTGTATATTGGTGAAGCGTTAACATTTTGAGCAATGTCGGTTCCAAAAGCATTAATATACATATTTTGATTATCTCCATTCATTACTTGTTCATTAATATCAAAACCTTCAGTATCTATAACGGCAACACCTTTAATATTTGAAAGACTTAAACCTTTGCTTTCTAAAAAACTCCCATTTGTTCCAGTTAAAGCAACAAGGTGAGCTCCTGCACTATGTCCAAGTAATCCTATTTTATTTTTATTTCCTCCATATTGTCCTATGTTATCATAAATCCATAACAATGCATCTGCAATATCATTGTTATGGTCAGGGTATTTAATTCTATTAGGGTTTGAAATATCAAATGGAAATGGACTTAATCTATAATTTACACTAATCAAAATATAGTTTAAAGAACGAAATAGATTAATCTTATTTTCAATTTGACTTGATTTATCTCCAATACTCCAACCGCCTCCGTGAACATAAACAATAACAGGTTTTTGAATATTAGTTTCATTATTATAATAAATATCCAAACTCAATAAATTCGAATCAATTCCATCAATTTGATTGTACTCGATAGTGGCTGTTAAATCATCTACTGTAGGTATGATTTGTTCATTATCGTCTTTATTACAACTAAATAAAAAAAGTGAAGCAAATAGAAGTATAAATCTCATAATATGATTTTCTATTTTTAGACTAAATATTAAATGAAAGGTTTAATCTCACAATTACTGCCAACGGTTTTGGTTATGGTGTCGTTGTGGATTGACAGTTTTGTTTGGCTTTCGTCCAGAGTGTGCCGACATCTGACCGCAAAGGTGCTGAGGCACTTTTTAAGCCAAATAAAAACTGTAACAACGAATGTTTCATATTTTGTTTTA
>CAJXVU010000101.1 GCA_913062555.1 uncultured Bacteroidota bacterium
CGTTTAATTCAACTATTTGTTCAAAATATTTTCTTACTTGGTTCATTGTTTACTTCTGTAGGAGCTTGTTGCCAACGTGTTTGTATAAGATTAGTTGCGTGTTTTAAGCACCTAATTTAGCAAATAAATCACAGATAGAAAGTCCGCGAGGACTTTCGTAAGTAGGCTAGAAACTAGCAATTAATTTTATACGTTGTTAGCACTAGTTTTATTTCTTTTTTGCGAATTTAATTCCAAGTATTATAAAGATTACTATCACGGCAATAAAAAATATGCTGGTTGAAGTGCTTTTTATAACTGAAAAAGTATTGGTTGCATTAACTGTAGTCTCTGTCAAGTCTGGATAACTATTCAGCATTGTGATAATTCCGATATTTTCTAGATAATCCGCGATTCCAGCAATTATTGGCAACAAGCATAGATAAGTAAAAGGAGATTTGAGTTTGTTTAATTTTTTAAGAAAATATGCTAATAGTAAAGAATAAGTTAGTCCAAAAAGTAGCGGATAAATCATGTCCACAGGTAATTGGTTAGTTAAATAAATTTCACGTCCATTTTCACCAAGTGTCCTAAATAATTCATTTACGTAGTCCCGATTATATCCAGTTGGTAACATATCTAACAATTTCATTCCGTTCGAAAATCCCATTGTTTTCGGAATCGTTACAAATAACATAAATAAGTAAACAACATTGGTCAGTATAAAAAGACCCAATATTTTTTTTCCTGAAGTGTTTTTTTCTAGGAATTTAACGAATCGGTTCATTGTTTTTTCTTATTAGTGTTAATGTGCTCATATATGATTTGTTCCGTGAGAATTAAACTTTTAAATTTTCAGACGACTTATTATATATTACAGGCATTTGCCCTTTCCATTTACTCCATAAATCACTATCACTAATTAGACTTGCCATAAAATGGCCAACATTTATACGACTGGTTTTTCCAGCATTAAAAATTGCACTTCTAATTGGAGATGGATGTATTTCGTAATCGGTTACTTTATCATCATCAATTAAACCATCGGGTCTTACAGCAGACCATTCAATAAATTGGTTGTTTTTTCCAACTTGGGTACGTAAATAATCTGCTGCTTTTTCATTATCAGTATGAGGAGGTAAAAGCAGCCTTAAAAGTCCAATAACACATTTTTGGGCAAACGAAATAGGTTCATTTAAATCACGATTGCGATTACCTGTAGTGTTCATTAAAACATATTTAATTGGGCTTTCTGGTTTATTGGCTTCTACAGCATTACAAAGTCTACGAGCAGCTTCTGTCACAAGTTTTCTGGGTTGTCCATAAATTCCTTTCCAATTCATATTATGTCCTAGACATGACGCGATTGAATGGCAACCAAGAGTTAATTCAATCATTTCCTTATCACTTAAATCTAAAAGACTTGCAGATATAATTTTTATACGTTCATTACTTTTCCAGGCTTCTGGCAATTTTTCAGGGGATCTCACAACTGCCTTAACATTATGTCCTTGAATTAAAAGTTGTTCAATTAGCTGTCTTCCTGTTGCCCCACTTGCACCTACTACTAAAATTGTCATATATTTTTTTAAAAAAGAGATTGATGCTTACTAGACGATATATAAGTTTATATGTTACAGCCGTGAAAATTAGTGCTAACGGTTTGTATAAGAATAGTAGCCGATTTCGGAAGCAGGATTTTTCAATTTTCTACTAATTTTGATGTGGACTACAATGTTAATATTTACTACTATTTCGGCTATTATTTTTATACTTTGTTAGGTGCTGGTTTTTTATTCGTAACTCGTTTAATATTTATAAATGGGCTTTTAATCAAATATGCAAAAGATTGTTTCTTATTTCCTTCAAATTCTTTAAGCCCATATTTGATTTCATTAACAGGTTTTATTTTGAACGTTCCGAAAAGTCTATCCCAAAGAATAAATAAAGTACCATAATTAGAATCTGTATAGAATTGGTCTTGTTCATGATGTACCTTGTGAAAGTTAGGCATCATTATTAACCATCCAAGGGTTTTATCTACCCAGTTGGGATATTGTAAGCTGGTATGCTGGATGAACAATGCAGGAAGCAGAATAAGCAGAAAAATATTCATGGAGATTATATCAAGTCCAAAAATCACTGAAATTATTAACTCTCCAAAAGTAAAGTAAATCAGTTCTGTTGGAAAAGTCCTAATAGCAGTTGATGCATCCATTGAAGTATCACTATGATGTACTCTGTGAAATCTCCATAGGATGGGAATTTTATGGTCAAATCTATGAAACCAATAATCTGCAAAATCAATTAAAAAAACACCAACTGTTATTTTTAACCAAAATGGTATTTGAACCCAATTAAATAGTCCAAACTCATTTTGAGAAATAAAATCAAATGTTGTAATTGCCATAAATCCAAGAAGTGTACCCATGAAAATTGCAATTAATTGAAATAGGAAACTATTAAATAAATGATTGAGTTTACCTTTAAAATTAATTGGACGAATGATAGCCATTTCTAATGAAAAAAAGACGACAATCAATCCAATCACAATATGATTGGGGTCAATAGTTAAAAGTTGGTTTATTATTTCCATGTTTTTAGTTGTAAAATATAATGGTTATTCCTCTTTTCAAACTTGCACCTAACGGTTAGGCTATGATTTCGTTGTGGATAAATCCGCTAGGATTTTCCGCTATAGAAATCAGCCGTGTTAAATTTACTATTTTTTGGTGTGGAACAAAACCACAATGAATTATAGCCATTGTTGTAAAACGTTTAATCTATATTATAGCTCAGAGAAATATACATATCCGATGAGCGTCGCAATTGAGAGAATCAAACAGATAAATGTCAGATATTCCGACACAGTAAATATCCAGTGTTTTTTTAATTCATCCAATTGTAAATTATTGGATTCTGGATCATCGACATAATTCAAAACATGCTGCTTTCGAATTTTTGTTTCTTGTTTATCCAAACTTACCTCATGATATTGAACTATTAGTGAGA
>CAJXVU010000102.1 GCA_913062555.1 uncultured Bacteroidota bacterium
GATTCTTATAAGTATATTGGTAAGGAGAAATTCTACTATTATGGACTTGAAGTAAAGGAGATTGAATTGACTTTTGAATTGGATATTTTGGTTGAGGTTATACTAGTGATTTACTGTAATTTATATCTACATCAATGAAGAGTGGATTAATACTCAATTTCAACTAACGTAGTATCCCATCCAACATAGTCAATATACAATTGTTCGTAGTATTCATTGGCTCCTGTTGCTGTAACAATTACGGGATGAATATCCAATGGACTTGCTTCTACCACCAATGTTTTATTCACATTACTTCCTTTAAAACTAATATCTTCACGACCATGACAAGCAAGGTTTTTATACGAAATAATTACTTCATCAGATGATGAACTTGGTGAAACATTCTTAATCTTAAATTTCAAATAGGTAGCATGTTCCATATGTATTTCCTCATTGAACGAAATAGCCTTATAACATCCTTTCCACTGGTAATCATCAATCTTTGCAAACCAATTTCCCTTTTTAGCGCAAGCCCTATGATCCCAACAAATATTACCTGAACCGTCTGAATGATTAGAATAGTTTTGGGAACCACAACCCGAATAATTTATTGTAAAATAAACACCTTCCAAGGGTTCACTTGTTTCACTATCTATAAATTGAACACAAGTCGTTAATGAGTCTTTTTCTTGGCAACAATTAGAACCACCAGAACCTAAATCTATATCTAGATCCGGATCACAACTAACAATTGAGACAATAACAATTGAAATATATAGTAACCTTAAAACTTTCATTATCACTAAATTTAGAAACAATCTCACAGACTTAAAGATAATTCTTAAATATCTGATTTACAATATTTTAATACACGAGTTTCGGGGATTGAGTTGGATATATTGGTTGAGGTGAAGATAACAGTTTAATAAACAGGATCGAAGAACAACCTCCTCATTTACTCTTAGTTACATAATATTGAAAGCCTTAGACTAGAATTGTCAGCTCGTTTAACATATTACTCTGGGGACCTATCATATATTGTAGTAGTTGTCGAAACAGTCCAAATTGAAACTCTCCATGTAATGGAAATTGTGTTATTATCAATAAAATATCCTTGAATAGAATCAATATCTTGGTGTTCAGGGCGTCCTGAAATGTAAATTATATTATTAGAAACTATGAAACTATGATTCTCTTTTTTTGAAATACAAGAATCATTAACACCAAAGGAGCCTCTCTCCCATACCCCGTCTCCCAAACTATCAATTTGAATATTATTCAGCTTTTTACATTCATTTATTGCTGTTTCCATACCATCGGGAATAACTATTACCCATTTACCAATCAAATCCTCTTGAGTTCCACCACCAAACTTATCATCCTTTTTACAAGAGAATATAAGCAATACAACCAAAATTAATGTTCCAATAACCCTCATGGCACTACAATATTAAAAATCTCTTATTCCATAATCTATAATTTACTAATTTACAATATATTATGCAAGAACTTAAGTGAGTATCAAGCAGACAATAGTGCTCAAAAGGACAGTTAGGACACTTCTACTTTTTCTTATAAGTTTCCTTGTTCTTAGGGGCATAAAGTTCTCCATTTTTGAACTTCCACCTAGTATCTGTAAAGTATCTGTACCAATTAGGCATCTCTTGAATGAAAACTTCAATATAATCTGCCTTTTTTAGCGAACTTCTTACAGTGTAATGACCAATATATTCAACTATTAAGCTATCTGTTACCACCTTTGGGAAATTTATTTCACCTTCAAGGTTTGTTGACTCCCTCTGGGTGTAGTTTGTAACTACATCCCTCATATAATCTCAATTTAAAATTGACTAATCCTTAAACTTCACGAGCACAATCAAGAGTGTCAACACTTTATAACTTCACTAATATAACACAAAAGGTCAATAAGGACAAAACAGTCACTTGTGCCAAGTATATGGATATTGAATTACTAGATCATTTGATAATAACTAGAAATGGGTATTATAGCTTTAGGGATGAAGGTGTTTTATAAGTCCCTAATTGGAATAACGTGAAGTTATCTCATTAAGAATTCATAAAATTCATAATCTCTTGATATTTTGATTTTACAACATTTTTATCCCAAACCATATTTCCCTTTTGCTTGAACATTATTTTGTCATTGCTTTTAAATATTAGGCTGTAATTTGGGAAAAGAAATTGACCCCACCAATGTTGTTTTAATTCAATATCAAATCCTTCATAAGGGATACTAATTACTTCTTCTTTGTTAAATTTTTGATGAGTTATTTTTACAAGATTATCATTTTTATAAATTTCACATTTTAATAATAATCCTTTTTCTCTTCTATAATTAGATACTAAATCAATTAAGAGTGCTACTGTTAAAACCCCTATAATTAGCTCAATATAACCAATACCCCAAGTAGAATTTGTTAAATACACAAAATAACAATACAAAATGATAGACCAAATGCACCTAATTACAATTCTATTTTCAAATGGTATCAATCTCTTTTTTTTTCCATCAACTTCCATCATATAACTATATGGATTTTTCATTAGCATTTTTTTAATTTAAAGGCACTCACACAAGAGTGTCCACACACGCCTTTTTGACCTATTTGACTCTTTATATTTATGTACACCAAATTACTATATAGCCTTTTTGCAATGTGGATTTTTCAAATTCTCTTGTAAAATAGTAAAATCACGAGTAAAACAGGTGTACCATTCAAAATATGGGCTTTTTAGCTAGTATTTTGAGTAATATATAGCCTTTTTGGAAATTGCTGTACTTTTTAAATGTCATTTTATTGAAATTGGATAGAGACAGTTTTGGGAAGGAATAATACAAGCAAAAATTTAATTATTCCTATTATCCCAAGCTTCACAA
>CAJXVU010000103.1 GCA_913062555.1 uncultured Bacteroidota bacterium
CATGCATTTAAAAACATAGGTGACAAAACAGCTAACTTAATTGTAATATTTCCTACAAATGTCTGGAAATATGACGTATTAGACTATTTTCCATTTGAGGAGGAGGGTGTCGAATAAAACCTAAAAAACACCCATAACAATAGATGAAATGAATACTTTAACACCCCTCAGTGTCCCTCAAAGAAAACGCTGAGGTATTCTCTTCTATCCGGATTACTTCATGATGCTTGGGAGCTTAAGTGGTAACACAAAAAGACACTTACTCTGCTCGCTTATTCTTTTTTGTTTTTTGACCTTTACAATAAACTTGACAGACCTAAAAACAAAAAAGACTTATATAAAACATATAAGTCTTTTTTGTGATCGCGATAGGATTTTTTCAAGATCCTTTGGGTGCTTAAGTTAAAACACAAAAAGACAACGCTCTGCTCGCTAGTTCTTTTTCGTTTCCCACGCTTTACTAGTAAACTTGACAGGCTAGAAAATAAAAAAGACCTACACTAACGTGTAAGTCTTTTTTTGTGATCGCGATAGGATTTGAACCTATAACCGTCTGCTTAGAAGGAAGAAGACATTTAATTGTAATCAGTTGTGTTTCAGTTTTTAAATTTAGTGGTGTGAAAAATTTGCAATGTTTTTGTGACTTTTATTTTGAATGCTTCATGTCTTAGACTGAATTAGGTTAAATTTTATTGAAGTGTATAACGTCAGCAGAAGTAACAAGACACAAAAAAAAGCCGCTACTTATGTAACGGCTTATTAATTCTCCTCCCGAAATATCTGAATCATACTTCCTGGATTACCAGCTTTTATTCAAGAAAAAGACCTTATTATTTTAGAATGAACTTTATGGTTTTATTTAAATCCTTATTAAATGCACGGAGAAAATAAACACCAGTCCCTTCATTAAAGTAGAATGAGAAATAATTATCCTTTATATCATTCTTTTGGTATACTTTTTCTCCCAAAAGATTATATACTTCAAGATTAAATTCCATGGACTCTATTAAATGTAGGTTGACTAAATTTGAATTCGGATCAGTAACAAGTTCAATTTGATCTAAGATTTCAATTTCAGATAAGTCCAAACGATCTATTCGAACACATGCAGAGGTGTCTATACATCCATTGTAGGATATTTCAACTGCATAATAATCGGTATTTGGTGGGGTGAAATTTTGAAAAGTATCCCCTTCCAAGCTTGCGTAGTTTTCTTTGCAATCCAACCATTGATACTCAGCTCCGGCTAAATTTGTAATTAAAGTATCCCCGGATATACTGATTGATGTATCTACTTCACAAAGCGTGATTTCGGTACACAATTGACTAATGTCGTTCAGGTTTAGAGATCTGCTGTAGAAGTAGAGATCATCCATCTTCCCGTCAAAATAATTTAGAATCTGTCCTCCAATACTATTTCCAATCTTCCCGGCATTACCATAGTTAAACATGGATGAACCGCTTCCCGAGTAAACTCCTTCATCCAATTCACAATCAATATAGAGCTCCATGTCGTTTAATCCATTGAAGACTGCAGCAACATGATGCCAATTGACTGTATCCAAAACAGTAATAGATTTCTTGGTTCTACGATGTGTGCCCCCTATACCTAAGCCGTTACCATAATGCATCGTTATTTGCCCCAGAGTATTGAACATTATGAAAAAGCCACTGTAAACATCCTGCTCTTCATCACTGGCAAACAGATAAGTCCCAAGGGTGCTAGGAGCTGGTATGCTATCTGCTTTAAACCAGAAAGAAACCGAAAAAGGGAAATCAGGTTGTAGTAATGAATCATAAGGTAAGGAAATATAATCCGTTGTTCCATTGAAATCATATGCCATATTCGGATTTCCATCTCGATCTGTGGTTAAACTTGCTCCATTGATTACACCATCGAAGGAGTTGGTGGTTTGATCTGTAGCGTCTCCATTGTAATCATAGTGTAAGATTAAACTGTCTGTAGAAATTTGTGCATTTAGAAAACCAATGGACAGTAAAAATGCTGATAGGATAGATTGCCACTTAAGGCTAATTGAAATTCCTTTTAAATGCATAGTGAGTTTTGTATTAAGATTTTACGAATGCAAATATATTAAATTAATCTCATGTAAATTTAGGACTTGCAACAGAAAAGACAGACAGAAACATGTAAGTCTTTTTGTGATCGCGATAGGATTTGAACCTATAACCGTCTGCTTAGAAGGAAGCGGACATTTAATTGTAACCTATTGTTGAATAGGTTTTTAATTTGAGTGTGTATAACGCCAGCAGGTAACAATGTATAAAAATAACAGCGGTTATATTGCTAAATTCAAAGTGAGTACCTTTATACAAAGTTTGGTGATAAACTTAAAGTAAGTGCCTTGAATTCCACTACTATTCTTATACTAACCGTTGTGTATAATAAATAATAAGTGACGCAATCTAAATTAATACTTCCGGTAATCGTAATTTCTCAGTTCTGCTGCACCTCTCTTTGGTTTGCTGGTAATGTGGTTATTGCAGATCTCGCAATAAATTTCAACCTTCGGGATACTGCATTAGGTCATTTAACCTCTGCTGTACAAGCCGGATTTATTGTAGGAACGTTGAGCTTTGCCATTTTGACAATTGCCGACCGTATTTCACCGTCAAAAGTGTTTTTTGTTTGTGCGGTCATCGGAGCTCTATTTAATTTGGGAATCATATATGAAGGAAATAGTCTAACCAGTCTACTTTCCCTACGGTTTCTAACAGGTTTTTTTCTGGCAGGAATCTATCCGATTGGAATGAAAATCGCAGCGGACTATTTTGAAAAAGGACTTGGTAAATCCCTTGGTTTTTT
>CAJXVU010000104.1 GCA_913062555.1 uncultured Bacteroidota bacterium
ATAATTAAGTTTATAAAAAAGTAAGGTAGGCCAACAACGCATATAATATATTGCTAGCTTTTAGCATAAATTCTAACTAAGCACTGATTTTAAAATCAACAAATTGAGGAATCCCGTAAAGTGGTTCCTTTTTTTGTTTATAGACTATTACATAATTAGCCACGCGCCAACTGGCCCATTCGCTAAAAATATCTACCAGACATTTTCTTAACACTCTGTCCTGTAGCAGATGCTAAGATATATAGTGTCACAAATCTGTCACTTCACTAAAATCCTGAAGGCAAATTACCTACAATCTAGTAAAGCAATTTTTAAACTCTAAATAATAAATACTATATTTAACTAGAAATCAACTAGCTACATCCCTATTTATTCCTATGATAAAATTCTTTAGATTGTCGCATCATAATTTTGTAACACAAAATCAAAGGTCTAGTAGATCTTTGGTGGAGATAGCCGCTTGCTGACTAACAAATTTTAAATTATGATAAATTTTTTTAGACAAATTAGAAAATCCCTGCTCTCAAAAAATAAAACAGGAAAGTATTTAAAATATGCCATTGGAGAAATTGTGCTTGTGGTGATTGGAATTCTAATTGCTTTGCAAATTAATAATTGGAACCAACAGCGTATCCAGAATAAAGAGGAACAAGTGGCGCTAGTAAATTTAACGCAGGATTTTGAGTATAATTATAGGACTTTGGATAGCATCTTAATCGAAACCAAAGAAAATATAGGAACACAATTTCTAATTCTAAATCATACAGGGAATAAGCCAAAATCTATGACAAGGGTTGAATTTAATACTTCACTCAATGATTTAAATGATATTAATGAATTTTATCCAAGAAATGGTTACTTGGATGATCTAGTTAATTCGGGAAGCTTAGGGATTATTCGAAATCAAAAGTTAAGAAATAAGTTATCTTCTTGGAATCCTGCTTTTGATTACATCAAGTCTCGCGAAAAAGAACTCGAGATTGCACGAGATAGAGTTTCTATTATGATAATAGAAAAAGCTAGTTGGTTAAATGCCGATGCTGTTTCCTCCGCAGAAACTGTTAAAAATAATGTGTTTCCAAATTCTGGTTTTGATATTGATAATAGAAATCTATTAGATGAACTTGCATTTGAAAACAACACAGAGAACATTATTTATCAAAATGACAAACTAACACTAAGCCATGAAAAGGGATTATCATTAATTACTCAAATTCTAGAATTATTAGAAAAGGAGATTAAGAAAAAATAACGAAAGCACAACAACCAACCAATGATCAAATTCTTTCAAAAAATACGATACGACCTTATGGAGAAAAACAAAACAGGAAAGTATTTGAAATATGCAATTGGAGAAATTGTGCTTGTTGTAATAGGGATATTGATTGCACTTTCCATCAATAATTGGAATGAAGGAAGAAAAAGAATAAATCAAGGCAAAGACTATATCAACGAAATAAATAATGATGTAAAAAATGATGTGGCCAACATAAAAAACGTGCTCTATGAACTCGAAGAACAGAAACGAAGCTCTCGTTTCGTGCTTAATATTTTCGAAAGTAAGGATAAGTTTGTTGCCGACTCAAGTTTGTTTGTAGATCAAAACTTAAATACTAGCCAAATTATACCAGTACAACGACAAAGTAACACCTGGGATGAGTTGAATGCAACCGGTCAGGTTGGAATTATTGATAACGATTCGCTCAAATTACTAGTAAAACAATTTTACGAACAATATGATACTCGGATTTACCAATATTTGGAAACCCCTGGGCAAGTGCGCAACGCAAATAGGACCACTATGCAGGAATGCCTTAATAGAATCGGTACAGATAAATTTTGGAAAGAAGGAGGAAACAAAAACCATGACAAATCGTGGTTTAGTTGCTACCTAAACAACCCAAAGGCTTTAAAGGAGATTCGTGTGATCTACTCCTCAACACATTGGCAATTACATCATTTTAACAAGCTACTAAATAAAGGGCAATCTGTTATTGAGTATATGGATAAAACAATTCCTGCAGATTTATAGGTTTATTTCAAGAATACAAAGAAAAATAAAACGAAAGGCGAACACCGTGTATAATTAATTGCTGGTTCTCAACGACTTGGAGAATCAAACGGATTTTCCTACGGTTCGTTTCTTTTTGCCAAATTAGTCCCAGCCATCGCAACAAACCATACACAATCCTGTTAGCAACTATAAGAACTAAACAAACTACTTCAATATAAAACTTCATCACAAAATAAGTTGACAAACAACTTTATATGCGTATTCAAATTAGTTAATAGTGTGATGAAATCACTTTATACCTCAATACTGTTTTTGTGTCCCTTGTAACTAGGTGTTTAAAACTATTACTTTAATAAGGGTGAAATTGAAATTAGTTTTGCTTGAACCAATTTAAGAAATCAACAGAAATGAAAACTAAAATATACAATTACTTAAGCAAACCCTATGTAGTAGTTTTAATAATGCTCATTGCGCCAATATTTGGGTTTATTGATAGAAACTTCGTCTTTTTTTTCGGACTTGGTATTGCCTTTCTAATTTTATGGGGAAGCAATTTTGATTGGTCAAAATTCGGGATTGGAAAAAAAATAAACAAGAAAACAGTTTTAAAGAGTTTGCTCATAACTGTACTACTTATTATTGGTTTTGACATACTACTGGACCCCATACTGAAAATGTTTCTTGGCGAATATGATTTATCATCTTTAGATCATGTTAGAGGTGACCTTGGAGGGTATATAGCTTTAAT
>CAJXVU010000105.1 GCA_913062555.1 uncultured Bacteroidota bacterium
TATTTATTTATTCAGATACTTAGTTTTTCCACATTGAGCAAAATCTCCATCTCTTTTAAATTCAATTTGGTTGTCTTTGGCAAAGGTTGATACCAGGTTAGCAAACTGTTCTTTTTTTTCTTTAGTTACATCTTTATTTAAAACCTTGAAGAAATAATTTTGTATTACTCCATTATTCTTGAAATAGATTTTTTGAACTATAGTTATTGAATTGTCTTTTACTCCCCAAGTAAATTCATTTTCAGATAGATATTGTCCAATTCTTTGATGTAAATCAATCCAAGATTTCATTACTGAATTGTAGTCAGATTTAGAAATTTGAGGGTTAAGTAGATTTGGATGAGTTTCATCTAAATTCAACTTGTTATATATAGATAGTTTTTGCTTATCATCAAAATCGAAGACTCCAATTTCTTTTTTATTATTAACAATTTCTACTTTATTTTTTGTCTTCCCTTTACAACTGTTGATTCCAATAATTATTGAAATTATAAAAATTGCTTTTAATAAATAGTTGAATTTCATATGGTCTTTTTATAGAATGAATTCAAATATAACTAAATACTTAGTTTAAACTATGCTTTTAGTTGAAAAATGATTTTCCATATTGTTGCCAACGTTTTTGTGTATGATTTAGTTGCGGTTGTCAATTTTAAAACCACCCATTTTGGCGAAATCAAACCGCAAAGGTGCTGAACCAAAATATTCCGAGTGTTTTAAAATTGTGTACCGAAAGGTTCATAGCCTTTTTCAAGGGTGAATTTAAAACTAAATTTTTATTTTACCGAATGGCAAGCAATTAATTTTATACGGTGTTGTGTATAGTGTTTTTATTCAAATTTATAGTTTTCCATAGTATTACAATTCCAATTATGGTTAATATATTTCCGCCTACGAAAAATGATGTTCCATAATTCTCGGTAAATATTCCACAAAAATAATTCAGATAGTTATTTGTAATTCCAGATAAGAAAAACCCTGTCATTGTAACTCCAAGTATTATTATAAAAAGTATAATTGAGTTGATAATTGCAACTCCTTTTTTCCAATTTATTACTCCAATTGCTATGATTCCAAAGGATATAAATCCTAAAGTCCAAAATGCTCTCATAGCAAAAAAATCTCCAAGACTTTCAGAAGTTAGAGATTTAAATTTGTCCCAGTTTTCGTTCAACAAAGCATCATATTTCAATCCTTGAGATGCCATGTATAACCTTTGTAATCCATTTATTAGAAAAATCAGAGCGACAGATTCTAATAAAATCAGTTTTATGTTTATTTGTTTTTTCATTTCGGGCATTATACACAACTGGTTATATGTTTATATTTTATGATGTTATCCGGGTTGATGTTCCGGATAACGCTAGTTTTTGTTGGTGTTATCCATTAAAGAAACGCAGCAATAAAAAAGCATTTATTGTAAAACAGCAATTATTTTTTACATGAAGCATTCATTTCCTTAGCAGTGCTAAAGTTAACAAAAAAAAGCAGCACTAAAAATATTAGTTTCAACATGCTGTTAAAGAAAAGTTAAATAGGGTTCATTGAAATTCAGTAGACTAATAGTTTTTTATACCTTGTCATCTTTATGTATAACCAAACTATTTCTAATGAAAAAATTAGCGTTACTATTTTTATTTGTTACCTGTGTTGTATCTGCGCAACAGGTAGATTTATCGTACTATTTGCCAAAAGATGTCACTTACAATAAAAACATCCCTACACCAAAATCAGTAGTTGGCCATGAAGTAGGAGCGTGGCACATTACGCACGATAAGCTTGCCGAGTATATGAAGGCGTTGGCAAAATCTTCTGATAGAATCTCTATAGAAAATAGAGGAACTACAGCAGAGGGTAGACCATTGTTATTGTTAACAATAACATCACCAAGCAATCATCAAAGATTAGAAGCCATTAGACAACGTCATATTGCTGCAACCAACGACGCTTCCTTAGATGTTTCTAAAGATCCTATTGTTGTGTATCAAGGATTTTCTATTCATGGTAACGAACCAAGTGGGGCAAATGCTGGTTTAGCAGCAGCCTATTATTTAGCAGCTGCACAAGGCGATAAAGTAGACGATCTATTAAAAAATACCGTGATTTTATTTGACCCTTCTTTTAATCCTGACGGATTACAACGTTTTGCCTATTGGGCAAATACTAATAAGGCCTCCAACATCAATCCAGATCCAAACGATAGAGAATATCATGAAGTTTGGCCTGGTGGAAGAACCAATCATTATTGGTTTGATATGAATAGAGATTGG